>NZ_JBLYZH010000002.1:0-651745 GCF_048551595.1 Rhizobium sp. CRRU65 | reverse complement strand
CCCCCACTACGAAGTGCCCGCCCCCGATCGAGTTTTTCAGGCATTGTTTCGGGGCAAAAGGCTGAACGTAAATGATGTTTAAAAGTTTTGCCGGGGTTGATCTTTTCTTTCGCCTTCAAAATCAGAACTTTATCAAACGATATGAGAGCCATATTAGCGGTCCGCCCCTCGATATGGCTATTTGTCTATGTCGATCTTGTTTCTTTGGCTGACCAGAGGATCCGTACTGGATTACATCGCCCCGCAACTAAGATACATGTTGGTTATTCTACCCAAATACTACTATGAACTGCCATGGCTGGCCGAAAACCATCCAGAACAGGTCGCCCTTTACACATGTCTTTCGTTTTCTCTGATCACCTTTACGGTCGTGAAGACACTATTGTTTTCGGTTTATATAATTTCCTCGCAATTGAGCCGAGAGATTATAGTTGCCGATCTAAAAAACTTTTTTAAAACGGACTTGGTATATTTGCTCACCTTCGTTGTTTTAATTATTCTCATCCCTTTGCCGATCTACGGTGCAGGCGCTTCGACAACAGTTGTCGGAAATGCGTATTCCCTCACCTTTTTCAATATACTTTTTCTAAAGATGCTGAGCGGTGGGATCTCGTCGACCGTTTTGCTAGCCAAGAGAATCAAAAGGCCGAACAGAAGCGATCAAGTGGAAGTTACTAGCAACGACTGAGGGGCTGTTTGCCGAGCGACGAGACGCATTCGACTGGCCGGTGTTGGACCTTAGCGTATGTCGTCCAACTCATAAATCGCCAGTTGATCAGCGGCTTCGCGCAACCCCTTATAAGACGCGTGCCGTAGCTTCCCGTCATGCGTCCAGGCCCGATATTCGATCTCGGCAACCAGCTCCGGACGGACGAAGACGGCATTTCGCTTCCTCCCGGTATCGACAGCGGGCTTGTTGATGATCAGCTTGTCCATCTGCTCCCGGAGCTCCGCGGCGGAACGTTCGTTGAAGCCGGTTCCAACGCCCCCAACGTAGACGAGCTCGTTTCCCTTGCGCGCGGCGAGCAGCAGCCGCCCGATCCCAGCTCGCGCAACTGTGGATCGCTCATAGCCGACGATCACAAAACTGTCGCTCTGGACGCATTTGATTTTCAGCCAGTCGCCGAGCCGGCCGGAGCGATAAGGCACGTTCCGGCGCTTGGCGATGATACCTTCCAATCCGTGTTCGCAGGCGCTTGCCAGCAGCTGATCACCGTCGGCCTCGATCTCCTCCGAGAGCCGGATATTGCCCAGCTCGCAGGCCGGCACTAGATCCTCGAGCAGATGCCGGCGCATGTCGAGTTCGGAAGTTCTGAGGTCGTGACCGTCGAAATAGAGCAGATCGAAGGCCATGAAGATGGCGTCGCTTGACCTCTTCTTGCCGCCCCGCCCGCCCAGCGATTGTTGCAGCAAGCCGAAATCCGACCGGCCCTGCTCGTCGAGAACCACGGCCTCGCCATCTAGGATTGCCGTGCCAACCGGAAGCCACAGGGCCGCTTGTTGAATTGCCGGGAAGCGATCCGTCCAGTCGTGGCCGCCGCGCGTCAGGATGCGAATGCCCGTCGGCTCGATATGCACTGCCAGGCGATAGCCATCCCATTTCACTTCGAAGGCCCATTGCGGCCCTTTGGGCGGCTTCGGCTTCAGGAGAGCAAGGCATGGATCGATGCGATCCGGCATGGGGTCGAGGAGGAGGTTCGGCTGGGCAGGATTTCGCGGCTTGCGCGGCCGCGATCGAACCGGCTTGTCAGCATCCTCCAGGAGCGGCTTTGGTTTTGGCGGCTTTGTCATGCCGCCATCCCATCAGCAATGCCTTAAAAAGCAATTGCCTAATAAGTGTTATTGACATTCGGCTAAGACGAGAAGGGGTCTGAGTAGCAACGGAGCAGATACCTGCATAAGATTTCACGCGCCATGCCCATCGGGGATTGACGGATCGCGCAGCGGTCGGAGTTCCCCACGTGCGACAAATCCGGCAGTGTGGTGCGTATCTACCGACCATGTTGATATGTTTGAGCCCGAGGGCCGACAGTTTATCGGCTATAGGTTTCTGCACGGGTATTTATTATGCGGGCCCTTCTAACGGCTTTGCGATCGGCTCCACATCAACGCATTAAACCCGGGTTCGTTGGAGCGGAAGCGGCGGCTGGAATCGACCCATTCCTGTCATTCGGAGCCAGTTCGTGGATTCCCGAAAGCTGCCGCTTATCACAACAGAGCGATGCCAACTTCGCGCTACCGGCGCTCTTCCGGGCCCGACAGCCCCTGCGGCGAGGCAGGTTTTCCGCTTATGAGGCTTATGCCGCACTTGGCCTTGGCAGCTTGCCCCGCGCGTTGGAAGAAACGGATTTCCGTGGCGATGCTTTCACGGAACGGATCGGTTTGGTTGAAGTAGTCGCGGTCCAGACCGAGCTTTGCACCGTCTGCATCGCCCTCGTAATAGGTGCCGAACAAATGATCCCAGATCGGGAAATAATTGGCGAAATTCTTGTCGTGATGTTCCCGCACTCGGGAGTGATGGATGAAGTGGTCGCGTGGTGACTGGATCACGTATTTGCCAAACCAGCCATGCCAGGGAATGGCACTGTGCTTGACCAGGCCAATGGCGCCAAAGGTGATGGTCACGAAGGCGAATTCGGCCGTTGGCAGGCCGATAAGCAGCGCCGGAACGACCATGATGGCCATGTTTATGGCCTTCTCCAGCGGATGCTCCCGCGACGAAGTCAGCGCGTTGAACTCTTCGGCTGCGTGGTGAAATTCGTGCAGCCGCCATAGTACGGGCAGCCGGTGCATCAACCGATGCTGCCAGTAGCTCAAGAAGTCTGACAGCACTAGGAACAAGAGAACATGTGCCCAGCTTGGCAGCCTCCCGGCAAGGTCCAGGTGGGGGGCATCCTGAGCCGCGTGGGTGATGGCATAGGACAAACCAAATGACGCAAGCGCCGCGAATAGCGTAATCATTCCCGTCGCCTGAAGGACGAAATAGACGATATCGGTGATTGTGGATTTGCTGCGTTCGAAGAAAACCCGACGGAATCCGGAATTGCCGAACCCCACATAGGTGAGTTCCACCGCGAAAACCGTCAGAACCAGGCCAATGGAAATGGCGAAACTGAGCGCCATTGCCTCACCATTGAGATAGTAAGTTTTGTAAAAAAAGCCTCCAAGCTTGTGCAGGCAGTATTCGACGACCAGCTCCATGGCGCTGCTCCAAAACACGAACTCGTACAGCTTAGTCCTGACGATGCGCTTTTGCCAGATTGCTCAAAGGACGATCAGGGGGCGTCCTTTTGATGTATTGCCAGCGGTGGAAGTGCAGTCCCGGGAGGTATGCCGGAGGGTCGAGGAGTATTATGAAAACTGCTGGAATCACATCGCCGGCCGCAAGGCCGATAAAAAATCTGTCGGGAGGGAACAATTCGGCTCCGCCGATCGTAAGGAGTCGGGTCGTGCAGAGATTTGATATGGCAGCCACCCTACACTTCAATGTGCGGCCCACCGCAACCCAAACTCGCCCCGTCCTACCTAAGGCGGGGCTTTTTTTGGCGTTTCGGCCCATCGGCTTCGACACTCCAGGAGGTTGGATGAGCGACACCGACAATCCCGCCCCCTTCTGGGCCGACTCGTTGGTGGTGCTTAGAGCACTTCCCTCATAATCTTACGAACAGGAACAGGTGCTCAGGTGGAGCTAGAGGCGGCCGAGCTTTGATAGCGCCTTTGCTCGACACTACTTCCAGGAGTTCTTGCCGATATTCTCTTTTCCGTTCAACACGGTAACCGACTTAGGACCTGTTTTATTCCAGGTCTCGCATACCTCTTTCCCAGCGTCCGTTCCGCCCTTCCACGTGCGGCAGAACTTGTTGCCAGTAATGTGCCACACGCCGTCAATGGTGATCACATCTCCGGAATCGAGTTTGACCGAACCATGTGCGGTACCGTCCTTGAGAACCGAAAGCTCGCCGTTGTAGCCTTCTTTTGGCCCGCCCAGCACAATCACCTTGCCGTCCGAAAGCAGAGCTTGAAGCTCTTTTCCAGTCATCGCGGTAGCAGCAATAGCTTGCGCTCCGAGAAACAATACGGATAGTCCAGTTAATAGAATTCTACGCATGCGCCATTCTCTCCGAGTTTTGACAAGCAACATTGTCATCCAATTCATATGAACCACAAGTTGGCGGCTGTCACGTACCAGTTTTGTGGCCGCTACATCTACAACAAGACGGCGGCGTACTTCTGCGAGAGATATCAAATCGAGGCATTGCGAACGGCAGCACTACGTTCGGGAAATGTTTATCGCTGAACTATCTGCTATGGCTGATGTCAGCTCGTCCCCGTCCCGCAGGCCTAACCAGTTGCAGCGACGCATGAGAGAAGCTGCAGCTTTTTCTGAGCTCAAGCCTGCCTGATGGGAAATCCGACGAGCCGTTCGTATTCGCGCTCAGGAACACCATAGGAGCCACCGGCTATCTCCTCCAGCTTCGGCCTGTCCAGGATCCGAATATTCCCGCGCGTGGCCTTGATGGCGTGCACGCCCTCGAGGATGTGAATTTCATTGGTGACCCCCGCACGCCGGACGCCGAGCATAAGCGAGAGGAACTCGTGGGTGAGAGGCAGATTCTTGTCCCGCAGCCGGTCGTGGCACATCAGCAGCCATCGCGCCAGCCGTTCAGGCATGTTGTAGCGGGCATTGGCAAGGGCGGAATGGGCAAGCTGCAAATCGCAGCAATGCGCATATCTGAGAAGCAGGTCGTTGGCCGACGGAACCCGTTCCGCCATGGAAAGAAGCGCGGATACCGGCACCGAAATTCCGTGCCCCTCGACCTGCATGAAGGTCCTGTTCGGAGTCTGGTTGACCTTCAGCAGCACATGAGACCCTGCCATGCCCTCATATCCGACATGCCCGACCTCCACGGATTCGTCATCGGAGTTGGTGGCAACGACTGATGCCAAGCCGCTTTCCAGGAAGTAGGCGGCCTCACTTGGCACATCCGGCGCGATCACTTCCAATTTCACCGGAAGCGCTACCGGCTGCATCGCGGCCCGCAGCAGATCGAACGCTTCGGGCTCGAGCGCTCTCAGAAGTAGGTTTCGAACATCAGACTGCGAAAAGTCGGACATAGCCCAGCCTCCGGCGGGATTGAGCCCGATCTCATGTCGACGTCACGGGGACGCGTCAGCAATGTTAAGCTTATGGGTCAAAGCACTAGTACAGGCCAAGAGGGGCTAAGCCGTCTGTGCGGTTTTGACATTTCTACAATGCGCCAGGCACTTGCACAGCGACATTTACATGATCCACGATTTGGACGGCTGCCGTGAAGGATAGAACAATGACGGTAAAGCCGCGCTCATCGGTGACGTTCATAAGCCACGCAGAAACGTCACCCTTCGTCAACAGAGCGCCCCGCAGCCGCTCGGCTATGGTCTCCACAGCCTCGGTACGGGCGCTCTGCAGGTCCGGGTGCTCCGAGCCCAGAGTGTCCGGAATCGAGATGCCGTCATGAACGTTGAAAAAGTAGCGAGCCATCCAGCCATTGCTCCTGTACAGGCAAGAGCAATCGGGTTCTCTTAGCCATCCGCGCCTGGGTCGATGGCGGATGATGTCCCATCATCGCATGTGATCACGTTCTAAAGAAGGCGCATTGCGCGCGGTCATCGGCGTCACTGCGAGCGAATGATGAAGAGATCCGTCAGAAGCTACTCAAGGAAGGGCAGGTCAAGGCATGGATTTCGCGACAGCGAAGCCGATCAGAGGTTAGGAGGCCGCCCAACGCACAGGAGACATTATGCTTGGGGTTAGCAAGTAATCGCTGAGCGGCCTACTGAATAATACTCAGTGCGCGTGTAATTTGAAGAGACTTTGTCCTTCTGAGCGAAATCGTACGATATTTGATTAATTTCTGAGCGAACCTGTGGAAAGTAATATTATTCATTGCTCACGTAGGAGGGCTATGTAAAGTAGTTGTAGCAACGCCACGATGCGTTCCTGCCTAGAAACCACCCCCCTATCTAAGCCCCGCTCTTGCGGGGATTTTTCTTGCTCTGGGTAGTTAAGCTCTGGAGGATCGGTACAAAAGTGTACCGGGAACCGGCCTGCCCCTTGGTTGTTGGCCTGGAAGGAACGCAATGGTGTGTTCCTCTAAGGCCCGTCAACTGCCCCGCCCAGGCGGGGCTTTTTTTATTACAGAGATCCCCTTCGCGTCACGGCCAGCTGATATCTGAGGGCTTTTCTGGCCAGCCCTGCAGTCCATACTGCCGGCCGCCGCTCTCATGCCGAAAGTCTGGGGATCATGAGGCGGCAGGATTTCCAGCGCTCGCCCCGGTGCCCGGCCCATCGCGCGTCAAATTGTCCCCTTCGATCTTCGCATGGAACTGGGATTCATGTGCCCATTCCGTCTCTGCCGCTTCCAACTCCTCCGGGGAAAGATGGTAGATAACGAACTTTTCAAGCACTTCGTCCACGTCCCGGGCCATGCCGAGAAGGTCCATGGACTTGCCCATATGGCCGCGCTCTCCGAACGTATCGAAGCACATGCCAGAGACCATATCTCGAAGGGCGAGAACCTTCTTCGTCGCCTCCGCCAAGAAGTGTGGTTCATCTCCAAAATCGAGTGAATCAGACACGGCCTGCGCTCGACGGGAAAGAGCTTCTGATCGAGACCTCGACCCGTCTTCCTCGAAAACGTCATAGCACTGTCTGCTGACGTGCTCCGCGTAGACCGCGAATCTCATGACATCGCGTGGCGAGATTTTCTGATCGTTTCTGTACACAATGGTGGGCATGCCAAATCCTCCACGCTGGAATAGGAATATCAGGTTGCCGCAGGAATGTTGCTATTTTGTTCTTTTTGGTGAAGGAGTCAAGGGCGCTTTTTCTTCAGGACCGTCAGCCCGCTGTCGAAGTCGGCGTTGGCGGCAAGCATGAGCGCGTGGTTGTCAGCCAATTCGCGATTGTCGTTGACCTTGCCCCCAAGTTTTATCCAGTTTTGAGTTCGCTCCAGCGGTTTTTGGTTGCTGTTGTTGGTTCGCTAGCGGCGGGTTGCGGTGCGGAGCCATTTCGACTGCGCGGCACCGCATCACGTCGCGGGTTGAAACGAGACCCTGCTGGACCGGCGATTTAACGTTCAAACAGCCGATTCGCCTTTTGGTGGTGGAGCCAATCCCTTTTGCCAGATGTGCGCATCGGGAATTTTGCATCAATCTTGCCATTTCACCGGAGGGACAAAATGGCGAGCAACTATCGTTTGAACGCGAGTGATACCAGTTGGGCCATAATCGATAATGCAACTGATGCACCGGCACGACTGGATGGCATACCACTCGTAACAATGGAGGCTGCGGAAGCCCGGCACATGCTTCGTATACTTGATGGCATTGATCAGATCCGGACCACCTCGAAGTGGTGGGCGAATCTCGCCCAAAAGCGGGCGAAGATGATGACCTCGTCGGGCGCTGTGCAGGCGGTGGAATTCAAGCCGCTGCGGCCGTTTGCCTCGAGCAATTGGACTTGAGACAATGAAATCACATCGCTACGCATAAATGCGCTTGGCCATACTCCCCAGCCTCTGGATGTGGCCATTAACGTCCTATTGCTCCGGCAATCCACATTTGCTTTCACCGAATTTTTTTTCGTAATCTCCACAAAGTGCCCGATAACGCCATTGGAGGATGGCAGCGGGGAATCGGGACAAGGAGGATTATCAATTTAGGTTAATCGCCGTTCATTCCTGATTGGTTCAGCCGGTGCGGCCGCCGGTCTCGCCCTTGGTGCCGGAAGCGCCATTCCCGCTTTTGCCGAAGACGCACGGCTCCGCGCCATGTGGTGGGGGTAAAGATTGTTCCCTCGTGATCCCACGGCGCAGCCCATCGAATCGCCCTGCTTCACATCTTATTCGATCTCATAAACGGCCGCATAATCCTGCTCGTTGCGCAGCCGCTTGTATGACGCATGCCAGAGCTTGCCGTCGTGGGTCCAGGCTCGATATTCAATCTCGGCAACAAGCTCCGGCCGGACGAAGACTGCGTTTCGCTTCCTGCCGGTATCGACCGCGGGCTTGCCAATGATCAGCTTGTCCATTTGCTCGCGGATCTCGGCGGCGGATCGTTTCGTTAAAGCCGGTCCCCACTCCCCCGAAATAGACGAGCTCGTTTCCCTGGCGCGCGGCGAGCAGCAATCGGCCGATGCCTCCGAACGATCCCGTTGACTTCTCGTATCCGACGATTGCGAAGCCGTCGCTCTGCATGCATTTGATCTTCAGCCAGTCACCGAGCCGGCCGGAGCGATAGGGTGCGTCCCGCCGCTTGGCGATGATCCCTTCCAACCCGTGTTCGCAAGCGTTGCCAGCAGCTGATCGCCATCGGCCACGATCTCCTCCGAGAGCCGGATATTGCCCTGCTCGCCGGCGGGCACCAGATCCTCAAGCAGATGCCGGCGCACGTCGAGTTCGGAATTTCTGAGATCATGGCCGTCGAAATAGAGCAGATCGAAGGCCATGAAGATGGCGTCGCTTGAGCTCTTCTTGCCGCCCCGCCCGCCGAGCGATTGTTGCAGCAGGCCAAAATCCGACCGGCCTTTCTCAAACCACAGCCTCCCCGTCGAGGATTGCAGAACCGACGGGAAGCCACAATGCCGCCTGTTTGATTGCCGGGAAGCGATCCGTCCAGTCGTGGCCGCCGCGCGTCAAGATGCGAATGCCCGTCGGCTCGATGTGCACTGCCAGGCGATAGCCATCCCATTTCACTTCGAAGGCCCATTGCGGCCCTTTGGGCGGCTTCGGCTTCAGGAGAGCAAGGCATGGATCGATGCGATCCGGCATGGGGTCGAGGGGAAGGTTCGGCTGTGCGGGATTTCGTGGCTTGCGAGGCCGGGATCGAACCGGCTTGTCAGCATACTGCAGGAGCGGCTTTGGTTTCGGCGGCTTTGTCATGCCGCCATCCCATCAGCAATGCCTTAAAAAGCAATTGCCCAATTCGTGTTATTGACTCCGCCTAAGTCGAGAACATCTAGCGACACGCTCGACGGTCGGAGGCTACCCGGTGCCAGATCAGTATCAACCAAAATACAAATGGCGCGAGACCTGGCCGGGAGAAGGACACCAAGACTTCAGCGGGTTCGACGGCGAGCAGTCCTTCGGCCGCATCCAGCTAGACCAAACGAGCCACGGCGAGATGGGGATGTGGAAGTGGAACGCCACTCACGTCCCTTGGGTGCGAGAGCATATCGTGCCTCACAGCGGATGGGAGACAACATCCCGGGAGGCATGCCGGAGGGTCGAGGAGCACTACGAAAAATTGTTGGAATTGCATGGTCGGCCAAAAGGCCGATAAAAATCGTCGGGGCGGGAACAAATGGCAGGTGTTGATCGTAGGAGCGTAGGCCGTGCGGAGATTTGTTATAACTCCAGCCACCGACACTTCGCCGTGCGGCCGGTCGTAAACCTCAACCTTAGCCCCGCTCTAAAGCGGGGCTTTTTTGAACGGTAGAATTGCATGGTCGGCGAAAACATGGTCGATAAGGGACCGCACGGAGCCCGAGGCGATGTAGGAGGCCGCCCAACGCACAGGAGACATTATGCTTGGGGTTAGCAAGTAATCGCTGAGGGGCCTACCGAATAATACTCAGCATAACTGTAATTTGAAGTTACTTTTTCCTTCAGCGCGCAACCGCACATATTATGCTTAATTTCAGCGAAGAGCTGGGGAATCGAAGTATTATTAATTGCTAAAATACCCCGATCATGCAATGTAGTTGTAGCAACGCCACGATGCGTTTCTGCCTAGAAACCACACCCCTACCTAAGCCCCGTTCTTTCGGGGATTTTCTTTCTCTGGGCAGTTAAGCCCTGGAGGATCGGTACAAAAGCGTATCGGGAACCGGGCGTGCCCCTTGGTTGTTAGACTGGAAGGAACGCAATGGTGTGTTCCTCTAAGGCCACCGAACTTGCCCCGCCTCGGCGGGGCATTTTTTGATCAACGAGATCAAACTCGTTTACCGAGCCATGGCTCCTCCGCGCTGATGTAACCCCCTTTAGGCATAAGGGTTCTCCCCCCGTGCGGCCTGGCATTCGCAAGAGCATCAGGCGGTCGGGCGTCCCAATGAGCTGCACCGCCGGGACAGCCGTCGGTTCTTCCCGTGCATTTAAACAAAAATCACCACAACCGTATGATTTGAACAGCGCCCCGGGAATAAACCTCAGCCACGCCAGGTCGGGGGTGATCCGCTCTCTAACTCTTGTACGGAACCGCACCGGAACATTTCCGGCAATTTATTGTTAGGCCACAGGATCGCACAGGTGGCCCCAATCCCGGGGCCGGCCGCCATCCCTTCCTTCAGCCTGTGCGATCCGCCCTTTCCCAAACTGCCCCGTTTCGACGGAGCTTCTTTTTGATCCGCCGAGCAAATCGCGAGCAATCAGTTAATCTTCAACCAATGCCGAAGCGCCGCCACTGCCCCATCGCTGGCATAGGCAATGATGCCGCCAATGGTCAGGCCCGCGAACGCGATCAGCCCCTGGAATGCCATAGCCGAGGGTCTTCATTTTTTTCCACTCCTCAAGAGTGGGGGCGACAGCCTCGTGGTTCTTCTCGACGGTGTCCTTTAGGGTTTTGATTTCCTCGCGGATCTGCCCATCGACGTTGCTGCTGACTTTACAGTCATGTCGAGCAGATGGATCTGCTTTGCCTGCTCGTCGAGCCGCCTATGGTCACCGCCCTCCTTTCGGTTGGTCTGCCTGTCATGAGCCCCTGCCCTCTGATCGGCGGGATGGTTGGTGATGAAGATGGATCGCGACACCTTCGCGGCGCTACCCAGTATCCCGATCTCGTTCAGCGGGACGTTCTTGCCGTTCTCCATCAGAATAACGCGATGATGTTGGATGCCGTAGTCCCGGTCAGCGCCACGATGGCAGCGTGAACCGGCAGGATCGTCCCGGCCGGCACGCTCTTGAAGATGACAGGATCCATGTCCCGACGCGGCGCAATGGCTACGTCACCCGCCGTACCGATGTAGAGGGCGCGCGCACCGACCATGGCCGTATCGTTCGGCGTCACCACTGCGGCCCGCGAGGCCGGAGCAATCGAAGGGTCCATCATTTTTGTCCTTCTAAAATTCAGATGCGCAGCAACAAACAGTGCATTTGGTCGTTCAGTGCGGATGGGGCTAACCTGGGGAGGACAAGATGAGACTTGTGCCGTTCCACTACGCGGGCACTAACGATCCGATTATCTTCATCAATCCGGAGCATGTGGTCGCCATCAGGGCGTTCACCAGCAGCACCCACATTTACGTCAGTGTGCTGGGGAAAGATGCCTCGCCGAGCTATTATCCCGTCAGGGAGTCGATCGATGACGTCGTTAAGCAGCTAACCAGCTAGCATGTCGAACGGCCGGAACTTCTATACTGCGGCTATGTTGTAGTCGCATGAGCAACACAGATCAAAAAGCCACGCACGGCATGATCAAATTCGTGCTGACTATCTTCGTTGTCGCGATGATCATAGCGGTGGCGTACATGGCTTTCTTTACGCCGGGGCAAGTCGAGCCAGGACCGCCGAGATCACCAACCGAAAGTGAGGGCGGCCAATAACCGCAACGAACGATGGCTTTAGGTATTGGTATAGGCGTCGGTCTAGGTGTGGTTCTCGGAACAACTTTATTCGGCACTAGTCGGATCGGCCTTGCGATGGGAATAGCTGTTGGTGCGGCGTGCGGGTGGGCAGCTTTCAGGCAGATGAGATAGCGGGGCACCTTCTCCGCCGACCGTTTACCATCCATCAACACACCGTGTATCAGCGGTTGATATCGATTCGACTTCTAGTCGAGCGCGTGCTTCACTGAAGGTGTAACTGGGTGGGGAACTCAACCGATGAAAACGTTAAAAATCGCTCTCGCGGCGACCGCAATCACTTTGTCTTCAGTCAGCGCTTTTGCGCACGGCGGCGGCCTCGATAAGAACGGGTGCCATACCAACCACAAGACAGGCGACTATCACTGCCATTGATGTGGCAAGCGTCCAGCGCCTGAATTTGCCGGCAGTCTGAATCCGACCCGCGATTCGGAACTGCCGTGATACCTTACATCTTCACCCTGCCGCCATGCCGACCCCGTCCTGATCGACCAGGTGGATACTCGATTTGGACACCACCGCAGGGGCCGTTTGGTCCGATGTAGCAGCTCCCTTGGGCGGTGCCCGACAGCCAAGTGAAACCGTGCCAGGTCGAACGCGGCCCATCTGAGACGGTCTGCAGTCGTCTACGATGGACCGATGCTGCCGTGAAAGCCGGGTACAAGTCTTTCGACGGTGCTTAACCGCAACCCTCATGGGCTGCGCCGGCGTGGTCCAGAAAGGGCTTTCCCATGTGGAAACGCACCTCTGTGACTGTGAAGGTCAACGTGAACGTAGCAGCCTGCCTGTTCGGTATAGCAGCTATCCTTCACGTTTTCTGGTAACCGGAGGGTGCCCAGCAATGGGCACCCTTTGCAATTCGCCCGTTCCGGGCAGCTAAGTTCAGCAGGGGGCGGACATGGACATTAACGACGAACAGCTCGCCGCTGTTGCACGGTGGGCCGAACGGAATCCACTCGTAGAAGCCGTCCACCTCTTCGATAGTCGAGTGAGGCACCGCACGGGAGGACAGTGATCTTGATCTAGCCGTCGATCTTGGGTTTTCCGAAAGCGTCCTACAAACGCTGATAATTAATAAGTCGGGATGGGAGGAAGAACTGCGAGAAGCCAGGGGCCTGATGGTCAACCTCTACCTGTATCATCCCGAATGGCATCACCTTGCCGCATAGTTCCTCGATATCCGCCGGCAGATAGTTATGTGTCACCCTGCATAAGTTGCAGGTCACGACGAGAACCTGTCCCTGATCGGCCGCGGCTTTTACCGTCCAGAGCCGTAAGCGTTTGAAGGGATGGATTTCAGGCGTTGTCAGCGACGGGCGTCAACTTCCAACCGGTCGCTGGCGGCCGCTTGCCAGCCTTTGCCATCCGGTAGTCAAGTTCGATGGCGGCGTCCCTCGCCGCGTCTTTGCTGTTCGTCGCCCACACGGAGACGACCAGCCGGCCCGCAAGAAAAGTAAATTTACTTTTGCCTGGCTTCGCTCCTGCGACGTGACCGGCGCGGAAGCAACGTCTTGCAAATGCCAAGTCGTTGATCTGCCGGACCTCCAACGGAAGCGCCGACCACCACATGTCGAAAGCCGTTTTCGTTGTTGCGGGTTTCTTGACTTTGTCCAACATGATGTCGCACCAACAATGATAGTGTTCTTTATTTGTTCTAATCCCAACTGGAGTCAACACCTGTGTGATCGAGTGGCCCGTGGAAACCAAGCAAGGTGGGGCAAGGGGAAGAAACGTTCAATCGCGAGCAAACTTCCCGGCGTCAACTCGGGGCGTCCTCAGTCAGGGCCTTCCGTTTCGCCGGGAATGAGACAGTTCGGCGGGCGAGGCTGTGTCCTCCGACGCGGTCCGCGCATCTCGTTCATATCGGATACGCTCAGATCAGAGTGAATGCGGGTATTCGTCAAGAAGG
Source organism: Rhizobium sp. CRRU65 (assembly GCF_048551595.1). Taxonomy (NCBI): domain Bacteria; kingdom Pseudomonadati; phylum Pseudomonadota; class Alphaproteobacteria; order Hyphomicrobiales; family Rhizobiaceae; genus Rhizobium; species Rhizobium sp. CRRU65. Next base: position 638,219 of record NZ_JBLYZH010000002.1, on the reverse strand, counting down.
TTGAAGCGCGAGCCTTCAACCGCCAACCGCGTGACTGAAGCGGCGTCCGGCGGGAACGTCCCACCTCCCCGAACCGGCGGGCGTCAAGGCGCCGATCCGGGTTCATTTAACCGTCGATACGCGCGCTTTTGCTTGTCGACAGGAACTCTCTCTGGCGCGGCGGGTTTTCTCTAACCACGGCAAGGAGAGCGAGATGGACAAGGACACGAAAGCCCAGCAGGCGATCGAGGAGACCGGCGAGAAACCAGTCGACGGTCAGGATCAACCGGCTGCGGGTCCTCATGACAAGGAGCACTTGCAAGACGAGAGCAAGACGCCCGGCGCCGGAGCGTTGCCCGACAAGTGCGACGAGAGCGTGTCACCAGGAAGCGGTTAAAAAAAGGGGCGCTCGACCCGATGGGGAGCGCCCTGACCATCCCGGCGACGTTTGCGGCGGAGGCCAGAGATTGGTTGAGGAGAACTTCGTCCGAGTCGGAGTGGTCGAGCAAGCGCGTCATGAACGGAGCCGGAACGACGGGTTCATTCATCTTTCTATGCACACAGGATATCCACAGCCCGCCCACAGCCTAACCGCCCGGACCGTCTCGCTTTTCACCCGATCAAACGAACTTTGGGTGCGGCCGTACTGCAACTCTTCATACGAGTTTCATCACCCCGATACAGTGATGTGCTGTTGAGGCGTATCGTGACGAACTCCTTGAGCGCCAGGCGACGGGACGCTCGGAGTCGGGAAGCGGCCGGCGGACCTCGAAGGTCGCTTCCCGAAAGGCCTGGGAAAGATACGTCACTCAGGACCTGTGGACGCTTCCTCGCCAGGTCTCAGGGAAACGGACTTTCGTCGCTCGCGGGATTTCGCTGTTCTTCTGGCATCCCGCAGTTCGTCTAGCGTCGGCTGCCACCAGCCACGGATCTTCTCATATTCTCCCGGTGGATCTCGTAGCGGCCAGGTGTGCACCAGTTCCTCGAGCGTGGCGGCGCGCCATTCGGCCCAGACGTGTTCATCGCTCGCATCGGGGTGGTGTTCAATGACTTCTTCCGGATCGACGATCTCGCCCGTCACTTCGGTGATGACAACGATTCCGAATGCCGAGGTCGCGACGGGCCTGCTGATGGGAGGAAGGTCGTCCCTCGACACCGGCAACCGACGCTTCTTTCGCTCCTGAGTGCGACGCCGTGCCTTCGCCTCCTCTTCGGTGCCCTTACGCGCTTCGGCACGCTTGCGCCGCTCCTCGGGCTCTGCCCTCCTGGCCGCCTCTTCGATCGCCTCCCACCGGTGCTGAAGATCGTCGTACGATGCGAACGGAATTTCCCAAACCTTGTCGTCGCCGTTCCAGCGAGCGAAAGGTATCTGACGGAGCTCGTCAACGACCGTCCGGGAGAACGGCGTCTTGATTCGGAAGCCGCGGTCGTAGACCTGCAGGTATGAACTGAGGATCGGTTCGAACTGATAGGCGTCGCGCCCCCTTTCTTCTTCGAAGGGCGAGTGCCGAGCATCTTCCGAGGCCAGCCAGCGATCGATGCGGCGGCGCGCCGTCTTGCCGGGCACCGTCCATGCCTGGAGTGTGTCGCTCCACCGCGCGTTCGGGAAGACTTCCCGGAACCTGGCGACGGTCATCCGGTCGAACGCGAAGGCCACCGTTTCCTGTAACGGTTCGTCTGCTCCAGATTGCTGGCGTTGCTCGTCGGTCATCAAAGGAAAACGGTCAAGTTGGCATGCGGTTCGCTCAAGGAAGGTTCTTCTTCAAGAAAGACAGGGCTTTCTGTGCGCCAGCGCTGGAGATCGTGTGTCCCGTTCCGCGCTCGACGTCCAGCTCGACCTTGAAGCCGGCCGTTCCCAGCTGCGCGGCGGCGAGCCTCGAAGCGATAGGCGGTATGATCGTATCGTTCTCTCCATGAACGAGCAGGATCGGCGTGCTCTTGCCTGAGGGCGAAATCGGCTGCGGCGGAAGGAGACCTGAGAACGCGACGAGCGCGCCGGCATGCCAGCGGCCGGAGGCAACCGCGTCGAGCGCGACGATGGCACCTTGCGAGACGCCGACGAAGGCAACCCTGTCATGAGCCTCGGCAAAACCTTCCCTGCGGACGACGTCGCTTATGAGAACGTCGAAGGCCTCGCGCGCGGTTCGGATACGTGCTGCATCGAGAGGGTTTCCCTCGGTCGAAAACCACTGGTGCCCATATCGATGATGCATCGGGGCGTCTGGAGCGACGAAGCGGGTGTTCGGAAGCTTTGGTCGCCATGATGACGCTAATGGCATGAGCTGAGCGCCAGACGCCCCGATGCCGTGCAAGAATATGACGAGGTGATCGTGAGAGGCCATGGTTTTCCGTGGATTGCTGAAATGGACCGAGGGGGCTCACCCGAAGAAGGGGAGCCGCCCTCTCACCCGACGCGCGAGCATCGACGCGGACGCCGGCGGACATCTGCGGAGCTTCGCGATTATGGGGTGGCCCGACATAGATGGGTGCCGATCGCGCCCTTCGCAAGCGCCCGCTCAAGGGCGGTACGCTACCAGACACTTCGCTCAAGGTGTTGAAGCGGCTTGGCAATCCACCCATATATGGGAAAACCCTCAAGGAACATTCCAATGGTAAGCAGGATCAGACGCACTCTGACCGTGCAGGAACGCGCGGAAGCATTCGAGCGAACAAACAAGGCCGCGGCCGAAGCCGCTGAAGAGGAACGCAGACGACGCGAGGAGAAGAACGAACGCCTCCGACAGCTACGTGTCGCCTCTGAAAACTGAAGACCATTTACAACGGAAACGACGAGACATGGAGCAGATCTCCACTCCCAAGACCGCGGCATCTCATCGCCGCGAGGCGCGGCTCGCCAAAGGCTACAGTCTGGAAGACCTTGCTGTAGCAACTGGCCTCACTCTGGCGGAACTCGCGGCTGCGGAGGAACCTGGCGCGGAGGTTCCTCAAAACCACCTCGCACGTATTGACCACGCTCTCGCGTGAGACGCGCTCGGTTGTGTCGGGCCGCGACGCCGGACCCGCGTATCGCAAAAATGCCTAATCACGAAACCAAGCATTACCTCGAAATGGAGCGGTTTCAGCCACTCCTCGCTTGCAAATAGCCGATCGCAGAAATGGGAACGCCGCCGCCTATCAGAGCGACTTGGCGAATTCTTCTGAAGCTTCCAGGCTTGCCGACGTCCTCGAGCTTGTCGAGCACCGGGAGCCGAATTGCGTCTAATTCGTAAAGTTCGCCATGGTCTCGCATGCCTCGCCGGCTTTGTCCAACATCGTCGTTCCGTAGAAAATGCCCGCGATCAGCATTGGGTAAAGACTCGAACTTGGTTTCGAACTTGAGCACGCAGTGGAAGCTTTCCTAGACGCGCTTGCCGCGATCATGCAGTCGCGCATGGTGTGCCAAAGCGTCGATCTGGCCTTCTTCGAAGACGACCGTTCGACAGCGTCGGGAGTTGACAACAGCAACGGCGGATCGCTTCCGACCCGTTCCTATGAGGCGAGCTCATGGACGAGGCCTCCCTCCGCCGGTCCGTATGCGGGTCCCGCAAATTCTTCGAGCGCTGCCCTGTCGCGGACTGTCACCAAACTCCGGTTGGAGTATATCAAGCGCTTTCCCTCCAGTACATGCAGCGCGTCCGTGACGCCCGAGCGACCCGACGCTATCATGACAGCCAGAAACTCATGCGTGACGTCGATGTGGTTGCCATCGACACGGTCGTCGATCATCAAGATCCACCGAGCGAGTCGCGCATCGACGTGGTGCACTGCATTTGACAGCGCCGTATATGCGGTCGGCGTGAAGAGACGCGCGGTGAAGGACTCGAGCGTCTCTCTGGATGACCGGCTTTCTTCAACCAAGCGCCGGAGAGCATCCACCCGAAACCTGCATCATGAACTCGAAGGGCTGCCGGCTGGCGTCGGCCATCGTTGCCAAGGGGGTGACGCCCTCACGGCCGATAAGGCCGACTTCCGCTCGTTCGCCGACAGGGGATACCGCCACCATTGAGGCGACGCCGGCCTCCGGGAAGTAGTGATAGGCGATCGCGCTGTCCTTGTGACCGATCTGAAAGTCCCGAGGTAGATCGATCGGCTGGAGGTGGAACCAGCGCCCAGGCATCGACGGAAAGAGAAGCGAGAAGATCATTCGAATTTCGGACTGAAGGATGACGATGCCCCCCAAGGATGTGGCAAGAGCAGAGCGTCTCCCAGTCGTGCGCGCCGGTAAAGTTACACACGATACCCGGACTATCCTGCTTCCGCGACCACAAGGACGTTCCGATCCTCTTCGTCCGGCGCCGTACGGAAACCCTTCTCGTCTCTCCGACGTTCCCATGGAATGTCAACGGGAGGTTCCCATGCTATCAAGACTCTCCGTTATCGGCGCTATCGCAGGGCTGCTGTTCCTATTCGCGGGACTCGTCCATTCTGGAACATATGTAGCGGCAACCGCTATCGGCATGGCGGCGCTCCTCGCTCTGGCCTGCGTCCTCATCCGACTGAAGCAATATCGACCCGATATTCTCGGAGCCGGTCGGAAGCTGCCATGACTGAACCCGCTTCTGGCCGCGTCGGTCCCGCCTCGCCTTCCTATTTCTGCCTGGTGTCCGCCCTCACTCCTGGCGTTTGCCCTGCCGGCCTCTGGACGGCCTTGAAGCGAGCAGCATGGTGCGCTCCCAGGGTGCGGTCGGAACGAACCGCGGACGTGGAGGTTAAGCGGTGCATCAGCAACCGCGTCAAGCAGGGAGAATCCGATGAACCGCCGTAACATGCTGAAGATCGCAGCCGTCGCACGTTCGCGAAGTGGGGCAGGAGACGATTGCCGACATCCTGAAGTCCATGGAGATGGGCGGCAAGGCCGAAGGTACATTGAAGCCACCGTCGAACGAGGATGTCGAGAAGATTCTCGACGCCGAAGGCGTCTCTCGACGAGTTGAAGAACGCTTCCGGCCGGGAGTTCGACGCCGCTACCTTACCGCGCAGCTCGACGGACACAAGAAGCTGCTGACGATCCAGGAGGACTACTTGAGTTCCCGGCCTTTCGGTATCTAGCTTTCGGCGACGGCGGCAGCGAGCGCCCTTTGCGACTGTGCCTGTCCGAACGGTTTGGCGAGCCTCGGCAGCGTCGATTCCTCATCGCTTGGAAGATCGCCGTAGCCTGTCGCCAGGATCACCGGAATTCCGGGGTAGCGGTCGATGATTATACGGGCGAGATCGGATCCCGAGGGTCGCGGAGACCGATTAGTGGCGCAAATGCAGGCGCTTGTCTCCGGAGCATCGATCCACTACATGTGTCTCCAAGCACAAAGACTTCGACGAGGTACTCGAGCTAGGTCCGTTGCCGGACGTCGTCATCACGGATCACGCGATGCCTCATACGACGTCAATCCCAGCAATTGCGAACGCCAGGCGCGTCAGGCAGACGCGTTGTTGCGCTGCGCCTTTTCGTCCGCGACGTCCTCGACGCATTCCGCCTTTTCGGCAAGCGTCCTGCTCATCTCGCGCAAGGACTCCTCGTCGAGCCTTTCGATGCCTACAAACTTGTTTTGAGCCTGCGACGTCAGGATCAGTTCGTCCAGCTTGGCCTGTAGAGCTTTGCCGTCTCTGTTCTGCGAATTCTGAAGGACGAACACCATCAGGAAGGTAATGATCGTCGTCGAGGTGTTGATGACGAGCTGCCAGGTCTCGGAATAGCCGAAGAAAGGGCCTGAGACCGCCCAGGCAAGGACGAGCGCGACCGCCAGCACGAAGGTGCCAGGCTTGCCGGAGAGATCTGCGATGGCAGTGGCGAATTTTGAAAAGAACTTCGACATGGTATCTCCTGTGCTCCCTGCTCAGGAAAACGTGGTCAAGCGTAAAGGAGTTCCGCACCAGGGACTTAGGTCCGGGAAAGAGGTCTCATCTAGCGGACCTGAAACAAAAAAGCAGCCGTCTCCATGATTTCTAACTGGACGGAGAACCGCTCTCCCAGCAGTTTCTTGGATGCGTCGTGAGTCTCGTCGGCGCCGCTGCAGACGGCGTTTTCAGCAGGATGACTTGGTAGCCCGGGTCGATGGCTCCGTAGATCGCGGCGCTTACGCAGACGTCGGTTTCACCGCCGGTCACAACCAGCGTTCGGACGTGCTCGCTTTGAAGCTGGCCGTCCAGCCTTCCGTCCACCCAGGGCGAGTATGCCGATTTGTCGAAGACGCGCGCGGGCGGAACGAGACTGCGCAATTCGGGCAGGAGGTCGACAAGCTCCGAGTGCAGGTGCTCGCCCGTCATCATCCACCACACCGCGTGAAGATCGTCCTCTCCGCTTAGCGCGTGGAGAGTTCGACGTCCAAGTTCTAACGCAAGCTGCTCGGTCATCGCGACCTGAGCGGCCTTGGTGGCGCTGTAGGCTGTCGCACCGGGATTGGTGAACGTCCTGACACCATTGATGGACGACACAACGACGATGGCCTTGAGGAGAGGAACAGTCTTGTTGAGCGCCAGGTACGTGCCGCGCAGGTTGACCCGGATAGTGGTATCCCACTCGTCAGGCGTCAGATCGTCGACAGGCGCCCACACGCCTTTAATGCCGGCGTTGGCCACGACCGCATCCAGCCGGCCAAACCGCGTAGCGATATCCTCGGCTGCGCGGCCCATGTCAGCTTCGGACGAGACGTCGCCACCTATGCAAAGCACGCGTTCACCGTCCACGAGAGTTGTCGCTATCGACTTCAAGGCTTCGAGGTCTTGGTCGAACAGAGCGAGGTCATGTCCGTGCGACGCGAGGAGCCGTGCAGTTGCCAGCCCTATACCTGAACCCGCGCCAGTTATGATGAAGTGGACGGGAACCCGCTCGGCATCTGTGCATTTCAACGTTTTCGAACAGGAGACATAGAATGCAGATCTTAGACACTCGCGTAGGCAATGTTCACGAAGGCACGATCACCGTTGAATTCACCGGGGAAGGTAATGAAGCGGTCTCCGTTCGCATGGCCACCGACGGCAGCGTCGACGGCGACGGTGCCGTGCGTCGGGCGAAGGCCTTGATGGTTCAGATCGCGACGTTCGGCGACGACGATGCTTCTGAGACCGATGAACCGCCCGCCATGACCGGACCTGAGGATGACGTCCTTGTCACTTCTCCCTCGGCGGCCAGCGACGCACCGGTGATGAACATGCCGCGGAACTGATTCATTGAGCTGTCCTGTCGCTTTCGCAACAGCTTTCCGCTTGGCCGCGGGCGTCACCACTTCTTTCCCAAAAGGTCTTTCAAGGCAGCATTGTCGAGCATCGCATCCGCCAGAAGCCGCTTCAGCTTCGTGTTCTCGTCCTCAAGCGTCTTCAGCCGCTTGGCCTCGGACACCTCCATGCCGCCCTACTTGGCCTTCCATTTATAGATGCTGGCATCGCTGACGCCATGCTTGCGGCAAAGCTCCGAGACCGGCGTGCCTGCCTCGTGCTCCTTCAATATGCCGATGATCTGTTTGTCTGTGAAACGATTGCGCTTCATCCTCTGGTCCTCTCAAGGGCCAGAGCTTACTTCAAAATGGATTATTTCAACGGGGCAATAGGTCACGTCTCCAGGATGAACTCAGCAAACTCATCGCTATTCAGCTCAGCCCAACGTCGGCATTCCAGAGCGGAGCCCACTAAAACTGGGAGGAACCACCAGCACATCACTCTCGATCTCATTCACAATTCGAGATGACACGCTGCCCAGGAGGAAATTCATCACGTCTGCGCGGCCATGGGTCCCAACAATGACAAGGTCGAGGTCCCCCTGGTCTACCACTGGGCGCAGGGCGTCCACCACGTCACCATCTCTCACAGTGATATCGAACCTGTTCGGCGCGGCCGCGCCAGCGGCCTCGACGGCGAACCGCGCGCATTCATCGATCGCGAACTGTTCAACTTGGCGTAGGTAAGCCGCCTTATCCTCCGCCCACATCCGGTAAGGCGGATCGATTACGTGAAAAAGACCATGCTGGCCATTGGGGAACCAATTCAGGGCAACCTGCAAAGCGGTGCTAGAGGACGCCGTTAGGTCGGTGGCCACCAACATTCGTGACCTCGTGTCCAGGAGCTTCTTCTTCACCACGAGCACCGGAACAATTGATGACCGCGCCAGAGTCATGACGGTGCTGCCCATCGGCAGCACGCCCAGTATCATGCTTCTTGCCAGGCCGGTGACGATCAGATCAGCCCGCTCTCTCGTGGCCAGTGCCTGAACCACTGTTGCCGGTCTTCCGCTTTTGACGAGAACGGACGAACGAAGACCCTCGATCCCTGCCAGATCCTCGCGCAGGCGCTTGGCTTTTCGGCGCGCAGCGATCTGATGAGCATGGCGGACCGAGGCGTTGGCAGCTATGCCGGCATCGTCGATTGCGTGAACAGCTGTGAGACTGGCACTCCATTCGATGGCAAGCTGCACCGCGCGATCCTGCGCGCGATCACATCGCGCCGTGAAGTCGGTGGCGAAAACAATATGACTTGGTATCTGGTTGACGACTGCATCGCCCGACACATCCAGTGAAGGATTGAACATGTTTCTATTCCCATGATCTGAGACGCGTCGGTCGCTTGATGCGGTCCGGCACGTCGGCGGCAGGCTTTGCCGACCGCATGGCTACGTTCTTCGCGACCGCAGATCGCTGAATGTTCCAGCACAGTTGCGGTTTCGCAAACTCGTCGCGTACAAAAGCAGGAGCTATATAGATTGAACCCAAGACGCGGGAGCGACAGAACCCGGTCCGGGTCTAGTGCTCCGCGATAGAGCAGATCCGGATGCAAGAGCAGGAGTATATCTCTCGGGTCTTCATAACTCCATCTTCGCCCGCGAGCATCAACGAGTCAAGTCGAGGGCACTGGGACGCATAAGCGAAACGGCGGGAACCCCGGTGATCCCTATGACGGCGGCGATGCTGCGCGACCAGAAGATGACGCTACCCGACGTCGGCAGCGAAGGCTTGTTTCCGAGCCCCTCCCCCGCGACGCTTGCGGCGAGAGCTACACTGTCGTGCAGGTGCCCGGTACAGTTTCATCGGCGGCTCGAATTAACTCGTATAATTTTATTGGAAATCCTACCGCAACCATAACTTGTCCCATCTTCTTGTGGTGTATGTTTTGTTCCCTGCCGTCGCGAGATCTCGGCTCGGCGTCAATCCTGGTTTGGTAACGGCTTCCCCTCGTAGCGCACGCGAAAATTCCTTCTGTGAAAATCCTGCTCGAAGCAGACGAAGATGAGCTCCAGGTCATTGGCGCTGTCGCGCTTCCCAAGGAGGCTTAGCGTGACAACGATAACGCCGCTGTATCCGCGCGTCAGGCGGAAAGCCGCGTTGCGGATGTCAGTCCCTACCGGATCCTTCCGGTCTTCGCGGCGCTGATAGATGACCCAGAAGCGGGCAGCATCCCAAGTCTGCCGTAGGATTTGACTGACCTCTGCCTTGAACTCTTCGGCATGCATTGCCGGACCCCAAGACAATGCCGTCTCGCCCGCATCGCTCGCGACATTGAGGTAACCGTCATATTGGTAAACGCCTGACAGTGACCGCTCGATCATCTCGAATGCGGTGTTTTCGCTGATTGTTGTTTTGAAGAGAATTGCCATGAAATCGCTGCCTGCCACTGCCGATATGTCGATGAGAAGGCGAGATTACTGGGTGTCGCTTGGGTCAGCAACGAAGACTTGGTCATCACGATAATCGTAACGAACGGCTGACGCGTAGAGATCGTTGTAAGGCCGTGCTCATTAACGTTCGCGCCATATCAAAGCGACCGTCTTCTTCAGACCTTCCAACATCGTGAACAACCACCGAGCGCCGCAGTTCCCCCAGTCATGCCAGATGCCCGCCAGCAGCCTGCTCGCAGAGGCCTGCTTGGCTGGCTGTTTGGCAAGTGATACGCATGGCTCAGACCACCAAACGCCGCCATTGGGTGCCGCAAAGCGTTCGCCGACCTGTGCCTCGGCGCTCTCCCCGTTGGCCTTGCCGGCAGCGATTAGGCTCGGAATGTCGGCTCGCGCGGCGTCAGGGGATTCAATGTCATGATTGCCCGGCAGCTTCCAGAATGAGCTCGGTGATCTCATTCGGATGTGAAATGAGCGACAGATGGCTGGATTCAAGTTCGATGGCTTTAGCGCCCATGCGTCTGGCCATGAAACGCTGCAGGTCTGGATTTATCGTTCCATCTTTGTGTCGAAACGGCGTAGAAGCTTGGCTTGGAACGCCAAGCAGCGTTTGAGGTTTTGCCGGTGAGCAACGCCTTTTGGAATGCTTGTTGAACGGCATAGAGAACCCTCGCCCTGGCCTCGGGAAGTTCGCCCCCGAAATCGCGCAGGAACGCTTCCTCCGTCAGCCGTCCTTCGTCGCCGTCGAAGACAATGCCCGCGGTTGCGGGTGGTGTCGGGTAGGTTTTTGCCAAAGCTGCATAGTCCTCACCTGCATCCGGTGCTCGGGCAGCGACATAAACCAGTGAAGAGACGTTCGGATGTACGCCTGCTTCGGTGAGGATCATTCCCGAAAAGGAGTGGCCGACAAAGACGGTCGGACCGTCCTGCCGGTCGAGAATGCGCCGGGCGGCCGCCACGGCATCGGGCAGCGTAGTGAGCGGGTTCTGGACCGCCGTGCAGTTTAGGCCCCTCGCTTGCAGCAGGGCGATAACCTCGGTCCAGCACGATCCGTCGGCGAAAAGTCCATGTACGAGAACGACATTGCGCGCCTTTGGAGGCGTGGTGGCGGCCAGGCCGGCATGTGTCGCAACAAGTGACGTGGCAGCACCGACGAGCAAAGTTTTCGAAAATGTGCGTCTGTTCATCATCCACCGGCCGGCGCTCTGCATCGTGGTGCAGGGCGCGAAATGGACGACGTTCGGCGAACGAAGGCTCCATTATCGCACCAGCCAGGCCATGGTCGTCAGCGTCGAGATGCCGGGTGCAAGCCAGGTGGTGCACGGCGCACCGGATGCGCCCTATCTCAGCGCCGTCATTGAACTCGACCAGGCGATCCTACGCGAAGTTTATGAAAGCATGGAGGCACCGCCCACTCCGGCCTCCGACGAGCATGCCGCCGCCTTCGTTATGGAACTCAACGAGGCGATCCTCGGCTGCGCCGCGCGCGCCGTCAGCCTGCTTGGCGAGCCGCAGGCAATCCCGCTGCTCTATCCCGGCGTCAAGCGCGAACTCTGCTACCGCCTGCTGGCCGGGCCACATGGCGGTGTCTTCGCCCGCATGGTCGTCGGCGCGGAGCGAAACCGGCGTCTGAAGTACCTCCAGACCGGAGGAATCGCTCATGCGAGCGAGCGTGCGAAAATTAGCTGCATCCACGATAAAGTCGGTCATCTCAACGCCTCGGATGAAATAATAATTTTATGTATTCCTGAATATAGGCGCGACAAATACACAGGATCTCTTCCCTTGTACGCATCGTTTATGAAATTTCGCAGATTTATGTAATCATCAGGCACAATTATGCTAGCTGCTCTTTCTTCGTCACTTAAGCTGTAATCTTTCGGCGCCTTAGAAAGCTGCAGGGCTGCGATTCTGTAATTTTCAATCAATTTCGGTGCGTTTTGTTTTATGTATGAAAACGCTTCATTGATTTCATTTGGTGTGGGAAGTACAATCTTCGAGTTGCGCATATTTCCGCTCAAATTCGAAGAAGCAATTATATTGTTGCAGTTACTTCGCGATCAGATCACAGCCATATGATTTCAGCACGACATCCTAAGCTAGGCATCAGGACTGAATGCTACTCCGCTCGCCATTAGGCGCAACAGCCACACTATATCGACATGCCTGTCTAACGCCAAAAGGATCGGAGATACTGACGCCCTACGGGCGTCAGTTCAAAGTATTCGCGTGTTGCTCGCCGTGGGCCGACGCTTGGGGGATTTTGGAGAGTTTCGCAAGAACCTCAGGATCAACGAGGTGCGCGACCATCGGGTGGATCTTGATGTTGTCTTGCTTCGCAACCTGGTGGAAATTCGTTAGCACCATCGTTGCCAGTTCGCGCGTTGGCGCGATCACGTCGAGCAGCCAAACGGTGTCACCACTCTTCCAGTCTTCCGGCTTCAGCCGGACCGGGAACCCACCCGCTTTATTGCGGTGATCGTAACGAACGGCTGAAAACGCGTAGAGATCATTGTCCGGCCGTTCTCATTGAAGGTCTCTTGACCCCTTTGGAGAACAAGTTCGAGCCGTCTCAAAGCGACCGCGTCTTCTTCAAACCTCGCAACATTGTGAACCATTAGTAACTTGAAACACGACAAGCAAACCTCATTATCCGACCGATGAATCTGAAGCACTCCATCTCGGCGATCAGTATCGTGGCTTTGGCGGCATGCTCGCATATCGAGCCGCTTGAGACGCCCCTCGCCCAGTCAGCAATCCCGCACCAGTCGCCTTTGACCGATCAAGCGGTGATCGCAGATACGGTGGGTCACAGTGCCGTAGGAGCAACTGCGCTTGCTTGGGCCAACCCATCGACGGGCAGCGCGGGTGTTATCGAGCAGATCGATGCCAGTAACGATGGGCCTGACGGATGTCGCGGTTTTGTCACCAGTCGGCAATCTCTCGACGGCATCACGCGCTTCAACGGCGTGGCCTGCCCATCTGGCGATAGTTGGAAACTGGGACGGCAATAGGACTAGCGCTCGACGTCCGGTCTCGAATCAAGGAGACCTTCGCCGTGCTCTCTTCGGACAACGATCAGACGCACGAACCCCATGTCCATCGCAACGGCCGGCCCCACGACCGGTCGCAGCGAAGCGGCCCATGCAACGGCGCGACAGCGCGAGCACCGAAAAGCTAAGACACCGGAACGAGTCGTAGCAAGGACTCGTCGAGCGGCTAGCAGCTCAAAAGCTGTACGGCTGGAAGAAGTTACGGCCGGATCATGCAGTCGGAATTCGTCGAGTCCGGTCCGATCTGATCTGGCCTGTCAATGGACTGAGTTCGAAGATGGCGCGTTTACGCGCGTGGCGGCCAGCCCGACGTAAGTGCCGATCAGAACGGTCGCCATCTCCTCTAGCGAGCGACAGCCCTCGTTGTAGAGTTCGATGGCGGCATCACACAAAAACGAGGAGGCTTGATCGTCCCACTCCACCTCGTAGTACCGATACCATTCACGGACCGCCTTCGACATCAGCAGGTGGTCGTTCTCTATGCACTTGGACATGCTTTACCCCAGACATGGAGGCGGCAGGCTTGCGTGGCTATGACTGCTTCTCGTTACGAGACACCGGCGTCGCCATTATCCCGGATTAGGAAAGCCAGGAACACCCACGGGACCTGCCTCCTCCGTGGACGGAGCAACTTCGTTCGGGCCGCCTAACGGCGGTCAATTTCGGCCTCGACCTTCCTCCTTGAGTTTCCAGCGCTCTTCACGGCCTTCTTGACGGCATCTTTCGAGACGCCCTCCTTCTTTGCTTCGTACTTGACCTCGTGATCCTGGCCGCCGGCCACGCGGGCTCGATCCTGCGCGCGGCCTCGGGATGTCGGTGTCTGTGCCATCGGGTTTCTCCTTCGAATGAACGTCCGCAGTAGAAACTCATAACGATTCCGGTGGTTCCCGGGAGATAGTGGATGATGCCGCGCTTGAAGCGGCCGCGGAATTCCCTAAGCTCCCCGGCATGGCGCTGGAGGAATCAGGTTGCTGTGGCTCTCGAACTAAACAATCTCCACCGCTTTCCACTACTGCCGGGCGCAATTCGACCAGCGGAGACGGCGGAATCAATTTGGGAGAGAATTTCCGTAAACTATTGAAAAATGATTCGTTTTGAGTCGGAACGAATCACCCTGACACGTCTTTGAGTCGCGTATCAGTGATTCGGAGTATTTGTCATGCCGTCAGGACAGCGTGCGCAGTGGAAAGGCTTTCTGAAGTTCGGGGAGGTAAGCTGCGGCGTCGCTCTCTATACGGCAGCCTCGACCAGCGAGCGCATCACCTTCAACACCATCAACAAGGCCACGGGCAACCGCGTCAACCGCATCTTCATAGACAGCGAGACCGAGGATCCGGTGCCGAAGGAAGCCCAGACCAAGGGCTTCGAGATCGAGAACGGCCAGTACCTCATCATCGATCCCGAGGAAATTTCCGCCGCGATCCCTGAGAGCAACAAGACGCTCGAGGTCGAGGCGTTCATCCCGTGCTCCGACGTCGACGACGTCTACTTCGACAAGCCGTACTACCTCACGCCCGACAAGATGGGCGGAGACGCGTTCGCTGCTCTGCGAGATGCGATGAAGAAGTCGATGGTCGCGGCCATCGCCCGCACCGTCCTGTTCCGTCGAATGCGTACGGTGCTGATACGGCCGCATGGCAAGGGCCTGATCGCCAGCACGCTCAACTACGACTACGAGGTTCGTTCCTCCGAAAAGGCTTTCGAGGAGATGCCCAAGCTGAAGATCGAGGGCGAAATGCTCGATCTGGCCAAGCACATCATCAGCACCAAGAAGGGCGAGTTCGACCCGGCGACCTTCGACGACCGCTACGAAGCCGCCCTCGCGGATCTGGTGAAGGCGAAGCTGGAAGGCAAGTCGCTTCCGAAGCCGAAGAAGGTGCAGGTCTCGAAGCCAAACGATCTTCTGGCCGCGCTCCGCGAGAGTGCTGGGATGATGAAGGCCGCTGACGATAAACCGAAACGCACTGCGGCCAATGCCAATCAAGGCACTGGCAGGCAGCGCGCCGCGCGCGGAGTGGCTTCGAAAGCCGCCTCTTCCGGGGCCGCTCCGCGGCGCAAGGCCAGCTAGGGGGATAGGTCATGGCTCCGAAATATTACTGGAAAGGCTATCTCAAACTTTCCCTCGTCACCTGCCCCGTGGCCATGACCCCGGCCACCAGCGAAAGCGAGAAGGTTCGCTTCCATACACTCAACAAGGAGACGGGCAACCGGGTCGTCTCCCGGTATATCGATTCCGTCACGGGCAAGCCCGTCAAGGACGAGAACGAAGCCAAGGGCTACGCTCGCGGGGAGAACGACTACGTAATCCTCACGGAGGACGATCTGGATGCCGTCGCGCTCGACACGGTGAAGACGATCGACATCGACAAGTTCGTCCCGGCCGACAGCATCGAGTGGATCTATCTTGAGAAGCCGCATTACCTGATGCCGGACGACGCCGTCGGCAACGAGGCATTCGCGGTGATCAGGGATGCCATGAAGGCCGACAAGGTTTTCGGCGTGTCGAAGCTCGTGATGGGCCGCCGAGAGCGGGCGGTCGTCCTGGAACCGCGCGGCGAAGGCATCGTGCTCTGGACTTTGCGTTTCGGCGACGAGGTTCGGCCGGAAGAGAACTATTTCGAAGACATCGACGAGCAGGCCGATCCGGATCTCATTCCCCTTGTGCAGCAGCTTATTAAGCAAAAGACCGCGCGTTGGTCTCCGGACATGGTCAGCGATCCCATTCAGGAAAGCCTGCTCAAGCTCATTGATGAGAAAAAGAAGGCGCTGAAGCCGAAAAAGGCGGCGAAGGGTAAGGCGGCCGAAGCCGCTCCGAAGTCCAATGTGGTCAGCATCATGGACGCGCTCCGCAAGAGCGTCGAGGCAGATCTCAAAGGTAGGAAGTCAGGGTAGTACCATGCACTTGCTGGAAACGAAGATTGTTCACGAGACAACCGGATGGCGGGTAGACTTTCTCGGCGACGACGGGGAATTGGTGTCGATCAAGGTCGCGGACGGTCATGCTGCAAGCGAAGACGAGGCCATCGAGCGTGCGAAAGAGGTCATGGTGCAGTTGACGGCATATGGCACGCGTGGCGGCGGCCGGAGCATCAACTCGTACGATGCCGCCAGCAATGGAAACTTTGACGACGACGAGCCGTTGCTGGATACGTGGCACTGAGCCGCCCTGAGGAAACCCCAGCCTCTCAAACAAAAAAGGGCCGTGGCGAAACCGCACCGACCTTCCTCAGCGCCTTCTTACCAGTGCCAATACATCCGTGGTCAAAAGCATTTCAGCAGCCTTGCGAGCAAAGAAATTCAGTGCTCATGGATCCTGAACAAGGAACCAATCTGACCCCACGGCGTGGTCAGTCTTGGGCAGCGGGCCGGCCATTCGAAGGTTCGTCGACCTCGTCGCCGGGGTCGTCAGTGGGATCCGGGTCGCGGTCGTACACAGCGCTCAGAGAGTCGAGTTCCCGGCGAGTTCTGGTCCCACGCCCTCAATCGCACCAAAGAACGTCCCGATCAGCCTTACGCCTCCGAGTCCCGAACGTGGTGCTAATGTCACAGCACCCACACGCTCGACAACCTCACCTTCCCCGTCGCTATCGGAAACCCAGCTCCCAACCCTGCGGCGTGACGTCTTGCATCTTCGCAACCAATCCCCTCGAAGCGACCGGGCGCGCTATGATAAGTCGATCGGTTTAGGCAGGCTTGCTGTTGCGCGGCGATTGAAGGCTTTCACTGCGATCGAAGGGTACTAGATCAAGGAGTCGATCTATCTGGCAGCAGATGACGCAGGGGCATGATCAGCGAGGCAGTTGCGCCAGAACCGCCTGACTCCCATTACTCGCCTGATCCCCCGTCCCTGCAAGCCGTTCCGCTTTGGGCGGACCCGTGGGCTCCCTCGCCTCACCTGGCCGGCCGAGCCAGTGACCTTGCGATATCGACGATGTCATCGCGCGAGGCGGTTGGGTCGTCCTTGCTCCAGGCGACACCGAGCCCGATCCTGAAATCGATGCCCCTGACCGCCTTCAGCTCGAAGGCCCGGTTCGGCAGGCCCTCGGTCCATTCCGGCGCAAAGCCGATGCCAAGCCCGGCCGAGACCAGCGACACCAGTGAATAGGTGTCGTCGCAGCTGTAAGCGATGTTGCGGGTCAGATCGTATTCCTCGAACTTCTCGTTGAAGTACCGCTCGGTGTAGGAGAGGTTCTTGCGATTGAAGGCGATGATCCTTTCCGAGCGCAGGTCGTCGATGCCAATCTCCGTCCGCTCCGCCAGTGGGTTCGTCCTCGCCACCGCCAGCATATAGCGCTCATGGGCGATCGAGGAGAAGCGCAACGAGCCGATGTTTTCCACCGGTCGGATGAAGCCGAGATTGATCTGGCCGTTTTCCAGGCCGCGGATGATGTCGCCGGTATTGCCGCTTGAGATATGGATGCGGATATCCGGGTACTTGCGGGCGATCTTTGCCAGAAACGCCGGCAGCACGCCGGTGGTGGCGGGATAGACGGTGCCGATCCTGATCTGCCTTATCGTCTTGCCGGCCACCGCCCTGGTGATCTCGGCGGACAGATCGACCTCGCTCAGGATCCCGACGCAGCGCTCGTGGAAGATCTCCCCTGCCCGCGTCAGTTCCACCCGCCTGGTCGAGCGGATGAACAGCGCGCAGCCGAGTTCCCGCTCCAGCGCCTGCACATGGTTGGAGAGCGCCGGCTGGGCGATGCGCACCTTGGCGGCTGCCCGGCCGAAATGCAGTTCCTCGGCCACCGCGACGAAGTAGGAGAGCTGCCGTAGTTCCATGAACGAGCTCCGCCGCACGCCGCATTTGTTGCAACGATGCTTCGTAAAAGGTAAGTTACGCCAGAATAGCAGTCTGAAGTTTTGTTTTCAATACCCAACTTTCTAAAAACGAAAGTTTTATGCTGAAGCACTCGCAATGTCGCGCTGCAAGAGCGCTTTTGGATTGGACCCAAGGGGACCTGGCTGAGCGAACATCGATAAGCGCGGTTTCGATACGCGCCTTTGAAAAAGGTGGAGATATGCGTGAAAGCAATCTTCGCCTTCTGACGCTCACCTTCGAAGCCGCAGGAATCATCTTTCAGGCTGATGGCGAAGTCACCGGAGGAGGAATCGGGGTGCGGCTTCGTTCTTCTATTGATGACGCTTGATTGAGCCGAGTAAACCTCGTTTATTCGCAACTTAGCTTCCGGAAATCAATTTCAAAGGTCATAGGTTCGAATCCTGTCGGGTGCACCATCTACGTCCATATCTATGAACCGCTGGCATAGCTTGGTTTTCAATGACTTCCGCGTCCATTTTCGCGATATGCCGCTTTAAATCTGTTACAGATCCCGTAATCGTTATTTGGTCGGCAGCGACGAGAACCTCCGACAACATGATGTTAAGAAATCCCTTGGCGAGTCGACGATCGTCCGACCTCAATCGTTCCGCCATTACCGTAGAGAACTGATCAATTTGATCAGACGTGGGGTCGGCCGAAACGTCGATGAGAGAGACTTGGCTTTCTAGCGCGCGTTCCAGTCATGGCGTTGCCCTGTGCTTCTGCGATTCGTTCGATGAGGACGGGATCGGATTGCAGATCATCCGTGAGTGAAGCGACGTTCAGCAGGTTGTTAAAGACTGATCGCGCCTTCGCGGTTTCCTGTCGAAGGTTTGCGAGCCTGAGGTTGCTCTGTTCTTTCTCCTTACTCATTTCGCTTTTCAGGCGACCAAGCACATTTGCGAGGCGACCACTGCCCAGGAGGTGCGCCTCAACTTCTGTGAGTACCATGTCGTCTAACAGCGCTTCCGGTATCGGCTTGCCGTGAAAAACGGTAGGGAATTGATGATGTTAGAGGGCAACTCGGACCCGTAAAGGGAAGGACTCAGTCCTGTTATGCGCCAATCGAATCCTTAAAATGCCTATTTTTTGTGCGAAATTTTGCGATTATTTAATTAGTTAATGCTTAAATGAAATAGAAGATAATTTCGCTTTTGTTGCGTTTTTTTGGTTATCAGCATATTATTTGCCTGAAAAGAGAATATTTTTTTAGGGCTGTATAGCAGCAAGGACACACGGCCGAGTCCTTGAAGGACGGCCCGCACAACGAAGTAATAGAGCCATCTGAAGATAGACTGTGAATCCTTCGCCTACTGGCCACGACGAATGGTAACATCAATGCGATCGGGCATCTGCAGAACCGTCGGATCCCTTATGTGTGCACAGCGCGTCCGCTGCGTGCTCGTACATAGCGCGGTTTCTGTCCAGTCCTGTTGAACCCAGTCCCCAGGTTGGGCGGATCTGGAATTACCTTTGTCTTGGCTTCGGGACGAAGTTTACTTTTCGTTCGCTCTATGAATTAGAAAATCAACACTGCGCCCACGTGCAGATAGGCGCCGTAAGGTCCCAGCATCTTGGTGCAAACAAAGGTAGCCCCTTGTGAGCACAACTTGTCTGCGACTGCAGTATGTCGGCGAAAATGCTCCTGTTTCACAAAAACCGTCGCATCGACCAATTCGCGAACATGACCACTATCGATTGATTATAGGAAATGATCCGGTCCATAAAGCGGCGTCCGGAGAAATGAACTGGTGAAGAGAAAATCGAAATGAGTCCGACGGGACAACTAGCACCCACTGATGGGCCCCTTACCTGGTACGGTCCAACGCGAAAAGACGAGCGTCTTATCACCTTTGGTTTCCGCCTTTCCGGTGGCGGGGCTCACCAGTCAAAAACTCTTATGCTTGCCGAAATAGCTGAACTGATGCGAGCAGGCGCCACGGACGCGACTGATTTTCGATCAAGAGTATTGGATGAGAATATCTTAGGAAAGGCAACATCAAGCGGCCGCGAATCGGTGTTCAAAAATCTTTCTTCTCTCTACGGCCTGTCCACCGTTCCTCTTTTGACTAGAGTTTTTCTGCGATTGGCGAAGGACGACAACGCAGGCCTAAAATTGCTTGCGGTTTTGATCGCCTTAGCACGCGATCCCTTGTTAAGAGACACTGCATCCCCTGTTGCGGGCACAGCAGTGGGGGTGTCCATTCAGTGGCCGAGCTTTGCAGCGAAGTTTAACGCCATCTACCCGGGACGATTCAGCGAGAAGATGGTTCGATCCCTGTCACAGAATTGCGCGTCCACTTGGACACAGAGCGGCCACCTCGAGGGCAGCGGAAAGGTACGAAAAAGAGTACATCCCTCTGCCTCAGCCGCTGCTCTGGCGGCGTTAATCTCGACGGTATGTGGATTTAGCGGCCCTGCAATTCTTTCATCTGGATGGTTTCGTATCCTCGACCTTAACCCTGATACCGCCATGGATGCGTTGCGATCGGCAGAAGTCCAGGGACTCGCTCGGCTCAGGTCGGCAGGCGACGTCATAGAGATTTCGGTCAGGCAGCAGCTTGCGACAACTTTGGGGATTCCTGAGCTTGAATACGTTTGACGACATACTCGGCGCCTATGACCGGCAAGTTCAGTTGCCTTGGCTAGATGACGTTCCCCCTGCGGGGCGGGTCTGGCTGTTGTGGTACGACAAGTCGATGCAACGGAAAATCTCGGGAAGGATCGGCGAGTTCGAATACGCTACGATGAAGGCGGGTCGCGGATGGCATCACATCGATCTTGCTCCGTGGTTTGGACGATGGATTGCGAAGCATGAATTTTTCGAAGCGCTTGTCGAGCATCCGCAAGAGATACGAGGATTGTTGACCGACGCCGAGAGGGCGCTTGTTGGCGAGTTGAGGGGCGCTCTGGGTCAGTGCACGTCTAATGATGTGTTGGCCTTGGACGGCTTCGGATCTTTGTTCGGCCTCGTCCGAGTCTCTACCCTAATCGGCAAGATCGCGGATGCGATACCAGGGCGGATGATGGTGACATTCCCTGGCAAACAGGCCGGGGGCGTCTATCGGCTGCTGGATGCACGGGATGGTTGGAATTATCACGCTATTCCTATACCACCGGACGACGCGCTATGAGGGTGAGATTAAATGCTTAACAAGGATACGTTCTACAAGGATCCGGCCGACTATCGTCTCGCAAATCAGGGTGTCGCAAAGATTCAGTTTCCACCAGCGCCCGAAGGCCTGGACACGTTGCGTGGAGAACTGGAAACTTTTGTCTGCGATGGGGCTTATGCGGAAGGGTTGGCTCGGATCCTGGAAGCGTTTCTGGGCTCGGTCAGCAAAGGGGGCTCCTCTCCGGCTGTCTGGATTTCCGGTTTTTACGGGTCTGGAAAATCGCACCTGGCAAGCATGCTCGCGGCTCTTTGGACAAATCCAAAATTTGCGGACGGCGCCACAGCCGAGGGGTTAACCGATCTCCCGCCACAAGTCGCTGCTCCGTTGAAGGAACTGCGCATCGCCGCACAACGTGCGGGCGGCGTTGTCGCAGCAGGCGACACCCTCGGAACAGGAGCTGAGGATCCCGCTGAAGCTACCCTCGGCATCATCCTCCGCGCCGTGGGCCTGCCGAGCGATCTGCGAGCCGCTCAAGTGGCGTTCTGGCTCGACGATACCGGTATCCTGGACGAGGTTCGCGCCGAGCTCGGCGATGGATTCGACACCCATATCCGCAACTTCATCCTTTCGCCGAAATTCGGGACCGCTGTTCTTAAAGCGAAACCGGAACTTGCCGAGTCCCCGCGGGAGTTGGGATCGAAACTCCAGGCACTATTCCCTGAGCCCCCGCCCGTAACAGTCGATCTACTGGAGAGCATGGCGCGTAAGGCGCTGCTTCTCGGCCGAAATGAATTGCCGCTGACGTTGATCGTTCTCGACGAGGTGCAACAATTCATCCGCCAGGACCCTAGCCTTACCTTGAAGATTCAGACTCTGGTCGAGCGTCTGTCGAGTCGGTTCAATGGTCGGATCCTCATAGTCGGAACCGGGCAGCAGGCTCTTAGCGACGTCCCGAACCTGCAGAAGCTACTCGACCGTTTCCCAGTCCAAGTCGCACTCGGCGAGGCCGACATCGATACCGTCATTCGCAAAACTGTGCTTCGCAAGAAGGCGGGCGCGGAAACCGACATCAAGGGGATGCTTGGCAAACACGCAGGCGAAATCAGTCGTCAGTTGCATGGCAGTAAGCTGGCGCACACCGTCAATGATACCGACGAAGCCGTTCTCGATTGGCCCCTACTTCCCTCACGACGGCGGGTCTGGGAACACATCCTACGCGAACTTGACCGTACAGGATTGGGGGGTACCCTCCGTGGACAGTTGAGGACAACGCTCGACGCCGCAAAGTCCTATGGCGGCAAGCCCCTGGGGCATGCAGTTGCAGTGGATTTCCTGTACGGCCGCTTCTCGAATGAGGCGTACAATGCCGGGCTACTTCCGGGGGAAACCCGGAATAGAATCGAAGCTCTCAGGGGTGGTGACGCGAAGGATCAAAGCAAGGCCCGGATCCTCATGTTGGTGTACATGCTCGGTCGCATCTCCGGTGAAGCGGACCGGCATGGCGTGCGTTCAACGCCGGAAACGATAGCGGACTTGATGATTGTCGATCTCGGAGGCGATGCCGAGCTCCGGAAACAGGTTCCCCAGCTCCTTCAGGAACTGTTCGAAGACGGTGCCGCGATCGAGGTGCAAGGCGAGTGGCGGCTTCAGACCAAGGAAAGCGCGGATTGGGAGAATGCTTACCGAACCGAGGTGAAGTCAGTCCTAGCGGATCAAGCAGGCCTATCCGGGAAACGCCGTCAGCTTCTGGGCGGGGCGATAGACACTGCTCTTGCCGGCGCGGGTAGCGTAGCGCATGGCATAAGCAAGCAGCAGCGGAAAATCCATCGCCTCGAGGTGGGTGATAAAGCCCCGACGGACGGTGTGCCGCTGCGGCTCCGCATCGGCTGGGATGAGGATTTGTCCACGGTCGAAAAGGAAATCGCTGGCGCGTCTCCCAACGATCCGACAATCCATCTCTTGGTGCCTCGACATAGGCCAGAGGATCTGACGCGGGAGATCGCCGCATGGCGAGCCGCCGATAGTGTTTTGCAGTTGAAGGGTGTGCCCGGCACAGATGCGGGTGTGGAAGCGCAAAAGGCTATGCAATCCCGCTCGTCCAAAGCGCTATCCCAGGCCAACGAACTCATTCGTGAAGCGCTTCGCCAGGCAAAAGTCGTACAGGCAGGCGGCAAGGCCGTGAATGGCGCTCTTGCTGATGCCGCAAAAGAAGCAGCTACAAACGCGCTAGCACGCCTTTATCCAAGATTTGCGGAGGGCGACCACGCAGGATGGAGCAAGGTCTTCGATCGCGGGATGAAGAAGGACCCCGATGCCATGAAGGCAGTGGACCATTCTGGCGCGCCCGAAACCCATCCCATCTGCAAGGCACTTCTGGCCGAGCTTGGTCCCGGGCGCAAAGGATCGTACCTGCGGACGAAGTTCACCGAACTAGAATACGGTTGGCCCCAAGATGCCATCGACGGGGCCCTGGTCGTTCTCGCAAATGCAGGCGTGATCAAGGTCACGGGAGAGGATGGAAAGCAGGTTTCACTGCCGGACCTTCCGCGCTCCAAAATTGGTGTCTGCACCTATCGCGCGGAAACGATCGTCATCACTATTGGTCAGCGAATGGCCGCCCGTGGGCTGCTAACCGAAGCTGGCGTGCACTTCGAAAACGGGCAGGAAGCCTACGCGCTCTCAGCTCTCCTCCAAAAGCTAGAAACCGCTGCAACGGATTCAGGCAGCAACGCCCCTGCGCCGGTGGCCGATACGGTACCGAACCTTTCTAGCTTCAAGTTGCTATCCGGCAACGACCTCCTGGCTGCAGTGGCGGAGGACGCGTCGTCGCTTAGGGACAAGTTGAAAGGATGGAAGGCGGCATCGGCCAAGATCGGCCAGCGCCTGCCTGCATTCAGGACCGCCGAGCGCTTGGTACAATCAGGTGCGGAGGACCAGAAGGCGGAACTCGATACTATTCGAGGCAATCGCCAGCTACTGGCAGACCCCGATCCTGTTCCTCCGGTCATATCCGCGGCAGCCGATGCGCTCCGCGGACGGCTTAACACAGCCTATGAATCCTGGAAGAAGGCTTGGGACGACGGGGAAGCTCGCCTGTTAAACAGCGAGACCTGGAACAAGTTGACTCCCGAGCAGAAGCACGCCATTCGCAACGAAGCTGGTCTCTTGCTCCTAGACAAGCCTCAGGTTGATACGCCCGTCTCGATTTTGGACGCACTCGGTCAGCGTTCATTCATGGGGTGGGAGAATGCGACGAAGGCGCTTCCAACTAGGATTGATGAAGCCTTGGCGAGTGCGGCAATCCTGCTTGAGCCGACGGCGCAGACCGTCACCCTTGCGGGCAGCTTACTGAAGAACGACCAGGACCTCGAAGCGTGGCTTCAATCCGCGCGCGAGGCGCTGAAAAATGCTCTGGTGGCCGGCCCCGTAATCCCGAAGGTGTGACAACATGATCCAGCACTACCTGGCGACATCCCTCCGGCGTGCGCTTGAGAAAACTATCAAGGAAGCCCGCGTTGTCGCCGAGTCGGGGGCATCCGACGCCATTCGTCGCCTTGGGATCGCAGAGGCCAAGGCTCCGACTTATCTGTCGGAGGAGGAAAAGGAGTTGCGGCGCCGTCTGCGGGCGCATGCGCGCACGCTGGGCGACAAGCTACACAATGATTCTGACGAACAGGAGGTTAAGCGGCTGATTGAGGCGGCTGCTTATGCCCATTGGCACCGGATGCTGTTTGCGCGCTTCCTCGCGGAGCGTGGCCTGTTGCGACACCCGGAGCATAATGTGCCAGTAACGCTGGAAGACTGCCGGGAGATCGCACAAGAGGAATGTGCAGCCGATGCCTGGGTGGTCGCCGAACGCTACGCGGCGTCCATGCTTCCGGCCGTTTTTCGCATTGACGATCCCGTCCTGTCGTTAAAGGTAGACGCTGCACAGAACCAAGCTTTGCACCGCCTAGTGACAGATCTCGACGATGATATCTTTCAGGCAGAGGATAGCCTTGGCTGGACCTACCAATTTTGGCGGGCGGCTGAGAAGGACGCTGTCAATAAGAAGGGCGACAAGATCGGTGCGGACGAAATTTCCGCCGTCACGCAACTCTTTACCGAGCCATACATGGTTCGTTTTCTCCTGCACAACACACTGGGGGCCTGGTGGGCGGGCAAGATCCTCGCCGCAAATCCTGAGCTGGCAAAGAGCGCGGCGGACGAAGATGCACTCAGAGCCGCATGCAGCTTACCCGGTTATGCCTTCGACGTATTGCGTTTCGTAAAGCAAGGTGTAGGTGAAGAGGCACTCTGGCAACCGGCTGCGGGCACGTTTCCAGGCTGGCCGATAGAAGCTAGCGAGATCACCATGCTCGACCCGTGTTGTGGGTCCGGGCATTTTCTAACAGAATCACTAACTATACTCTCCGCTCTGCGCCAAGCTGAGGAAGGTCTTACGTCGGCCGATGCAGTCGCCGCCGCCCTGCGTGATAACCTGCATGGATTGGAAATCGATGGCCGTTGCGTCCAGATAGCGGCGTTTGCAGTCGCCCTGACCGCCTGGCGGATCGGGGGGTGGCAGACACTTCCGTTGCCCCATATTGCTTGGGTTGGCGCGCCCCCGCCACTGCCGAAGTTGGAATTCGCTTCCCTTGCCAATGGTGACACAGAACTGCGCAAGGGGTTGGAGATGCTTTTTGATATCTTTTCTCAAGCTTCGCTCCTGGGAAGCTTGATCGATCCAAGGGGAGGCGATTTGATGTCACCTCAGAGGCTTGGAAAGGTGGGTTCACTTCTTGATGAATTGGTGCAGCGAACCCGTTCCGCCGAGCCCGAACACTCAGAAGGTGTCGTCGCGGCGCGAGGAATGGCGGATGGGGCAGCGATGCTAAGTCGGCACTATACCCTCGTCGCTACTAACGTGCCTTTTCTTGGACGCGGCAAACAGGACGAGAGGTTGGCGAAATTCGTCGAGCGGCATTTTGCCAATGCGAAAGCCGACCTTGCATCAACTATGATAAGTCGAATATCTCGGCTTCTTTCTCCGTCGGGGACACTCTCCTGTGTTTCGCCCCAGCATTGCTTTTTTCAAGGCAGCTATAGAGAATATCGTCGAGAACTGTTGGACAACCTCGGCATCGACTTCTTCGTTCCACTCGGTGAAGAAGCATGGGAGCAATTCGGAGATCGCGGACCTCAAACTGTTCTCATGGCATTCAGCAATATCCAAGATCCACTCTCCGCCACACACGCAATTTTGGATGTGTCTGAAATAAAAGACCGCAATAACAAGAAGAAAGGCCTGAGGGAAAACAACGTCGCGATATGGAGCCAAACAGCCCAACGCCAGAATGTTGATCAAGTCATCTCTTCACATCCTCGCCCTAGGGCGAAATTGCTATCTGAAGTCGCGCAATCAGTCGAGGGAATGTCAACTGGCGACTCCGGGCGATATCTATTTATGTTTTGGGAGCAGGCGGACCTCGGGCAGAAGTTTGAGTATTTTATAGGTTCTCCGAACGAGGGGAGACCGTTTTCTGGTCGCAACCAAATTGTACGATGGGAGAAAGGCCGCGGAGCCTTGGCACGAGAATCGGGAGCACGCATCCAGGGTCACGGCGCATGGGGAAAACGTGGGCTGATAGTAAGCGGCATGAGAGACTTGAACTGGAACTTCTACTTCGGTGAACGTCACGACAAGGCCACTGCTGTGCTTATCGTTGATGAAGATAATTTATCTGCGGTGGCGGCGTATCTAGGATCTGGTGAATATCTCAAAGAAGTACGAAAGATCGACCGTGCAGTTCATGTCACGACCGGCACCTTGGTGAAGGTTCCATACGATCGTGCACACTGGGCTCAGGTCGCCACTGAACTTTATCCTGATGGGCTACCTGAGCCATTTACAGGTGATCCAATACAGTGGCTCTTTCATGGACATCCAGCGAAGACCGACTCGGGCGCTGTCCTACATGTTGCCCTCGCCCGTCTTTGTGGTCACCGCTGGCCTGCCGAGACCGAGCAGGCAATTAGGCTTTCCGCTGAGGCACGTGAATGGGTGCAAAAGGCGGGGATACTCCCAGAAGGAGATGGAGACGGTCTTCTCTCAGTCGCGGGAGTGGCTGGAGAAAAGCCGCTCGCCGACCGCCTCCGCACCTTCCTTTCCACAGCCTTCGGCGCGGAATGGTCTGATGCGCTGGAGAGGAGACTGGTCGCTGAGTCCGACGAGGTCTTGGACAAGAAGCAGGGAAAGGACGGTTCCCTGGAAGCTTGGCTGCGCGACCGCGCCTTCCGTCAGCATTGCGCACTATTCCAGCAGCGTCCTTTCCTTTGGCACATCTGGGACGGGCTGAAAGATGGCTTTTCCGTCTTCGTCCACTATC
Source organism: Rhizobium sp. CRRU65 (assembly GCF_048551595.1). Lineage (NCBI taxonomy): Bacteria > Pseudomonadati > Pseudomonadota > Alphaproteobacteria > Hyphomicrobiales > Rhizobiaceae > Rhizobium > Rhizobium sp. CRRU65. The sequence goes on along the minus strand of NZ_JBLYZH010000002.1, from coordinate 611,286 downwards.
ACCGCTTTACCCAGGCGAACTTACGCAAGCTGACCTACACAATGCTTGGCGATTCGCTACGCCGCGCCAAGGATGAGGACAACGACCTGCGCTACGAAAAGGGTCGCGAGCTTCAGCAGAAGTTGGAGTTGGTGTTAGAGGGCGAAGCGCCGTATGACATCTTCGTGCGCTGGAAGCCGCTGGCGGAGCAGCCGTTCGGATGGGATCCAGACCTTGATGATGGGGTCCGCATGAACATTCGGCCATTCATGGAGGCGGGAATCCTGCGCGAGCAACCCAAGGGGATCAAGTGGACCAAGGACCGCGGCAACGACGTGCCGTCGGCTCCCTGGTATCCGGTCTTCAAAGGTGAGCGGATCAACGATCATCATACTACGATTGAGGAGAAGCGCGCGGCGCGGGCAGGCAATCCGGAGACGGTGGCAAAGAAGTGACGACGCCTCTCGACTCATTGGTCGTCGCGCTGCGCGAGACTGCGAACTTCAATCCAGGCGCGGAATCAGCCCCGGAGGCCATCGTTTGGTGCGATCCGAACGGGGAGTTCTTGACGCTCATTCCCACCTTAAGCGAGCGCCTTCCGGAACTCGTGACCTATGGCGCTCACGACCCGGTCACCCGCACCGGACCCGCAGTCTGGCTGCGGGCAGTGGTAGCCAGGGCTGTTCCGTCAGTCTCAATCCCAGACGAGGCAACACCGATCCTTTATCTCCCTGGCGTAGGCCGGGAAGTGTTGAAGGGTGCCGAGGATTGCCCGACGCTGCTGCAGCCGTTGGTCTGGTTCACTGTGGCGGGAAACCTCTTCGGCCATGTGAACGGCAAGGACTGGACACTGCGCGCCTTCCTGACCTCGGATCGAGGGCCACTGAAGCTCAATATTGCCGACGATGCCTCCACCCGGATGGCGCTCTCCCATGCGGCCCTGCGCTTCGGCGCCAAGCCGCTTGAGGAATTAAAAGGAAAGCGGTGGGATGCTGACGCACTGAACGCCCTCTTGGCGCCGGATCTTGCGGCGGACATGTTGGATTGGATGGACGGCGTGTTCGACGCCGCAGCAGATCCGGCTCGGTTCACTGCGTTCGCCAGCATCGCCGAAAAGCAGCTCAAGTTCGATCCCCGCAAGCTATCTGTCCAGGACGCGGCCAGGCGCTTGGCCCAACGCGAGGGAAACTGGGCGGATGTCTGGTCACGCTTCGCCTCAGGCATGGGGCATGGTGGCGTCGTCGGTCTGCTAGGGGCAGAGGAACCAGCTACGCTCTTCGAGAACGCAGAAGCCTATCCCAAGCAGAACCTCAAAGGTGAAAAAGAGCTGAGGGACAGCCTGTCGAAGCTGGAGAGCTTCTCGGCTCCTGATGCTCGCTCGCGAATCCTGGAACTGGAGGGCCAGCATGGCTGGCGGCGGGAGACGGTATGGGCGAAACGTGGAGAAGCGCCCTTGGCGCAGGCGCTATCCTTTCTGGTCGAGGTAGCTAAGGCCAAACCGCTCCAGGCTCATGACGGCAACACCTTGGCGGAGGCCTATATCGAGAGCGGCGCCGCCGTAGATTTCGCAGCCATGCGGGCGTTGGCAGCGGCATCCCGTGACGTCGATCGCAATGCAGTCTCAGTGGCTTTGCGAGCGGTCTACCTACCGTGGCTTGAGGACGGAGCCAACGCCCTTCAGGAACTGATCCGGTCAGGCGGATTGAAGCTACAGAAACCAGAGGATGCGAAATCGGCGGCGACCACTATCCTTTTTGTCGATGGCTTGCGCATGGACCTGGCGCAAGAGTTGGCTCGCATTCTCGAATCCGAAAACTTGAACGTCGTTCAGTCCTGGAAATGGTCTGGTTTCCCCACGGTGACCGCCACCTGTAAGGCGCTCGTCTCGCCCGTCGCTTCGCTTCTCTCCGGACCGCCCATCACATCAGACATGCTACCCGTGACCTCAGAGGGCAAGGCGGCTACAAAGCCGGTGCTGTACAAACTTCTGGAAGAACAAGGTTGGGAAACTGGCAATGCCTTGCTCGCTGACACCAAGCTTTGGGCAGAGGCCGGACGGTTTGACGAGGACGGCCACGCACTAGGCGCCAGGCTCGCTGGCCAGCTTGCAGCAGGGATTCGCGATGTAGCCGATTCTGTGGTGCAGTTGATACGTAGTGGACGGACTGTCCGCATCGTTACAGACCATGGCTGGTTGTTGATGCCGGGTGGGCTTCCTAAGGCTGCCCTCGAGACCGGTCTCGTCGAACCGCAAGGCAAGCGATCGCGATGCGCGATGGTGAAGGCGAAGGCCCACACCACCTATCTTCAAATCCCGTGGACATGGAACCCGGAGGTGTTTGTCGCAACAGCTACAGGCGCGCATTCATTCTTTGCTGGGCAGGAATATGCTCACGGCGGGGTGAGCCCACAGGAATGCATATTGCCCATCCTGGACATCACGGCGAGTGGGGTTCCGCAACAAGATATTGGTGACGTGAAGACAAAGTGGGAAGGCTTGAGGCTTCGGGTCGAGGTATCTGGCGCAACTGACCTCCGCGTTGATCTTCGATTAGGATCGGAGACAAGCGGTCCGAGCATGATCAAAGGTGGCCGAGTGCTGGATGACAAGGGAAAAACATCCTTCTTGGTTAGCGACGAGAACGTTGGCCACACGGCCTGCCTGGTGTTAGTGGACGACAACGGTACCATTCTGGCCCATCGCGTCCTGAAGGTCGGGGGAGAATAAATGCTGGAACTCGACGCACTTGACAGAAAGGCCGCAGAAGCCTTCCCGGGGTACATCGTGCGAAAGGACCTGGTGCGTCGTTTTCGCGGCCAGTTCCCGGTACCGACTTACGTCGTTGAGTTCATGCTGGGGCGATACGCCGCCAGCACCGATCCAGTTGAGATCGAAGAAGGTCTGGAGATGGTGCAGTCGCAGCTCTCCGATCGCACGGTTCGTGCCGGCGAGGAAGAGCTGTTTAAGGCCCGGGCGAGAGAGCGTGGTTCGGTCAAGATTATTGATATTGTCACCGCACGCCTGGACGCCAAGACGGACAGCTATCTCGCAGCATTGCCCAGCCTGCGGCTGACGGATGTACGCATTGACGACAAGCTGGTGCAGGCGCACGAGCGCATGCTCACAGGCGGTTTCTACGCCGAAGTCGAACTTGGCTATGACGCGAGCATTGCGCAGGAGACTGGCGGTCGACCTTTCCAGATCATGAGTCTGCGGGAAATCCAGCTATCCAGCCGTGACATCCTGGAAAAGATTGCACATGGACGCGCGCAGCTCTCAACGAAGGAGTGGAGAGATTTCCTTCTTCGGAGCGTTGGCCTTGAGGCTGACAAGCTGTCGCCGAGAGCGCAAGACGGTATGCTTTTACGAATGGTGCCCTTCGTTGAGAGCAATTACAACATGGTCGAGCTCGGGCCTCGCGGTACGGGGAAAAGTCACCTATTCCAGCAGGTTTCGCCCTATGCACACCTTGTTTCGGGCGGCAAGGCAACCGTAGCCCGGATGTTCGTGAATATGTCGAACGGGCAACGTGGCTTGGTGTGTCAATACGATGTTGTCTGTTTCGATGAGGTGTCAGGCATCTCCTTCGATCAGAAGGACGGCGTAAACATCATGAAAGGCTACATGGAGTCGGGCGAATTCTCGCGTGGTCGCGAAAGTATTCGAGCCGAGGGCAGCATCGTCATGGTGGGTAATTTTGACATAGACGTACAGCATCAACAGCGCGTCGGCCACTTGTTCGGGCCGATGCCTCCGGAGATGCGCAATGATACCGCCTTTATGGATCGAATCCATTGCTACCTCCCAGGATGGGATATTCCGAAGGTAAGCAAGGATCTATTCACTAGCCGGTTCGGCATGGTGAGCGACGTGCTGGCGGAATGCTTCTCAAGGCTGCGAGCGCAAACACGAGTGAACGCACTTCCCGGGCGTGTCCATTTCGGCGGCGCGCTTTCCGGACGAGACCAAAATGCGGTCAACAAAACCGTGTCCGGTCTGCTAAAGCTTTTGTATCCAGATTCATCAATGAAAGTAACTGACGAGGACCTCGAATGGGCGGTTCGCCTGGCGCTTGAGGTGCGTCGCAGAGTGAAAGAGCAGCAGAAGCGAATCGGCTCCGCAGAGTTTCGCAACACGCAGTTCAGTTACATGTTTGGAATGGATGGCGTTGAGAAGTTCGTCGCGACGCCCGAACTTCAAAGCGAGGATAGTATTGGTTCTGATCCTCTTCCCGCGGGGCAGGTTTGGGTAATAAGTCCTGGCGGGGCAGACGAAGCGACCGGCTTGTTTCGGATCGAGGTGACCGAAGGCTCAGGCAGCGGAGTGCGCATCCTCAACCAATCACCGCCTCCTTCTTTCCGAGAGAGCGTAAAGTTTGCCGAGCAAAACCTATATTCAAGGGCGATGGAGTTAGTCGGTGACAGAAATCCCCGCGCGCACGAATTCTCGGTTCAAATCCGCTCGTTCGACGCAGCGAAAAGCGGTTCTCAAACGGGTGTTGGAGTGCTGATCGCTCTAAGTTCCGCACTCATTGGCAAGCCGCTGAAGGGTGGCCTGATTATTGTTGGAGGGATCAATCTAGGGGGCTCGATCGACCCAATTCACAATCCCGTTGATGTCGTTGAGCTGGCACTTGAAAAGGGGGCCACAACGGTGATGATGCCTGTGTCCTGCCGAAGAACTCTCGTTGACCTTTCAGATGAGGTGGCGACGAAGATTCAAGTCCTCTTTTACGCGGATGCGCAGGATGCACTCAAGAAGTCGCTGCACGATTAGCGACGACATTCGGCGCCGTGGTCGATGGTCGAACGCACGCAGCATATCTAAAACTGCAGTAAAGTCGCATCGACCTAGTCTGCTGCTGGCAAGGATTCAGGTCGCGGCCAGTGAACTTATGAATTGTTGACAACCGCCGAGCCTTTTGGCCATGTGAGCCGATGGATTCGTTGCCGGAAATAATGATTGCTCTCCGCGCTGCGCGGTCACTTCTAGGACTCAGTCAGGAAGAGCTGGCTGACGTCGCCGGGGTGAGCCGACAAATTGTCGTGCGGATCGAGAAAGCGGATGGCAGCGTCCTGGTGGATGCTGTGACGAAGGTACGTGTCGCACTGGAAACGCAGGGCATCATATTTCTTGACGGCAGCCGTGATCATGGGCCCGGAGTGACTCTGTCGAGAAAATTAACGGAAGAAAGCAGTGCGGCGCTTTCCGTCGCCACATAAACGCGACCGCCTATCAGGCAATGCGTACTGTGACAGCATCAGTAACCGATCTCAAGGCACCATGTTGGCGTCAAGATTCAAAATAGTTATCACGCCCTCACCCGGTATCCGAAAGGACTGTTCGAATATCTCGTATCGCTCGGCAGCCCAGTTGTCGAACCACGCATCCGCGCCGATGCGCCGAGGAAAGCCTTCATCCTTCGACAGCGGATCATGCAGTAGCTCGAAGGCGAAGCTTTCGGGGTCGAGATCGTCTTTCGGCTTCCAGTATCCTGGTACTCCCGCCGCTGGCTTGTGCCAGCTCTTCCCCATGACGCCGTGGTTCACCATGATCGCCGTGGGATAGTTTCCGCTGTCGATCATCCTGATCAAGGTGGCAGTCAGGCTGGTGTTGAATGCGCCGGCCACGGCTTTCAATGCCTTCAGGTCAAGCTTCCGATGCTGCTTGCACTCGTTCTTGAACATAGGCCAAGGCATCAGCAGGTCGGCGGCATACTGATCCGCGGCACGCTCGACCGGATTGGCTCGAGAAAACTTCCCGATATCCGTCGCCCGGCACGCAACTGTCTCGCCGCGATGGTAGGCCCAGTGTCCAAGCTCGTGCGCGATCGAGAACCGTTCCCGCTGAGGCATACCGCCCGGATTTAACGAAATAATGCCCTTGTTGCCCAGCCCCGTGATCATCGCTTCGCAGCATTTCAGGCAGCGGCGTTTTACGCGTAGCCCCACGTAAAAGGCTATGGCTTCAACATCGATGTCTCGTGGCTGGATGATCCCGAGTGACCGGAGAAGCGAATCCGGTGACAGGTTTACGGGTATCGGGTCAATCCTTGGCATCGTCTGCGTCTTCTTCGAGCTCGGCAAGATCTTCCAGGATCGCATCGAGGTCACCATCCATGGAGCCGTCGCCGAACCTTGCGGCCAGAGTGAGGCCCGCTGTCGCATCGCCTTGCTTGGCGCGCTCGTAGAGTTTCCTCGCCCGTTCGACGCTCAAGTCACTCGCGATGCCTTTCATGTTGCTGGCGAACGCCCCTGTCCGGGCGCGCTCGAAGCGGGCTCTCGCGAGTTTAATCGCTGCATCTGCGAGAGCATCCTTGACCATCTGAACATTCGCCTCATCCTCCGGACTAACCGGGTTGTCATCGGATAAAATGAAGTCGATGAAGCTATCTATCGCGTCCTTCTTTTTGTCGGTCATCAGGGCCGTCCTTCTTTCGCCGAGCATCCGCTGGCGAGCTTTTCAATGTGACGGTTCATCCGGGTGCGCAGCGCCTCGAGGCGCTTGGCGTCCACGCCGACGGCATCCTGCAGGTCCTTCCCACGCAGGCCGTCTTCGATGCCCATCAGTAGCATTTCCATTTCCTCGTCACCCGCGAAGTGCGCCTGCAGCTTCGACATGGCGTCTTCCAGCTCTTCCTTCCGCGCAAGCTCTTCGCTGTCGTCGTTCGCGGCCACCATCGGGAGCTCTTCGGTCTTGACGACGGCGAAGCCCTGCTTCAGCCGAACAATCTTCCTCTTCTCGGATATCAGGTAGTTGTCGCCCCTCAGGCTCTTCATAACCCCGCCGACGAAAACGAGAAACGGTAGCGACCGGGGCCACTGCCTTCTACCGTCGGCGATCCTGATGAAGGATTCGTTGATGAGTTCCTGCGGCGGAGCGTATCCGTCCGAGCTTGCTAAGAAGTTCGCTATCCTGCCGAGCTTGTTCAGATCGGTATCAGATAGCGCCCGGAACGCGGCAATCGCCTCGTCCGCCGAGTAGTACTGTTCTCCAGGCTGATCCACCTGTTCCTCCGCATCTTCTGCCACATGTGTCGACCTCCTCCATGATCTCCACTCTGTTTGCGCACTGACATGCGGATTCCGACAAAACTTTTTCCATGTCGGAATCGAGAGGCTCCTCCGCAAACAGAGTGGACATCCCAGTCCACCCTTCAACAGTGAGGAATCACAGACCATGACTATCGAACATCACGAACCGCCCGGCGACAAGCATGCGACCATCGAAATCGCGGGTATTGATCTCAACTTCCAGGGTTTTGATCCCGAGACCCGCACGCCCACCGGTGGTAAGCTTGCCAAGCTCGCAGGATTCAACTCCGACCAGCGTCCGTATGTCTTCCAGTGGCGCAATGACGGCGATCTCGAGGAACTCCGCGATCAGGAGGAAGCCGACCTGCGTAGCGGCACGAGGTTCATCGTTGCGGTCGCCGACGGCACCAACCGCATCGCAATCGAAGGCGAATCCTTCGACTGGCCCGCGGATGAAATCTCCGGTGCCGTCGTCCGCAAGCTGGGCCGCATCCCTTCCGAGCGTGGCCTGTATCTCGAGCGCACTGACGAACCCGATCGCCTGCTTGGCGACGATGACGTCGTCAAGATCAGGAAGGACGGTATCGAGCAGTTCCGCAGCGGCAAGCCGCAGACCTGGGAACTGAACGTGCAGGGCAAGAAGATCGTCTCGATCACTCCTGTGATCTCGGTGGTGGACGCGCTCACCCGTGCAGGATTCGGTCCGAATGCTTGGATCATCATCCTCAAGATCGCGGGTCAGCCCAAGCGCCAGCTCTCCGTCGGTGATGAGATCGATCTCCGCGCGCCGGGCATCGAGAAGGTTCGCCTGACCGCGAAGGACGTGAGCAACGGGGAGGCGCGCGTTGCGCCTTCCCGTGACTTCGCTCTCCTTGAAGTCGACGAAGCCTACCTCGACGGTCTCGGCTATGCTTGGGAGACCCGCAGCAGCGACGGGCACCGCTGGCTGATCATCCGCGACTACCCCGTTCCCGACGGCTACACTGCCAAGGCCACCACGATGGCTTTGATGATCCCGCCGACGTATCCCCAGACCGAAATCGACATGTTCTACGTCTACCCGCCTCTCCAGCGGGTGACTGGTGGTGCGATCCCCGCAACGGAGGCCACCCAGACCATTGGCAGCCGGCCGTTTCAGCGCTGGTCGCGCCACCGCGGCAGCGTTGTTCCGTGGAATCCTCAGCACGACAACGTCGTGACCCATCTGGCGCTTGTAGAGTCCTCGCTCATCAAGGAGGTCGGCGAATGATGCCCGCTATCACCCTGGCACTGGCCGGGATCACACATTCGAATCTCAAGGGGCATCTTCTGTCCGACGGGAACGAAGCTGCAGCGATCCTTATCTGCGCTCCCTCGCCCGGACCTCGTGATCGACTGGTTGTTCGGCAGGCCATCCTTGTTCCGCACGACGCCTGTCCCCTTCGCAAGCCGGATGCACTTGTCTGGCCCGGTTCCTATATCGAGGACGCTATCGATATCGCCGACCCGGAAGCACTCGTAATCATCCTGCTGCACTCGCATCCGGGTGGGTGGTTGCAGTTTTCAGATGTCGATGATGAAAGCGACCGCCGGGTCATCCCGGGCCTTTTCCAGGCATTCGGCGACCGCCATGGCTCGGCGATCATGACCCCCGAAGGCGCAATCCGTGCCCGTCTCTATTCGTGCGACATGGGAATGCGCGCTGTCGATCTCGTGACGATAGCTGGCGATGACATCGTTTACTGGTGGAACGACGGCATCGAGAACGCTGTTCCACAGGGTCGAGTTCTTCCCTTCACCGGATCGATGACCCAGGAGCTCGGTCGACTATCCGCCGCAGTGATAGGTGTGTCCGGCACCGGTTCCATCGGTGCGGAGGTAGTGGCACGGCTTGGATTCGCCTCGGTGACACTCGTCGACCCCGACAAGATTGAGAAGAAGAACCTCAACCGCATTCTCAATTCGACTTCAGTGGATGCAGCGCGCAGCCGGCTCAAGGTCGAAATGTTCTCGCAGGCAATTGCGGGCCACCGCGGTGACGGGGTCGCGGTTTCTGTCGCGGATACACTTGGAACGCGTGAAGCGATCGAGGCTGTCGGGCAGTGCGACGTCATCTTCTGCTGCGTCGACAGCAAGGAGGGTCGTCAGTACGCCGATCTGATCGCCTCCGCGTTCGTCATTCCGCTGTTCGACGTGGGAGTCACGATCCCGACGTTTCTCGACGGCGGCAATGTCGCCATTGCCGATGTCAGCGGCCGCATCGACTACGTGCAGCCTGGCGGCTCCACCCTTGCCGACCGTAGTGTGTACACGCAGGAAAGCCTGCGCGCCGAATACCTACAGCGCACCGACCCCAACGCTTTCCGTGCCGAACTTGAGGCAGGCTACATCAAGGGAATCCTTGAGGAGGCGCCGTCGGTGATCACGCTGAACATGCGGGCGGCATCTGCCATGATGAACGAGTTCATCGCTCGAGCCTATCCGTTCCGACAGGAAGCCAACCGCAACTATGCGCGCGTCGCGTTCAGCCTGGCGGCCTGCGACGAGGATCATTTCTCGGAAGACGATTTCGAACGTGGCGACAACGCGCTTCTCGGTCGCGGCGCCGCCGAGCCGCTGCTTGGGCTGCCGCTCTTCCGCAGACCACGGAAGGACGCGGCATGAATATCATGAGATGGTTTCGCCGCATCTGGGACAAGTACGGACCTGCCCGCCGCCTGGTGATCGTCGACGGAGACGCGCTGCCTGACGTTCTTCCTGCCCGTGATCTTGTTTTGACCCGCGATGACGGTGATGACTGGAGTGTCGGCATGCGGTGCCCCTGTGGCTGTGGCGAACGGATCGAAATGATGATCCTTGAGGGCACCCTCCCGCGGTGGGACATCAGCATCAACGAAGTCGAGCGGCCTTCGCTACATCCGTCGGTTTGGCGGAAATCCGGGTGCAGGTCTCACTTCTGGGTTCGCGAGGGGCGTATCCTTTGGTGCGAATAAGCGCGTAAGGCGCGCCCGGACTTACCAAACGGGGAGGAAACAATGTCAGACAGAAATTCCGCCGCTCGACACCATCTACCTTAAGGAAGCGTTGCGCCGAATGATCAACCCCACATCGACGCTGTTGCCGTGGTTCGAGAAAGTTGCATTTTGGATGTAAAAGGGCGAAGCCCGGCCCGATGGCGGATCGCTGGCTTCTTGAGCTTCTCAAAGCTATGGACGAAGTGAACCGGACTTCGCGCTTATGTGACGACCTAAAGAAGCCACTGCTTTTTCCACCTACGAGCGAACCAAAATCTGGATTGATCGAACCAAAATTTGGACTGATAACTCTTGAGAACCGGGGCGTGAGAGCCTCGCTGTACCGCGCCACGGGCACCATTAAGCTGCGTTTCCCCGTACGTCTCGCTCGATCCTTAGGCTACCATGGGCGGCGGCGTCACCAGCCACAGCAATAAGTCGATGTCGTTGATCGACCAGAATGCCAAGGACACGTTCATATTGGATGCGCAATATCTTGACGACTTCATTCTCCAGAGCAGCGGGTAACGTCGTACCGGCTACTTCCTCGACCGTAGCAAAGAAGATCGGTGTTTTGCCCAGGCCGTAAGATGCAACCAGTCGCCGAGCAATTGCAGTTGCGCGTTTCACGTCACTACCAATAAGTCCTCCTGATCCCAACGACCGGTCAGCGAAAACGGTAGCTTCCGCTGCCATTCCAGCGATTGCGACCGCAATTCTGTTAAGAAGGGTGGTGTCGGTGGGAAGGTGGTCGTCGACAAGGTCGTAGGACGTTTGTCCGCCGGCATATGAGGTTGCAGTTGGGTCGAACGATTCCTTGATTTCGATTGTGGCAGATGTCGCATAGCCGAGTGCCAGCGAAATCAATGCATGTCCGGCCTCGTGCACGCCGAGGCGGAACAACTGTTGCGGCGTGTACTTTCGCTTTTCCGGTATTTGCGCTTGCAGGTCGCGTAGATCAAGTTCGCGACCCTCGTCCCTTGCTTCTTTCCGCGCCGTTCCGCACCAACTCTTCCAGTGCAGCAGGCGACCTGCCTTCGAGACCGTTGCAATCTCGATCAAGGATTCAGGTGGCATGCTTACCCCGGTATGGTACCGAAGAATCTCCGCCCTGGTGGCAGCATCGGGAGGCGTCAGTGTTAAGGCTTCGACATCGCCCGCTGCACTGTCGCTCGGCTTATGAGGGTGATGGGGCTGCAGGGCATCATTCGCGGCAAGCCGATCCGCACGACGATCAGTGACAAGACCGGCCCATGCCCACTCGACCGGGTGAACCGACACTTCTGTGCGCCAGCGCCAAACATGTTGTGGCTTTCAGACTTCACCTATGTGGCGACGTGGCAGGGCTTCGTCTACGTGGCTTTCGTCATTGACGCCTTCGCTCGCCGCATCGTCGGTTGGCGGGCGAGCCGGACTGCCCATGCGGGCTTTGTGCTCGATGCCCTCGATCAGGCACTTCATGATCGGCGGCCCATTCACCGCGGCGGCCTGGTTCATCATTCCGACCGCGGCTCGCAATATGTGTCCATTCGCTATTCTGAGCGGTTAGCGGAGGCAGGCATCGAGCCGTCTGTCGGAAGCGTTGGCGACAGTTACGACAACGCTCTCGCCGAAACGATCAACGGTCTTTACAAGGCCGAGGTCATCCACCGGCGAGGACCGTGGCGAAACTTCGAAGCCGTGGAATTCGCCACGCTGGAATGGGTAGATTGGTTCAACAACCGCCGCCTTCTGGAGCCCATCGGCAACATACCGCCAGCCGAGGCCGAAGAACGATACTATGCCATGCTGGACGCACCGGCCGTGGCCGCATAACTTAAACGAAATGGCCTCCGGCAAACCCGGTGCGGTTCAAATGCGTTTGCGTGACATGCTCAGGGGACCGAGGCTGGGTTCGTTGTCGTTGTCAGGTTCCAGGTTCTCGTCGCCGTCCATGAAGTCGAGAATGCCGATCAGATCCTCAATACAGGCTTCAATATTCGCACGATGGTTGACTCTGGCGACGATGCCGAGTTTTTCGGCTTCGCTCATTGAGCCAAGTATATGCACCAACCGCGAGATGCGCATGGTCACACCTCCTGACGAGGTGAAACGGCCGGCCGTTCGTCGCCCACGACGAGAACGAACTGAACCTTGTGGTCGATCACATGACGCCATGACAGCCCGGGGTGCAGCTTGGCCATTGCCTCGGTGAGGGCTTTTGCGTGAAAGCTGGCAAGTTGGGCCGGAGTTGCCTCCGCGAAGAAAGCATCCCAGTCGAAAGCCTTCATTTTAGCAGGAGTTGCGGCCGCCGGGATGATGGCGGTCACGGCTCCAAGAAGCGTTCGCCTGCTCAGTTTCGGCAACCCTTCGGCGGCTGCCAGAATCGTTTCGTTCGGCATTATCGTTTCCTCTGCTCAGGTAATTTCTATGTGCATATTAACTACCGACCAGGCGCGCTTAAGCACCTCGCGCCAGTTATGGACGAGCATGGAGAGTTCTCCGATTTTGGATGTGAAAATGCCGCTCGGAGGCGGCTTGGCTTTTTAGCGCGGCAGCGCATCAAATGATGTCAGGGAGGTGGGGTAGCCAAGACTCGACATCTTCGCCCTTCGCCATATTTCCTTAACACCATCAAGGAGGAAAATATGTTTCGAGCACTAGCCGTTTCTCTATCTGTCAGTGCCACAGCTATCCTGTGCCAGCCGGTTTTTGCAGCTGACATGATCGAGGGTTATCGCCCACCACCGGCTACGCGCCACGTCGTTTACCACCCTAAAAAGGTGTATGTCAGGAAGACCTTTCACGAGTGCGGTCAGCTATTGGTGGAGTACCGCCCGCCGTACCGTCCTCACACGGAGATTGTTACCATCTGCCATCCACGCAAGTATGTCCTTACCCGATACTGACGGCCTGGAAGGCCTACTTCATAGTTTTTTTTTGTGAGGAGTTAAAATTGCTGAAGGACGAAACACGTATGACAGTTCTCCTCGCCGTCGGCATCGGGGGCGCTTTTTTGATAGCCATTCGATACGGTATACACGCCGGCTATTTGACCCCCTGACGGTTAGAGAGAAGCCGCGGCCGCAAAAATCTGATCGATCTGCTGCGACGCGAAGCCCATGGCCGCGAAGCCGGCCGCCAACATTGGGTTGTCCTTGACGAAGGTGCCGCTGTATTCGAAGGCGTCCTGGGTCTCGCCATCCTGCTGCGCCACCCATGCCTTGACCTGGTCGAGGAGGCCGGAGCGCCGAAGCATCAGGCGGAATTGTCGCGCCGATACCGACGACACGATGGGCGGGGCATTCCGAAACGCGACAACTGCCGGATCGTCATCAGACAGAAATTCCTCCGCCCTGCCCTCCTGCAGTTGTTCGAACACGCTATCGATTGCGCCGTCGTCCGATCGAGACACATAAGCCATTATGAAATCCTCCCGCATGGGAAATAGAACCCGTCGTTCCAAACCCAGATGCCACCAGCACCTGCCACGTATCGAACCTGCCTGCTGGTGTTCGTCCAGACATCGCCTCCCCCGACCGCAAAGCCGCTTGCGACCTGCATAGTGCCCACGTTTCCACCCGAGTCATTGCCACCAGCGACAAGCACACCTTTGGCCGGGTCATGGACGAGAGCGGAGTTGGTCGTGGCGCTAGATGAAAACATCAGTCGGATTTTCGCCTCGACTTTCGCACCATTGGGTACCGAAATCGCCAAGAGTGCCGAGGTCGTCGAGATGGCGACGTTTGTCGCTTCCCGTATCGAAGCCTTCCGCGAGATTGTTCGCAAGCCGCTCGCCCTGCCCTGCCTGCCGCGCCATCAAAGCTTCAGCAAGCGGCTGCCGGTTATCATGCGGAACACGCGCGGAAGTCGACATCAGCCGCTCACCGGTGAATGCGTCGATATCCGAAGCGGCGACGTGCATGCGCCAAGGCCTTCATTCGCTCGCGAAGCTCATGATCATCGTCGCGCCTGGTCTCGTAACGGACCGTCATTCGGCAAAAACCAATGGCTTTACACGCCCGCCGTTCGCTCATCTCATGATGGCTCATCAGATGCGCGACAGCTTTCCGCTTGGCCGCGGGCGTCGCCACTTCTTTCCCAAAAGGTCTCTCAAGGCAGCATTGTCGAGCATCGCATCCGCCAGAAGCCGCTTCAGCTTCGTGTTCTCGTCCTCAAGCGTCTTCAGCCGCTTGGCCTCGGACACCTCCATGCCGCCGTACTTGGCCTTCCATTTATAGATGCTGGCATCGCTGACGCCATGCTTGCGGCAAAGCTCCGAGACCGGCGTGCCTGCCTCGTGCTCCTATGCCGATGATCTGTTCGTCTGTGAAACGATTGCGCTTCATCCTCTGGTCCTCTCAGGGGCCAGAGCTTACTTCAAAATGGATTATTTCAACGGGGCAAGGTCAGGTGAATTACTATCCCAGCCGTTATACTAAATGCCCTGGTTGCTCCTGTTGGTTTTTGCTGGCGTCCGCATCCTCGTTTCCCAACGTCGGGCAAGCCTCGAAGTGCCTCCTACCAGTTTTTCGCGCCCGGTTTCATAGCCAGGCGACGAAGCTTCCCAAACCTTTGACTACAAACCGTCGCCAGTTCAGGCGGCAACAGCAACGCGAATGCCGGCTTGTTGTCGTCTGCGTGCTATTTTCCTGAAATCTTCAACGGTGTAAATCCGATCTGCATTCGCTGGGGGTTTTCCTGTCTCAGAGTCCGAAGCATTTCCTCGTATTCGCGCTCGACCTCGGGTGTTACGGACGGCCGAACTTCTTCGAGTGCTTTAGCGAAGTTCGCACTTGTCACGATCTCGGCGTCCAGGGACTGACGAAGCGCGATCAGGCCGGCCCTACGTGTCAAGTCTTCCAGATCAGCGCCAGTAAAGCGTTCAGTCTTCGCCGCAAGGTCATCCAGGTCCACGTCAGCGGCGAGAGGCATCTTCTTGGTGTGAATTCCAAGGATTTTCAATCTCGCCTTGGTATCAGGCACGGGCACATACACAAGCTCATCGAACCGGCCTGGCCGCAGCAGGGCTGGATCCAATAGGTTGGGACGGTTGGTGGCGGCCATGACCACGACCCCCTGCATGTCTTCCAAGCCGTCCATTTCCGCCAATAGCGTATTCACCACACGCTCTGTGACCGCAGGCTCTCCGAGGCCACCTCCTCTTGCAGGGGCTAGGGAATCGATCTCGTCAATGAAAATTACCGTCGGAGCGACCTGACGTGCTCGTTCGAAGAGGCGCGACACCTGCTGCTCGGACTCGCCGTACCACTTTGACAGCAAATCCGAGGATTTGGTCGCGACAAAATTTGCCTCGGCCTCGCGGGCAACCGCCTTTGCGAGCAGCGTCTTGCCCGTGCCCGGAGGACCAAACAGCAGAAAGCCCTTGGCGGGTCGAATACCCATCCGTTTGAATGACTGTGGGGCGCGGAGGGGAAGCTCCACCCCTTCCCGCAACTTCATTTGTGCGTCATCTAGACCGCCGACATCCTCCCAGCGCACATTGGGTGCCTGGATCATGATCTCGCGCAACGCAGACGGCTGAATTCGCTTCATTGCAGACATGAAGTCGTCGTGCGAGACGATAAGCTTTTCAAGGATCTCAGGCGGGATGCCTTCCTTGAGATTTATATCGGGCAAGACCCGCCGTAGGGCATCCATTGCGGCCTCTCGCACGAGAGCACCGAGATCTGCGCCGACGAAACCATATGTCGTCCGTGCTATTTCATCAAGATCCGCATCTTCGGTGAGCGGCATGCCGCGTGTGTGGATCGCGAGAACTTCCCTCCTGCCATTTTGGTCCGGCACACCGATGACGATTTCCCGGTCGAAGCGACCCGGCCTGCGTAGAGCCTCGTCAATGGCGTCGCGCCGGTTCGTTGCACCAATGACAACGATATTCTGACGCGGTTCCAGGCCGTCCATCAACGTCAGCAATTGCGCAACGATCCGTCGCTCGACCTCTCCTGTGACCTGTTCCCTCTTCGGAGCAATGGAGTCGATTTCGTCGATAAAGATGATTGATGGTGCGTTTTGTGATGCTTCTTGAAAGACCTGCCGAAGACGTTCTTCGGATTCCCCGTATTTGCTCCCCATAATCTCAGGGCCGGCGATGTGAAAGAAATTCGCCTCAGTTTCATTGGCGACCGCGCGAGCGAGCAGCGTCTTTCCGGTGCCGGGCGGCCCGTAAAGCAGGACACCCTTCGGCGGATCGATGCCAAGGCGTTGAAAGAGCTCGGGGTGGCGCAATGGAAGCTCCACCATCTCGCGGACTTGCTCAACCGAGGAGCCTAGCCCGCCAATATCGTCGTATGTTACATCCGCCCGCCGCGCCTCCTTGGGCTCCTCGTACTGTGGTCGCAGTTCCACAACGGTCTGCTCGTTGACTTGCACAACGCCGCGGGGATGTGTCGAGACAACCACCAGCCGGATTTCCTGGAGGCCATAGGCCTGAAGCATTCGGGGATCTCGGCTCCTCTGCTGGACCGAGGTCGAGACCACATCCCCCGCGACCATCGGCTGACGCAAAAAGACGCGCTGCAGAGCATCGCCCGATCCTTGAAGCACAAGGTTCTTCTGAGCTGGTGCCAGTACAATCCTGGCGGCTGGTCGGGCCTCAGCTTTTCGAACTTCAATGTGGTCTCCACTCGTGGCACCAGCGTTCACCCGCTGGAGACCGTCGAGACGGATGATGTTCAGTCCCTCGTCTTCGGGGTATGGTCGCACGGCCACAGCAGCCGTGTGACGCTTGCCAACCAACTCGATTAATTCCCCTTCGTTCACTCCGATTTTGTTCATCGCTGCCGCTGAGAGCCTGGCTATCCCCGTTCCCGCATCTTGGGGCCGAGTATTTGCAACTTGTAGCGTGAGATCGTCGGAAACAGACATTTGGGGTCCAATCAGCGTTTGATATCCAAGCCAAACCTAGTGCACGGAAAAGAAAGGCAAGCCTTTAAGCCACGGTCGTCAGGAACGGACACAACGAGAAGACCTTCCGACGAAAATCAGCTGTTTGTGAAGGGAGAGGAACTACTTCTTGCCCGAAACGGCTCATGAATAAGGTTGCCACAGCGGCTTTAGGAGATTGGTGCATGCACCTGTCACGATGGAACGGGAATGTTGATCATCGCCCTGAAGATTACCAGGGCCGACCACGCGAAGCATCTTCGGACCTGCCAGGTCAGCTCGAACCCGTTCACGCAGGAGTTCGTCTGGGTCTCCGACTTCGCGAATGGTGGTGCTTGGGTCGTATCATCCCAGCCCGAAGATCCATGCGGTGTCGTCCAACTCTCTCGTATCGAGAAGGACCGGTCCGATACCTCGGCATATTATGGCGGTACATCGCTCGGAAAGCGGCGACCAATCCATCCGGTACCGTGTTGCCTGGAATGATCTGCTCGGCAATCGACCAGGGGGATTACGACTGGATGAAGACGCGGTCGGATCACATGCAGTGCGAATTCGTCGAGTTCAGCCCGATCTGAATTGGCCTGTCAATGCACTGAGCTCGAAGATGGCGCGTTTACGCGCGTGGCGGCAAGCCCGACGTAAGTGCCGATCAGAACGGTCGCCATCTCCTCTACCGAGCGACAGTCCTCGTTGTAGAGCTCGATGGCGGCATCACGCAAGAACAAGAAGGCTGGATGACATGCATCTGGCGGATACGAGGATCGAGCACGAAGCTGGCGGTTGGAAGATCGATTTCATCGGAGATGACGGCGACGCCGTCTCTGACAAGGTCGCCGACGAACACGCAGTCAGCGCTGATGAAGCCCTTGAAAGAGCGAAGGCCGTGATGGTGCAGTTGACCGCATACGGAACCGGAGGTGGGGGCCGTAGCTTCAACTCATGCGAAGCCGTCAGCAACGGCAATTTCGACGACGACGAACCGCTTCTGGACACCCGGCATTAGCTGGCGAAGGCTTCTCCCCTCCAATCCGACGCAGAACGGAAATCTTGTCGCGTTGCTCTAGCGGCACGTGATACACCACTCAACTTAATGAGATTATTCGCCACAGCCGGAATCGTAAAAGGCTAGATAGTCCCGTTTGCCGGAAACGACTCCAGAGTTCTCGAAACAAAAGCGTTTCGGCAAGATGCGAAAAAGGTAGCGTTTCCCACAAACATCCGGGATGGCAATCGAGTAGCGGCGCGTTTCACTCGTTG
Source organism: Rhizobium sp. CRRU65 (assembly GCF_048551595.1). Taxonomy (NCBI): domain Bacteria; kingdom Pseudomonadati; phylum Pseudomonadota; class Alphaproteobacteria; order Hyphomicrobiales; family Rhizobiaceae; genus Rhizobium; species Rhizobium sp. CRRU65. The sequence goes on along the minus strand of NZ_JBLYZH010000002.1, from coordinate 593,134 downwards.
CTGGAGCATCGGTCCATCTGCGGTGCCCCTCAAACGACACGTTGCGTATCAACAGGTAATTTTCTGCTGTGCGACTGACAACTACGCCAGGGCCTAAAGCAATGGCGGATTTGGATTCGTCCACGCCCGGGTAGTCGCTGATGTCGGGCGAAACTCTCGAAGACGGTATGTCTTCCAGCTTCAGCGCCACGTCGAACCGTACATCGTCCCTTTCGGGGACCGCTCCGTATCCGTTCAAATATCTCCAAGTCAGCCTAATTGCGCTATGCTCGTTGCCGTTCACCGTCGGCTGGGAAGCGACAGAGAAGTCGAAGGGTACGAACGTGTCGATGCTCTCGCCTGGTATCGGGCAGCTTGTGAACAGGGGGCGGAAGCCGCAGATATCGCCGCCGCTTCCCCATGCGCATGCACTGAGCTGTTCCCATTCCGAAGCACTTAGTTGCCCCGACCCCTCTGAGAGTCTTCCGCCGTGATTTGGTAACATCCACGGCATGATCCCTCCCTCACCGAACTCGGATGCCCATTTTGTCCGGTGATCTCGGACCATTTGAAGAGCCGCCTTTTCCTGTGCGATCGCTACGGTCTGCCCTATTGTCGGGTCTCTGACCTTGGGGGACATCCCTGTTGCATCCGCGGCGAAACGCCTTCCGGACTCCAGCGTGGTCAGACTATGACAGGCAAAGCACGGGTGACCCTTTATCGCGAAGGCACTCGCGTTTCGCATCGCTCCCCTATGGGCGAAGGCATAGTCCGAGCCGATCACGCGAAACGGCGCGTCAACGTTGGCTACTCTGCCCGGGAAAAAACTTCCGAGACTGAACGCGGTGGTCCGCGCATCATGCCTGTCGCCCGAGAACCCCACTCGTGCCTGTTGCATATGCGGGTCGATGATCGCGGGTTTCTTGTTGTCATGGCAGGATACGCAGTTAACCTCAAACGTCTTGTCGTAAAGCTCTTCCGCCTCCCGCCTTCCCATTTCGTCCTGATACGATTGTCCGCCGGGCGGCGGAAAGCGCTCTGACCAATCGAAGACGCCGCGGTCCTTGCGCCCGTCGATAAAGGCTATCTCGCCTGTTATCTCGTTGTAGCCGATCGCGCTGTAGCGCGAGAAACGCGGATCGGTCTGCGTCCAGTAGGGTTGCGCATGGACTTCGAGATCGTCGGAGGACTTCCTGCAAAGGAACAGCCATTCTACACGGTTCCGTTTTACTCTGGCGATGCGGGAGTTCAGCCCACAGAATGTCACGCCGCCAGCGAGGGAGGGTTTGTCGCACTTGGCCACAGCGCTTGTCCATTTAACTATCTGGCCACCCGCTTCCCGGTGGGCGAACTCAAGCGGGGATCCGGGCTTGGCGACATTTGGTTCCACTCCGACCGAGTTTCCGTCGACCTCGAGGCCGAGTGATCTCGATTGCGGTCCCGCGCAGGCACCGTCGGGTATGGGTCCGAACACGGATCTCGCCTCATCTCCGAACCTGGTCACGGGATCGCTGCCGCCCGTCGCCGGGGCCCAAGAATAGTCACCATTCCACTTGAGCACGAGGTCATCGAAGAGCGCCGCGTCGCCGGGCAACGTCAATCTCGCCGACAATGATCCCGAGGTGACGGCGAAGACGTTTGTTTGCGACGTATACGCATCCTGGAACCCCAGTCTTACTGAGCCGAATTGGACCGCCAGTCCGATCAACGGAATTGCGAACAGTCGCCCCAAGTGCGTCATGGACGCGGCCTTTTCGAATTAGGTATCAAGGTTCAGCGAGCTCTGATACTAATTCCGTTCTGATCCGTCAGAACGACCAGGGACCCGAACTTCAAGGTGTTGCCAAAAGAGTCCCTGACGATGGTCGCGTAGAGACTCGCCATGTAATCGACTTTTGGTGGCTCCGTACTGGTTGACGGACCCTGGGTGAATACGACAGACGAAATCAGCGCTTCGTACGTTTGATTTGCGGTGTTCTTTCGGATGAGAATGTTGCTGAACAAACGGCGCGCGCGTTTGTCACCTAACCCGGTGAATGACATCCTGAGCAAGTCTTCGAGTGTTTCGTCTTTCCCAGAATCTTTTTCATCGCTCGATCCCGTCTGACACAGCAAATAGGTAGCTCCCGGCTCGAAAAGCTCCCGCACCCCAACCGCATTTTTGTTGTCCATCAGCCATGCGTAATGCGATATGAAATCCTCCACTTCATGCCGTTCTTCTGGGGTCGGGACGGCATAGCTTCTGGATTTTTTGAAGAATTCGTCTCCGTCCCCCGCTATGTCTGCGGGGCATTGCGGAGTTTGGGCGAACGCGCTTACTGAAAAGCCGATACTTATGGCAAATGCCAACGTCGCAATTTTAACAAGCGCAGTCATAGGTCCCTCCTTGATGATTACAGGGGGTTCGGACCGTTGGCATAGGCTTTCATCATTTGCGGACCAAACCGAAGCCTCGTCTATAAAGACGTCCTTGTCCGCCGAAGCTGACAATACAGTGAAAATCGTTCGATTGTTGAATATCGCCCTGTGCTATTGTAGCTTCAACTAAAATAATGCGCAAGTTCTAGTAGCAGCCGGCGGTTAAACATTATACGGGGCGGCGATGAGTGATGTCGGGCATTGGCTGGCGGAAATCGGACTAGAGCATCTTGCGGAACAGTTCGCCTATGCCCAAATCGATCTGAACAATCTGCCATTGATCACCGAACATGATTTAATCGAAATGGGCGTGCGCGTGGGTCCGCGACGCACGCTACTTGCCGCGATTGCGGCAATGAAGACGCCCATGGCGAGGGAAGAGAAAAATCCTGTCGAGCGACGTCAGCTGACCATCCTTTTTTGTGACATGGTCGGATCCACGGAATTCGCGGCGCGTCTCGATCCGGAGGATTTCAGTCAGTTAACCCAGCTTTACCTCGCGCGTTGCAGCGCCATTGCCCGTTCCCATGGAGGATACGTAGCAAATTATGTGGGTGATGCGTTTCAAGTTCTGTTTGGCTATCCGACCTCGGAAGAAAACAACGCCGAGCGCGCGTTGCAGCTAGCATTCGATGTTCAGGCCGCCGTCGCGCAGTTGGAGTCTCCTGATGGAACACCCCTGCACGTGCGGATAGGAATTGCCACGGGCCTCGTTGTTGTTGGTGATATCGAAGGAGCTCCGGCTGGCGTTTCCACGGTTGCGTTCGGTCCCGTTCCGAACCTTGCACAAAGGCTGGAGACGCTAGCAGAGCCAGACACCATACTCGTTGATCAGAATACGTACGAAGCAACGGCTACCAATTTCGAGTTCGTGGATCTCGGGCCGAAAAGCCTGAAGGGTTTCACTCGCGCGATCCACGTCCGCCGTGCGATCAAGGAGTTGTCTGGTACGTACCGATTTAGCGCGCAATCACGACTGACTCCTCTGGTAGGCCGGGACTCCGAACTGCAACGGCTGCTGACTAGCTGGCGATCAGTCGAACTCGCCGAAACCGGCGGCGTGACCGCCATCAGCGGCGAGCCCGGTATTGGCAAGTCCAGGCTCGTTTTCGAATTGCGAAGAGGGCTTCAACAGAGAAAGACTTTGATAGCGCAATGTTCTCCGGCTTTTTCGAACAGCGCCCTTTATCCGTTCCTCCGGCTGCTCAAGCAGGAGGCCGGCCTCGCTGATGGCGAACCCCCGAACTTGGCGTCCGAGAAACTGACCTCGTTCCTTTCTTTGACGGGAGTACCACTGTCGGTCAGCTACCCAATCTTCGCGCGATTGCTAGCCCTGGAGCATCCCTCGTTCCCGCCGTCCGAACTCGACTCCGCCCAACAGGAGCAGACGATCACGGCTGCTTTTGTCGGCTGGCTCAAGCATCTGGCGAGCGAGGAACCGATACTATGCGTCGTCGAGGATGAACAATGGATCGACCCGTCTTCACGAAGGCTCTTGCAGGCGCTCGTGGGAGCCTCGTCGGAAGCTCGTATCCTCTTTCTCGTGACATCTCGCAATATTCCGGTGCTTAACGGGAAATTCGACCACCTAAAGCTGACAAGGCTTTCCCGGGAAGAAGCCGGAAACGTGATTGGAAGCCTGACATGCGAGACCGAGCTTGATCCAGAGGTTGTCAACAGGCTCCTGGCAAAGGCCGAAGGTGTTCCCTTGTTTCTCGAGGAACTCGCGCGTTCGACACTCGAAGACGCGGCGGAAGCGCGCGAGGACAGCTTTCAAAATGGCGACAGGCGGGCAACCATTCCAGCTTCGCTGCAGTCCGCCCTGCTTTCCCGACTTGACAAGCTCGGGGGAGTAAAGGTCGTCGCCCAGACGGCGGCCGTGATCGGACGGGAGTTCGACTTGAACACGCTTGCCCATGTTGTCGGAGTGTCGACGGATGTCCTCCGGCCCCAGATCGAGCAGCTGGTAGACGTAGGCTTGGTTGCGCCGCAGCCCTTCAGCAATTGGCCACGTTATACTTTTTCCCACAGTCTGCTCCAGGAGGCGGCGCGCAGCGCGCTGCTGCGCGACAGACGACGGCAGCTTCATGCCCTGGTGGCGCAAGCGATCGAACTTACTGAACCGCGCACAGTGGTCGAGCATCCGGAGGTGCTTGCACAACACTACGACGAGGCCAGCCTGTTCGAGCGCGCCGCCGACTATTGGCTCAGCGCGGCTAGGAAGCTTGCAGCGACATGGGCCAAGGTGGAAGCCGCAAATATGTTCCTCAAGGGCGTTGAGTGCGTTCGACGGATGCCTGCCTCGACCACTCGTGATAGAAAGGAACTCGCCTTAGAATTGGAAAGAGGCGATGTCCTCTACGCCGCGTACGGCTACCTAACAGCGGACAGCAACTCCGCCTACCGCAACGTCATGCGCCTGAGCGAAACCGTCGGCGATCCAGAAGCGGCGATCAACGCGTTGGACGGCCTCTTCGGAATAGCCTTCAATTCGGCGCGCTTTCCCGACGCGGAATGGGCGAGCGACCAGTTGAAGGAAATCGGCGTTCGCGAAAACAATCTCAAGGCGCTGGTGCTTGGGCTGCAATTTGCGGGCATGTGTGCGTTTGTCCGTGGTCGATTCTCGCAGGCTCGGGAGGCGTTGGAACGAGCCCTATCACACAATTCCAGCGCCACCAGGATCGGCAGCGACTTTCCGAGCATGACGATGGTGTATCTGTCGTGGACGCTCCAGATGCTCGGCGAAGATAAACGTGCTTTTGAGCTCTTCCTTGCGGCAGAGGAAGATGCTCGAAGCCAGAGCGACTATCGAGTTGCCGCGTGTCTCGGCAATGGCTGCATTCTGATGTCCCTTAGACAGGATACCGCGACGCTTAACCGATTGGTAGACGAACTTGTCCCGCTTGCTACCCGTAACGGGTTTCAGCTCTGGCTCAAGATGGCAATTTTCTTTTCGGGCTGGCTGAAGGTGACGGAATCACATGACCCCTCCGGCATCGCACAGATGCAAAACATCTGCGACGATATGGGCGATCAGGAGGTCGATAAGACCTGTTACCTCGGCGTATTGGCGGACAGTCTGCTTCAAGTCGGCGATCTCGCCGAAGCAACTGGCGCAGTCGGAAAGGGCATGACACTAGGTACCCGCACCGGGGAGCATTACTACACGGCCGAGCTGATGCGCCTCCGCGGTGAGGTTCTTGCCAGAGCCGGCCTTCGCTTTGAAGCCGGAAAGATGATGCGAGAAGCTCTCGAATACGCCGCTTTCCAAGGAGCGGTAGTGTGGGAAACAAGAGCAAAGCGATCGCTTGCAGCCCTGCAATAGATCGCGTCACGATGCGAGTAAGCCGCGTCAAGTCTGAAAGTTGCACTTCATCAGTCACCCGGCATTGGAAATGCATTGCGCTTGGCTGCTAAACCGTCGGCGGGCTCCAACGCGGCTTTAACTCGACGGGCAACGCCATCCACGGCGGCCGGATATCGCTTTCGCTCGACGATCAAGCATGCGGAGGAACTTGGTGGCCGACCGCATTGCCTGAGCGAAGTCCCGCTTACGCTGGAACTAGCGGAGTGGCGGGCCAATCACCTTCGATAGGAACGGAGCCATTTTCGCGCGCATGGCGCGAACAAGCTCTTATACTTGGACGGCTGCGACCGAAGATATTGGTTCGGTGCGGTGACCTGCCCGCCAAGTTCCGCCGCTGCATGCCATGGCCAGCGCGGATCGTAGAGTATATCGCACGGGCGAGAGCGACGAGATCGGCGTCGCCCGTCGCAACAATAGCTTCCGCCTGCGTTGGCTCTGTTATAAGCCCAACCGCCACGACAGGAATGTTGACGGCAGCTTTGATAGTCCGTGCGAGCGGTACCTGGTAACTCGGGCTTATCGGAATGGACTGCGCGGGTGAAAGACCGCCACTTGATACGTGGATTGCATCGCACCCCTTGCCTTCCATCGCCTGGGCAAAGGCGACCGACTGTTCGATATCCAGACCTCCGTCCACTCAATCGGTCGCGCAGGCCCTCATCGTTACCGCGCGATCACCAGGAAAAGAAGCTCGGACGGGTCGCCGTGAGCATTCGGCTCGATCCACAAGTGGTCGATGCTTTCACGGCCAAAGACGAAGGCTGGCAAAGCCGGATAAATGAGACACTGCGGAAGGCGGTAGGGCTATAGCACTCCGCGGCTCCGTTTGTCATTGCCCCGCAAATGCAGACTTTTAGTTTAAAACTGCTCGCGCAATGCTCTATTGCGCGTCTCCCGCTCAGCGCCCCGCCACCCCTGGTGCCCCTCGCCTTACTTGGAGGCGCGTGCCAATGACCGGGCGATATCGACGATGTCATCGCGCGAGGCGGTCGGGTCCTCCTTGTTCCAGGCGACACCAAGCCCGATCCTGAAGTCGATGCCCCTGACCGCCTTCAGCTCGAAGGCCCGGTTCGGCAGGCCCTCGGTCCATTCCGGCGCAAAGCCGATGCCAAGCCCGGCCGAGACCAGCGACACCAGCGAATAGGTGTCGTCGCAGCTATAGGCGATGTTGCGGGTCAGATCGTATTCCTCGAACTTCTCGTTGAAGTACCGCTCGGTGTAGGAGAGGTTCTTGCGATTGAAGGCGATGATCCTTTCCGAGCGCAGGTCGTCGATGCCAATCTCCGTCCGCTCCGCCAGTGGGTTCGTCCTCGCCACCGCCAGCATATAGCGCTCATGGGCGATCGAGGAGAAGCGCAACGAGCCGATGTTTTCCACCGGTCGGATGAAGCCGAGATTGATCTGGCCGTTTTCCAGGCCGCGGATGATGTCGCCGGTATTGCCGCTTGAGATATGGATGCGGATATCCGGGTACTTGCGGGCGATCTTTCCAAGGAACGCCGGCAGCACGCCGGTGGTCGCCGGATAGACGGTGCCTATCCTGATCTGCCGGATCGTCTTGCCGGCCACCGCCCTGGTGATCTCGGCGGAAAGGTCGACCTCGCTGAGGATCCCGACGCAGCGCTCGTGGAAGATCTCCCCTGCCCTGGTCAGTTCCACCCGCCTGGTCGAGCGGATGAACAGCGCGCAGCCGAGTTCGCGCTCCAGTGCCTGCACATGGTTGGAAAGCGCCGGCTGGGCGATGCGCACCTTGGCGGCCGCCCGGCCGAAATGCAGTTCCTCGGCCACCGCGACGAAGTAGGAGAGCTGGCGTAGTTCCATGTGGAGGAGCTCCCCGTATTTGATGCGCGCGCAACCGTATGCCGGGCGCGATTGCTCCCAGCATGCCTTGCACGTTGATGGCACTATGAATACGGTGTATCTATAACATCATCGTCGATACGTCAATACCCTGTATCGAAATAAATACGAGGTCTCCGTGAATCCATCTCAAGCTCGAGCCGCCCGCGCGATGTTGAAGCTTGGCGTCCGGGAAGTTGCCGAATTGGCAAGGGTGACAGCGAACACAGTGAGCCGCGTCGAACAGGATGATGCAGGCCCGCGCGGACCGCAACCGGTTACAATAGACGCCATAAAGCGCGTATATGAAGAGCGTGGAATCATCTTTTTTGAAGAAGGAAACGCGCCCACCGGGGGCAAAGGCGTCCGGCTCACGAGATAGACCTGACTGAGCGGTCTTAGAGGCAACGAACTAGGCATCCAGATCAAATAGCTAACCTCGCAAAACGCCAGACCTATGGCCAAGACGAACTCTATCCAGCCCTCCCCTCGATCATCAGGAGGCGACCACGTTCACTAACGAGCATCGCGTCATTTTACGATGATGATGGAGCAGGCCAAGGCACCCGCCGAAGCATCCAACCTACGATTTGGTGGACGCTGCGTTGCGATCCCACAATGATCATGTGTGTACACCGGCCGGTTCTCAAGATCGGAGCGGTGATCGGTGCCTGGCAACGACAAAGGTGGGATAAAACCTCGGCGTGCGGGTTCACTGACTTGCACTCACTGGCATTATCTCGCTAGTTCGGCAGGTAAAATTTGAAGACCGATTTTGAACGGGCAAGCAGATGAGAGTGGCCGTCGCATGGACAGCCTGACACCAGAAGAACGCAGTATACGAATGGGATTGGTGCGTAGCCGGGACACCAAGCCGGAGATGGTGGTCCGACGCCTCCTCCACCGGATGGGCTATCGATATCGCTTGCATGGCAAGGGATTGCCCGGAAAGCCCGATATTGTCTTTGGAAAACGCCGCAAGGTCATTTTCATTCATGGCTGCTTTTGGCATCGTCACGACGATCCCACCTGCCGCCTCGCGCGACTGCCGAAGTCGCGGTTGGAGTTTTGGGAACCGAAATTCGAGACGACCGTGGCGCGAGATGCCAGGGCGGAAGCCAATCTTCAGGGCCGGGGTTGGCAGGTTTTAGTTGTCTGGGAATGTGAATTGCGGAATAGTGAACCATTAGAGAACAAATTAAGGCAATTCCTGGAGGGATAATGCGGGCAATCGAACTTTTCGCCGGGGCGGGCGGCCTAGGCATGGGGGTGAGCCGCGCTGGTTTCACCCCGCAAGCCGTCGTTGAATGGGATCGCTGGTGCTGCGACACGATCCGCGAGAATCGCGAGAAAGGGATCGCTTCTCTCGCAGGCTGGCCCATGCCGATTGAGGGCGACGTCCGTGGCGTCGACTTTCGCGGGTTCGAGGGCAAGCTTGATCTTGTGACTGGCGGTCCGCCATGTCAGCCGTTTTCCCTGGGGGGAAAGCACCAGGCTCACGCCGATCGCCGCGATATGTGGCCAGAGGCCGTCCGCGCGGTCCGGGAGACCCGGCCGCGCGCCTTCATCTTCGAGAATGTCAAGGGCCTGACCCGCGAGAGTTTCGCGACCTACGTCTCTCACATCCTGCTGCAAATGACCTATCCGGACATAGTCGCGAAATCCGAGGAGGGCTGGGAAGGTCACCTTCAGCGGCTAGAGCGCCACCATACCAGCCGCCGGCGGGTCGCCGGGCTAGAATACCGCGTCGTGTATCGCGTGCTCAACGCCGCCAACCATGGTGTGCCGCAGCGTCGGGAGCGCGTCGTCTTCGTGGGCTTCCGGTCGGACCTTGATATCAAGTGGGCATTTCCCGCGGAAACTCATTCCCTGGACGCCCTTCTGTGGGACCAGGTTCACGGTGATTATTGGGATCGGCATCGAGTTCGAGAGGCCGATCGGGATATAGGGGACCGCTATCGTCAACGCGTGGCGCGATTGGGTCGGCAGCCGGATACCCTGCCGTGGCGGACCACGCGCGACGCGATCGCCGACCTGCCGGATCCGGAGCGCGAGCCAAAGCAATCCATGACCTACCTCAATCACCGTTTCCAGCCCGGAGCCAGATCATATCCGGGGCATACGGGCAGTCCGCTCGACGAGCCGGCGAAGACGCTCAAGGCGGGCGTCCATGGCGTGCCTGGTGGCGAAAACATGCTGCTGCGTCCCGATGGCAGCGTCCGATATTTCACCGTGCGCGAAAGCGCGCGGCTTCAAACTTTCCCCGACGACTTCCGTTTGCATGGATCATGGTCCGAGGCCATGCGTCAGCTTGGTAATGCCGTGCCCGTTGAGCTAGCGCATGTCGTGGCGTCGAGCGTGAACGCGCATTTGCAGTTCAAGGCTTCCGGAATCGCCGCATGACAGGTTATGTCGAATTTGAGTTCGATCTTCCTGGAGCCCTGCTTGTTCGACTGATCGAGGTTTTGGACGGCTTGGGTGCCGTGCCCTTGAACACCACCAACCTCGCCGCCATTCCGGAAGAACAAGGCGTTTATCAGCTTTTTCTGGACGATCAGCTTGTTTACATCGGCAAAACCGATGCCGACGCCGGCCTTCACAAGCGCCTGTCGCGCCATGCGCGCAAGGTGATGCATCGCGTCGGCCTCGACCCTGCTCGTGTAAGCTTCAAGGCGGTGCGCGTGTTCGTGTTTACCGCCGTGGATCTGGAATCTGACCTGATCCGTCATTACGGCGGCGTCAAGGCTATTGATTGGAATGGTAGTGGCTTCGGATCGAACGATCCGGGCCGCGAGCGAGACACAACCAGGGTCGATCCAAGGAACTTCGACGCAAAGTTCCCAATCGACATCGATAGGGAGATGGCGTTCGCCATCGATCAGAATGAGACCGCGGCGAGCGCGCTCGCACGGCTGAAGGATGCCCTGCCTTACACTTTCCGATATCAAGGAAAGGGCGGTGGGAGCCGAAAACCCCATGTGGACCTAGCATCCGTGTCCCTCCCCGCCAAGGGCGGGCCGATGACACCACGAGAGGCGATCAAAAGCATCGTGAGCCACCTGCCCGGTGGGTGGCAAGCCACGGCCTTGCCCGGCTACATTATTCTTTACAAGGAAGAGCGGGAATACCCCCAGGCGGAAGTAATCATTTCACGATAGTGTTTATGGCGGCGCCAGGGGAGGAGTTTGTCGCCCAATGCTCGGCTCCCGCGTCGGAGCCTGCGAATACCGCGTTTGTATTTTGTTGTCGATGCGAGCCGTCATCGATGAAGCGGGTTGCCATTAAGAACTGGACGCAGAGCTACGTCACCAGCATTCTCACACCAAGGGAATGGCGATCAAGGAAAACATCCGACTCATCAGGTCTCTCTCAGAAAGCCTAAAAGCTCTCCGTCGAGAACGTTGATTGAGAAAATTGCGCGCCTTCAGGCAAAACGCAATCGGTATGACGGAAATCGGTCGAAGGAGCGCACTGAGGTCGCGCGAGGCGGGCTGACGCCTTAAACACCGTGCCCTCCAGACTGGGCGGACAAGGCGAATGCAAGTAGCGGCCATGAGCAATGGCTGTAGAGCAAAAAGGGCGCTCGACCCTTGCGGGGAGCGCCCTTATCCTGTCGGACAACGAGCAGTTCGACGACGTCGATACCACGCGCATCCATTTTTCAGGCAGGACGGGTATATGGACCCTTTCCTCAGAGGTTTCAAGAGGCGGTTCAGCGGTTCCACACGATAATCGACCGCGGTCGATCAGGAGGCGACACCAGTGATCGGATTGACCACGGGTCGTTCGCTTTTGTCCCTGACCCCAGCCGGCTGCACCACCGGCGGCGCCATCGATTCCGCGTCGGCCGGTTCCGGTTTCTCGGGAACGGCCCCGACATCCTTGGGTCGCCGCTGCTCGGGCTTTACGTTTTGATCATTCGTCGACATTGTCTGTCTCCTTTCCAGGAGGAAGTCATGACCATCGACATGGTTCCGGTGATGGGATGGAGGATTACTGATGCTTGACAGGTTTTTGCTGCTGGGGCCCGAGGACGCGCGCTTCACGATCCTTCTCGCGCATGGCGCCGGCGCGCCGATGGATTCGGCGTCGATGACATCAGCGGCAAATGCGCTCGCCGGCGTCGGCTTCCGTGTCGCCCGTTTCGAATTCGCCTATATGGCGGCCCGCCGTACCTCGGAAGGTCGTAAACCACCGCCGCGCGCCGAAACACTCAATCCCGAATACGAGGGGGCGATTGCCGAGCTCGGCGCTAGCGGTCCGCTGATCATCGGCGGCAAGTCGATGGGTGGCCGGGTCGCCAGCATGGTGGCCGACGATCTCCATCGTCGAGGAAAGATCGCCGGCCTGCTCTGCCTCGGCTATCCCTTCCATCCGCCCGGCCAGCCTGGGAAGCTGCGCACCGGCCATCTCAGGAGACTGACGACGCCGGCGCTGATCTGCCAGGGAACCCGCGACGAATTCGGTACGCGGGATGAAGTGCCGGGCTACGATCGGTCCGATAGGATCGAGATCCTCTGGCTCGAGGATGGCGACCACGATCTCAAGCCGCGCAAGACGATCTCCGGCTTCTCCACTGCCGACCACCTCGCCACGATGGCGAAGGCGGTGAAGGCATGGGCCGAGCGTCTCCCAGTCTAGGCGTTGCCTCTTGGTCGCCGCCTACTTGCAAGCTTCCTCACATCGATGCGCCGGTCGGTGGCGGAGACCGTGATTTCGAAATGGTCGACCTGCACCACGTCGCGGATATTGCGCGGCCGGTGAGCGACAATGTTGACGCCGCCTCTCAGCCGGACACTGTCATAGAGGATACCGGCGCCGCCGCTCGAGCGCACCTCTTCTCCCAGCACTTGCGAGGCCGCATAGCTGGTGCCGTCATAGACATCGGGCCTTAGCGTCTGCTCTCCGCGAATATCGAGGTAATCACCAGCTAGATTGGCCGAATAGCTTCGATAGATGCGCGCCATCGTGGTAACTCCGCGCGCGACGGCCTCGCGCCTCAGGTGATGGCCGACCTCCGCGGCGGCTGCTTTCAGATTGTCGGCGGCATACCAGGCGCCGAGATCCGGGCCATTGAAGCGCATTCCGCCGGGTGCGACATGCAGGAACGCCGCCATCACTATACTGGAGTTGGGTGTGCCATAAACCCACTCTGCCTCGGGAAGCCGCCGGATGCGGTCGGCGACAAGACGGTCGTTGGTCCAGCCGACCAACTCCATCACGGCTTCGAGATCGGCCGCCCTCGTCACCGTCTCAAAAAGTCCGATCGGCGGAAATTGCGACGGAATCAGCCGGAACGACGGACGCGGCGCCTCGGCAAAACGATCCCTCACCGGAAGACGATGTCCGCATCTTCGTAAGGCGTGAACGCGTCGTCGAGGATATTTGGCTGCATGTAGAGACCACCTCGCGCGCCATCGAGAAACCGACGGACGGTCATCAACCCGTCCTGGGTCCCGTTGGTCACGATATCAAGCGGCGGGTGGCCCCCGAAAACCGGCGCCTGATGCGGTGCGCGCAGCCAGGCGACGCCGGCGCGTTCATCGGAAAACAGCACGCCGAGCGCCTGATGGATGCCAAGCACGGCCGAGATGCGGGTCAGCGTATCGACATCGAGCGTGAAGGAGCCGTGCTCGCGCGCCTGCTTGGCCCAATTGTGGTAAGTCGACCGCGAGGGATAACCGAGCACGAGCAGACGCTGCTCCTCGGCCAGCCCCCAGAGATCGGCGATCGCCAGGAAGGTTCGCAGTGCCGGGGCGCTCAGCCTCTTGCGGTTGACCGGAGCGAACCGCTCGGGTTCCAGCCGCTGTTCTTCCCGGCTCTCTCGTTGCACCCTTGGCGCATGCCGCATGATAAGTCTCCCGTCTTGAACTAGACTTAGTCCAAATCTGGTCTTTTTTCAAGCGCATCTGCTCAAACGCCCCTGCTGATGGCCCCGATGGCTCGTATAGTCCAAGCAGCAGCCGGTAGCGGAATATAAGTTCGCAAATCACCACGCCTTTTCCCGCAAAACGTCTTTGCCAACCGTAGCGCCAATGTTACCTCTTCCTTATTCCCGCCCGACGCGAATCAAAGGACAGCAAATGAGGGTCGACTTCGGAACGGTCGCGTTGCGTTTTTTGGGTATGGCATCATTGGCAGCGGCAGCCGCCATCCCGGTCGCGGGCTCGGCGACTGCCGGCGAGCAGATATTCGATGAACTACGCTTCGGCGTCTCGGCCTCGGTACAATCGGGCCATTCCAGGGAAGACGGCGTCTTTCCGGAGATTACCGCTCTCTTCGATCCCTTCGGCTACGACACCGCGGTCGGCTGGCAGCAACAGCTGCTGCATCCTCGTGTGCATCTCGGCACCTCGATCGGCACGTCAGGCGAGGCCACCCAGTTCTTCACCGGATTCACCTGGACGGTCGATTTCAACGAGAAGCTTTTTGCCGAAGCCGGCTTCGGCGGCGTCATCCATACCGGCGAGCTCGACGGCGATGATGACGGCCCGGAACTCGGCTGTCGCGTCCTTTTCCACGAATATCTGGGCGCCGGCTATCGTTTCAACGCCCACTGGAATGTCATGGCCCAGGTCGCCCATTCATCGCACGCCAATCTCTGCGACGGGCCAAACGACGGCATGACGCGCGCCGGCTTGCAGGTCGGCTACAAGTTCTAAGCACAGCTGCTTTTCCCGAGCTGAGTAGTTGCCGGCCCGCAGTTGATGGCGAGCATTTTCCTGCCGCGCGCCGCCCCGACAAAGGCTAAAGAGCGGAACCCGCGCTCAGGGCTTTCGAGAGCTGATGACCATGCAGGCCATCCCGATCGAGCCGGACCTCATCGCACGCCATGGCCTGAAAGCGGATGACGGCTCGGACGCATTGTTTTGCAGCATGCGCTTTATTCACCCAGACCGAAAGCGTCACGACGAATTTCGCCGTCGCGTCCGTTGCGCGCCGGCCCAGATCCTTATTCTGATCCTCCATCGATCCGACCTTCGCTGCTTCAGGCAACCTCGCCTGCCGCCTCCCGGATCGTCTGCGTCAGGATCGATTGCGGCAGGGACGGCACCGCATCGGCGCGCATCGTCAAGCCGACCGGCCCCTTGGTCTCGCCGGTATCGACCGGCAAAAGCGCCAGCCGCCCGTCGGCGACATCGCCGGCCACGACGCCGTTGGAAATGATCCAGATCGCATCGCTTGCCCTGAGGAACGCGCGGCCGAAGGAATCCGACACCGTCTCGATCTGGTTCGGCAGGCTGGAAACCCCGTTGGCGATGAGGAAATTTTCAACCACCGGCCGGATGATCGAACCCCGCGTCGGCATCAGCACCGTGTAATCGCCGAAGCTGGCAAACGGCGATTGCCGGCCGTCGAGCAGCGGATGGCCGGCGCGCACGGCAAACACCACCTGCTCGGAATAAAGATGTTCGAAGGAAAAGCCCGCCATCTTCTCGGCGCCGGCCAGACGTCCGACGACGAGGTCGAGATCACCGACGCGAAGCTGCTCTAGCAGCACGGCGTTCTCGCCGGTGACGATCTTCACCCGGCTCCAGGTCTTTTCCTTGAGGAAGAGTTCCATCGCCCGCGGCATGATGCGCGATGACACCGTCGGCAGGGCGCCGATCCGGATCGGCGGCGCATCGGAAAACTGCTCCTGCGAGACGGAATCGAGACCCTGACGCAGTGCCGTCAGTGCCGCGCCGGCGTGGCGCAGGAAGACCTCGCCGTAGCGGGTGATCTTGATGCCGCGGCCGTCGCGCTCGAAAACGTCGACACCCAGCACCTGTTCCAGTTCGCGGATCGTCTTGGTGACCGCCGGCTGGCTGACATGGAGCAATTCGGCGGCCTTCATGACGCTCTTCTGCCGCGCCACCTCGACAAAGGTTTGCAGATGGCGGAACTTGACCCGGCTGTCGATCATCGCTCGCATAACTCCACGGTTATCGAAACGCCAATAAATATCATTTTACTTAACCGGATCAACCAGTCAATTTGACCAACAGGAGGAGAGTGACGTGCAATTCGCTCGCATAAACGACGTGACGATCCATTATCAGATCATCGGCGCCCCCGCCGACAGGCCGGTCATCGTCTTCGCCAATTCACTGGGCACGGATTTCCGCATCTGGCGCGACGTCGTGGTGCGGCTTGCCGGTGAATTCGCCATCGTGCTTTACGACAAGCGCGGCCACGGCCTTTCCGATGTCGGCCAGCTTCCCTCGTCGATCGAGGACCATGCGACGGATCTCGCCGGACTTCTCGATCTGCTGTCGGTCAAGGATGCCGTCATCTGCGGCCTCTCCGTCGGTGGTCTCATCGCCCAGTCGCTCTATCACCGCCGGCCGGACCTGGTCCGCGCGCTGATCCTCTGCGACACCGCCCACAAGATCGGCACGGCGGAGAGCTGGAACGCCCGCATCGCCGCCGTCGAGCAAAACGGCATCGGTAGCATCGTCGACGCGGTCATGGAGCGTTGGTTCACGCCCGCCTTCCGCCGGCCCGAGAGTACCGCCTATGCCGGCTATTGCAACATGCTGACGCGCCAGCCAGTCGAAGGCTATCTCGCCGCCTGCGCCGCGATCCGCGATGCCGACTTCACCGAGGTCACGAAGACGATCACCGTGCCGACGATCTGCATCGTCGGCGACCAGGATGGCTCGACGCCGCCCGATCTCGTGCTTTCGACCGCCAAGCTGATATCGGGTAGCCGCTACGAGGTCATCCCCGAGTGCGCGCACATTCCCTGCGTCGAGCAGCCGGAGGCACTGACGGCGATCATCCGCGCCTTCCTCACATCCATTCCGCCTGGAGAAGCCAGCCCATGAATGAAATCGCGTCCCCTTCCGAGCGCTATCGCCAGGGCATGGCGACCCGCCGCGCCGTGCTCGGCGACGCCCATGTCGACCGCGCCGCCACGACTGCGACGGAGTTCGACCGTCCCTTCCAGGAGCTGATCACCGAAGCCGCCTGGGGCCATGTCTGGTCGCGCCCGGCGCTGACGAAGCGCGAGCGCTCGATCGTCACGATCGCTCTGCTCGCGGCTCTCGGCCAGGACGACGAGGTCGCCATGCATGTGCGCGCCACCGCCAATACCGGGGCGACCCGCGAGGATATCTGCGAGGCGCTGCTGCATGTGGCGATCTACGCCGGCGTTCCCGCCGCCAATCACGCGATCAAGATCGCGAAGCAGGCTTTTGAACAGATGGACGCCGAAAAGGCGGCCTGAGGGAGGAACATGTCCGAACGACCGAACCGCAAGCCCGAGACCGGCGGCTTCTTCGCCCGCGACCGCGCCTGGCATGCGCCGGCGCTGACGCCTGGCTACAAGACCTCGGTGCTACGTGCGCCGCAGCGCGCGCTGCTGTCGCTCGACGGCACGATTTCCGAGACCACCGGCCCGGTCTTCGGCCATTCGATGATCGGCGAACTCGACAACGACCTGATCCTGAACTATGCGCAGCCCGGCGAAAGTGCCATCGGCGAACGCATCATCGTCCATGGCCGCGTGCTTGACGAGCGCGCCAAGCCGGTTGCAGGCGCCTTGGTCGAGTTCTGGCAGGCCAATGCCGGCGGCCGCTATCGTCACAAGAAGGAAACCTATCTAGCGGCGATCGACCCGAATTTCGGGGGCTGCGGCCGCGCCATCACCGACGAGGATGGCCGTTATCACTTCCGCACCGTCCGCCCCGGCGCCTATCCCTGGCCGAACGGCATCAACGATTGGCGTCCCGCCCATATCCATTTCTCGATCTTCGGCCATGGCTTTGCCCAGCGCCTGATCACCCAGATGTATTTCGAAGGCGATCCGATGATCTGGAAATGTCCGATCGTCGGCACGATCCCCGACAAGGCAGCGATCGAGCAGTTGATCGCGCCGCTCGACTGGGGCAACACCATCCCGATGGATTCACGCGCCTATAAATTCGATATCGTGCTGCGCGGCCGCCGCTCGACGATGTTCGAAAACAGACCGGAGGGCAACTGACCATGCAGCAGCTCGGCTATCTCAAGGAAACCCCGTCGCAGACGGCGGGCCCCTATGTCCATATCGGCCTGACGCCGAATTTCTGCGACATATCCGGCGTCTACGACAGCGATCTCGGCATCGCGATGGTCAACGACAAGACGCTCGGCGAACGCATCACCGTCACCGGCCGGATCTTCGATGGTGCTGGCGCGCTGGTGCGCGATGCGGTCATCGAGATCTGGCAGGCCGACAGTGCCGGCCTCTACAACAGCCCGTCGGAAATGCGCGGTGCTGCCGATCCCAATTTCACCGGCTGGGGCCGCTGCCCGACCCGCGCTGAGGACGGCGTCTATAGCTTCGAGACTGTCAAGCCCGGCCGCGTTCCGTTCAAGGACGGCCGCAGACAAGCCCCGCACATCACCTTCTGGATCGTCGCCCGCGGCATCAATATCGGCCTGCACACGCGCATGTATTTTCCGGAAGAGACGGAAGCCAACGCCGCCGACCCGCTGCTTTCGCGCATCGAACATCGCGAGCGCGTCGCAACGATGATCGCCACCCGCGACGGCGCAACCTGTCATTTCGACATCCATCTGCAGGGTCCGAGGGAGACGGTGTTTCTCGATATCTGAGGGCGGGCCGCGCAAGTCGCTTGTTCGCAGAGCTCCGTGCAAGTAGCCTCCCGCTCACCCTACCCTCGCCCCGTGGCGGGGAACGTGCCACGAGATCACCTGCCCATAAAGCGCGGACGCCGCCGCGAGGCCCGTCTCCCCAGCGGGGAGAAGGTGGCGGCAGCCGGATGACGGGCCGCCACCACAAACCGAGACGCTCATGACCGCATCGCCCTTCGACCACCCCTTCCTTTCCGGCCTGCTCGGCGACGATGAAATCGCGCCCTATTTCTCCGCCGAGGCCGATATACGGGCCATGCTCTCCTTCGAGGCCGCGCTCGCCAAGGCTGAAGCGGCTCATGGCCTCATTCCCGCCGAAGCGGCAAGACGCATCACTGACAGCTGTGCCGCCTTCTCGCCCGATATGTCCGGTCTTCGATCGGCAACGACAAGGGATGGTGTCGTCGTTCCCGACCTCGTCAAGCAGCTGCGCGCTGACGTCGGCGAGGAAGCGGCAAAAAGCCTGCATCTCGGCGCGACCAGCCAGGACGTCATCGATACCGGCCTGATGATCCGCCTGAAGGCCGTCGTCTTCCTGTTTGCCGGCCGGCTTTCCACCATTGCCGCGGGGCTCGATGCGCTGGACGGCCAGTTCGGCCGGAACCAGCTGATGGGTCACACCCGCATGCAGGCGGCGATCCCGATCACCGTCTCCGATCGCCTCAACGCGTGGCGGGAGCCGCTGACGACCTATCGCGACCGCCTGACCGAGCAGGGTTTTCCCGTTCAGTTCGGTGGTGCGGCCGGCACTCTGGACAAGCTCGGATCGCAGGCTGCCGCCATCCGGGCCTCGCTCGCCCAGGAACTCGGCCTCACCGATGCACCGCAATGGCAAAGCGGGCGTCTGCCGATCGTCGATATTGCCGGGCTGTTCGCGTCGATATCGGGCAGTCTCGGCAAGATGGGCCAGGATATCGCGCTGCTCGCCCAGGCCGGCGACGAGATCGAAATCTCGGGCGGCGGCACTTCGTCGGCGATGGCGCACAAGCAGAACCCCGTTTCCGCCGAAGTCCTTATCTCGCTCGCCCGCTTCAACGCCACTCTTTTATCGGGCATCCACCAGTCCCTTGTGCACGAACAGGAACGCTCCGGCGCCGCCTGGACGCTCGAATGGCTGTTGCTGCCGCAAATGACGATGGCAACCGCCGCCAGCCTGCGGCTGGCCAAGGAGCTGACGGGAAATATCAAGAGGCTTGGAACGGCCTAGCTCAGAACCTGAAGCCCGTGCTTCTGCACGATCGAGAGCAGCTTCAACGCCATCCCGCTTAGCCTTTTGGCTCCGCTTTCCCACTTCTGCACGGTGGATTCGCTGGTATTGAGATATCGGGCGAAAACCGGCTGGCTGACGTGATTGCTTTCCCGCAGTGCCTTGATCTCTTCAGGATCGAGTTCGCCCGGCGAAACGAGGCAACTTTCGTCGAAGGAGCGCATCGTTTCCTTGTCGATCGTTCCTATTTTATGCATAGCCTCCGCGGAGGCGTGAATCGCCTCGAACGCATCGCTCTTGTACTTCATCCTTTTTGCCATGTTCGATCTCCAGACGCCGCCCAGATCATCGGCCTTGCCTTCCGCAACCTGCCTGATAGCTTTCAACAATTCGGAATCCGATACCCGCGCTTTGCGAGCCGCCTTGGTGAACCAGCCGGTTTTGAAAGCCGTTCCTCCATGCTTGGAAGTAGCACCCGGTGCTATGTTCTTCAAGTTGACCTCCTAAGATGAGAGCAGCCTCTTGACCTTCCCCCTCTTCGACCTCTCCGGCCGCCGCGCCCTCGTCACCGGCTCCAGCCAGGGCATCGGCCGCGCATTGGCGGTCGGGCTTGCCGAGCATGGCGCCTCGATCATCATCAACGGCCGCAACGCGCAGAAGGCGGAGGCCGCCGCCGAAGATATCCGTCGTAGCCATCGCCATGCCGTCAGCGCCGCCTTCGACGTCACCGATGCGGAGGCCAGCCGCACCGCCATCGCCTATATCGAGGCGGAGATCGGCCCGATCGACATCCTCGTCAACAATGCCGGCATGCAGTTTCGCGCACCGCTGGAGAACTTCCCGGTCGACAAATGGGACGAGATCTTCAAGACCAACGTCTCCAGCCTGTTCTATGTCAGTCAGCCGGTCGCCCAGGCGATGATATCGCGCGGCCGCGGCAAGATCATCAACATCGCCTCCGTCCAGGCCGAACTCGCCCGTCCCGGCATCGCGCCCTATACCGCGACCAAGGGCGCGGTGAAGAACCTGACGCGCGGCATGGCGACCGATTGGGCGAAACACGGCCTCCAGGTCAATGCGATCGCGCCCGGCTATTTCCGCACGCCGCTCAACCAGGCGCTTGTCGACGATCCCAAGTTTTCTGGCTGGCTGGAAACCCGCACGCCGGCTGGCCGCTGGGGCGAGGTTAAGGAGCTTGTCGGCGCGGCCGTCTTCCTCGCCTCGGATGCCTCCTCCTTCGTCAACGGCCACATGCTGACCGTCGATGGCGGCATCACCGTCTCGCTCTAGAACAGGATAGCGTCCGAAAACCGCTCACACCTGGCATCGTGCTGAATTCGCATCATCCGAGTTTGGCGATTGCCCGCAGATTGTCGGCCGTCGTCGTCGGGAATTCGAAGAATTCGAGATAGGCGGGGATCTGTTCGAACAACATGTCCGTCCCAACCTGAAATGCACAGCCGCGCGCCCGCACGGCCTCGAGAAAAGGGGTTATCTCCTTGGTCATCACGACTTCGCCGACGAAGGTCGAGGGCGAGATACGGTCGATATCGATTGGGAGCGGGTCACCCCGTCGCATGCCGAGAGGTGTCGCGTTGACGACAATGTCGAAGCCTTCAGGATCGGCGGAGCCGACCGTCACCTCAAGCTGCGGATAATATTTCTTCAACCTGTCCAGCAGCGCGGTCGCGGTCGCCTCATTGGCGTCGAAGATCGCCAGATGCTCCACGCCGGCCTGTGCCAAGGATGCCGCGATCGCCGAGCCGACCCCGCCGGCACCGGCGATGAGCGCGCGCGCTCCTTCAACCTTTTTGCCTTTGCGGAATACGCCGCGAACGAAGCCCTCGCCATCGAACATGTCACCGATCAGCCTGCCGTCCGAACCGAGACGCACTGCATTGCACGAGCCGGCGACTTTCGCGTTGGTCGACGTTTCGTCGAGCAGCGCCATCGTCGAAATCTTGTGCGGCATGGTGATCAGAGCACCGTGGATATTGGATAACCGGAACAGAAGTTTCAAAAATACCGGATAGTCCGCCGGCCTGCAGCCCATCGGCACGACGACGGCATCAATTCCGTTCTTCTCGAAGTACGGATTGTAGATCAGCGGGGCCTTGAAGGACTCCGTCGGATAGCCGAGGTGCGCGATGAGTTTGGTCGTCCCGGTGATCATGTGGTCAGACTTTCTGGGGATCGGAAGAGGCGCTGGCGTCCGCGAGGTGGATCATCTGCCCTAAGCGCGCCGATCTCTTGATCGCCTCGACGACCCTGAGCGTGGCAAGGCCTTCGCGGCCACTTACCAGAGGCGTGGCGTCGCCACGAATGACGTCGCGAAAATGTCTGAGCTGAACGCAAAGGGGATCGGCTGCTGCGTAGGGCACGCGCTCCTCGGCAAGCGGCTCCAGCCAATCGGGCCTCGAAAGGCTTGTCCACAGCGTCAGATCTGGAATTCCGAGAGAACCCTTGGTGCCGCCAATCTGGTAGCAGAATTGATCGTAATGGGGAAAAGCGGGGTTTTCGCCGGTGGTCGTCTCCCAGCTCCAGGGCGCGGCCACGGCATCACTACCGTTAAGGGTGGCAAGCACTCCGTTTGCGAAACGCAGCGTGACGACGGCCGTATCCTCGACCGCATGGTTCCGTACGGCGCGCGATTCCATCGCATGGACGACTTCGACCTCGCCGAAGAGATATCGGAAGAGATCGACATCGTGGATCAGGTTGACGAAGACCGGGCCGGCGCCCGCTTCCCGCCGCCAGGGGATGTCGAAATAGTCGTCGGGCTTGGCGACCCAGAACGTGCCGTGCGCCGTGATGATCCGGCCAAGCCTTCCGCCGTCGACGATCTGCTTGACCGCCTGGATCATCGGATTGTGGCGCCTGTGATGGCCAACCAGCAGCGGTATGCCCGCCTTCTCGCCGGCGGCAACCAGTCCTGCGGCAGCATCGACGTCATCGGCGATCGGTTTCTCGATCAGGACAGGGACGCCGGCGGCGACGATCTCCATTCCGTTCTCGACGTGGAGCTGGTTCGGCGTTGCGACGATCACGCCGTCAGGCCTGTCCTCGACGCGGATATCCGAGAAGCTTTGGTACCATCGCGCGCCGACAGTCTCGGCAAAGTCGCGACCGGCGGCGGAAGGATCGATCACCGCCGAGAGAACGGTTCCGGGCTCGGACATGACACGCTCGACGTGGCGCCTGCCGATCAGGCCGGCTCCCATGACTGCAATCTCCAGTGGCTTCATTGCCGGCTCCTGGAACCTGCCAGAGGTATATTTGTCAGACGCATCGACCTTGAGCCCCTTATTTCCGCAGGATTTCTCCAAGGAATTTCCTGGTTCGCTCATGCTGTGGGTTTGTGAAGAACTCGGCAGGCGGGGCTTCCTCGACGATCGCGCCGCTGGCCATGAAGATCACCCGATCGGCGACCTGGCGGGCAAAGCCCATCTCGTGGGTGACGCAGATCATCGTCATGCCCTCATCGGCCAGCCCGATCATCGTATCCAGCACCTCCTTGACCATCTCCGGGTCAAGCGCCGAGGTCGGCTCGTCGAACAGCATCACTTTCGGCCGCATGCAAAGCGCGCGGGCGATGGCGACGCGCTGCTGCTGGCCGCCCGAAAGCTGCACCGGATATTTGTCGGCCTGCTCCAGGATCTTGACCCGCTCGAGCAGCCCGCGTGCCCGTTCCTCGGCCTCCGCCCTACTGATGCCGGCTGCCTTCATCGGCGCCAAAATGCAGTTCTGCAGCACGGTCAGATGCGGAAACAGATTGAACTGCTGGAAGACCATGCCGACCTCACGACGGATCGCGTCGATGGTCTTGGCCTGATTGCCGAGAAGAATTCCGCCGACGCGGATTTCACCCTTCTCGTAGGTCTCGAGATGGTTGATGCAGCGAATGAGCGTCGACTTGCCGCTGCCGGAAGGCCCGCACAAGACGATCCTCTCGCCGCTGCGAACCGATATGTTGATGTCGCGCAGGGCTTGAAAAGCGCCATACCACTTCTCCACCCGCTCCATGGTGATCATGGTTTCCGCGCCTTGAGCGGGACTGGGACTGGTCATCGGTAGAACTCCATATTGGCGGGCTGGACCGCATCGAAGACGAGGGATGCGGATCAGCGCGCGGAGGCGGCGAACCTTCGTTCGAGGCGAGCACCAAGAATCGTCAGTGGGCAGCACATCAGGAAATAGAGAATGCCGACGACGCCGAAGACCGTCAGCGGTTGGAAGATCTGGTTGGAGATGATGTTGCCGGCCCGCGTCAGCTCGGTGAAGCCGACGATCGACGCAAGCGAGGTGCCCTTGATCAATTGCACCAGGAAGCCGATCGTGGCTGGCAGTGAAATGCGCAGCGCCTGCGGCAGGATGACATCCTTCATGCGCGAGATGTATCTGAGGCTGAGAGCCTTTGCCGCTTCCGTCTGGTGGCGCGGAACCGCTTCGATCGATCCGCGCCAGATTTCGCCGAGATAGGCGCTGGCGTGCAGCGTCAGGCCGATCGCAACGGCCACCCAGGAATCGAGCATCAGCCCCACCAGCGCCAGGCCGTAATAGACGACGAAAAGCTGCATCAGCAGGGGGGTTCCCTGGAAGACGGCGATATAGCCGGCCGTCAGACGTTCCAGCAGCGGTATGCCCGAGGCGCGCGCAAGGGCGACGCCGAGCCCCGCGATGCCGCCGCAGACAAAGCCGACGGCCGACAGGAGCACGGTCCATTTCAGGCCGATCAGGAGGAAGACGAATTCTTCTTGACCCATGGAATTCCTCCTACTTGACCGGATATTTGAAGTAGCGCGCCGAAAACAGCGCGAAGATGCGCATCATCAGCCAGGAGATCACGAAATAGAAAACCGTGACGGTGAAGTAGACCTCGAAGCTGCGGAAGCTCTCCGATTCGATGCGCTGCGAAACGGACGTCAGCTCGTAGGCCGAGATCGCCGAGGCGATACTGGTGGTGAGCGTCAACAGGACGAACTGGCTGGTCAGAGACGGATAGATTGCCCGCAATGCCGGCTTGAGAATGATCAGCCGGAAAACCTGAGCCTTGTGCAGACCAAGGGCGAGACCCGCTTCCATCTGACCCTTCGGGATCGACTGAACGCCGCCGCGAATGATCTCGATTGCGTAGGCGCCGCCGTTGATGCCAAGCGCGATAATCGCCGTCGGCGTCGGATCCAGTCTGATGCCCGTCAGCGGAAGCGCGAAGTAGATGAAGAAGATCTGCACCAGAAACGGCGTGTTGCGGATCAATTCGACGAAGGCGATGACCAACCATCGTGCTGGCTTCAGAGCAGAGTCGCGCAGCGCAACGCCGCCAATTCCGATGACGATCGCCAGCAGCATCCCACAAATGGCAAGCAGGAACGTCCCGAGGCAGCCGAGCAGAAGGTTCGGCAGGCCATCTATGACCGGGGTGAAATCCAACTTATAATTCATGGCGATCCTTCCGGTCCGTCTTCCTGAAAATTCAGTCCCGCTTGACCATTCCAGCCATCGCCTGGATAGCCAGTTCGTAGCCATCGGCCCCAAAGCCGATCATGATGGCCGTGGCAACGCGCGAGATCAGCGAATTGTGGTAGATGCTCTCGCGCGCATGGACATTGGAGATGTGCAGTTCGATCTTCGGCGGATCGAACATTTTCAAGGCATCGAGAAGAGCGATCGATGTGAAGGTATAACCGGCAGGATTGATGATGATGCCACAAGCATCGGTCCGGGCCTGGTGCACGCTCTCGACCAGTTCGCCCTCGAAATTGGTCTGCCGAAACTCGACGTCGAACCCCAAAGACTTTGCCTTGGCGACGCATCGTTTGTTGATATCGGCCAGCGTCGTGGTCCCGTAGATTGCCGGCTCGCGCTGACCGAGAAGATTGAGATTGGGTCCATTGAGCACAAAAATTGGCTTGTTCATGATCGCGCTCCCGGACGCGGGCCGAAGCCGGTCTCGAAACATGATGGTAGCGTTGGCGGGCATCACCAGGGATGCCCGCCTCCTCGACTAAACGCTCGATCTATGAGCTTTCACTTCGCCGCGAACGGAATGCCTTCCAGCGTTTCCGGGAATGTCGGTACCGGAACCTTCATCCACTTGTCGTAGACGGCCTTGAGCTCGCCGTTGGCCTTGATCTTGTCGATGAACGTATTGAGCGCCGCATTGATTTCCTTTTCGCCGAGACGCGTGCAAGCACCGTTGTAGAGCTTCTGGAATTCAAGCTTGTTTTCGAATTCGCCGGGACGGGCCTTCTCCAGCCGGTCCATGTAGAAGATGTTGCCGCCGAGCGTTTCGACCTGGCCGGACACCAGGGCCTGGACGCTTGCGGCGTCTCCGTCATAGCGGCGGATCGTGGTGCTCGGCGGCGCGTTCTTGGTGACCTGCGTGTCCTGAGCAGCTCCCTTGGCGACGCCGACCGTGAACTTGGCCATGTCGGCATTCGTTTTGATCTCAGCCTTTTTCGGACCGATCAGGACGATGGCATTGGCAACATAGGGCTTGCTGAACTGCACGGCTTTTGCGCGATCCGGCAGCATCGCCATCGTTGCGAACAGAACGTCGACTCGGCCGGCTGTCAGTGCCGGAATGCGGTTGTTGACCTCAAGCGGCACGAACTCAACGGAAACGCCAAGTTCCTTGGCAAACAGCGTTGCGATGTCGGCGTCGAGGCCGTCCTGCTTGCCGCCGCTGGTCACAAAGCCCCAAGGCGGATTGTCGCCCTGAATTCCGACGATGATCTTGCCACGAGCCTTGATTTCATCGGGCGTGACGGCGGCGGCCGGCTGCGCCAGGGTGACGGCTGCCACGAGGGCGGCGGCTCCGAGCATCGCGTTTCGACGCGTTAGCATAGACTTGAACATGTAATTTCTCCTCCTTGGAACGGTCCATGGACCGGACAGCCAACCTCACCTTTTGACTGTGAGAGGAATGATTGCCAGAGACGGACGTGCAAATCAACAGAGTTTTTCAAAATCATATGAGAATTTATAATAAGACACGCTATTTGAATTCCTCACGACATTTGCCATAATAGTAGCGAGCGGTTTTCTGGAACGCATCATCGTGTTCGGCGCTCGTTTTATCTCGCACCGATATCGGAAGGGCTTTGACATGAGGACCTCGATTGCGACTGTAACGATCAGCGGCGAACTTCCCGAGAAGCTCGAGGCGATCGCCCGAGCGGGCTTCGACGGCGTCGAGATCTTCGAAAATGATTTCCTCGCCTTCGACGGAAGCCCGGCTGATGTCGGAAAACTCGTCCGCGATCATGGCCTGGAGATCACCCTGTTTCAGCCGTTTCGTGATTTCGAGGGCATGCCGGAGCCGCTGCGAAGCCGAACGTTTGATCGTGCGGAACGGAAGTTCGAC
This sequence comes from Rhizobium sp. CRRU65, assembly GCF_048551595.1. Lineage (NCBI taxonomy): Bacteria > Pseudomonadati > Pseudomonadota > Alphaproteobacteria > Hyphomicrobiales > Rhizobiaceae > Rhizobium > Rhizobium sp. CRRU65. The sequence goes on along the minus strand of NZ_JBLYZH010000002.1, from coordinate 566,335 downwards.
GTGATGCAGCAGCTCGGAACGGATCTGGTGCTGGTCTGCTCCAACGTCTCGCCGGCAGCCATCGGCGGCATCGACCGGGCGGCGGCGGACTTTCACGAACTCGGCGAGCGTGCCGCCCGGCGGGGACTGAGGGTGGGCTACGAGGCGCTTGCCTGGGGCCGCCATATCAGCGACCACCGCGACGCCTGGGAGATCGTCCGTCGCGCCGATCATCCGAATATCGGTCTTATCCTCGACAGCTTCCACACTTTGTCGCGCAAGATCGACGTCAATTCGATCCGCTCAATTCCCAAAGAGAAAATCTTCATCGTCCAGCTTGCCGATGCCCCGCTGATCGACATGGACCTGCTCTATTGGAGCCGCCACTTCCGAAACATGCCAGGGGAAGGCGATCTTCCCGTCACGGCGTTTACCGAAGCCGTCGCGGCAACAGGTTATGATGGCTATTTCTCCCTAGAGATCTTCAACGACCAGTTTCGAGGCGGTCTGTCGCGGGCGATTGCCGCCGATGGCCACCGCTCGCTGATCTATCTTGGCGATCAGGTCCGACGCCATCTCGGCATCGGCAGCATGACCGGAGCGGCGATGCCGGAAAGGCCCTCCGTCAAGGGCGTCGGTTTCGTCGAGTTTGCCACGGACGAGGAAGACGAGGTCGAGCTGGTTGCATTGCTGCGCACCCTCGGTTTCAAAAGGACGGCAATCCACCGCACGAAGAAAGTCTCTCTTTTCGAGCAGGGCGAGATCCGTATCCTTGTCAATGTCGATGAGGCAGGATTCGCGAACGCCGCTTACGCCGTTCACGGCACTTTTGCCTATGCCATGGCCCTGGTCGTCGACGATGCCGCAAAGGCCTATGAGCGCGCGCTCGCCTTGGATGCCGAGCCATTCACCCAGCCTGTCGCAGACGGTGAACTCGAGCTGCCTGCCATTCGGGGTGTCGGGGGCGGGATCGTCTATCTCATCGACGACAAGAGCGCATTGGGTCGCTTCTCCGAAATCGACTTTCAGCCGGTCACGGACGATACCGACGCGCCGTCTGCAGGGCTGTTGCGCATTGATCACGTCGCCCAGACGGTCGGTTACGATGAAATGCTCACCTGGCTTCTATTCTACACGTCGATTTTCGAGACGCGGAAGACCCCAATGGTCGATATCATCGATCCGGCCGGAGTGGTGCGCAGCCAAGTCGTCGAGAACGACACCGGGGCGCTGCGCATTACCATGAACGGCGCCGAGAATCGCCGCACTCTGGCGGGACATTTTATGGCCGAAAAATTCGGGGCCGGCATCCAGCACCTGGCGTTTCTGACCGACGACATCTTTGCAACCGCAGAAAGCCTTCGTGTTTGCGGTTTCAGATCGCTGCACATTTCGCCGAACTACTACGACGACGTCGAAGCACGCTTCGGCCTCGATCCGGCCCTGACCGAGCGGTTGAAGGCGGAGAACATCCTTTATGACCGTGACGAGCATGGCGAATATTTCCAGCTCTATAGCGGAACCTATGGCGAGGGTTTCTTCTTCGAGATCGTCGAGCGCCGCGGCTACCGCGGCTACGGCGCCCCGAACGCGATTTTCCGGATCGCCGCCCTGAAGAAACAGATGCGTCCGGAAGGAATTCCGAAAGAGGCCTTTTGAGCCATGGTTTACTGGCGGCTCAGCTTTTCATGAAAGCGCAGAGCCGCGCGCTAACCTTTTCTTTTGCGCTTCCGGACGGAAAACCGCGTCGCACTTTTTGCTGGAATTTCTCTAAGTAATCCGGCCGCTCTTGAGCACATGGTCCACGCCGCTTTGAACGTGCCGCCTGACGACGTCGGTCGCGCCAGCGACGTCGCGCCGAATGGAAAGTTCAAACAAAAGCTTATGGTCATCGACGACGGGCTTTCCGCGAAAACTTTCGGCCAGCATATGGTAGCGGAGAAAGCGGTCGAAGACGGAAGACAATGTCGCCATCAGCGTCGCTGAATTGCAGGCCGAGACGATCGCCTGATGGAACTCCCAGTCGTATCGAACCCAGTCGACCGTCCGCGAGACGTCGCCGGCAAGGAGCTTGCGTTCCGCGGCAGCCAGCCGGTGATGGGCGGCGACGATGCGCCCCTCCCATTCAAGATTTCCCGCAGCGAAGGCAAGGCCGATCGCATGTGTTTCCAGAACAATCCTGAGGTCGGCGAGCTCCAGAAGTTCGCGGCGCGAAGCAGGGCTGACTTCAAAACCGCGCTGCCCCTCGGCAACGACGAGGTTTTCCGTGGTCAGACGGCTCAGGATTTCGCGCAGCGATGAAATGCCGATGGAGTAACGCTCCTTGGCCTGCTCCAGCTTGATCTTGGCCCCCGGCGGCAAAGTCCCCGATATGATATCCTCGCGGATCTGCCGGAAGACGACATCGCTTACTGTTTCAGCCGGGTCGTGGACTTGCTTGAGCATGGCTTTTCCTGGTTTCGCCGAAATGCAATTTACGTGGTGGACCTAAAGCTCGAAGAGGAACGTCCGGACCATTTCTATCTCAGCGTCCCTCTCGCCAGCGCATGCTCGACCCCGCCTTGAATATGCAGGGCAAGCACCCGCTTGGCCGTCTCCGCGTCCCGTCGCAATGCCGCATCCAAAAGCTGCTGATGTTCATTGGCTGCGACATCGCCTCGATAGGACAAGGCCACCATCTGATATCTGAGATATCTGTCGAAGATCACCGAATGCGTCTCCATCAGCAGTTTCGACCCGCAGGCAGATATCAGGGCTTGGTGGAACTCCCAGTCGTAGCGCTTCCAGTCCTCAGCCCTGCTGGTGTCGCCGGTTGCCATCACATGTTCCATCCGCGCCAATTTGTAATGCGCCGATACCAGCGGAGCTTCCCACTCCACGTCGCCATGCGCGAACGACTGCTCCAGCGCATGTGTTTCCAAGAGAAGCCTCAGCGCCGCCGTCTCCTTGAGGTCTGAAACCGACACCGGAGACACTTCGAAACCTTTTTGCCCCTCGGCGACGACGAGCCCCTCGGAGGAGAGCCGGTTCAAGACTTCGCGAAGTGTGCTGATGCTGGTCTCGTAGGACTCCTTCAGGCTTTCCAGCTTCAACTTTTGCCCGGGAGCCAGCCGCCCAAAAATGATGTCGGCCCGAATGCGCCTGTAGCTGCTTTCGGCAATGGTCTCGTTGATAACCGGCTGCAACATCGCGAGTCTCTTATATTTCCCGTATCGTCGGATATATCGCTTTCTGGCACCCTAAAGCAAGGAAGCATTCCCACAATGGGATGCACAATTTTCTCATATGATGGTGGTTTTCCCGGAGAACCAGGCGAACGGGGTAAACGCAATACACGCGCCATAAGTCTTCGGCTAGGCTCTTCGCGTAACCCGCAAGTTCACATGGCACTAACCGGGAATATCTGGGAATTACCGGGAACTGGCGGTGAAAACTTGCATGGAGAGGGCCTGCCCCCGCGAGTCATCAAATAGTAATACAAATATTGCGGAACCTAACACTGGCGCCCTCGTTGTGCCATCATGTCTGAAACGTCTGAAACAACTACAGCAGGAATCATCCAGCGCGATACCTTGAAGCGCTTGGGACCACGTTTGCGTGGGCTGCCAGAATTCTCATTGCCCGCCGACTGCGAAGATGTTTTCGGCGACTTACTAAAAAAGCTAGACGCTGCGGCGAGAGAGAACCAGGCACCAAGTCATTGAGGTTGGACCGGCTGACGCCTTGATCAATCTGATCAGACAGCATCTGAGTTAATGTCGTCCACCGTCATTCTACCGCCTATGCGACGATGGCGGCGCTCGATCCACACATTCAGGATGGTCGCCGACGGCGCTGGCACCGAGGAACTTTCCCGTCGCGACGCCGGTTAACCAGGATGCCGTATCTCGTCGAAATCCTCCTTCCAGTTTCACACCCTCGTGGGAGCCGGCCGAACGTCGACCTTGTCCGCGACGAACTCACGGCGAAGTTCGGCGGAGTCACCCTTCACGTCAACTCACCCGCCGAAGGACTGTGGTGCGACGACGGCGAAATCGAGCGGGATCGCATCGTTGTCGCCGAGTTAATGACCCCCGAGCTCGACCGCGCCTGGTGGTCGTCCTACCGCACGAAACTGGAGGCGCGGTTCCGTCAGGAGGAGATCGTCATTCGCGTGATTGAAATCGAACGCCTTTGATTTTCTTCGCAACCATAACCATCGTGAATCGGCCTCGTTTGCCGATCGTAAGGTGGAAACGCATGCGCGAATATTGCCGCCCATGATAGTCTCCGCAATCGTTAAACAGAACAGCACGGTAGGTGAGCCGGGCCCCCCGCTATACTCGACAGATCACCTGAGCGTTCGACCGCCGCTTTGACATCGCCCTGGCCGCCGGTTCCTACTGTCCGAGCCACTGATACTCGGCAATGGACGCCTTGCCCGACTTCTTGTCGTACAGACAGATGAGGTTCACTAGCTTCTTCGACTTCGAGCTCTTCTCGCGGAGAAGAACTGCTACCTTGCCAGTCGCATCGTCGAAGACCACCGGCGCGGTCGCTTCCGGTGACACCATTCGCGACTGACCGATGCAGGTCCCGTTCGCCTTCGCGAACAGTGCGTTCCATGCGCTGTCGCTGGAAGCACTGGCGAACTGGGTAAGGGCAAGCAACGTTGTCGTCGCGACCAATGTGGTCTTCAGCATATCAAACTCCTCATTTCATGCAGAATCACGCCTCGGCGTGGCGGGTGTTGATCGCGAAAAAGGATGGCAGGATCACGACGGCGGCGGGTGGAACCGCGTCGGCGTCTGCGAGTTCCTTCTCCAGAAGGAGAACCAACATGACGACGAACTCAATCCCCAGTTCCGCCAAGCTTCCTCCAAAGTCGCTGAACGAAGACACGCAGGACGACGAGCTTCCAGAGATCAACGTCGACGAACAGCGCGCCCCGCCCGTGAACATGGGCAACAGCCGCGAGGCCGGTGACGGCGTCGCCGACGCCGAACCAGAGACTGGTCGGTCCGATGCGAAGACGCGCATCCCCGCGCCGCAGACGGCAAACCGCGAGTGACGATGTCGAAGGTCAGCACCGGCCTAGACGACCGCCCGAAGGATTCCACGATAGCGCAGAGCGGCCCGCCCTACAGTTGAACTTAGACCAGACGTTCCAGACAAAGCCGCGAGATGCAAAATGAAAGAAGGCTGATTGTCAGAGCCCAGTCAGCCGTCGTCGGATATAGCGGTCCCCCCAACCTTCGGAACTGGATTTTCGGCTCGACAGGGCGGCAATTGTTTTTTCAATCGCGCGCAACCATCTAATAGGCATGACTTACGGGAAAATGTCCCCGCCCTGAGCAGCGCGTATACCGAAAACCAACCATACTGGCTTGCTTTCCGAACCGAAAGCCGATTGCTTAGGAAAATCTACTTCTTCTTCCGCTATCGGTTGGGAGAATACAAAGGGGAACAGACAAACCCGTGGAATTCTGCTGCTTCGCATCGGGACGAACTATGACTACGATGGCGATGCGGGAAGGCCGGTTTGAAGAACGATGACGACAGAACTGTTTCAGGTAAAATTTTGGGGCGTCCGCGGCAGTATTCCCGTGTCTGGCCCCGAGTTCGATCGCTACGGCGGTAACACTTCCTGCATCGAGATTCGCTGCGGAGAACATCGGATGATCTTCGACGCTGGCTCCGGCCTGCGCGAGGCGGGGCTGTCGTTGCTCGCCGACAGCGTCACCGACGTCGACCTGTTCTTCAGCCACTGCCATTACGACCACATCATCGGCCTGCCCTTCTTCAAGGCGATCTATTATCCCTCGATCAACGTCAACATCTGGTCCGGCCATCTCGATGGCAAGATGAGCACGCGGGAAATGGTCGAGCAGTTCATCAGCCCGCCCTGGTTTCCCGTCAAGACCGACATCTGTCAGGCGACGATGAATTTCAGCGATTTTCATGCCGGCCAGGTGCTGAACCCGCGCCCGGGCGTCACGATCAAGACCTTCATGCTGAACCATCCGGGCGGCGCCATAGGCTACCGCATCGAATGGCAGGGCCGTTCGGTCGCTCTCATCTACGATATCGAACATGATCCCGGCAACTACGATCCGGTCTCGCTCGAAATGATGCAGGACGCCGATCTCGTCGTCTACGACTGCACCTACAACGAAGACGAGATGCAGCGTTTCAAGGGCTTCGGCCATTCGACCTGGCAGCACGGCACCGAGCTCGCGAAGATCGCGGGCGCCAAGCGCTTCGCGCTGTTCCACCACGCTCCCTCCCGCACCGACGAACAGCTGGCGCAGATGGAAACGCAGGCGCAGGCGGCCTTCCCCGAATCCTTTGCCGCGCGCGACAATCAGATCGTGATGATCTAGCAGGCCGCTGAAGCCGCCTTCATCTTGTCCAGTCTGACGCTCTTCGACAGAGTATCCTATTCGTGGAGCCGAGCAGGCCTGCGACGTCACGACGGAACAGATGCCCGGCCGGACCGTTTTCCCGGCAGCGAAAAATCAACGAAACAGGGATCCGTCATGACCGTGCTTTCCGGAAAGTGTCTTTGCGGGCAGGTGCATGTTTCTGTCCGGGGCGAACCCTTGCGCGTTGGAATCTGTCATTGCACCGACTGCCGGCAAGAAAGCGGTTCGGCCTTTACCTTCTATGGGATCTGGCCCGCCGGCCAGTTCGAACATTCAGGGAAAACCGGCGAGTTCCAGGGTCGACATTTCTGCACCGGTTGCGGCTCGCGGCTGTTTTCCGCCGATGACCAGGAGGCCGAAATCAAGCTCGGCATCCTTTCCGAGGCCCCGACGCCTCTTGTGCCGAGCTACGAACTCTGGATCAAACGCCGCGAGCCGTGGCTGCGACCGGTGGAAGGCGCAAAGCAGTATGACGAAGACCGAACGTGAAGAACGGTTCCGAGGAGCTTGTCCATGACCACTCTCGTCCGACATCGCTGGATGACGGTTGCAGGCGTCGAGACTTTTTACCGCGAGGCCGGCCGGGAAGATGCTCCGGTCTTGTTGCTGCCGCACGGATATCCCTGCTCGTCCCATGAATTTCGCAATCTCATGCCGCGCCTTGCCGACCAGTGGCGCCTGATCGCGCCGGATTTCCCGGGCGCGGGCTATAGTGGCACGCCTGAAGATTTCGACTACAGTTTCGATGGATACGCTGCCTGGCTGGAGGCCTTCGTCGACGCCCTAGGTGTCGACCGGTTCGTCCCCTACCTCCACGACTTCGGCTCGCCAATCGGTACCCGCTTGGCGATCAGAGCCCCTCAACGCATCGTGGCGCTGATCATCCAGAATGGCGACATTCCCTATGAAGATGCCCTCGGACCAAAATATGCGGATATCGAGGCGACCTGGACGCTTCCGAGATCGGAGATGAGGAAGGTGCTGGCGGAGGCGGTCAGCGAGGAGACTTTCAAGGAGGAATTCCTCAACGATCTGCCGCCTCCTCTGGCCGATGCGATCCCGCCAGACCTCTGGAAGCTGCATTGGTCGCTGATCACGCCACGGCGCAAGGACATCGCCAGAGACCTGATCGTTGGACTGAAGGAGAACCGGGCCTGGTTCCCGGAACACCGGAAATACCTCCAGGAATACCAGCCTCCGACCTTGATCGTCTGGGGTCCGAACGACCACTACATGCCGGAAAAATCGGCGCGAGCCTACCTACGGGATCTGCCGGATGCCGAACTGCATCTGCTCGGCGGCGGCCACTGGCTGCTCGAGACACATCTCGAAGAGGTCGTCGCAATCATGCGAGACTTCCTCGGGCGCGTTCATGCCACCTGATCGACAATGTCTAATGCCCTATATCGTGTCGCGATCTTTGAGATTCGCTCCTCGCGCTTCAGGTCTTGCTTTTGCGCATGCGCTATCGCAACACCGCGGCACAGTTTCACGCGATGTGCTCTAGCAGTTCCGACGCCGATGACCAGCGGACGGCCGGATGTCGGGTCGTCACCGCGAACAAGGCCGACAGGAAATCCCATGCCGCTACGTCATGCACCAGATGGTGGGTGAGCACGCCGAGAGGCTCGTCGCCGCCGGCAAACCGGTCGTCAAGCTCGGCCACCAGTTCGGCCACCAATTCCGCCTCGCCCCGTCCGCCGCGCGTGCCATGCCAGTCGATGATGTCGACATGGGTGTTGAGGAGCGGCATCGGGCCGTCCTGCTTGGCTCGCCCATAGACCGAAAGGGCTGCAAATCCGAGCGCCGGAAGCGCCGGGATGAGGGCGGCGTCGATCCGGTTCCACGGCGGCACCAGCACCGGCAGGAAGCGGGCCGGATGCAGCCGCCGCAGCAGCCGGAACCCCTCACCCAACTCGCCGAGCACGGCCTCCGCCGGCCGCTCGCCGCCGAGTTCCTGCTTCTTGCCTTGCGGCCCGGCATGGTTGGTATGAGACCAGCCATGCACGGCGACAGCGACGGATGTTTCCTCCGCCAAGCGCGCGGCCAACGTTTCGCCGGTCAGGCCGGGAATGATGGCGAGCATCAGCGGAACCCCGCTTTCGCCCGTCAGCGCCAACAGCGTCTCCAGCGGCTGCGTCGGCTCGACGGCGTCGTCATCTCGCAGCCAGAACCGCGCCACGCGGCCGGCGGCCTGCCAGCGGTCAAGCTCGCGGCGCAGGGGGTCCCAGGCTATTCCGTCGGTCATCACGTCACTCCTGTTGCTGCGCTGTCGCGCAAAATTCCGTCCAATACCTGCGCCGCCATCGCAAGCGAGCGCTCGCCAAGCACCAGGCGCCGCGCCGCCTGCCCCATGGCGTCGCGCCTTTGCCTCTCGTCAAGCAGGGCGGCCACGGCCTCGGCATAGGCGGCAACATCGCCCTCTGGCGTCAACAGCCCGGTCACGCCAGCCTCGACCACCGCTGGCACGCCTGCCGTTTCCTGCGCGACGACAGGCAGGCCAGCGGCCTGGGCTTCCAGATAGGCGAGACCGTAGGCCTCGCCGCAGCCGGGCCAGACATAGAGGCCGCCGCGTCCGAGCAGTTCGGCGATCTCGATGGCATTGCGCTCGCCCAGCCATTCGATGCGGCCGGGAAAGTCGGCAAACAGCGCCCGCACCTCTTGCCGCATCGGACCATCGCCGATGACGGCCAGCGTCCAGGGCCGGTCTTCGATCAGCCTCAACGCATTTGCAAGCATGACATAACTGTCCATCTTGTCGCCGGCTCGCATCATCGCGACCGTCATCAGCCGGCGCGGATCAGGCGCCGGCGACACCTTCTCGAACAGCGCCGTGTCGATGAAGGGGTTAAGCCTGGCGAGGCGCGCCTGCGCGAAGGCGGCGGCAAGCCCGTCCTGGTCGCGCCCGGTGAAGCTGATATTGACCGCCGCCCGAATGATCGCATCGCCCACCAGCTTCTGCGAAGCTGCCCAGCCGGTTCGATCGCGTTTTGCCGCATAGGAGGCTTCGGCGGTGACGTAGGGAATGGCGAATTCGGCGGATATCGCCGGCCCGAAGGGATCGGGCGATTTATAATAGGGGTGGTAGCAGAACCAGAGGTCCGGCCGCGGCGCGAATTTCCATCTTAGCCGCAGCCGCTCCAGCTCGGCGCCGATGGCGGGTTCGAGCGCCCGCGCCGCGTCCGGTGTCGAGGCATAGGCGCGGAATTCGGAGGCGACGTCGACCTGATGCCCGCCAAGCTCCAGTGCCCGGATCAGCAGTCGCGCCATCAGCCGGTCGCCCGACGGTACCGGATGGTTCGGCGATTTCATCGGCGCGTAGAAAGCCACCCGCATCGGGACACCTCAGGTAAGACACACTGTTTACAACTTTCACGCCTGTCGGGAAAATTCCGCTATTGTCCCTTTGCCGAAAACTTGCGCATAAGCATATGGAATGTGATCGCGATCGAAGCAATTCCGCCTCTTTCTCAATCTCTATGGGCCTGCGGTTACATCGACAAGAACGGGAATGAATGACGACGGTCTCGGCCACAGGGATTTTTTCGGAACGTACGATCAGAAGGGCGAGGCTCGGTTCCGGCCTCGTCATTTTCATCTTCGTCCTCTTGCATTTGTCGAACCATGCGATTGGCCTGATTTCAGTCGCCGCCGCCGATAAAGCCGCCCACCTCTTCCTGGCGATCTGGCGCAATCCTCTGGGGACCGCCATCTTCTATTCATCGGTGCTCATCCATATCGCGCTGGTGCTGCGCGCCATCTACATGCGCCGCAGCCTCGTCATGCCGAAGGGGGAAATGGCCCAGATCGTGCTCGGCCTGATGATCCCGCTGTTGCTTATGGATCATGTCATCGGCACACGCATTGCTCACGAATTCTACGGCTACATCGATGACTACGAGACGGTTGTCGGCATGCTCTGGATCAAGAACCCGGCGAACGGATTGCGGCAGGCGCTCGCCGTCGTCGCCGTCTGGATCCACGGCTGTATCGGCATCCATTTCTGGTTGCGCTACCGCTCCTGGTACCCGGACTTCGCTCCGCTGCTGCTGGCGATTGCGATCCTCGTGCCGGTGCTTTCGCTACTCGGCTTCGTCGAGATGGGCCGAACGCTCGCCGATCCTTCCTACCAGCAGTCAATGACGGTCAGCGCCTACAAGGAGGGCGTCAACACCCGTTACGCCTCGAACCCGCAAGTTCACCGCGAGGTCGCCATGATCCGCGCCGGGCTCTACGGCGCCTTCTCGGCCTCGCTGCTCATCGTCGTCATCGCGCGTGCCCGGCGCAAGCTGAAGGAGCGGCTAGACCAAGTCGCCGTGAACTATCCGGGCGGCGAGGTGATCCGCGTGCCGCGCGGCTTCTCGGTGCTGGAAGCGAGCCGGCTCGGCGGCCTGCCGCATTATGCCGTCTGCGGCGGCAAGGGCCAGTGCTCCACCTGCCGCGTGCAGATCCTTGGCGACTACGACAGCCTGCCGATCCCCGACAAGATGGAGCAGACGACGCTGAAGCGCATCAATGCCGGCCCGGATGTCCGGCTCGCCTGCCAGCTTCGTCCGAACCGCGACGTTGCCGTCGCGCCACTTCTCGTGCCGGCGATCGAGGCGGCCCTTCCCGCCAACAGCCAGGAGACGAGCCCGGGCCGCGAGCGCGAGATCGCCGTGCTCTTCGTCGATATTCGCCATTTCACCACACTGACGGAAACCCGCCTGCCCTTCGACGTCGTCTTCCTGCTGAACCGCTATTTCGCCATCATCGGCAAGGCGGTGGAGCAGTCGGGCGGACGGCTCGACAAGTTCATCGGCGACGGCGCCATGGCGCTCTTCGGGCTCAACACCGCGCCGGAGGAAGCCTGCCGCCAGGCGCTCAACGCTGCAGCAGCGATCGTCGCCGAGATCGAGAAACTCGCGGCGGAACTCGCCGACGAACTGGCGCTGCCGCTGCGTATCGCGATCGGCATTCACACCGGCCCGGCCGTCGTCGGCACGATGGGATACGGCCGGGTGCGCAGCATGACGGCGATCGGCGATACCGTGAATGTCGCGAGCCGTTTGGAAACAGCCGCCAAGGAATTCGAAGCGGCGATCGTCATCTCCGAACCGGTGGCGAGCCTTTCGGGTGCTAACCTTTCCGGCATCGAAAGCCGTGAAATCAGCGTGCGCGGCCGGGCCCTGCCCTTGAAAGTCTACGTCATTCCAAGAGAGAAAGCGGCAGAGCCGCTCGAAGGAAAAACCTGATGCCCGGCAAGCCCTGGCTGACCGCCAAATACTGGAGCCGCCTGTTTCGCAAGGCCCGCAACGCCGCCGCTTCGCGCTTCTTCGACACCCGCTTTGGCCGCCGACTGCTGATCGAGAATATCGGCCCGCGCGTGGTCTCGGTGACGGTCGACGCCGGCGACCATCTGATGACTTTCTCGCCTTCGGACTATATCGGCCGCAAGGTCTTCCGGAAGGGCCATTTCGAACGCGAGGCCGTCGACCGGCTGATCGTCATCCTGCGCGAGCGCGGCCTCGTGAGAAAGGACGCAACGCTGCTCGAGATCGGCGGCAATATCGGCACCCAGACCGTCTATTTCGCCCTGAGCGACACCTATGCCCATATCGTCAGCGTCGAGCCCGATCCGCGCAATTTCCCGCTGCTTGCCCTCAACATCCGCCAGAATCGGCTGGAGGCGAAGGTCCGCCTCGTCAACTGCGCCGCCGGCGAGCACGAAGGCGAGATCGATTTCTTTCTCAACCTCAGCAATCACGGCAAGAGCAGCGCCATCCGTCAAAGCCCGACAGACAAGAAGATCAGCGTGCCGGTGAAGCCGGTTTCCGAGATCCTCGCCGGACTTTCGATCGACCCGGCCGCGATCGGCCTCGTCTGGATGGATATCGAAGGCTACGAGCCGGTCGCCTGCCGCTCGATGCGGCCGCTGCTTACCCGCCGCGTGCCGCTCTACATGGAATTCACCCCGCTCTTTTACGGAGCAGAAGGAACGAAGGCCTTCATATCGATGCTATCAGGCTTCTACGAGAATTGCCTCGTCATCTTCGAGGATCGCGAAGAGGAGATGAAGGTCCGCGACCTGCCGGGCGAATTCGATCAGTACAACGTGCTGTTTTTGCCTTAGAGGCTGCTTGTTACCGGCATTCGGGGCAGTATCTGTTAACGTGTCATTCTGTACGGCATCTAGGTCAAATCGAGCGACACCCATTCCAGACGACTTTCCTCGTAGACGCTTTGCGTTGGCGCGAGCGATGAGGGATCGGCGAAGCATCCCAATGCGACGGCTACCAGCTCTTTCCTGAATTCCGGTATCCAGAAAACTGTCGACCCGCATGCCGGGCAGAAGCAGAATTCGACCGATTTGCCGCTGTCGCCCCATCGGACGTAGCTGGTCGAAACCCCGGACGTCTCTATTTGATCGGCGTGGAAGAAGACGGCTACTCCGAACGCGCTGCCGGTGCGACGTTGGCAGGCCCGGCAATGGCAGGCGGAGATTTTGACAGGTTCTCCGTCGGCGGTGATCGAAAGCTGGCGGCATGAACAACTGGCTACTCGTTTCATTCCCCTGCTCCGCTAAAATGATGTCCGCGAGAGCAAACGCACGCACTTGGTAGCGGTTTTGGAGGCCGCCGCCAGGCCGCCGGACAGATCGAACAGTGCCATCAGGTGTCAGTTCCATGTTCGTAGCAAACTACTCGGCAGATGATCGCGCGTATTCGCCGGTCGTCTGTGCAGAACTGAAGGTTACTCCGACTCCCTTTCGACCGCACGCCGCGCCCGGATAGCCGCGGCGATGAAGACGCGCGAAAGGCCATGATAAAGCGGTTCGCGCGAAAGAATGCGCGAGGTCACGTAACCGATCATCGACACTGCCATGATCGGGATGACTGCCTGGTGGTCGCCGGTCATTTCCAGGATGATGACGAAGGCCGTCATCGGCGCCTGCACGACGCCCGCGAAATAGCCGGCCATGCCGAGGATGGCCGCCAGCGCGACGCCGGTGCCGAGCAGGGAGCCGACGGTGCTGCCGAAACCGGCGCCGACGGCGAGCGACGGCGCAAAGATGCCGCCCGGAATACCTGACAGCATCGACAGGAAGCTTGCGGCGAACTTCTCGACGAAGAAGAGCAGAGGCAAGGCGTTGCCTTCGACCGCAGTTCGTGCCTGCTCATAGCCGGTACCGAAGGTCGTGCCACCTGATGCCACTCCGATAACTGCGATCGTCAGTCCACAGGTGCCTGCAAGAGCCAGCATGCGCTTCAGCGGCTGTGACTGCGCCCAGCGGCGGATCTTCTGGCCAAAGTGCAGCGCGAAACCGCTGAAGGCTGCCCCGAGCGCGCCGCCGCCGACGCCGCAGATCAGAACCAGTCCCCAGTCGCGAAGCTCCGTGGGCGCAGCCGATGCCATGCCGAAGTAATTGTAGCTTCCGGAAATCCCGAGCGCGGCAAGGCCGGAGAGGATGACTGCCATGAGCACCAGCCCGTTCGCCCGAGACTCGTAGGTCCGACTCATTTCCTCGATCGCGAAGACGATACCGGCGAGCGGCGTGTTGAAGGCGGCCGCAATGCCGGCCGCCGATCCGGCAAGGATCAGCCCGCGCGCCTGCGCCATGCCACTGAACCGCGCAACAGCGAGCATGATCGACGCGCCGACCTGGACAGTCGGACCCTCGCGGCCGATCGAGGCGCCGGAGAAGAGCCCGAGCACCGTCAGTACGATCTTGCCGCAGGCGATCTTCAGCGACAGCAGCCGGGTTCGGTCTTCGTCGTCCCTCAGGTGCCTGGCGGCAATCGCCTGCGGAATGCCGCTGCCTTGCGAGTTCGGAAACAGCCTCGCCGCCAGATAGGCCGAGAGCATGAAGCCAAGCGGGGTCAGCGCAAGTGGCAGCAGGAAGGCCCATTCACCGGAGGAGGTGAGAGACCCGAAGCCCTTCTGCGCCAGATCCGCAAGCTTCGCAAAGCCGACGCTGATCACCCCGATTGCCAAGGCCCCGCACCAAAACACCAGTCTTGGCCGCCAAATTGAGAAAGAGCCCCATAAGACGCGGGAGCGGCGAAAGAGCTTGGAATATCGATAGGATGGCGGCATGTCGGGCTCGGCGATGCGGGGCGGGGTTGTCCTTTACTAGCGCTATCGCGCCCGAAGATCACCCCCATTTGCAGCATGTCGATCGCGGGCACGACTGCGGGCGCGCGCGCCGAGCACGGAGGCTCACGTTCAACCGTTCCGTCCGGGCTTCCCTAGGTCGGAATTCGTCGCATGGGAGCAGGCAGCCAGCCTACATTTTCGTCGGCGGATCCAATGAAGATCGCGGCGAACCATGGTTCATCTCTCGAGCGGGCTATCGGACCTATTAGAGCCGCCGATAATTTTACTTCGCATGACCGTGGGTGTAATCTGAGGATGCTCTCCTGAGGCGTTTGAACGCCAAGGGCACCTGACTCGCTCCGTGGTTCCCCCGCTGGAGCGGGTTTTTTTCTGCCGGTCAACTCGGAAGAACTTAAGATAAGGCAGTGATAGACGCGGCATCCAAAGCTCCATCTCCTATTATGAGAAGCGCTGATCGACACTGAATGTCCATCATAGATTGTTACGACACTGGAACGATGTCGGAGGGGCCTCTGGAAATCCCTGCTGCTTTTAGGTATCCCTTTCCGGATGGCGTGTGCTGCGTGCGCCGCGGGCTTCCCCGAAATCGACGGAGACGAAGATCAACCTTCCAGAAGGGAGCGCGAAACCATGTCCTTGCCGATCACGACCGGTCGCATTCAATCCACTCTCCGCGGATATCTTGACAACGAGGCCTCCGGCGGCGTCGTCTTGATGGCAGCCGCGGCCACGGCCCTTGCGGTGGCGAACTCGCCGCTGGCGGAAGCCTATTTTCATGCCCTCCATCTTTACCTCGGGCCACTGAGCTTGCAGCACTGGATCAATGACGCCCTGATGGCCGTGTTCTTCCTGCTCGTCGGTCTGGAGATCAAGCGCGAAATGCTCGATGGCCAGCTCTCGACCTGGAGCAGGCGAATTCTTCCCGGTGCCGCCGCGGCCGGAGGAATGCTCGCCCCAGCCCTCGTCTATCTGGCTTTCAATGCCGGGACGCCAGCAAGCCTCCGCGGTTGGGCGATCCCGACGGCCACCGACATTGCCTTCGCGCTCGGAGTGCTGTCGCTCTTTGGCAACCGGGTTCCGGCGTCCCTGAAAATCTTTCTGGCGGCGCTTGCCATTATCGACGACCTCGGCGCCGTCCTCGTCATCGCACTCTTCTATACAAACGGTCTCAACCTCCTGGCCCTTGCCGGAGCCGCCGCGGTTCTTGCCCTGCTGTTTTTCATGAACCGAGCCGGCGTGAAGACGCTGACGCTTTATCTCGGCCTTGGCGTCGCCTTGTGGGTGCTGATGTTCACCTCCGGGATCCACGCCACGCTTGCGGGCGTGCTGCTGGCCTTGACGATACCGATTAAGCTTTCTCCCGGCGCTCCGGAGGCTAGCGACGAAGAATCTCCGCTGCACCGGCTCGAACACCTGCTTCATCGACCAGTGGCATTCATCATCGTCCCACTCTTTGGCTTGGCCAACGCCGGCGTTTCCCTTCGCGGCACGTCCATCTCGAGTTTGGGAGACCCTCATACAATTGGCGTCGCCGCCGGACTGTTTGCTGGCAAGTTGCTTGGGGTTCTCTCCGTCGTTGGTCTCCTGGTGAAGCTACGTTTTGCGCAGCTTCCGGCAATGGCGAACTGGACGCAGATGACCGGTGTCGCGCTTCTTTGCGGCATCGGCTTCACAATGAGTCTCTTTATCGGTCTTCTCGCTTTCGATGACCCAGCGGTACAGGACAAGGTCAAGATCGGCATTCTGCTCGGTTCGGCGATCTCTGGCGTGGCCGGATCCGCGGTTCTGATGGCGAGCCGGCGGAAAAGCAGCCGGTTGTAGTCATCTACTAGTTCGCGGCGACGGCACTCGTGGACATCAAGTTCTTCGGAGGGTCTGCGCGCCGCGCCTCTTTGGATCCCACCTTCTCCGCCGCTTTCCTCGCTGCTGGAACAGGCGAACGCTTGCCATGTCAATGCATAAAAGACTGCACGCGAGCGGAAGGCGGGCCAGCATGTCTTTCGCGTACGCACATTGCGGCATTGCTGCGGTTTATCGCCCTCTCCCGAACTTGCCGGCTTGGCACGAATGGCCTCTCGACCGGCCAACTGCCCCAGCGGCCCGCCTAACGTGATGTTTGCGCCCTATGCGACCGACTGCATGACAAGCGATTGATGGCAATGCACGCCAGCGAGCACGCCTGAGGCGGAGGCGAGTGTGGCATTGTGCATGGCGCTTGCCGCATCGCCGGCGGCGAAGACACCCTTGATGGTGGTTTCCTTGTTCTCACCGGTGCGAATGACGGGTCCAAACGGGCCGTCGTCGAAGGCGCAGCCAAGCTGTTCGGCAACCGGGCTCGCCATCGTCGTTTTTGGCGCGACGAAGACGGCGTCGAGCGGCAGGATGCGGCCATCGGCGAGGCGAACGGCCTCAAGCTTCGGATCGTCGCCCAACAGTTCCACGATTGGGCTGCGCTCGATCCGGACGCCACGGCCAGTCAACTTCACCAACTGCTCTTCATCGGGCTCGAACAGCCCTTGAGTGAAAAAGGTCGTCGCACCCCAGTCCGGGATCATTACGGCCGAATGGGCCGAATGCGGATGGTTTGCGAGAACGCCGAGCTTGCCGCCGCTGACCTCAAAACCGTGGCAATAGGGGCAATGCAGCGCGGAGCGGCCCCATCGCTCCCGCAGGCCGGGGATTTCGGGCAGCGTGTCGCTGACGCCGGTTGCAAGCACGATGCGCGCGGCTCGTTCTTCGCCGCCGTCTTCGGTGCCGACAATGAAGGCGTCACCATCGCCCCGCGCGCGGACGACTTTCCCCTCGCGGATGGTGATGGTCGGATAAAGCGAAAGCTGCCGTTTGCCCTCCCGCATGATGGCCGCTGGCGTTTGTCCATCCTGGCCCAAGAACCCGTGCGAGGCTTCAGAAAAGCGATTGCGCGGCGCGCCGGCATCGACGAGCAGAACCCGCCGCCGCGCCCGGGCGAGCTGCATCGCGGCCGAAAGGCCGGCGAAGTTTCCGCCGATGATGATGGCGTCGAACGGCATGGGGCTCTCCTTGGATATTGAACTCATGACTCAACATAAGTTACATGAGCTGGCGCCGTCAAGCATCATGTTACTTGTCTTGTTACGATCGGCTTGCGATAATGAGCCGCCCGATCGACAGGAAGAAAACCATGCGCAATGACAGCCGCCTTTCACGCATGCTGCACGTGCTGATCCACATGGATAAGCACCAGCATTCGGCGACCTCCGACATGATTGCCAAGATGCTGAACACCAATCCCGTCGTCGTCCGCCGCACCATGGCCGGCCTTCGCGAAAAGGGCTACGTCCGCTCCGAAAAGGGCCATGGGGGCGGCTGGACGCTGGTGCGTCCGCTGTCCGAGATCACCCTGCTCGACGTCTACCGCGCCATCGGGGAGCCGCATCTCTTCGCCATCGGCCCAGCCGACGATCAGCCACAGTGTCTTGTGGAACAGGCGGTGAATGTCGTTCTCGGCGACGCGATGAAGGAGGCCCAGGCCCTGCTGCTGCAGCGATTGGACAGCGTCACGCTGGACAAGATCGCCGCCGACTTCGAGGCAAAACTGACCGCGCGCCCGGCCACATCCTATTCTTGCGCTTCCTGAGCGGCGATTACGTCCTGCGGTAGTGGAATAACGGTCTTTGTCGATGCCGCTTTGGGCGAACGAGCCGGCCGAACCGTCACCTTGCAAGCGCACAAGCTGTGTCGTTTCCGCATCACTTTCTGTAAGGTTGCAAATATCCGCTTGGCAATGGCGAAATGCTTCGGTACAAAACGCTCACCGCTTTAGTTCAAACATAGGGAGGCGTTGCATGCCAGCAATCATCGAAACCTTCCCTTGCGGAATGTCCCGACACTAGGTCATTTCCACTCGCGGCCCGCCGCAAGCGCGCCCGACACGCGGTTTTCCCTTAATTCATAGCCCGATTGATCTGACGGGGTCATTTCGTCTCCCGCTTGGGCCGTGCCATCCAACTCTCTATCCTGAGGACCGGCTGCCGACACGGCGCCGAGCGATTAAAATGACTCGCAAGAAGCTCGATTTCCGCGCCGATGCCTATCGCCATGTGCTCGGCTTTGTTTTCCATCATTGGAGCCATCGGCCTGTACTGGTGGGCATTATTGTCGTGCTGGTCATTGCCAGCACCCTGGCCGAAGTCATGGTGCCGGTGTTTTCCGGCCAGATCGTCGATGCCATCGCCGGCAGCAACGCGGCTGACCGGGCGCTGCGCGCCTTCGTCGTTGTCGTGGCGCTCGGCCTGACCAGCGTGGCACTGCGCTGGTTCATCTTCAACGGCATCATTCGGCTGACGCTGCGCACCATGGCGGATGTGACGAATAACGGTTTCCACAAGGTGCAGCGGTTTTCGACCGACTGGCACGCCAATAGCTTTGCCGGTTCGACGGTGCGCAAGATCACCCGCGGCATGTGGGCGCTCGACCAGCTCAACGACCTGCTGCTGGTCGCACTGCTGCCCTCCATCGTCATGCTGGTCGGCGCCAGTATCGTGCTCGGCAGCTACTGGCCGATCATGGGCCTGATCGTGGCCGCGGGCTCGCTGATCTACATCGGCGTGACCGTGGCGCTTTCCATGGGCTTCGTGTCGCCGGCGGCACGGCTTGCCAACGCCTGGGACACCAAGCTTGGCGGCGCGCTGGCGGATGCCATCAGCTGCAATTCGGTGGTCAAGGCCTTCGGCGCCGAAGGCCGTGAAGAGGTGCGCCTGCGCCAGGTGATGGCCAGATGGGACAGCCGCACGCGACGGACTTGGAAGCGCGGCACGTTGAGCGGCACGATCCAGGGTTTCCTGATGGTTTCCATGCAGGCCGGTATTCTGGGAACGGGCCTGATCATGTGGCGGCAGGGGCTGGCGACGCCTGGCGACATCACCTTCGTGCTGGCGATGTTCTTCGTCCTACAAGGTTATCTGCGCAATGTCGGCCAGGATATCCGCAATCTGCAGCGTGCCGTCAACGACATGGAGGAACTGGTGCTGCTCGACAAGATGCCGCTCGGTATCGAGGACAAGCCCAACGCCACGCCGATCGAGATTGGCGAGGGCGAGATCGTCTTCGATCGCATCACCTTCCAGTATGGCGCCCATCCCACGCCGCTTTATGACGACTTTTCGGTCACCATCAAGCCGGGTGAGCGCGTCGGCCTGGTGGGACATTCGGGTTCGGGCAAGACGACCTTCGTCAAG
This sequence comes from Rhizobium sp. CRRU65, assembly GCF_048551595.1. Taxonomy (NCBI): domain Bacteria; kingdom Pseudomonadati; phylum Pseudomonadota; class Alphaproteobacteria; order Hyphomicrobiales; family Rhizobiaceae; genus Rhizobium; species Rhizobium sp. CRRU65. The sequence continues at coordinate 546,639 of NZ_JBLYZH010000002.1, read as the reverse complement.
CTCATCCAGCGCCTCTATGACGTCAACTCGGGCCAAATCCGCATCGACGGACAGGATATCGCAGCGGTCAGGCAATCAAGCCTGCGCGGCCAGATCGCCATCGTGCAGCAGGAGCCCATCCTGTTTCACCGTACGCTGGCGGAAAACATCGCCTATTCCAGGCCGAACGCCTCGCGGCGCGAGATCGAACAGGCGGCGAAACAGGCGAGCGCCCACGACTTCATCATGGACCTTCCCAAGGGCTATGAGACGATGGTGGGCGAACGCGGCGTCAAGCTGTCGGGCGGCGAGCGGCAGCGTGTCGCCATTGCCCGTGCCTTCCTGGCCGATGCACCGGTGCTGATCCTCGACGAGGCGACATCGAGCCTCGACAGCGAAAGCGAAGTGCAGATCCAGCAGGCCATGGAACGCCTGATGAACGGCCGCACGACGCTGGTGATCGCCCATCGGCTGTCCACGGTGCGGGCGCTCGACCGGCTGCTGGTCTTCGACAAGGGAAAGATTGTCGAGGAAGGCGACCACCAGGCGCTGATCCGGCTCAATAACGGTATCTATCGCCGGCTGTTCGAGCGCCAGGCGCTGGAACTGACCAAGGGTCTGGTGGCGTGAACCAAAACGCGAGAGCGCCGCGTCTTTTCGAGAGCCGCGGCGCTGTAGCACTTTGAATGGCTGCATGATTTTAGCCCTAAATCGATGGCGATTTCAGGAATCACGCAAGTCAGGCCGATGCTGTCCTTTACGTCTTCCGGTAAAGGAAATAACGGCCTTCCTTGATGCCGTCAGGCAGCGGCAGCCCCACCAGCTCCGGATGCTCCAGCGGCAGCCCGCTGACGGCGATGCCGTTATGGGCAAGCACGCCGGCCATCAGTTGCGGCAGCCAGGTCAGCGTCACCGCGTCGATCTCGTCATGGCCGGTGCCGATATCGGCATGGGCAAGGGCCGCGCCGATGCCGACGAAGGCCTGGCCGGACTCGCGGATATTGCCGGTCACCATGTCTTCTGCCGCTGGTGTCGAGGCCGAATAGGAACGGACTTCCCAGTCGAAAGCGACGATGCGCCGGCCAGGAAAGTTCTCGCGCAGATGATCATAGGTGCGGCCGTTGCCAAGTCCGAACTCCAGCACCGGGCCTGGCGTTTCCCCCACCAGATCGATGATCGAGTTCAAAATGTCTCGCTGGGCCGTCAACCGGCGAATGAAGCTGTCGAGGCGGCTCATCTAATCTATATCCGTCATGAAATCGTCGGCGGTCCTGGTGGAATTCCAGCAAAAGTGCGAGAGCGGTTTTGCGCCGGAATTGCGTAAAAACAAAAAGATAGAGCGTTTCCGTGGGTCCGAAAAAGCACGAAATGCTCTAGCACATGAAACCTTGCCACGTCGATTGCCGTAAATGGGAATTGGCGTTGCAGTGGCGACATGGGTCTGTGCTAAGCTGGACGATATGAAAACCGTGACCGACGAAACCTTCTTTGCCGAAGTGCCGCTCTTCAACAAATTCGAGGGCGTGACCGACGCCGCCAACTACCGGCCGCTGCCGGATGGTTGGGTGCTGGCGCTGGCCGACATCGTCGGCTCGACGCCGGCGATCGCCGCCGGCCGTTACAAGGACGTCAACATGGCGGGCGCCAGCGTCATTTCAGCGGTGTTGAATTCCGTCGGCAAGGGCGATTATCCCTTCGTCTTCGGCGGCGACGGCGCTCTGATTGCGCTTCCGGGATCGTTGGAAAAGCCGGCGCGCGACGCCCTTGCCGCCGTGCAGGTCTGGGTCGAGGAGGATCTGGGCCTGACGCTGCGCGTCGCCATCGTGCCGGTCGCCGACACCCGCGCCGAGGGCCTCGACGTCCGCGTCGCGCGTTACTCCGTAAGCCCTCATGTCACCTATGCGATGTTCTGGGGCGGCGGCACCAGCTGGGCCGAAAGACAGATGAAGCTCGGCCGCTACGGCATTGCCCGCGCGGCCCCGGGGACGCGCCCGGATCTGACCGGCCTTTCCTGCCGCTGGAGCCCGATCGACGCCAGGCACGGCGAGATCGTCTCGATCATCGCGGTGCCCGGCGAAGGCCGGCCAGGGCAGGAATTCCGGGACCTCGTCAACGGCATCGTCGCCATCACCACCGAGCAGAACCGGGACAGCCATCCGGTGCCGGCGGATGGTCCGGACCTTGCCTTCTCGCTGCACGGCATCAACCGCGAGGCCAAGGCCACCGCGCCGGCTGGGCGGCGATTGCGGCAGAAGCTCATCATCTTCCTGCAGCTCGCCATCACGGTGGTGTTCTACAAGCTCGGCATTCCACTCGGCCGCTTCGACGCCCGCCGCTACAAGCGCGACGTCGCCGGCAATTCCGATTTCCGCAAGTTCGATGACGGGCTGAAGATGACGATCGACGTCGACGCCGAACATCTGAAACGGATCGAGACGCTGCTGGAAGCGGCACGCGCCAAGGGCATTGCCCGCTACGGCCTGCATCGGCAGGCCTCGGCGCTGATGACCTGCTTCGTGCCGACGCCGATCTCGCGCGACCACATGCATTTCATCGACGGCGCGGCCGGCGGTTATGCGGTGGCCGCAAGCCGGATGACCGGCAAGGTGCTTGCGACAGCGCCGCATCAAACGTGATCGCCCGAAGAAAATAAACCCATCGCTTTGACGGCGACGGGCTGATCTCGCATTGGTTCAAGCAAAGACTTTATCGTGAACGGCAGCGACCGGTCCGCGTGGTCTCCTTGTCGCCGTCATCATAGGCAATACCGATCTTCTCGCCGCCAAGCGAGGTGATCTTGCCTGCATACCAATCGCCAGCACCCTTGTAGTTGCACTCTACCTTCATCCCGATGACCCAGTCGTAAGGACGCACATCGCTCAAGGAAACAGTTTCCTTATCGCCGTCATCATATCGGATCGTGACCTTCCCGCCCGAGGCGCTGTCGATAACGCCAGGGAACCAATAACCGGCCCCCTTGTAGTTTCCGAGAACCCAGTCGCCTTTGGTCTGCGCGGATGCGACAGAAGCGCAGGAGCACATGACACCGATTGCGATAGCCGCGGCAACAAAACTCTTCAAGATAGTCCTCCCTCGGAACTCATCCAATCCGCCCCCAAATGGTTGCGGCAAGATCAGCAGCTTAAAGCGCGGTGATGAAATCTGCCTTAACAACAGAAAGGGAGTAAGTCCGCTCACCATCGGAGAAGATTGCGGTTGGCGTCGTAGCTATAGGCTTGCCAGAAAGCTGCGTGATTTGATTAAGGTGGTGGCTGGTCGAAAGGCCGGTGTTGACGATACCGGACAGACGGGGGTCGTGCGTGTTGTCAAGGTAGCATGTCGCCCGCAAACCATTGATCGGGCGCCGAAGAGCGAACCGCGGCCAACGCCTTTCGCGTTTACGCCGGATGACACCTGCCACGTCTTCTAACTCGACGACTCGCCGCGGATCGAGTGGTGCCAAAACATCGTCGAAAAATGAAACCATTGTCTCAAGGTCGCGAGCGCCGATCATGATGTGACTGAACATGGTGAGTTCCCGTGTCAAAAAGTCCGCGACGCGCCGCGAATCTACGGTCCTTGTAGGGATGGGAGATCTGACTTCGCTGTCCGGCAAGAGAAGGTAGCTGCGCGCCGGAAGATTCCAGCGCTTGTTCATAACTGGCGGAGAACGTCCTCCGTCGACGAGATTTCCAACTGCACCGAGAACCTATCTCCCAACAATTCGAGCGAGGCGTCATGAGTATCATCGGCACCGCTACAAACGGCGTCCTTCAGAAGGATGACACGATAGCCAAGGTCAATAGCTCCAAGGGCTGCGGCCAGCACACATACGTCCGTTTCCCCGCCCGAGATCGCGAGGGTCTGAACCCCTTCCCCTGCCAGGACGCGGTGAAGCTCGCCGGTGGTCCACGGAGAATAGGTCATCTTGTCGAAGATCCGGGCGGGTGGAACCAACGCCTTGAGTGACGGGACGAGATCGACCATGTCTGGTCCCAGTCGTTCGAGGGTCATGGTGTCCCATTTCTCGTAGTAGCTCCGCCACATGCCATGCATGTCCTCTGCCCGCTTGGGCGGCACGAAGCGCGTGAACACCGTGCGCTGCGGATAGCGCCGCGAAATTTCCTGGATCTGAGGCGAGACCTCCTTCATCCACGGCACATGCCAGGGCGTGTTTTCCGCGAACATCCGCTGCATATCGATGCACAAGTGAATCCAGTGGCTGTCGTTCATCGTCTCCTCCCTCCAACACGAACCAACATCACAGACTGCGGTTCCCAACGGCGGCCGACGCTTTTCACCCCGCTCTTTCGTCGATCGGCGCCACGGGCAGCGCGCGTTTGTGCGCACTTGCCCAGTAAGTTTTGAGAATACGCTTCCTTGCTGGCTCGGCGATCGCCTTCCCCTCGAGAAAATCATCAATGTTGTCGTAGGTGACGCCATAGACATCTTCATCGGGACGAAGAGGCGCGTCAGATTCAAGGTCCGCAGTCGGCACCTTGAATACCAGTTCCCGCGGAGCGCCCATATGCTCGGCCATGGCCCTCACCCGTCGTTTGGTCAGGCCGGCAAGCGGCAATATGTCAGCTGCTCCATCGCCGAACTTTGTGAAGAACCCCATGAGAGCTTCGGCCGCTTGATCAGTCCCGATTACCAATCCTCTGGTTAACCCAGCCAGCGCGTACTGCGCGACCATTCGCTGGCGTGCTTTGATGTTGCCGAGATGGAAATGTTTGCGAGCCGGCTCCACCAGATCTTCTCCCTCGGCCATGACCGCGTCGAGCATGGCGTCTGCTGCTGGCTGTATATCGACCGTGACGACACGATCCGGGCCAATGACGTCTAGCGACTTTTGCGCGTCTGTCTCGTCGGCCTGGACACCATACGGCAGTCGAACTGCAATGAACTGCGCATCGCATCCATCCGCTCGAACTTCCGAGACTGCGGCTTGCGCGAGTAGACCGGCGACAAGCGAGTCGACGCCACCGCTTATCCCAAGAACGAAAGTTCGGCAGGAAGCCTGGCGCAGATAACGGCCCAGGAAATCGATGCGACGCCGAACCTCAAGCGCCGCATCGAAATCGGCGGTGACCCCGAGTGTCCGAGATATTGACAGCTGGTCTTGGTCCATTTGATCCGTAGCCTGTTTGGCTTATCGTTATCTGCCGAGGTAACTCAGGACAGCAGAGGCTGCTCTTTCTTCCAGTCCCGGTAAGGGGTCAGCATTTGCCCAGGAAAGCGCCGCTCGATCTCTTCTTCCACGAGCGTAATCCGTGAAAGGGTTTCCTCCCTATCCCTGATGTCATGCTCGCTATGCTTTTCCAGCGAGCTCATGGCAGCAAAAACCTCATCGCTCGTCATCGCCTCAAGCCGGGTCGCGAAATCCGAAATGTCTTCGTTCAAAATGTCATTGGCTACCATTACTGCTCTCCCTGCTTGCGCTGCAAACCATGGGGATATGAAATTGTTCCTTCTCTCGGAACTCGATTGCGTCGCGAAAGTTTATGGGGCGATCGACAACGGGAGTATCCTGCATGAAAAAAACCCTCATTCTGGCATCTATCCTCATGGCAACCGCCGGATCCGCTACCTTCGCCCAGTCCACGGCCGAGAAAACCGGCGTCAACTCCGTGATGGGTGTCGCACCGAAGACCGAAGATTTCGTCGTCGAGGCGGCCAGCAGCGACATGTTCGAGATTGAATCCAGCAAGCTCGCCCTGGAACGGTCGGACGACAAGACCAAGGCATTTGCACAGCAGATGCTGACCGACCACCAGAAGACGTCGGACGAGTTGAAGGCTATGGTCACATCCGGAAAGGTGAAGGGGACGATCCCCGCAGCCATGTCCTCTTCTCATCAGGGAATGCTAGACGATCTGGCGAAACTTCAGGGCGATGACTTCACCAAGCAGTATCATTCTGACCAGGAAGACGTGCATGAGGACGCGGTCGATCTATTCAAGCGTTACGGCGACGAGGGTGAAAATGCCGAGCTGAAGGCTTGGGCGGCAAAAACCCGGCCGGCTTTGGAGCATCATCTTCAGATGGCAACGGAGCTGAACAAGTAATCGTGTACCCGCCCCCGCTAGTATGGCGGGGGCTTTTTCTTGGTCAAGCTATGCTGATCGGCTACCACGCTTCGCACGAGCAATTCTCTCCTAGGCAGCCTGGAGCGCGTCCAGGCAGCGGAGGGGGCCGGATTTCAGGCTGTGATAACCTCGGATCACCTTGCGCCGTGGAGCTCGAGGCAGGGGAATTCCGGGAATAACTGGGCCCCGCTCGGCGCAGTCATGGCGAAAACAACAGTCCCGTTCGGGAGCCTCGCCATACCGGGAAGCTGGTGCTGGCTCACCTCATCGCAATCCTGTCCGAAATGTTCCCGGATCGATTGCGCTGGGTCGCCATGGGCAGTGGCGAAGCGTTGAATGAGACGGCCGTCGGCCGCGGATGGCAGAGAAGGCGGAACGGAACCTCAGGACAGAGGCTGGCGCCGAGATGATCAGACGCCTGCCAACGGGAGACGTTTTGAATTGCGATGCCTTGGCTGCGTAAACACATCGGCTCTTGCGAAAACTCGCCGCGCCTTCGCTGTCAAATCCCGAAGGTGGCCGCCAGCCGAATTGATGTGGCCCGCCCGTTCGCGGATGCAGGCGATTGCGTTCGCCGCCCCGACTTGCCCGGGGGCTTCACAGGCCTCCTCGTAGGCCGATGGGCTGACCTCAACATTTGCCGGATGGTGACGGCAGCCGCCATCATGTCCCGCCCGCTACTGATCGAGCCGCCTGGCCCATATGCGGTTATCTCGGGGCAGGCCCCGCAAAACCATCGACAACGGAAAGACTTCCGGTTCGCCCTTTCCGCTCTGCTCGCTTGTTTGGCTCGGATCTTTCGCCCTTGAATCGATTCCGAGCAAAGGCGTTTTCATCATGCCTTGATGACGTGATCGGCCGAAAGTCCGAGCCGGTTGAAGACGTTGCGCGTGTCGATGATCAGCGGGGCGCTATTTGCGAGCGCCGTATAATCCACCCTGTCGTGATCGGTCGAGACCAGCACCGCATCATAGCCGGCAATGGTATCAGGCGTCAGCGTCACCGACTTGCGGCCTTTCAGCGCCTGGTATTCGCGCGTCGGCGGTATCTCGGCGACGAAGGGATCATGGTAGTCCGCGTGTCCGCCACGCTCCTCGATGATCTCGATCAGCCGCAGCGACGGGCTCTCGCGGATATCGGCGACGTTCTTCTTATAGGCAAGCCCGAGCACCAGCACCCTGCTGCGGCTCAGCGCCTTGCCGGCGCGGATGTCGAGTGCTTCGGCAAGTTTGCCGACGATATAACGCGGCATTGACGAATTGATCTCGCCGGCGAGCTCGATGAAGCGGGTCGGCAGCTCGTATTCGCGCGATTTCCAGGTGAGGTAGAAGGGATCGATCGGGATGCAATGACCGCCAAGGCCGGGGCCGGGATAAAACGGCATGTAGCCGAAGGGCTTGGTCTTGGCGGCGTCGATGACTTCCCAGACGTCGATGCCCATGGCCGCGTAGACGGTCTTCAGTTCGTTGACGAGAGCGATATTGACCGAGCGGAAGATGTTTTCGGTGAGCTTCACGGCCTCGGCCGTCGCATTCGAAGAGACGGGAACGACCGAGGATACCGCCGCACCATAGAATGCCTTCATCAGCGCCAGCGCCTCGGGCCCGTCGCCGGCGACGACCTTCGGGATCGTGGCGGTATGATAATGCTGGTTGCCGGGATCCTCGCGCTCCGGCGAGAAGCCGACGAAGAAGTCCGAGCCGGATTTCAGCCCGGTGCCTTCGAGAATGACCTTCACCACGTCATCGGTCGTGCCGGGATAGGTGGTCGATTCCAACACGACGAGCTGACCGGGGCGCAAATGCGCGGCGATCGAGCGCGACGTCGCCTCGACGAAGGAAAGGTCGGGATCGCGATGCTTGGTGAGCGGCGTCGGCACGCAGATGATGACAACGTCGCACTCGGCAAGTCCGGCGAAATCGTTCGTCGCCTTGAAGCGGCCGGCATCGATCTCGGCCGAAAGTGCTGCGTCGGTCACCGAGTCGATATAGGAGCGGCGGGCATCGAGCGCCACCATCTTGCCCGGGTCGATGTCGAAGCCGGTGACAGCAAAGCCGCTGCGCGCCACCGCCATCGCCAGCGGCAGGCCGACATAGCCAAGCCCGATGATGCCGGCGCGAGCCGTGCGAGTTTCGATCTTCTGCAAAAGCGTATCGAAGGAGGAGCTGGCCAAGGCGGGATCTTTCAAACGGGGAAGAGAAGGTTGATCTAATGCATGATCCAGGCAAATTAAACCCAGGCGCGGATCTTCCTCTCACGCTGGCGGTGCTGCTGTCCTGTTCGCGTCGATGACTGCCCCTCGTCAGCCGATCTCCTAACAGCACAACACCCTTGGTCGGGTGTTGCGGAAATGACTCAGGCCATGCTGTTTGCTGCAACTTCAGCGCACAAAAAAATATAGATCCCATTGTTTCGCACTTGCAGCATCCCTATTTTGACTTTCGATATTGAACCACCTGGAAAGGATTACCCGTCCGATCCCCGACATGGGGAGTCGAGGGGCGCCGCCGCCGGGCTTTCGGCGGATCCGTTGACACAATAATACCGCTCGTACATCCTGATTTCCTTGTGACCTGCGCATGAAAATGGGCCGGCCGGGGGGACTTTTGGCTCTTGGGGATGGCGTGCCTTATGAGGATCATACCGAGAATGAGCACGATCGAATCCAGCGTGTCGTCCATCCTGTTGGACCGGGTCGCTGAATGGCTGACGAACTCTTCGCTGGCCGGAGACGAGCTTGAAAACATTGTCCGCGGTTTTTGCGAAAGGCTGACTGCCGCGGGCCTGCCGCTCGCGCGCGTGCATCTTTCCTTTTCGATGCTGCACCCGCTCTACGATGCGCTGAGCTTCACCTGGCGGCGCGCCAGCGGCGTCACCATCGAGGGCTTTCGCATGCCCGCGGGGCAAAAGCCGGACCGCTTCCTGCAGAGCCCGTATTATTACCTGCTCGACAACAATCTGCAGCACATCCGCCGCCGGCTGATCCAGGATGGGCCGAACGAATTTCCGATTTTCGAGGACCTGCGCAAGGACGGCATCACCGATTACCTCGCCTTCGTGCAGCCCTTCGGCGACGGCTCGGTGCAGGGCATGATGGGTTCCTGGTCGACGGACCACAACACCGGCTTTTCCGACGACATGATCGATGCGCTGCTCAGGATGCAGAACCATCTGGCGGTCGCCGCCAAGATGGCGGTGCTCGGCAAGCTCGCCAACAACATGCTGACCACCTATCTCGGCGGCGACGCCGGCAAGCGGGTGCTGAACGGCCAAATCCGCCGCGGCGACGGTGAGACGATCCGCGCCGCCCTCGTCATGGGCGACATGCGCGAATCCACCGTCTATGCCGAAAAGGAAGGCCGGCAGGCCTATATCGACACGCTGAACCAGTTCTTCGACGCGATCGCAGCCCCCTTCAACCGCAATGGCGGCGAGATCCTGAGTTTCCTCGGCGACGGCTTTCTCGCCGTCTATCCTTGCGGGCGCCATAAGGACCCATCGAAAATTGCCTGCGAGGCGGCGCTTTCGGCCGTGCATCAGGCGCAGGCGCGGGTCGCCGAACTCAACAGGGACCGCGAGCAGAAGGGCCTGACCAGGGTCGGCTACGGCATCGGCCTGCATGTCGGCAACGTCATGTTCGGCAATGTCGGCCTCAAGGACCGCCTGACCTTCTCGGCCTTCGGCTCGGCGGTCAACGAGGTCCAACGTCTGCAGATCCTGACCAAGAAATACGGCCGCGAGGTCGTCGCCAGCCAGGCCTTCGCCGGCTATTGCGGCGGCGAGTGGACGACGCTCGGCGAAGAGAAGCTGCGCGGCATCCGCCAGAAGGTGACGGTGCTGCAGCCGCGCGCGCCGGCGCCGGCGATCAACGTCGACGACAGCTTCCGCGAGGCCGTGCAGAACGGACTTTCGGAAGCCGAGCAGGTCATTCTCCTGCATCGCGACGCCAAGAAACATGTCGAGCGCACCAGCATGGAGAAATTCATCCAGTAACAGCCTAGAACCCTTGTCATAATCTGCGCGTCACGCCTTGGGAACTTCGGCGGGACGTGGGGGTTTTTCTATGATTGTCATCAGCTAGACACCCCGTTTGCGGTACGATAGTGTGACTTAACGGGAACATAGAAGACTGGGGAATTTCATTGGTATGGCGTCTGCAGCCGATCTGTTGCGTATTGAAAATCTCGACGTCTCCTTCTCGGTTTTCGGTGACCGGTTACGCGTCGTAAAACAAGCCAATCTTCGCATTCTTCCGGGTAAGGTCACCGCTCTCGTCGGTGAATCCGGCTCGGGAAAATCGGTGATCAGCCAGTCGATCATGGGCATCCTGCCCAATCCGGCCAAGGCCACGGGCAGCATCCTGTTCACCGATCCGCTCGACGGCTCCACGACCGATATCCTATCCTTTCCGCGCGACAGCGAGGAAATGCGCGACCTGCGCGGCCGGCGCATGGCGACGATCTTCCAGGAGCCGATGACCTCGCTCTCGCCGCTGCATACGATCGGCAACCAGATCAGCGAAGTGCTGCTGATCCATACCGAAGCCGACAAGCAGGAAGCCCGTGAAAAGACCGAGGAGATGCTCGGCCTGGTCGGCTTTTCCAACCCCCATCGCACCTACGACATGTATCCGTTCGAACTGTCCGGCGGCATGCGCCAGCGCGCGATGATCGCCATGGCGCTGATCTGCAAGCCGGCGCTGTTGATCGCCGACGAGCCGACGACGGCGCTCGACGTGACGATCCAGGCGCAGATCCTCGAATTGCTCCGCGAGCTGCAGGCCAAGCTCGGCATGGCGATGCTGCTCATCACCCACGATCTCGGCATCGTCGCCAACATGGCAGACGAGGTGGTCGTCATCTATCACGGCGAGATCATGGAAGCAGGACCGGTCGAAGCGATCTTCCGCAATCCGCAGCATCCCTATCTCAAGGGCCTGATGGCCGCCGTTCCGCATTTCGACATGAAACCCGGCGAGCGACTGAAAGCGCTGCGCGATGTAACGGTCAATCTCGAAGCCCTGGTCGGCAAGAAGAAGCCCCTGCAGGCGGAGGCGCCGGGCATCCTGCTATCCGTTGCCAACCTCTCGAAGACATACAAGACGCGCAAGCGCAGTTTCTTCGGCAAGCACGAAGCCACCGTCCTGCGAGCCGTCGACGACGTCAGCTTCGACATCCGCCGCGGCGAATGTCTTGGTCTGGTCGGCGAGTCCGGCTGCGGAAAGACGACGCTCAGCAAGATCCTGATGCGCGCCATCACGCCGGACAGCGGCGCGGTGGTGTTTAACGACGGCAAGGAGGTCGTCGACGTCCTCTCCGTCAAGGGCGCCGAACTGCAGGACATGCGCACCAAGATCCAGATGGTGTTCCAGGATCCGGTCTCCTCGCTCTCGCCGCGTATGACGGTGCGCAACATCCTGAGCGAACCGCTCGAGATCCATGACCGCGGCGACAGCGACGAGCGCAAGCGCAAGGTCGAGGGGCTGATGGCGGCAATCGGCCTCGACAAGCGTTATCTCAGCCGTTACCCGCACAGTTTTTCGGGCGGCCAGCGCCAGCGCATCGGTATCGCGCGCGCACTCGCGCTCGGCCCGAAGCTCGTCATTCTCGACGAGCCGGTCTCAGCGCTCGACGTCTCCGTGCAGGCGCAGATCCTCAATCTGTTGAAGGACTTGCAGAAGGAACTGGGGCTTACCTATCTGTTCATTTCGCACAATCTCGCCGTCGTCGATTACATGGCCGACCGCATCGCGGTGATGTGCAAGGGCCGCATCGTCGAGATCGCGCCGCGCGAGATCATCCTGCGCGATCCGGTGCACCCCTATACGAAATCGCTGCTCGCCGCCGTCCCCTTCCCCGATCTCGACCGGCCGCTCGATTTCAAGGCGCTCAGGGAAAACGGCGCCGCCGACAAGCAGAACTGGGGCGCGACCTTCACCGCCGAGCACGACGACGCTTCCGAGCTTGCCTATGCCGATCTCGGCGACGGCCATCTGGTGCGCGCCCGCAAGGGCGCCGATATCAGGGAGTTGCGCTGATGGTGACGCGTCGCATCTTTCTCGGCGGCCTCGTCGGTGCGGCGATCGCGCCCGCGGTGCTTCGCGCCGGACAGGCCAGCGAGCCGGAATTCCTCAAGGAGCGGCTGACATCAGGCAGCCTGCCGCCGATGGCCGAGCGCATTCCCGCCCGCCCGCGTATCGTCAATCTCAAGGAGATGGGGCTCGAACCCGGTGCCTACGGCGGCACGGTGCGCACCATTATCGGCAGCCAGCGCGACATCCGCTTCATGACGATCTACGGCTATGCCCGCCTGGTCGGCTACAACAAGCACTTGCAGTTCCAGCCGGACATCCTGGCTTCCTTCCAGTCCGAGGACGACACGGTCTTCACCTTCACGCTGCGCGAGGGCCATAAATGGTCCGACGGCCAGCCGTTCACGGCCGACGATTTCCGCTACTGGTGGGAAGACGTCATTCTGAACGACAAGCTGACGCCCGGCGGCGGCGCGCTGGAGCTTCGTCCGCACGGCAGCCTGCCGCGCTTCGAAATGCTCGATCCGCTGACCGTGCGCTACACCTGGGAAAAACCCAACCCGATGTTCCTGCCGACGCTGGCCGGCCCGCAGCCGCTCGTCATCTTCGGCCCCGGTCATTATCTCAAGCAGTTCCACAAGAAATTCCAGCCGGACCAGGCGAAGATGGACGAGATGATGAAGACCTACCGCGTCAAGAAGTGGCAGGATCTGCACATCAAGATGGCGCGTTCCTACCGTCCGGAAAATCCGAACCTGCCGACGCTCGATCCCTGGCGCAATACGACGCCGCTGCCGTCCGAGCAGTTCGTCTTCGAGCGCAACCCGTTCTTCCACCGCGTCGACGAAACCGGCCGGCAGCTTCCCTATCTCGACCGTTTCATCCTCAACGTCTCCTCCTCGTCGATCATCGCCGCCAAGGCGGGTGCAGGCGAAGCCGACCTGCAGGTGACAGGCATCGATTTCAACGACTACACCTTCCTGAAGGAGGCCGAGAAGCGCTTCCCGGTAAAGGTCAATCTCTGGAAGCTCGCGCGCGGCTCGCGCATCACGCTGCTGCCGAACCTCAACTGCGCCGACGAGGTATGGCGCGGCCTCTTCCGCGACGCGCGCCTGCGCCGGGCTTTGTCGCTGGCGATCGACCGGCACGAGGTCAACATGGTCGCCTTTTACGGCCTCGGCACGCCAAGCGCCGATACCGTCCTGCCCGACAGCCCGCTCTTCAAGCAGGAATATGCCGACGCCTTCGTGAAGTTCGATCCCGACGAGGCCAACCGTCTGCTCGACGAGCTCGGCTTGACCAAACGCGGCGACGACGGCATGCGGCTGCTGCCCGACGGGCGGCGCGCCGAGATCACCGTCGAGACCGCCGGCGAGAGCAATCTCGACACCGACGTGCTGGAGCTGGTGCACGACCACTGGGCCAATATCGGCCTGGCGCTTTATACCCGGACCTCGCAGCGCGACGTCTTCCGCAACCGCGCCATGAGCGGTTCGATCATGATGTCGATCTGGTACGGCCTCGACAATGGCGTGCCGACGGCCGACATGTCGCCGGCCGGCCTTGCGCCGACGCTCGACGATCAGCTGCAATGGCCGCTCTGGGGCATGCATTACCTTTCCGCCGGCCAGGAGGGCGTCGCGCCTGATCTGCCGGAGGCAGCCGAACTCGTCGACCTGCTTGGCCAATGGGGCTCGACGGCGAAATTCGAGGAGCGCCAGGTGATCTGGCACAAGATGCTGGCGCTCTACACGCAGCAGGTGTTCTCGATCGGTCTCATCAACAGCACGCTGCAGCCCGTTCTTTGCGCCGCCAAGCTGCAGAACCTGCCGGAGAAAGCGCTCTACGGCTTCGATCCCACCTCCTATCTCGGCGTCTACATGCCGGATGCATTCTGGTACAAGGAGGCCTGAGGCGTGCTCAGATACATTCTCTGGCGCATCGCCGCCATGGTGCCGACACTCTTCGTCATTTCGGCGCTGGTCTTCACCATCATCGAACTGCCGCCCGGCGACTTCTTCGAGAGCCAGATCGCCGAGCTGCGTGCCTCCGGCGAGACCGCCAACCTCCAGGAAATCGAGGAGATGCGCCAGCAATACGGCTTCGACAAGCCGGAGATCGTGCGCTATTTCTACTGGGTCGGTGGCATGCTGCACGGCGATTTCGGCTATTCCTTCGAATACCAGCTGCCGGTCTCGGACGTCGTCGGCGATCGTTTGTGGCTGACGATGCTCGTCTCCTTCACGACGATCCTGCTCACCTGGCTGATCGCCTTTCCGATCGGCATCTATTCGGCCACGCACCAGTACAGCTGGGGTGATTACGGGCTGACGTTCCTTGGCCTGCTCGGGATCGCCGTTCCGAACTTCATGCTGGCGCTGATCCTGATGTATTTCGCCAATATCTGGTTCGGCATCTCGATCGGCCATCTGATGGACCAGCAATATATCTCGGCGCCGATGAGCTGGGAGAAGGCGCGGTCGATCCTCTCTCACCTGTGGATCCCCGTGATCATCGTCGGCACGGCCGGCACGGCCGGCATGATCCGGCGGCTGCGCGCCAACCTGCTCGACGAGATGCAGAAGCAGTATGTCGTCACCGCCCGCGCCAAGGGCCTGCCGCCGCTGAAGGCGCTGGTCAAATATCCGCTGCGCATGGCGCTCAACTTCTTCGTCGCCGATATCGGCTCGATCCTGCCGTCGATCATCTCGGGCGCCGAGATCGTCGCGATCGTGCTGTCGCTGGAAACGACGGGGCCGATGCTCATCAAGGCGCTGCAGAGCCAGGACATGTATCTGGCCGGCTCCTTCCTGATGTTCCTGGCCTTCCTCAACGTCATCGGCGTGCTGATCTCCGACATCGCGCTGGGCTTCCTTGATCCCCGCATCCGTCTGCAAGGCAGGAGCACCAAATAATGTCGCCCCTTCCCGCACCCGGCGCGCCGCTTCCGCATTACGTCTCGACCGCGCCTTTCGATCCGCTTGCGACCGAATCGATGACGTCGGCGCAATCGCGCATCCATCTCGCCTCGCAAAAGCAGCTGATGTGGTGGAAATTCAAGCAGCACAAGCTCGCCTTGATCTCCGGCATCTTTCTCGCCGCCGTCTACCTGATGATCCTGATCGTCGAGTTCCTGGCGCCCTACGGCCTGCACACGCGCAATGTCGATTTCATCCACGCGCCGCCGCAGGCCGTCCATTTCTTCGACAAGGGCAGCTTCGTCGGTCCCTTCGTCTACGGCCGCGGCATGACGCTCGATCTCGACACGCTGCACCGCGTCTATACCGACAGGCCGAACGACGTGCAGCCGATCCGTTTCTTCTGCCGCGGCGACGCCTATAAATTCTGGGGTCTCGTCACGTCGAACTATCATCTGGTCTGCCCGGCGATCGGCGGCCAGATGTTCCTGCTCGGCACCGACCGGCTCGGCCGCGACGTGCTCTCGCGCATTCTTTACGGCGCGCGGATATCGCTGACGATCGGTCTGATCGGCATTTCGATCAGCTTCGTGCTCGGCATCGTCATCGGCGGCCTTGCCGGCTACCGCGGCGGCGTCTTCGATCTCATCGTCCAGCGCCTGATCGAAGTGCTGCAATCGCTGCCGAGCCTGCCGCTGTGGATGGCGCTGGCTGCCATCATGCCGGTGACCTGGAGCCCGATCGTCATCTATTTCGGCATCACAGTCATCCTCGGCATCATCGACTGGACGGGGCTCGCGCGCGCCGTGCGCTCCAAGCTCCTGGCGCTGCGCGAGGAGGATTATGTCCAGGCCGCGCAGCTGATGGGCGCCAGCACGCCGCGCATCATCGGCCGGCATCTGGTGCCGGGCTTCATGTCGCATCTCATTGCTTCGGCGACGATTTCAATCCCCGGCATGATCCTTGGGGAGACCGCGCTCTCCTTCCTCGGCCTCGGCCTTCGTCCGCCAATCACCAGCTGGGGCATTCTGCTGACCGAGGCAAAAAGCGTCAGCGTCATCGCCTTCTATCCCTGGCTGCTCTATCCGATCATTCCTGTTGTTCTTGTCATTTTGGCGTTCAACTTTCTGGGAGATGGCTTGCGTGACGCGGCAGATCCCTACAAATAGCAGGAAACGCGGCGGCGCATCACGGCACCGCCCCCACCTCTTGGCCTCCGGACGGTGGGGTTACTAACTATGTTGCTGACCCCAGAAGGGATGCCAATGTCCAGACGTCTCGAAGATGCGCGCATCCTCATGTACAGCCACGATACTTTCGGTCTCGGCCATCTGCGCCGCTGTCGCGCCATTGCCCATGCGCTGGTCGAGGATTATCGCGGCCTCAATATCCTGATCATTTCGGGTGCCACCATCGCCGGCGCCTTCGACTACCGCGCCCGTGTCGACTTCGTGAAGATCCCGAGCGTCATCAAGCTCCGCAACGGCGAATATACCTCGCTCGCCAGCCATATCGACCTGCACGAGACGCTGAAGATGCGCGAATCGAGCATTCGCCACACGGCCGAGACCTTCCAGCCCGATATCTTCATCGTCGACAAGGAACCGATGGGACTGAAGGGCGAGGTCGAGGATACGCTCGCCTATCTCAAGGCCCGCGGCACCGTCCTGGTGCTGGGGCTGCGCGAGATCATGGACGCGCCGCATCTGCTCGAGGCCGAGTGGAAGAAGAACAGCGTCATGCAGAAGATCGACCAATATTACGACAGCGTCTGGGTCTATGGTCCGCCGGATTTCTACGATCCGCTGATCGGCCTCGACGTCCCGGCCAGCCTGCGCCGGAAGATGGATTTCGTCGGCTTCCTGCAGCGCAGCGTCTCCAAGGGCAAGACCTCGATCAACGCCCGCAAGGACAACTACATCCTCGTCACCACGGGCGGCGGCGGCGACGGCTCCGATCTCGTCCATGATGTCATGAACGCCTACGAGGCCGATCCGACGCTGACGCAAAAGGCGCTCGTCGTGCTCGGGCCCTATATGCCGGCCGCCGAGCGCGCCAAGCTGGTGCAAAAGGGCGAAGCCATCCCCTATATCGAGGTGATCGAGTTCGACAACCACATGGAAGAGCTGATCGACGGCGCGACCGGCGTCGTTGCCATGGGCGGTTATAACACCTATTGCGAGATCCTCTCCTTCGACAAGCCGGCCCTCATCGTGCCGCGCGTCAAGCCGCGCGAAGAGCAGCTGCTGCGCGCCCTGCGGGCAAGCGAGCTCGGCCTCGTCGACATGCTGCTGCCGGATCAGTCGGTCGACCCCACGGTCATGGCCGAAGCGCTGAAGCGTCTGCCTTCGCGCCAGCCACCGTCGAAGAGCGGCGGCAATATGCGTCTCGAAGGGCTGGACCATATCTCCCAGACCGTCGGCCGTTGGATCGACGGCCGCGGCAGCCACCTTTCCCTCGTCGGCGCGGAATAGGGCACGGCCTTGCCGCCACGCCGCAAGATCCTCGTCGTGCTGAAGGGCTATCCCCGCCTTTCGGAAACCTTCATCGCCCAGGAGCTGCTCGGCCTCGAAAAGGCCGGCTTCGACCTGACGCTGATTTCCATGCGCCGGCCGACCGACAAGAAGCGCCATCCCGTGCATGAGGAGATCCGGGCGCGCGTCGTCTATCTGCCGGAATATCTGCACGAGGAGCCGATCCGCGTGCTGAAGGGCCTCAGCGCCGGCCTCTCCAAACCCGGCTTCAAGGCGCTGATGAAACGCTTCCTCGCCGACCTCAAGCGCGACATCTCCCGCAACCGCTTCCGGCGTCTCGGCCAGGCGCTGGTGCTGGGGCGCGAATGGCCGGACGAGGGCGAATGGCTGCATGCCCATTTCATCCACACGCCGGCCTCGGTGACGGAATATGCGAGCATCCTCACGGGAACGCCCTGGACCTGTTCGGCGCATGCCAAGGACATATGGACGTCGCCAGACTGGGAGCTGAACGAGAAACTAGGCAGCGCCCGCTGGACCGTCACCTGCACCAGGACGGGCTACGACCATATGCGCGCGTTGACGTCACGCAAGGAGGCCGTGCATTTGAGTTACCACGGTCTCGATCTCGCCCGCTTCGGCCATTTTGCCGGCGAGCGCTCGGACCGGACCGGCAGCGACCCGGACGATCCGGCCTTCATCCTCAGCGTCGGCCGCGCCGTCGAGAAGAAGGGTTACGACGTGCTGCTGCGGGCGCTGGCGCTGTTGCCCGCCGAGCTTCACTGGCGCATGGACCATATCGGCGGCGGCGAGGAGCTTGCGAAACTGAAGGCGCTGGCCACTGAACTCGGGATCTCCGGCCGCATCGTCTGGAAGGGCGCCATGGCCCAGGAAGACGTGCTCGATCATTACCGCCGCGCCGACCTCTTCGCGCTCGCCTGCCGGATCGCCGCCAACGGCGACCGCGATGGCCTGCCGAACGTCCTGGTCGAGGCCTCCAGCCAACGGCTGGTCTGCCTGTCGACCGAAGTATCCGGCGTGCCGGAACTGCTGAAGAACGGTGAAAACGGCCTCGTCGTGCCGCCAGACGACCCGGTAAACCTCGCCGCAGCGCTGGAGGCGGCGATCCGCGACCCGGCGCTGCGCAAGCGGCTCGGCGATGCCGCCGAACGCCAGGTGCGCCAATATTTCGACTATCACTCCAGCATCAGACAGCTCACCGGCCTGTTCGAGGCCGAATGGCAGAAGGCGTCATGACGGCACCGCGTATCTTCTTCTACGTCCAGCACCTGCTCGGCATCGGTCACATCGCCCGCGCCAGCCGCATCGCCAACGCGCTCGTCAAGGACGGTTTCGACGTCACGGTCGTGACCGGCGGCCTGCCGGTGCCGGGCTTTCCGGGCGAAGGCGTAAAGACCGTGGCCCTGCCGGCGGTCGTTGCCAGCAATGCCGGTTTTTCCGGTCTCGCCGATGCCGATGGCCGGCCGGCCGACGAGGATTTCCTCCATGCCCGCCGCCAGCTGCTACTCGATGCCTTTCATGCCGCAAGGCCCGATGTCGTCATCATCGAAGCCTTCCCGTTTGGCCGGCGACAGATGCGCTTCGAACTGCTGCCGCTGCTCGAGGCGATCGACAAGGCAGAACCGCGGCCGAAACTTCTAAGCTCGGTGCGCGACATCCTGCAGGAAAACCGCAAGGCCGGCCGCGACGCGGAGACCGCCACGCTGGTCAAGGATCGTTTCGATGCCGTGCTCGTCCATGGCGATCCGGATTTCATCCGGCTTGAGGACACCTTCCCGCTGACTTCAGAGATCGCCGACAGGCTGCGTTACACCGGCCTCGTCGCTGCCCCGCCGGCGCCCGAACCGACCGAGACATTCGACATCATCGCATCGGCGGGCGGCGGCGCGGTCGGCGCCGCGCTGATCGGCGCGGCAAAAGAGGCGGCAGCGCTGCTGCCCGACGATCTTCGCTGGCTGCTGGTCGCGGGCCCGAACCTGCCTGAGGCCGATTTCGCCGCGCTGCTGGAGGGCGCGGCCCCGAATGTGACGCTGGTGCGCTTCCGCAGGGATTTTCCCTCGCTGCTTCGCGGCGCCAAGGTGTCGATCTCGCAGGCAGGCTACAACACGGTCGGCGATCTCCTGCGCACCCAATGCCGGGCGATCCTCATTCCCTTCGTCGCCGGCGGCGAGACCGAGCAGACGGTGCGTGCCGAACGGCTGCAGGCGCTCGGGCTTGCCGATATCCTGCCGGAAACCGGCCTGACGGCGGGCCATGTGAAAGAGGCGGTCGAAAAGGCGCTCGCCGCTCAGCCACGGGGGCCGGTCTCGCTCGACCTCGACGGGGCGGAGAAAACCGCCTCCATCATTCGCTCCATGATTGCCGAATCCCTCGCCTAATCCAAAATTCCTGTGGTATAAGCAATGTTCCGGCGAGAATCGGCACTTTTGCAGCCGGTCCTTTCGCCTTGTTTTCATTGCGATATCGGCGGTCCGGCTGCATGATCCTGTCCTTAGAATTCCTCCCCGTCCCGGCGCCCGGATCGCGCCCCCGGAATTTCCCAGCAAGCTGACGGTTAGCCATGGAAAAAAGCCTCGCCCGCTACATCTGGAAGAACACGCGGCTGCAGCAGCTGTGGATTCTGGCTGTCGTCGCCGCCTCGATGGTGCCCTACTTCCTGTCCTTCGACCTGCCGAAGCAGATCGTCAACGGACCGATCCAGGGTGACGGCTTCGAGGGCCCGGGCGCCACGCAGACCTTCATGCACATCGCCTACGACCTGCCTCTGATCGGCCACGTCGAATTCTTTCAAGGGTTGCAGCTCAACCGCTTCCAGATGTTGATGGCCCTCAGCCTGGTGTTTCTGGCGCTGGTGGTGCTGAACGGCCTCTTCAAATTCTACATCAACACCTATAAGGGCCGGCTCGGCGAGCGCATGCTGCGCCGTATCCGCTTCGAGCTGATCGACCGGGTGCTGCGCTTTCCGCCCATTCACTTCAAGCGGGTCAAATCGGCCGAAATCGCCACCATGATCAAGGACGAGGTGGAGCCGATGGGCGGCTTCACCGGCGATGCCTTCGTCTCCCCTGCCCTTCTCGGCGGCCAGGCGATCACGGCGCTCGCCTTCATCATCGTCCAGAACTTCTGGCTCGGCATGATCGCCGCCGGCATTGTCGGCGTGCAGGCGATCGTCATTCCCCGCATGCGCAAGCGCCTGCTCGAACTCGGCCGCCAGCGGCAGCTGACGGCGCGCGAGCTCTCCGGTCGCGTCGGCGAAATCGTCGAGGGCATCGGCACGATCCACGGCAACGACACATCCAACCTCGAACGCGCCGACATCGCCTCGCGGCTCGGCCGGATCTTCTCGATCCGCTACGACCTTTACCAGTGGAAGTTCCTGGTGAAGTTCATCAACAATTTCCTCGCCCAGGTCACGCCTTTCCTGTTTTACGCCATCGGTGGCTATCTGGCGCTGCAGGGCCGCCTCGACATCGGCCAGCTCGTCGCCGTCATATCAGCCTACAAGGACCTGCCCGGTCCGCTGAAGGAACTGATCGACTGGGACCAGATGCGCCAGGACGTGCAGGTGAAGTACCAGCAGGTCTACGAGCAGTTCAATATCGAGCCGCTGATCGACAGCCGCATTCAGCAACTCGCAACCGCCCCGGTCGGCGCGCTGACGGGCGCGTTCGTGGTCACCAACCTGTCGCTCTCCGACGACAGCGGCGCCCGCCTCGTCGACCACGTCTCCGTCGAGATCAAGCCGAACGAGACGGTGGCGATCGTCGGGCCGAACGGTAGCGGCGCGGAAGCCTTCGCCGAAGCGCTCGGCCGCATGGTCTGGCCGGACTCCGGCCGCATCACCATCGACGGCCGCGATCTCCTCGAGATGCCGGAATCGATCACCGGCCGGCGCATCTCCTATGCCTCGTCCGACACCTTCTTCTTCCACGGCACGCTCGCCAGCAATCTGCTCTACGGCCTGAAACATGCGCCGATGACCGATCCCGTTTACGACGAGCGGGAAGCGCTGGAGTATAAATGGCATTCCGCCGAGGCGGAGAAGGCCGGCAACCCGACGCTCGACCTCAACAGCGACTGGGTGGACTACAAGGCCGCCGGCGCCAGCGGGCCCGAGGACATTCTAAAAGCGATCCGCCCGGTGCTCGACGCCGTGCTGATCTCGCAGGACATCCTCGACCTGGCGCTGCGCTCGACCGTCAACACCGACGTGCATGTGGCGCTCGGCGAGCACGTCGTGGCGCTGCGCGCCTCGCTCAGGGACCGGCTGCGCGACGAGGGGCTCGACACCATCGTCGTGCCTTTCGATTTCGACGCCTATAACGCCCAGGCGACGGTCGGCGAGAACCTGCTCTTCGGCACGATGAAACGGCCTTTGATGACCAACCGCAGGCTTGCCGCGCATCCCTATTTCCAGCAGCTCTTCCGTGAGACCGGGCTCAGCACCGATCTCTACGACATGGGCCTCGAGATCGCCGAGAACGCGGTGGAACTCTTCCACGACCTGCCGCCGGACCATCCTTTCTTCCAGCAGCTGACCTTCATGACGGCCGACGACATTCCGACCTACCAGGCGCTGCTGCAGAAGCTGCAAAGCCGCCGCTTCGAGGACGCCACGCCCGAGGAGCGTTCGGCCATCATCCGGCTGAGTTTTGCCTATATCGAGCCGCGCCACCGCTTCGGCTTGCTGACGAACGAGCTGATGGACAAGATCGTCAGCGCCCGCAAGCAGTTCCACGAGCATATTCCGGCCGATCTCGCCGAGCTGATCGAGCGCTACGACGCCGAGCGTTTCACCCCGTCGGCAAGCCTGATGGACAATGTGCTGTTCGGCCGTATCGCCTATCAGCAGGCTGACGCCTCCGACCGCCTCCGCGCCATCATGGGCGAACTCTTCGATGCGCTCGATCTTTATGACGACGTGCTGTCGATCGGCCTCGAATTCGACGTCGGCTCCGGCGGCAAACGGCTGACGATGGTGCAGCGGCAGAAGCTGAACCTGGCCCGCGCGCTGTTGAAGCGCTCGGATTATTTCATCTTCAACCGGCCGCTGTCGGCGCTCGACCAGCGCGTTCAGGATCAGATCACCCGCAACATCATCGAGAACCTGCACGAGGAAGGCCATCGGCCGGCGATCATCTGGGTGCTCTCCAATGCCCGGCTGGCGGAGATGTTCGACCGGATCCTGCTCTTCGACCGCGGCGGATTGGCGGAAGCCGGAAACTTTCCGGAACTTTCCGAGAAAAACGGGATGTTCAAGGAACTGTTATCGTAATATTCTATAGGGGCGGCGATGGTGGGTGTTCCCGTTGGGAACGCCTCGAAGTTTGAAGATGCCTGGTCCCGTGGGACCCTGCGTCAGGGGATTGAAACGCTCATGCTGTTGAGAGACGAAGTCGAAATGCTGCGAAGGGTGCCGATCTTTTCAAGGATCGCGCCAGCAAAGCTCAAGCTTTTGGCCTTTACCTCCGATCGCATGACCTACAAGGCCGGACAGGACCTCTTCCATCAGGGCGATGTCGGTGATGCCGCCTATGTCATCCTCACGGGCACGGCCGATATCGTCGTCGCCTCGCCGGCGGGCGAGATCAAGGTCGCTGACGTCGAACCCAATTCCATCGTTGGCGAAATCGCCATTCTCTGCGATGTCTCGCGCACGGCAACGGTGCGCGCCACCTCGCCGCTCGAAGTGCTGCGCATCAGCAAGGAGCACTTTCTGAAGCTGCTCAGCGATTTTCCGGAGATGGCCGTGGAAATCATGCGGGTGCTGGCCGACCGCCTGAACCACACCACGGCGGAACTGACCGCGGCCCGGGCGGCGAAACAGCCGCAAATGGCGCAGTAAAAACGCATTCATCGTGTCGGCGGCCATTGCTGGATGACGACGGACCAGCCGCCGGTCTTGCCTTTAATTATAGATTGCAATGCATTCAATAATAGAACCGCGCTGCCCGAAAACGAAAGCCTGCATGGTTTTCCATGCAGGCCGGTATGCAAGTCCGTCTATTCGCGCTGTTCCAGTGCCCTGCTGAAGGCGAGGGCTGCAAGCGTGCAGATGGCGCCGGACAGCAGGTAGTAGCCGACGAAGGTCAGGCCGAAGCGGCTGGAAAGGCTGAGCGCCACCAGCGGCGCGAAACCGGCGCCGATCAACCAGGCAAGATCCGAGGTGAAGGCTGCACCCGTATAGCGATAGCCGCGGCCAAAGCGGGACGAGATCGAGCCCGTCGCCTGGCCGAAGGAAAGGCCGAGCACGCCGAAGCCGATGATGACGAAAGCGTCATGGCCGCTATTGCCGGATGCGATCAGGCTCGGCCCGATAAAGCTGAAGACGGCGATGATGACGGCGCAGATTGCAAGCTGGGCGCGCCGGCCGATACGGTCGGCGATCAGGCCCGAGGCGATGATGGTGATGATGCCGACCGCGGCGCCGACCACCTGCACCACCATGAAGGCGCCGATCGGCTGGTTGCCGTAAAGGCTCATCCAGCCGAGCGGGAAGATGGTGACGAGGTGGAACATGGCAAAACTCGCGAGCGGCACGAAGGCGCCGATCAGGATGTCGCGGCCGTGAACGCGTAGCACATCGAGGATAGGGGCTGCTTCCAGCTCGTGCTGTTCCAGCAGCGTGCCGAATTCCTTGGTCATGACGAGGCGCAACCGCGCAAACAGTGCCACCACGTTGATCGCGAAGGCGACGAAGAAGGGATAACGCCAGCCCCAGGAGAGGAAATCCTCACTGGAAAGATTGGCGACGAAATAACCGAACAGGGTGCTGGCCAGCGCAAAGCCGATCGGCGCGCCGAGCTGCGGGATCATCGCATACCAGCCGCGGTGCTTGGCCGGCGCGTTGAGCGCAAGCAGCGAGGCAAGGCCGTCCCAGGCGCCGCCGAGCGCGAAGCCCTGGCCGAGACGGAAAAGCGCCAGCAATGCGATCGACCAGGCGCCGATCTCCTCGTAACCCGGCAGGAAGGCGATCGAGGCGGTGGAGCCGCCGAGCAGGAAGAGCGCGATCGTCAGCTTGGTGCCACGGCCGTACAGCCGGTCGATCGTCATGAAGACGACGGAGCCGACGGGGCGGGCCAGGAAGGCCAGCGAGAAGATGGCGAAGGAATAGAGCGTACCCGTCAGCCTGTCCGGCGCGAAGGGGAAGATCAGCTGTGGAAAGACCAGGACCGAAGCGAGGCCGTAAACGAAGAAATCGAAGAACTCCGACATGCGGCCGATCACCACGCCGATGGCGATACTACCAGGCGAAACCGGTTTGTCGTCGTGAATGCGCCGCGCGTCGCGTTCCAGCGACGACGACGATGGTCCATAATTCGATGTTGTAGCCATAAAACGCCTCCCTCGTTGAAGCGCTTTCGGCAAGGCGCCTCAGCCTGATCTTGATCAAACCCGCAGGCTTATCAAGTCCGTAAGACGTAAATAGTTCATCATGGCGGCTCAAAATGAGGCGTGGGCGGAAAAAATAGCGTGATCCGACCGGCGATTTTCGGATGGGAACGCTGGCATGGCCGGCTCTGGCGGATATATTGATTGAAACATGCGCTCGCCAAAGAATCCTTCTTGAATTCATCAGGATTTCAAAGCTGTAGTGCAACACGATTTATGCCGCAATGCGGCATGCTTGCTGCACTGCGACCAAACACCTCATGTCGCTATCAGGTCCAGTGCGTTAGTCGCGGAACGAACGAAACAACAAGAGCTTAGAGACGTGCTAAAACTCGTGAAGTTTTCCCGCCTTCTATCCGTCTTGCCGCTGCTTTTCCTGGCAGGATGCAACATGGTGGTCATGGCGCCATCAGGCGACATCGCCGCGCAACAGCGCGATCTCATCGTCATCTCGACGGTGCTGATGCTTTTGATCATCATCCCGGTGATCTTCCTGACGCTGTTCTTCGCCTGGCGCTACCGCCGCTCCAATACGGCCGCCACCTACGCGCCGGAATGGCACCATTCGACCCGCCTCGAAATCGTGATCTGGGCAGCGCCGCTGGCGATCATCATCGCGCTCGGCGCCGTGACCTGGATTTCCACCCATAAGCTCGATCCCTACCGCCCGCTCGACCGCCTCGATGCGGAGCGCGCCATTCCGGCCGATACCAAGCCGTTGAACGTCGAGGTCGTGGCGCTCGACTGGAAGTGGCTGTTCTTCTATCCCGATCTCGGCATCGCCACCGTCAACGAACTCGCCGCCCCGGTCGACATGCCGATCAATTTCAAGATCACCGCCTCCTCGGTGATGAATTCCTTCTATATCCCTGCCCTGGCCGGCCAGATCTATGCGATGCCCGGCATGGAGACGAAGCTGCACGCCGTCATCAACAAGCAAGGCGAATATGAGGGCTTCTCCGCCAATTACAGCGGAAGCGGCTTCTCGCACATGCGCTTCAAGTTCCACGGCCTTACCCAAGAGGGCTTTGACGCCTGGGTGGCGCAGGTCAAGCAGCAGGGCACGATGCTCAACCGCGACGCCTATCTGAAGCTCGAGAAGCCGAGCGAAAAGG
Organism: Rhizobium sp. CRRU65; assembly: GCF_048551595.1. Taxonomy (NCBI): domain Bacteria; kingdom Pseudomonadati; phylum Pseudomonadota; class Alphaproteobacteria; order Hyphomicrobiales; family Rhizobiaceae; genus Rhizobium; species Rhizobium sp. CRRU65. The sequence goes on along the minus strand of NZ_JBLYZH010000002.1, from coordinate 520,620 downwards.
AGCCGGTGCGTTATTATGCCGGCGCCGATGGCGACCTTTACAACGCCATCCTCAACATGTGCGCCGCTCCGGGCAAGATGTGCATGAACGAGATGATGCATATCGACATGATGGGCGGCGGCGGCAAGGAAAGTGCCGAGAACCGCGAGAAGCTGCGATACGACGACCGTCATGCCGACGAAGGCATCGTGGCGCCCGCCGCCACCGTGCCGGCGACCGGGGCTCCGGCACGCAGCGAGCCCGCCGAGCGGACCGACGGCAACAACATGCAGCACGACATGCCCGGCATGCCTAGCACGCCCGGAATGGACATGCAGCACGAGGGTCATTCCATGCCCGGCATGAGCAATGGCGCCGATCCGGCGCCGGCGCAGCTCAACAATAACAATTAACCTGGCGCTTTGCGTCGCAAGACATAATGAACGGGTTGTTCCATGTTTTCCAATCCTGACCTCCTGAAGTTCGTCTTCGGCCGGTTGACCCTCGATGCCATCCCCTATCACGAGCCGATCCTGGTCGTGACCTTCATCGGCGTCGTCATCGGCGCCCTCGCGGTGCTCGGCATCATCACCTATTTCAAGTTCTGGGGTCCGCTCTGGCGCGACTGGATCTGCAGCGTCGATCACAAGAAGATCGGCATCATGTATGTGATCCTCGCCGTCATCATGCTGTTGCGCGGCTTCTCCGACGCGATCTTGATGCGCATCCAGCAGGCGATCGCCTTCAACGGTTCGGAGGGCTATCTGCCGCCGCACCATTACGACCAGGTCTTCACCGCCCACGGTGTCATCATGATCTTCTTCGTGGCGATGCCCTTCGTCACCGGTTTGATGAACTTCGTGGTGCCGCTGCAGATCGGCGCGCGCGACGTCTCCTTCCCCTTCCTCAACAACTTCTCGTTCTGGATGACCACCGCCGGCGCGATCATCATCATGCTGTCGCTGTTCATCGGCGAATTCGCCCAGACCGGCTGGCTCGCCTACCCGCCGCTGTCGGGGGCGGCCTACAGTCCGGGCGTCGGCGTCGATTATTATATCTGGGGTCTGCAGGTGGCCGGTGTGGGAACGACGCTTTCGGGCATCAACCTGATCGCCACCATCGTCAAGATGCGCGCTCCGGGCATGACCTTCATGAAGATGCCGGTCTTCACCTGGACGGCACTTTGCACCAACGTGCTCATCGTCGCCTCCTTCCCGATCCTGACGGCAACGCTGGCCCTCCTGTCACTCGACCGCTATGCCGGGACGAACTTCTTCACCAACGACCTTGGCGGCAATCCGATGATGTACATCAACCTCATCTGGATCTGGGGCCATCCGGAAGTCTATATCCTCGTGCTGCCGGCCTTCGGCATCTTCTCGGAAGTCGTCGCCACCTTCTCCGGCAAGCGCCTCTTCGGCTACGCCTCGATGGTCTACGCGACCTGCGTGATCATGATTCTGTCCTACATCGTCTGGCTGCACCACTTCTTCACCATGGGTTCGGGCGCCAGCGTCAACTCCTTCTTCGGCATCACCACGATGATCATCTCGATCCCGACAGGGGCGAAGATTTTCAACTGGCTCTTCACCATGTATCGCGGCCGCATCCGCTTTGAGGTGCCGATGCTGTGGACGGTCGGCTTCATGGTGACCTTCGTCATCGGCGGCATGACCGGCGTCATGCTTGCCGTGCCGCCGGCCGACTTCGTGCTGCACAATTCGCTGTTCCTCATCGCCCACTTCCACAACGTCATCATCGGCGGCGTTCTCTTCGGCATGTTCGCCGGCGTGAACTACTGGTTCCCGAAGGCCTTCGGCTTCAAGCTCGATCCCTTCTGGGGCAAGATGAGCTTCTGGTTCTGGCAGATCGGCTTCTGGTTCGCCTTCATGCCGCTCTACGTGCTCGGCCTGATGGGTGTCACCCGCCGCGTCAGCCAATTCGAGGACCCGTCGCTGCAGATCTGGTTCATCATCGCCGCCTTCGGCGTCGGCCTGATCGCGCTTGGCATCGCCGCCTTTCTCATCCAGATCGTCGTCAGCTTCATGAAACGCGAGGAATTGCGCGACGATAGCGGCGATCCCTGGGACGGCCGCACGCTGGAATGGTCGACATCCTCGCCGCCGCCGGATTACAACTTCGCCTTCACGCCTGTCGTGCACGATCATGACAGCTGGTACGACATGAAGAACCGTGGTTATGCGCGTCCGCTGGAAGGCTTCCGGCCGATCCACATGCCGAAGAATACCGGCACCGGCGCGATTCTGTCGGCCATCAGCGTCGCCCTCGCCTTCGGGCTGATCTGGTATATGTGGTGGCTGGTGGTCGTCTCCTTCGTCGCCATGCTGGTGGTCGCGATCGGTCATACCTTCAACTATGGACGCGATTTCCACATTCCCGCCGAAGAGGTGACCGAAACGGAAGGCAAGCGCACCGCGTTGCTTGCCGAGCAGGTGTGATGACCATGAGCGATCAGACTATCGACACGGCCGAAAAGCCTGAATTCTACCTGACGGAAGACCATCATCCTGAGAACAGCACCAATCTCGGCTTCTGGCTCTACCTGATGAGCGACTGCCTGATTTTCGCGGTGCTGTTTGCAACGCACGGCGTGCTCGGCCGCAACTATGCCGCAGGCCCGTCGCCCGCCGATCTCTTCGACCTGCCGATCGTTGCCCTCAACACCTCGATGCTGCTGTTTTCGTCGATCACCTACGGCTTCGCGATGCTGCAGATGGAGCGCAACGCCAAGGCGGAAACACTGTTCTGGCTTGGTGTGACCGGCCTGTTCGGCGCAGCTTTCATCGGGCTCGAACTCTACGAGTTCATCCACCTGATCCACGAAGGCGCCGGGCCGACGCGCAGCGCCTTCCTCTCCTCCTTCTTCACTCTGGTCGGCACGCACGGACTGCACGTCACCTTCGGCATCATCTGGCTGATCACGCTGATGGTGCAGGTGTCGATGCACGGGTTGATCGAGGCCAACCGCCGCCGCCTGATGTGCCTTTCGATGTTCTGGCACTTCCTCGACGTCGTCTGGATCGGCGTCTTTTCCTTCGTCTATCTGCTGGGAGTTCTCGGATGAGTTCGCAAGCACCTGCCCATGAGGATGCCCACGAGGCTCATCACGGCCACAGCCACGGCCATCAGGCCGGCCATGGCACATTCCGCAGCTACATGACGGGCTTCGTGCTCTCCATCATCCTGACCGCCATTCCCTTCTGGCTTGTCATGTCAGGCGTCTTCGAAAGCCCGGCGGTGACGGCGGTGCTGGTGATGGGCCTCGGCGCCATCCAGATCGTCGTCCATATGGTCTTCTTCCTGCATATGAATACCAGGAGCGAGGGCGGCTGGACGATCATGGCGCTGATTTTCACCCTCATCATCGTTGCCATCGCGCTCTCCGGTTCGCTCTGGGTCATGCATCATCTCAACACCAACATGATGCCGATGAGCCCCGAGATGATGAAGAACATGCCGTGACGACGACGAAGGGGCGGCGGCAGCGCCACCCGCAGGCGTCCTCGGAAAAATCGGATCGACGGCGTCATCGGGCAAAACGCGCGATCTTCGCCGTCTGCCTGATACTGCTTGCTGCGGCACTCGCGGCACTCGGCACCTGGCAGGTCGAGCGGCTGGCCTGGAAACGCGACCTCGTCGCCCGCGTCGACCAGCGTGTGCATGCGCCACCCGTAAAGGCACCGGCACGCGCCGACTGGAACAAGATCAATGCCACTGATGACGAATACCGGCAGGTGACCGCGGCCGGGACGTTGGCGAACGACAAGGAAACACTGGTCTATGCCTCGACGGTGCTTGGGCCGGGCTATTGGGTGATGACGCCGCTGATGCTGACCGATGGCACATCGATCCTCGTCAATCGCGGCTTCGTGCCGACCGAGAGGCGCGACCCGGGCTCGCGCCGCGAGGGCGAAGTGTCAGGCCCGGTCGAGATTACCGGGCTGATGCGGATGACGGAGCCGAAGGGATCGCTGCTCAAATCCAATGACGTCGCCACTGATCGCTGGTATTCGCGCGATGTCGCGGCGATCGCGCAAAAGCGCGGCGTCGGTACGGTCGCGCCCTATTACATCGACGCTGATGCCACCGCCAACCCGGGAGGCCTGCCTGTCGGCGGCCTGACCGTCATCGCTTTCCCCAACAACCATCTCCTCTACGCGATCACCTGGTATGGGCTGGCGGCGATGGTGCTGGCATTGCTGGTGTTCATTGTTCGCGGCGAGAGGGCCACTCGCATAAGGCAGCAGTGATCGTCCTTATGAAGCGACCCGGCTGATCGCCTCGGCGAGCTGCGCCTGCGAGAACGGCTTGCCGAGGCGTGGCAGATTGGCGATGCCGGCGCCTTCGGGGATTTCGGCATAACCGGTTGCGAGGATGATCGGCATGTCGGGCCAATCCTTGCGGATCGCCTCAGCGAGCTGCGCGCCGGTCATGCGCGGCATGGCATGGTCGCAAATCACCAGGTCCACCTGCTGCTCGCGCAGGATGTCGAGCGCTTCGGGACCCGCCATCGCCTCGAACACGGTATGGCCGAGATCCTCCAGCATCAGCGTCGTATTCATCAGGACCAGACCATCGTCGTCGACGGCGACGATGCGTAGCCGGCGCGGCGCATTTTCCACCTGTTGCGGCCGCTCGGCAGCGGCCTCGGTCACCTGTTCGACAAGTGCGACCGGGAACCACAATTCGGCCGTCGTGCCTTCGCCAAGGCTGCTCTTCATCATCAGGCGGCCACCGGACTGGGATGCAAGGCCCTGCACCATGGAAAGGCCGAGACCAGTGCCCTTGCCGACACCCTTGGTGGTGAAGAACGGCGTGATCGCCTGCTCCAGCGTCTTGGCGTCCATGCCCTCGCCTTCATCGATCACCGCGATACGGACGTAGCGGCCAGGCGACAACGGTCCCTTGCCTGATGGCAGCGATTCCTCGGATGCGCGAAGCACAATCCGGCCGCCGGACGGCATGGCGTCGCGGGCGTTGACGACAAGGTTCAGGATCGCCATCTCCAGCTGGTTCGGATCGGTCAGGATCGTCGGCAGCCTGACGGGGAAAGAAGTCTCGATCATGGTCAGGGGACCGAGCGAACGGCTCAGCATATCCATCATCCCGCGGACCAGACCGGAGACGTCGATCGGCTCCAGGTGCAGTTCCTGGCGGCGGGAAAAGGCCAGCATGCGCTGCGTCAGCGCGGCACCGCGCTGGGCGCCCTGCATGGCATTATCAACAAGCGATGTCAGCGCGAGATCCTGCGGCATGCGTTTCTTGAGGATTTCAAGGCTGCCGAGAACGGCCATCAGCAGATTGTTGAAATCATGGGCGATACCACCGGTCAACTGACCGATCGCCTCCATCTTCTGCGACTGGAAGAGCTCTTCGCGCGCCTGCTCCAGTGCCCGCTGGGTCTCCATCTTCTCGGTGATATCGCGGGTGATCTTCGCAAAACCCAGCACATCGCCTTCCTCGTCGCGGATGGCGTCGATGACGATGCTGGCCCAGAAACGGGTGCCGTCCTTGCGCACGCGCCAGCCCTCCCTCTCGAACCGGCCCTCGGCGCGCGCGATGCCGAGCGCGGTCTCCGGCAAACCGGCTTCGCGGTCCTCGGGAGTATAGAAGGTCGAGAAATGCTGACCGATAATTTCTTGCGGCCGATAGCCCTTGATCCGCTCGGCGCCGAAGTTCCAACTGCTGACATTGCCAACGGGATCGAGCATGTAGATCGCATAGTCCGAGACGCCCTGGACCAACCGGCGGAACTGTTCCTCGCTCTGGCGGATGGCGTTTTCGGCGGCCCGGCGTTCGGTCAGGTCGCGAGTGATCTTGGCATAGCCGATGAGCTCGCCGGAGGGACGGCGGATCGGATCGATGACCACATGCGCCCAGAAGCGGCTGCCATCCTTGCGCCGGCGCCAGCCTTCTCCCTCGAACCGGCCGTGCTCCTCGGCCGTGGCCAGCGCGCGCTGCGGTAGCCCCGCGGCACGGTCCTCTGGCAGATAGAAACGGGAAAAATGCTCGCCGAGAATTTCGGAAGGCTTGTAGCCTTTGAAGCGCTGGGCGCCGGCGTTCCAGCTGGTGACGATGCCTTCGGGGCTCAGCATATAAATAGCGTAGTCGGTGATGGCATCGACCAAAAGGCGAAAGCGTCCCTCTTCGTCGAGAGACGTGTCATGTCGATCTAGCACTTCCATATGCCCCTCTGAGTCACCAGCGCTTTATAACGCAGCACGGGGCGGATAGTTCCGAAGCAGCCGTAATTTCAAACGGCCTTGACCTGTGGGTAGAACCGCTCGCCAACGCGGTCGGCAGCGGCATAGGCCTGCGAGACGATCTCCGGCACAAGATCGATATCGGGCAGGCTGCCGAGGCCGAGCGGCCCGACGGCAAAGAGCCCGGCCACCGTCGAACCGTCCTCAAGGAAGGGTTCGCCGCGCGCATTGACCGCGAGCCCGAGCGATAGCTCGTCCGGCATGGCAAGGCCAGCGGAAAGCAGGCTCTGCATCAAGGGCGCTGAAAGGTCCGGCGCCTGGCAGCGGCAATCGATGATGCGCTCGGCATGGATGACCTCTTCTCCGGCGGAACCGGCCGGCGTGAAGAACAGGCCGCTCAGGCCCCGGCGGCCGGCCCGGCCGCGGCGCAGTACCGTGCGGCCTTCGGCGAGCTCGCGTTTCAGGCGCAGGTGCATGGCCTCCGGCAGGCGGTTGCGATGGCTGTCGTAGATTGCCCTGAGGTGGCGGTTGAATTGATGCTTGTCGCGGGCCGGCAGCGAGCGCCAAAGCGAGCGGGCATGTTTTCTGAGGCCGTTCATCACCGATTGCCAGCTTCGCCCGGCTTCCTCCGCCTCGCGACAGGCTTCACGGATGAAGCGGACGATCTCCGGCAGGCTCTGCGGCAGCGCTTCGGCCGGGAAGACCGGATCGGCGGAATTCGGCGTATGGCTCTGCGGCAGGAAGCCGCGCCGGGAAACGATCGTCACCTGGCCGGCATAACCGGAATCGCGCAGCTGCAGCAGCTGGTCGACGACGCGGATGCCGCTGCCGAGCAGCACCGCATGCGGCCGCGCGACAAGGCGCTGGGCCCTGACCGGCGAAGCGTCCTCACCGCCGGCATCGGGCGCCGTCAGCCCGTAGCCGGTGGCGAGGATGACGGTATCGAACAGCGGATTGGCGGGATTGGCGCTTTCGAGCAGGAAGCGGTTGCCGTGGCTCCTGCGGATCGCCACGACCGGATCGTTGCAGACCTGGACGGTGATATCCCTGCGCGCGGCCAGTGCTTCCGAAAAGCGCTGGTAGACATAATCGCTGAAGATCTCCTTCGGCACGAAGATCTGCCGGAATCCGGGGATGGCGGCCGGCACGGCGGCGCGGAAAGCGGCGTTGCTGCAGAGCCAGTCGTTGAAATCGTCATTGTCGCCGACCGAGACCGAGAGATCCCGGACACGGGTGTTGAGGATCGTCGAGGAACGCACCGAGGCCAGCGCCTGCCCACCGCTGACCGACGAATTCGGATCGAACAGCTGCAGGTGGAAGGGGGCGCGCACTGTCTTCATCAATGCGATGGCCGTCATCATCCCGGAAAAGCCGCGCCCGACGATCGCAATGCGCGGCACGGCTGATATCTGCGCCGCCGCATTGGCTCTGGCGGAAAAAAGTCCCTGAACCGTCATCGCAACTCCTTTGCGGCTTCATCCGCACCCTGGGTCGATCGAGGTTTCAACGCATAAAACAGTGGTTCACGCGTTGATGAGGTTCATGCGGCCATGCACAACACCTGCCGCGGCATCGGGCTCCGAACCAGCGGCCCCGCAACGAAACTAGGGGAGCAAGCACGCTCGTCCATAGTCTATCAAACTGGTAGTGTATGAAAGCGCTAAATGGCGCAGGTGGCAAGAGGTTTGTTGCCACTTATCTGCAAGATATTGAAATAAAACATAATTTAGAGGTATTCCGCGGAAGCTCGGTCGACCTGTGCTTCCCGAGCCGGGAATCGAACTTAAAAATGTCAGCTCGGCGGCGGCCTCAACTGCCCTCGCCCGGATATTGTTTTGCCTTCAGCAGGCCCGCCAGATGCGCCGTGTTGCGGGCCAGCATGTCGACGGCATTGGTCACGACCTTCGGCACCTTGTCGAGATCGACGAAATTAGTGGACCCCATTGCCTCGCCAACCCAATAGGCGACTGCATTGGCCGGAATGGTGAAACCGACGTCGTTCAGCGCCTGGAAGAGCTCGGCCGACACATGATGGGCGCCGTCCTCATTGCCGACGACGGCAACCGTCGCGACCTTGCCATAGGAGACCATGCGGCCCTGATCGTCCGTCTCCTCGAGGAAGGCGTCCATGCGCTCCAGCGCCCGCTTGCAGACACTGGATGGCTGACCGAGCCAGATCGGCGTCGCCATCAGCAGGATATCGGCGGAGAGCACCTTGGCGCGAATATCAGGCCAGTCATCGCCGGCGCCTTCGTCGGAGGTGACGCCCGGCTTGACGTTGAAATCGGCGAGGCGAAGCACTTCGGTCACGACGCCGTGAGCGGACATCGCCTTGTCGATCAGACCGATCATCCGGTCGGTCGAGGACGCGTCCTTGGCGTCGCTGGTCTTCAGCGTGGCGTTGAGGGCGAGGGCTTTGAGCGGCATGGCTCTCTCCGGTAGCGGTCGGCGGTTGGCGTTCGCCTGCTGCAACCCGTTCGCGCGCAGATTGTTCCCGCCCGGATGCGAGGCGACCTCACGTAAAAATAACCAACTGGTGAATTCTTTACTTGAACCCCCAAATGGAATCGGCAAAAGTGCAGATGCTATCAATCCCTTCATGGATTTGCCGTCTTTTCGGGCCAGCGTCCGACCACACATCTATTGGAAAAAATACCGTGAGCAGCGATGCGTTAACACGCGCGACGAAGCCTTCGGCTTCGATGGCGCTTGCAACTGCGGCAGGCTGGGGCCGAGGCCTCTTCACATTGGTGCGTATCACCATGATGGCCTTCCGCCACCCCTGGCAATCCGGCTTTGCGATCGGCGCCACGCTGGTCGCCTCGACCTTCCAGCTGATGATCCCGCGCCTTCTCGGCCACGCCGTCGACCACACGCAGATGGCGATGACCGGCGGTGCCGCGGGCCAGGCGGCACAGGACGCGCTTTTGACCACGGCGCTGCTGCTGCTTGGCGCCAGCGTGCTGCGCGGCCTCTTCACCATGGTCCAGAACTATTACAGCGAAGCCGTCGGCCATCACATCGGCTACGAATTGCGGCTGGCCTGCTACGAGAAGATCCAGCGACTTTCTTTCAGCTTTCATGACACCGTGCATTCCGGCGACCTGATCACCGTCGGCCTGCTCGATCTCGAAGGCGTGCGCATGTACTTTTCCACCGCACTCGTCCGGATGATCCTGCTGTCGATCCTGATCGGCATCGGCGCCTATATGCTCTTGTCGACCGATATCCTGCTCGGCCTGCTGGCGATGAGTTTCGTGCCCTTTGTCGGCTGGCGCTCGTCGGTGACGCAGCTCAAGCTGCGCGCCACCTGGCTCGACCTGCAGGAGCGGCTTTCGGTGCTGACCCGCATCATGGAGGAAAATCTCGGCGGCATCCGCGTCGTGCGCGCCTTTGCCGCCCACCAACACGAAATTTCGAAGTTCGAGGCCGCATCGAAGAGCGCGCTGGCACTTGCCCATCAGCGCGTCGGCATCCGCGTCACCAACACCAGCGCCATGACCCTCTCCTTCTTCGCGGCGATGGGCCTGGTTCTGTGGGTCGGCGGCGGCAAGGTGATGTCGGGCGAAATCACCGTCGGCACGCTGGCCTCGTTCCTGACCTTCATGACCATCCTGCAGATGCCGGTGCGCCAGCTCGGCCTGATGGTCAATGCCTTTGCCCGCGCCTCCACCTGCGGCTCGCGCCTCTTTGCCCTGCTCGACCTCGACGTCGCGATCAAGGATGCGCCGGATGCCAAGGAGCTGAACCTTACCGACGGCGTGCTGCGCTTCGAAAACGTCAGCTTCGCCTATCCGGGTTCTGAAAAGCGCACCGTTCTTAACGATGTCTCCTTCGAAGCCAGGCGCGGCCAGACGATCGGCATCGTCGGGCCTCCCGGCAGCGGCAAGTCGACCATTGCCCATCTTATCCCCCGCTTTTACGACGTCAGCGGCGGCAAGATCACCATCGACGGCCAGGACATCCGCAAGGCAACGCTGCAATCGCTGCGCCGGGCGGTTGCCGTCGTACAGCAGGATTCCTTCCTGTTCACCACGACGATTGAAAACAACATCGCCTATGGCGACCCGTGGGCGAAGGAAGGCCGGATCGAACGCGCCAGCGAAAGCGCCCAGCTGCACAATTACGTGCTCGGCCTTCCGACAGGTTACGGCACCGTCGTCGGCGAGCGCGGCGTTTCGCTGTCGGGCGGCCAGCGGCAGCGTCTTTCGATCGCCCGCGCGCTGATGCTGAAACCGGCAGTGATGATATTCGACGATTCGACGGCGGCAATCGATGCGGCCACCGAGCAGCGCATTCGCGGCGCCATGCGCCGCTACGCCGCCGACCGCGTGACGATCATCGTCGCTCACCGCCTGAGTTCGCTGATGCATGCCGACCAGATCCTGTTCGTCGAAGACGGCCGGATCGTCGAGCGCGGCACGCATGAGGCGCTGCTGTCGCTCGGCGGGCGCTACAAGGCGCTTTACGAGCTACAGGTGCGGCCGGGCGACGAGGTCTTGAGCGCCTAGCAGGAATTCCCTTCTTCTGCCCACCGGGGAGAAGAGCGGACAAGCAATGACTATGCAGGCCACCGGACGTGATGGCCGCGGGAGGAATGGCATGGCCGAGGAACTGGAAACCGAGCGTCCCGACGTTCGCGAGGATGGACGCCGCCCGCCGCGGGCGGTGGTCGGTTCGCATCGCGTCGAGGAGGAGATGTTCGGCAAGGCCTTCGACGGCAATATCGTCAAACGCATCTGGGGTTTCGTTCACCCCTATCGCCGCCAGGTCGTGTGGTCGGTCGTTGCCGTTTTGACCTTCACGATGATGCAGCTCACCATCCCGCTGATCATTCGTTATGCCATCGACCACGGCATGTCCCCGGGCGGCAACCATTCGGCGCTGGCCTGGTCGATCGTCGCTTTTTCCATCGCCATATCAATCAATTATGCAGCGAGCTACGCGCAGGAGACGCTGGTCGGCGGCGTGGCGGAGGACGTGCTCTTCGATATCCGCAAGGCGATGTTTTCGCACCTTCAGCACGTCTCGCTCTCCTTCATGGACAAGACCGAAGTCGGACGGCTGATGTCGCGGCTGCAGGGCGACGTCAACTCGATGCAGGAATTCCTCGAAACCTCGGTGCTGTCAGTCGGCGACATCGTGCTGCTCTTCGGCATCGTCTTCGTCATGCTCTATCTCGATTTCAAATTGGGACTGCTGACGCTCTCGGTGCTGCCGGTACTGTTCATCGTCCGGCTGTTCTGGCTGCCGCTGGCGCGCAAATCCTTCATGGCCGCGCACGAGACCAATTCGATTGCCGCCGGCGCCCTCGCCGAAGCGATCCACGGTGTGCGTGCGGTCCAAAGCATGGACAGGCAGGGCGTCAACTTCACGCTTTACGACGACAAGGCGCATGCCAACTTGCAGACGCATCTGACGGCGGCGCGCTATGCGCAGGTGATGGTGCCGATCGTCGACAGCCTGACCGGCGTGGCGATGGCGCTCGTCATCGTCGTCGGCGGCGCCCGCGTCCTCAATCAGGCGCTCGATGTCGGCGTGCTCGTCGCCTTCCTGTTCTACATCCAGCGCTTCTTCGACCCGATCCGTTCGCTGACCCTGCAATATTCGGTGATGCAGCGCGCCATGGCGTCTGGCCAGCGGCTGACCGAAGTGCTCGACGTGCCTGTCGACATCAAGGACGCGCCCGATGCCAAGGCCTTGTCGCGCGACATGGACGGCTCGGTGGAATTCAAGGACGTCGTCTTCGGCTACAATCCGAAACATCCGGTGCTGAAGCATGTCAGCTTCAAGGTCAATCCCGGCGAGACGGTGGCACTGGTCGGCCCGACAGGGTCCGGCAAGTCGAGCTGCATGTCGCTGATCCATCGCTTTTACGACGTGCAGCAGGGCCAGGTGCTGGTCGGCGGCGACGATGTGCGTCATCTGACGCAGGATTCGCTCGGAGCGCAGATCGCCATGGTGCTGCAGGAACCCTTCCTCTTCACCGGCACCGTTTTCGAAAACATCCGCTACCACAAGCTGGAGGCGACGCGCGAGCAGGTGATCGAGGCGGCAAAGGCCGTCGGCGCGCATGACTTCGTGATGCGCCTGCCCGACGGTTACGACAGCGTTCTCGGCGAGCGCGGCGGCAACCTTTCGCTCGGCCAGCGCCAGCTTTTGAGCTTTGCCCGCGCATTGGTGGCGGACGCAAAGATCCTCGTGCTCGACGAGGCGACGGCCAATATCGACAGCTATACCGAGATGCTGATCCAGAAGGCGCTGGTGAAGCTGCTCGAAAACCGCACCGGCCTCGTCATCGCCCATCGGCTTGCGACGATCCGCGAGGCGGACCGCATCATCGTGCTGCAGAACGGCGAAGTCATCGAAAGCGGCAACCACCGCCAGCTGATGAAGAACGGCAAACTCTATTCCAAGCTCTACAATCTGAACTACTCCTCCTTCGACGACATTCCCGAAGACGTGCTGGAAGAGACGACGGCAGCGGAATCGGCGACCTAGCGCATCGTGGTTTCCGACGATCGGAGCCGATTTTCGGAAAGCGCGATGCGAGGATTGAAAGTGTTAGAGCGTCGTTTGTGCTGCCGTAACGACGCACGGCGCTCTCGTTTAGGGCGTGCATTAATGCCTGTCGTAAAGTTTGAATGAACCAACGCGTTGCTGCCGCATTTCTCTCTTATCTGGGGCGAGTGCCACTGAGGAGAATGTTATGAAACGAGTTATTAGCAGCCTGTTGATCGCGACGGCCCTTGTTGGATCGGCTATTCAGCCTGCTGCCGCACGCGATCACCGCCATCACGACAATACTGGCCGAATCATCGCCGGCGGCGTTGCCGCGGGCGTCGTCGGCGGCCTGATCGGCGGCGCAATCGCCAATGGCGGCCCTCGCTACGTTGACGAAGGCCCTCGTTATGTGGAGAGCCCCCGCTATGTCGAACCCCAGCCGAGATGCTGGTATGAGGACCGCGACGTCCGCAATCGCTATGACGGCGGCTATCACGCCGAAACCGTGCGGGTCTGCGAGTAAACACGGGAACGTTGATCCGATCTCTCGGCCGAGGTTGCCTGCCGCAGCCTCGGCTTTTTTCTGCAAAAAATTACGGCCGGCATGCGGTCTGTTGTCATCCTGATCCGCTTCGACGACGTGCCGGAATCCTCCTGGGTGAGCTATCAGCTGCCCACCTTCCGCCAGGATCCGCTGACCCTGGCGCAGCGCGCCTTCGAGCTGATGGAGCGGCGGCTTGAAAACCCGGGCTTGCCCCCGGGTTGCGAACGCGTCATTTCCGCAGCTCGTGATCCGCCAGAGCTTCAGACCTTGACCCTCCCACGGCTTTTCGCAGGCGCCATCCTGTGGCAAGAAGGGTTGACGCGTGACCCGGGAGGAAGATCGACGCAGATGAAGGGTATCCGCCAGCTCGCCGAGCATCTCGACATTTCGATCGGAACGGTGTCCCGTGCGTTGAACGGCAAGCCCGACGTCAACGACGAAACGCGCCGGCGCGTGCTCGCCGCCGCCGAGGAACTCGGTTACGTCGCCAACCAATCGGGCCGCAGCCTTCGCCAGGGCACGACCAACGTCATCGGGCTGATGCTCGAAGTGAGCCGCGAGACCGTCGAAAACAGCGACGACTTCTTCCTTGGCGTCACTGACGGCCTGCAGAGGGTGTTTTCCCGCCACAAGCTCGATCTCGTCATGCTGCCCTGCCCCGATGACGAGGACCCGCATGAATATCTGAAGCGCATGGTGGCGCGCCGGCTTGTCGACGCGCTAATCATCTCTGCGACACGACGCACCGACCGGCGCATCGAGCTTCTGGAAAAGGCCCGCATCCCCTTCGTGGCGCTTGGCCGCAGCGCGTCGGGCGGCAGCTACACCTGGATGGATCTCGATTTCGAGGGCGTGGCGACGCGCGGTGTCGACCGGCTGGTCGCCAAGGGGCACCGGCGGATCGCCGTGGCTGTCCCCTCCTCCGACATCAATCTCGGCTACCTCTTCCTCGACGCCTACCGCCAGGCACTGCAACGGCACGGCATCCCCTTCGACCCGGCCCTCGTCATCCGGGTCAAGTCGAGCGAACAGGGCGGTTATCAGGCCGGCCATGAATTGCTGATGATCGGAGAGCGGCCAACCGCGATCATCCTGATCCACGAACTGATGGCGATCGGGCTTTACCGCCGGCTTGCCGAGGCCGGCGTCGTGCCCGGCCGTGACCTCGCCGTGGTCGGTTTCCGCGAGGAGCCGCGCACGCTTTTCCTGCAGCCGACGCTGACATCCTTTCGCATGTCGCTGCGCGATCTTGGCGCGCAGCTCGGCGAAACCCTGCTCGCCACCATGCCGGCCTATGCCGATCATTATCCGCAGGGCGCCCGCAACAGGATCTGGCCGCTGGAACTCGTTCCAGGCGAAAGCGACGCTTTCATGCTGACGGCCTGAAGCGGCCTCAAACCCCGCTCGCAGCTGCCGAATGCTCCCTGTGCGACAGCTGACGCGTGACGACGAAGACCAAGAGGGCTCCGACAGCCAGGCAGGCGGCCAGGAAGAACATCGGCGCGATCGTGCTGCCGCTTGCTTCCTTGATCCAGGGCACGACGTTCTGGGCGACGAAACCGCCAAGATTTCCGACCGAATTGATGGCGGCAAGGCCCGCCGCAGCCCCCGCGCCCTTGAGGAAGCGTGAAGGCAGGCTCCAGAACACCGGCTGGGGCGCGAAGATCCCGGCTGCGGCAACGCAGAGGAAGGCGAATTGCAAAGTGTGGTTCGGGATCAGCGCCGAAAGCAGCAGGCAGGCGGCGCCGATGAAAGCCGGAATGACGATATAGGGCGTCTTCGATTGCGCCTTGTCGGCCATGGTGGGAACGACATAGAGCGCGATCGCGACCAGCACCCAGGGAATGATGTTGAGGAAGCCGTTCACCGTGTTGCTGACGCCGAAAGCCTTGACGATGGTCGGCAGCCAATAGCTGAGGCCATAGGCCGAAAGCGGAAAGGCGATATAGCAGAGCGCCATCAGCAGGACACGCGGGTCGATGAGCGCCTTGAAACCGTTTCCGGCGTGCTCGCCCATGCCGGCATTTTCGGAAGTGAGCCTTCGTTCGAGCCAATCCTTCTCCTCGCCGCTCATGAAGCTTGCGTTTTCAGGCCGGCCGGGAAGATAGAAGAAGGTGACGATGCCGGCAATCACAGCCGGAACGCCCGTGGCGAGGAAGACCCACTCCCAGCCGGCAAAGCCGTAGAGACCGTCGAGATCGAGCAGCACGCCGCCGAGCGGCGCACCGACGGCATTGGCGATGGCACTGAAGATCATGAACAGCCCGACCATCCTGCCGCGATAGGTCGAGGGAAACCACAGCGTCAGCAGATAGAGGACGCCCGGAAAGAAGCCGGCTTCGCAGACACCGAGCAGAAAGCGCAGGATATAGAACATCGTCGCGTTCTGCGTGAAGGCGAGCGCGATAGTGACGATGCCCCACGAGACCAGAATGCGCGCGAACCAGACACGGGCGCCGAGCTTGTCGAGGAAGAGGTTGCTCGGCACCTCGAAGAGAAAGTAGCCGATGAAGAACAGCGAGGCGCCGAGACCATAGGCATATTCACTCATTCCGAGAGCATCGACCATCTGCAGCTTGGCGAAACTGACGTTCTGCCGATCGATATAGGCGATGAGATAGAGAATGCCGAGAAACGGCATCAGCTTCCAGGTGATTTTCGAGATCAGCCGCTTCTCGTCGACCATAAGTATCCTCCGGTATGACCATGCTTCGTCACGGCGTAGATAGAGCGGCCAGCCGATAATCAATTGCGCGTTGCATTTTCTCGGGGGCCGCGACCGGATCATATGGCCGCACCCGGACACCGGGTGCGGCCTGGCTTCAGATCATTCAGCTGGGGCGACGGCGGTGCGGCGGCCGATCGTTGCCTGGGTCAGCACGAAGGCTGCGAAGGCGCAGAGCGCGATCCCGGCGGCCATCGGAACGGCTGTGCCGTCGAAGAAGACGCTCGATATGACCATGGCGACGGCGGCGATCACGAAATGCAGCGTGCCCATCAGCGACGAGGCGGTGCCGGCGATCTCGCCGTGATCCTCAAGGGCGAGCACCGCGCTCGTCGGGATGACGAGGCCGAGGAAGCCGTAGCCGATGAACAGGAAGGTCGCCAGGACAGGCAACTGGTTGAAGCCGGCAGCCATCACCACCGCCATGACGACCATGGCAAGGGCAAAAACGCTGACCGCAATGCGCATGACGCGGACGAGGCCAAAACGCTCGCCGAGCCAGCCCGTCGCCTGCGATACCGCGAAGAAGGACACGGCATTGATTGAGAAGGCGAAACTGTATTGCGTCGGCGTCAACCCGTAATGCTGGATCAGCACGAAGGGCGAGTTGGCGAGATAGACCAGGAAGCTCGAAATGCCGAGGCCGCCGATGAAGGTCAGCGTCAGGAAGTTGCGGTCGCCAAGCAGCAGGCGGTAGGCAGCCATAGCGCTCTTCAGCCCGCTGCCGCTGCGTTCGGTCGCCGAACGGGTTTCATCAAGCTGGGTGGCGAGCAGGACGAGGCCGATGAAGGCGGCGATGGTCACGGCCCAGAATACGCCGCGCCAGCCGTAAAACTCGATGACGGCGCTACCGGTCAGCGGCGCCAGGATCGGCGAAATCGAAAAGACCAGCATCAGCAGCGACATCAGGCGGGCGGCCTGGACGCCGGTATGCATGTCGCGCACGATGGCGCGCGGAATGACCATGCCGGCGGCACCGCCGATACCCTGAACGAAACGGAATGCGATCAGCGTTTCGATATCGGTCGCCAGCGCGCAGCCGATCGAGGCGACGGAAAAGAGGCCGATGCCGAGATAGAGCGGTAGCTTGCGGCCCCACATGTCCGACAGCGGACCATAGACCAACTGGGCGAGCGCAAAGGAGATGAAGAAGGCGAGAAGAGTGAGCTGGGTGACGTTGTTATCGGCATGCAGGTCCTGGCCGATGGACGGCAGCGCAGGCAGATACATATCGATGGCAAAAGGCCCGATGGCCGACAGAAGGCCGAGAATGAGGGCAATGCGAAAGAAGGGAGCCGTCATAATGGTGATCTTTCATAAAAGCGCAGCGGAGATACCGGATCGTCGCTCCGCGGCATTGGCTCTTAAAGCGGCGTGCGTCCTCTCGGACGCACAAGGACGCTCTGACACTTTAAGTCTACGCATCGTGCTTTCCTAAAATCGGTTCCGATTTTCGGGCCGATGCGCGGGTTCAATGATGATCGTTCGCGCGAAGACGAAGTTGGGAGCTCATATCTCAGCGGCGGAACCAGGAGTGTCAATAAATTTGGACACAGATGTAAAATTAGACGCCATTGTCTAAAACGTCAAGACGTCTTATCTTCGCTCTCATGAAAGAACGCATGACACCGGCAGTCCGAATGACGGGGCATACGCAGCGCGGACAATGCGCCAAGCGCATGTCGATCCTCGATGCCGCGGCAGACGTATTCTGCCGCCAGGGTTTTGCCGGCGCGAGCATCGACGAGATCGCCGCCGTCGCCTGCGTATCCCGCCAGACGATCTACAATCACTATCGCGAGAAGGAAACGCTGTTCGTCGCCGTCGTCGAAGACGTCATGAACCGCGCCAACGCCATGCTCTTCTCGGTGCTGTCGACCTTTCCTGAGCGCGCCGACAATCTCGAAGACGAGCTGACGGCCTTCGCCGTGCGCCTCAACAAGAACTGCATCTGCAACCACGACGGTAAATTCTTGCGCAAGCTGGTGCAGACCGAAGGCGAGCGATATCCGCACCTCTTCGAAAGCTGGCGCCAGCAGGGGCCGGGCAAGCTGACCACCGCACTGTCAGCACTTTTCGGGCGGCTTGCCCATAAGGGGACGCTCGCCATCGACGATTTCGACGTCGCCGCGCGGCAGTTCGTGGCGCTCGGCAATGCCGATCTGCAGATGATGATCCTTCTCGGCGGCACACCCACCGACGAAGAACTGGAAAAGGCGGCGCGCAACGCCGTCCATACCTTTCTCAAAGCCTATAGCAAGCCGGAGGCGGAAAAGGCCGGCCAACCGCCGCAGCTCGCAGCCATATCCGGCTGATCAGGCCCTTGTACGATCGGGTCCTACCGATCAGGCCCATCATTCCCACCCGATCAAGCCCATGCGATCAGGCAAAGACCGTCATTTGTGAGGGCACGACCGCGAACATGCCGACGCGGCGCGCGGCAAGATATTTCACCAGCTGTTCGACAACCGAAGGCAGGACCGGCTTCTGGACCACGCCGACCGCGCCCTTGACGCCGTCAGCAACCACTTCGGGATTGCCGGTCATGAAGACGACGGCAATGCCATGCTCCTGCGCCAGCCGCCGGCCGATTTCGGGCCCGGTCGGGCCGTCAGCGAGATTGACGTCGACCAAAGCGATATCGGCAAGCGGCGCCAGCCGCAGCGCCTGTTCGCAATCATTGGCAAGGCCCGCCACCTGCATGCCCATACCTTCCACCGTCGCCTCGAGATCGAGGGCGATCAGGAATTCATCTTCGACGATCAATACTCTCTGTTTCATCAGATCATCTCGTTGCCAGCGCCGCACGACATTGGTGGCCATGATACGTCCCCTTGGTTACGCCTTACTCCGAAAGAGGGATCCGCTCCGGCAGCCTACCCCGACGCGAAACTCACGGCGGTAACGGGCAACTTGGCGATATGTTCCGCGGTGAAACGCCGTTTCTTGTATTTAAGATATTGTTAACGTTGACAAATTCTTAAGAATAAAGAAGCTTAAGAAAAAAGGTGGCGCCCAATCGTGCTCAGTTTCAACCGCGCACCTTCTGAATGGGGACGCGATAAGGCAGTATTAGCCATTCGGTGAGCTTGAAGACGAGGACCAGGTTGAGAAACAAATTTGTCATTTTAGCCGCCGTGGTCGTCAGCTTGTTCGCTTACACGAAATTGATGGCCAGGATCGGCGCCGGCTCACCACCTCCAGATGCGCCGTTGGAGCAACAGGCTGACCGCATTCGCGTTTATAAAACCGAACGTCGCATGGTCCTTCTCAAAGGAGATACCCCCATCTCAACATACCGGATTTCTCTTGGGCAGGCGGCCGATGAGGGTCCCAAGCAACGAGAAGGTGACGAGAAAACGCCTGAAGGGCGTTATGAGATAGACTGGCGCAATCCGAAGTCGATGGCGCATCTGAGCCTGCACATTTCATATCCAGACCCTGATGATCGGCGCAACGCTGAAGCCGGTGGCTTTCCTCCCGGCGGCAATATCATGATCCACGGACTTCCCAATGGCTGGGGCCTATTCGGAAATGCCCATCAACTGTGGGATTGGACGGATGGATGTATTGCGGTCACCAACGCCGAGATGCGTGAGATTTGGGCTCGTGTCCCCAACCACACCCCCATAGACATTATGCCCTGAAGGTTGTGACGAACTCACTGCATCCCTGCGTTCAAAGCCCATAGCCCGGACCGATCAGCCCTTGACCTTCATCACCAGGACCGGTTTGCCGCGGTAGTCGGCGGGAAACAGCGATTTCAGGTTTTCGATCTTCGGTAGGTCGTTGTAGACGATATAGGGATAGGTCGGATTGAGCGTCAGGAAATCCTGATGATAGGCTTCGGCCGGATAGAAGCCTGTCGGTTCGGACACCTTGGTCACGATCGGCTGGGGGAAGACATGCGCCTTGTCCAGCTGGCTGATATAGCTCTCGGCGACCTTGCGCTGCTCGGGATCGGCAACGAACAGCGCCGAACGGTACTGCGTTCCCCGGTCCGGACCCTGAAAATTCAGCTGCGTCGGGTTGTGCGCCACCGAGAAGAAGATCTGCAGCAACTTGCCGTAGGTCACCTGTTTCGGATCGAACTTCACCTGGACGGCTTCGGCATGGCCCGTCGAGCCGGTGCTGACGGTTTCGTACTGCGCCGTTATTGCGTCGCCGCCGGCATAACCGGAGACGGCGCTCTCGACACCCTTCACGTGTTGGAAGACGCCCTGGACACCCCAGAAACAACCGCCGGCGAAAATGGCGGTCTCGGTGCCTGAGCCGGCCGCCTCGTCGACGGCTGGCGGCGGAACGACGACGGCATCTTCGGCCGCGCCTGCGGCACCGGTCCCGAGCGAGAATAGAGTGGCGGCAAGGAGCGCGGCAAGGCTCCTACGGTGGGAAGACATGGACATGGCGCTACCTCCTGCGATGGCTCAAATCCTTGCTCATCCTCGCAAAAGGCGCAAATCACAAGGCGGTCACTCACGCCGATGTGACAGCCAGACGAAAGCGCCTGTGCGAACATGAAACAGCGCTCAACTTGAGTTGACAATGTCGCGAGGAGTGGGGAGAGTGCCCGCCGGTCAGAGCCAGCATTTCCGGGGGGAACCTATGTCCGTGCGCTCGTTTTTCGCTTTCGCGACAATCGCATTTTCCATGATCGCCGTCAGCTTTCCCGCCGTCGCTGCGGAGACCAAGCGCGACATCCAGACGATCAAGGACGCCGATTTCTTCGGCTTCGATCTTCGTACCGAGCAGAACGTCTCGCTCGATCAATGCAAGACCTCCTGCATCGGCGACAAGAGCTGCAAGGCCTTCACCTACAATCCCAAGGTGAAATGGTGCTTCCTGAAATCCGATTTCAAGACGATGAACGCCTTCCCCGGCGCCATCGCCGGCAAGATCGTCGAAACGGCCGCCCAACAGGAGCGGGATATCGGCGCTGCGCCGCGCCTGACCTTCCTGACGAACGATCTCATCCAGCAGGCTCACGACTTCAAGGATAATCTGACCCTTACCGACGACCAGCAGGGTCAGGGCGTCGACAGCCTGACAGCCAATGCCCGCCTCGACCTCACCGCCAACAACCTGGCCGACGCGCTGAAGTCCTTCCATGGGGCGCTGTCGATCACGCCTGACGACGCCGATCTCTGGCTCGAAACCGCGCGCGCCGCAGCCTCGCTCGGCAGCGCCGAGAGCAACACGACGGGACAGGCCGTGGTCGATGCGCTGAACGGCTACGAGCTGACGCGCACCGCCGCCAAACGCGCCGAGGCGCTGGCCGTGCTCGCCACTGCGCTGGAGCGGAATGCCAACTACCGCCCGGCGCTCGACGCCTATAAGGCGAGCCTGGCGCTTGTCGGCGCCAAGGATGTGCAGGCGGCCTACCTGCAGCTGAAATCGACGCAGGGTTTCCGCGTCACCGAACACACTGTCGATGCCGACAGCGCCACGCCGCGTGCCTGCATCACTTTCTCCGAGGCGCTGGTCAAAACCACCGATTACACACCCTTCGTGACGCTGAACGGCGAAGCACCAAAGGCACTCGAAACCAAGGACAAGCAGATCTGCGTCGAGGGGCTGACGCATGGCCAGACCTATAAGATCGCCTTGCGCACCGGCCTGCCGTCATCGGTCGACGAGGTGCTGGAAGCACCTGTCAGCGTCGACGTCTACATCAAGGACCGCAGCCAGATTGTGCGTTTCACCGGTGACAGCTTCGTGCTGCCCTCGACGGCGCGCCGCGGCATCCCGATCGTATCGGTCAACATGACCTCGGCCAACCTCAAACTTTACCGCATCGGCGATCGTGCCATCGCGCCGCTGCTGGCCAATTCGCAGTTCCTGTCCCAGCTCGACGGCTACAGCGCTCAAAATATCCAGGACCAGAACGGCGAGCTCGTCTGGCAGGGCTCGATCGACATCGCCAACGAACTCAACAAGGACATCGTCACCAGCTTCCCGGTCGACGAGGCGCTGCCCGAGCGCAAGCCCGGGATTTACGTGATGACCGCAACGGCGGCAAACGGCCCGGCGCAGGAGTGGGATTCGCAGGCGACGCAATGGTTCCTGGTCTCCGATATCGGTGTCACCACCTATGCCGGCACCGACGGGCTCAACGTCTTCACCCGCTCGCTCGCTTCGGCCAAGCCGATATCAGGCGTCGAGCTGCAGCTGCTGGCCAAGAACAATGAAGTGCTTGGCACCGCGACGACCGACGAAAACGGCCGCGCCACCTTCACCGCCGGCCTGATCCGCGGCACGGCGGCACTGACGCCCGCCGTCATTACCGCCAAAAACGGCACCTCGGACTACGTCTTCCTCGACATGACACGCGCCGGCTTCGACCTTTCCGACCGCGGCGTGACGGGCCGCGCAGCACCCGGCGCGATCGACGTGCTGACGTTTACCGAACGCGGCATCTACCGCGCCGGCGAGACGGTGCATGCGCAGGCGCTCGCCCGCGACACCGATGGCAACGCCATCGAGAACCTGCCGCTCACCTTCATCTTCAGCCGCCCCGACGGTGTCGAAGACCGGCGGATCGTCAGCCAGACCAGCAATCTCGGCGGCTATACCGTCGATTTCCCCACCCAGGAAACCGCCATGCGGGGCACCTGGACGATGAATATCTATACCGATCCCAAGGGCAGCGCGATCGCCACCAAGAGCTTCCTTGTCGACGATTTCGTCCCAGATCGCACCGACATGGAGATCAAGACCGAGGCCAAGGAAGTCGGTCCGGACACGCCGGCGACGATCACCGTTTCGGGCAAATATCTCTACGGCGCCCCGGCCGCCGGCCTGACGCTCGAAGGCGACGTCGTCGTCAAGCCGACGCGTGAGAGTGCGGCCTATAAGGGCTTCCTCTTCGGGCTCGCCGACGAAGAGGCGAGCGAGGATTCGCGCCTGCCGATCGACGGCCTGCCGGAACTCGACGAGAACGGCGAAGCCTCGACGGATCTGACCATCAGCGAACTGCCGGCCACGACACAGCTGCTCAACGCCACCGTCTATATGCGCATGCAGGAGGCGGGCGGCCGCGCCATCGAGCGCTCTTTGACCATCCCGGTGAAGAACGAGCGCGCGTCGATCGGCATCAAGCCGGAATTTTCCGACGATCTGCCGGAGAATTCGATCGCCAACTTCACGGTGATCGGCGTTGATGCCAATGGACAGAAGCAGGAGACAAAGGGCCTGCGTTGGAAATTCTACAGCCTCAACCGGCAATACCAGTGGTACCGCGAGGGAACGGCTTGGAAATACGAGCCTGTCTACACCGCCGAGCAGGTCTCCAACGGCAGCGTCGACGCGGCGATGGACGGCGGCAAGATCTCCGTGCCGGTGACCTGGGGCCGCTATCGCCTCGAAGTGGAAAGCCCCGATGCCGACGGCCCGACCTCGAGCGTCGAATTCGACGCCGGCTGGTTCGTGAGTTCGACCTCGACCGAAACGCCCGACGGGCTGGAAATCGCCCTCGACAAGGACAGCTACAAGATCGGCGATACCGCCAAGCTGAAAGTCACCTCGCGCTATGGCGGCGAGCTGATGGTGACGGCGGGAACCGAAAAGCTGGTTGCCGTCCAGAACGCCACCATCGGCGAGACCGGCGGCGAGGTCGACATCCCCGTCACGGCTGATTGGGGTGCCGGCGCCTATGTGACCGCCACGCTCTTTCGCCCCGGCGACGCCCAGGACAGCCATATGCCGATGCGCTCGATCGGCATCAAATGGCTGAAGGTCGATCCCGAACAGCGCGCGCTGCAGGTAACGATCGACACGCCCGAAAAGATGCTGCCGCGCGGACCACTGAACATTGGCCTGCAGGTGGCGGGCGCCGGCGCCAACGAGGATGCCTATGTGACGGTTGCCGCCGTCGATGTCGGCATTCTCAACCTGACGCGCTACGAACCGCCGAACCCGGAGGACTGGTATTTCGGCCAGCGCCAGCTCGGCCTTGAAATCCGCGACCTCTATGGCCGCCTGATCGACGGCTCGCTGGGTGCGACCGGCAAGCTTAGGACCGGCGGCGATGGCGGCGCCATCGCGCTGCAGGCAAGCCCGCCGACGCAAAAGCTCGTCGCCTTCTTTTCCGGGCCGGTGAAGCTCGACGCCGAAGGCAAGGCCAATGTCTCCTTCGACATTCCGCAGTTCAACGGCACGGCGCGCGTCATGGCAGTCGCCTGGTCGAAATCAGGCGTCGGCCACGGCGTCAAGGATGTCATCATCCGCGATCCTGTCGTGGTGACCGCAAGCCTGCCGAAGTTCCTCTCTCCAGGCGACAAGGCCAATCTGCGCCTCGACATCGCCAACACCGATGCGCCGGCCGGCGACTACAAGCTGCAACTGACCGGCAATGACGCAGTCGGCATCGAAGAAGCATCCGCCTCGCAGACGATCCGCCTCGAGGCCGGTGCGAAATCCGAGTTGACGCTTTCGCTCATCGGCAAACAGCCAGGCGCCGGCAACGTCTCGATCAACCTCTCCGGCGCTTCCGGCCTTTCGCTCGACCAGACGCTCGACGTGCCGGTGCGCCCGGCCTCCTTGCCGATCACCGAACGCAGGGTGCTGGCGCTGAAGCCGGGGGCAAAGCTCACCGTCGACAAGAACCTGCTGGCCGACAGCGTGCTGCCCGGCGCCTCGATCAGCGTCAACGTCACCCGTTCGGCAGCCTTCGATATCCCAGCGCTGCTGATGACGCTCGACCGCTATCCCTTCGGCTGCGCCGAGCAGACCACTAGCCGGGCGCTGCCGCTGCTCTATCTCGCCGAAGTGGCCAAGCAGGCGGGCATGGCAGACGACGACGATGTGAAGAAGCGCGTGCAGGATGCGATCTACCGCGTGCTCTCCTATCAGGCCTCGGCCGGCAGCTTCGGTCTCTGGGGACCGGATTCGGGCGATGTCTGGCTTGATTCCTACGTCACCGATTTCCTGACGCGGGCCCGTGAAATGAAATACGACGTGCCGGAAAGAGCTTTCGTCCAGGCGCTCGAAAACCTGCAGAACACGTTGTCCTACACCACCGACATCAAGGGCCAGGGCGACCAGATCGCCTATGCGATCTATGTGCTTGCCCGCAACAAGAAGGCCGCGATCAGCGATCTGCGCTACTATGCCGATACGATGATCAACGACTTCCCGACGCCGCTCGCCAAGGCGCATATCGCCGCCGCGCTGGCGCTCTACGGCGATGCGCAACGTTCGAAGAATATTTTCCTCGACGCGCTGCAGATGTCGGAGCAGTCGATGGTGTCACGCGTGAACCTGTCGCGTACCGACTACGGTACGATCCTGCGCGACGGCGCGGCGATCCTGGCGCTCGCCGCCGAAAGCCGGCCGGTCCCGCCTGTCATCCCGGAACTTGCCAAGGCGGTCGGCAAGGAATGGGAGCGCAGCAGATATAAGAGCACGCAGGAAGAAGCCTGGATGCTGCTTGCCGCGCGCGCCATCCAGGGCGGTGACGATGGCCTGAAGGTCGATGTCAATGGCGCCGCGCACACCGGTGCCTACATGGCACGCATGACCGGCGATGCCTTGGCTGACCATCCGCTGACGCTGACCAACCAGACAAACGACACGGTTTCGGCGGTTGTCACCACCGTTGCCGCCCCGACGGTGCCGCTGCCGGCCGGCGGCGACGGCTTCACCATCGAGCGGACCTATTACACGCTGGACGGCGAGCAGGCGAATGTCAGCGAGGCGAAGCAGAACGAACGCTACGTCGTCGTCATCCATGTGCGCGAAACCAACGACTGGCCGTCGCGCATCGTTATCACCGACCTTCTGCCGGCCGGCTTCGAGATCGACAATCCTAACCTCGTCGATAGCGCCCAGATGACGAATTTCGACTGGATCGGCGAGATCTCCGCCGCCCATACCGAATTCCGCTACGACCGCTTCGTCGCCGCCTTCAACCGCGCGGCAGGCGACAACCGCGAATTCAACGTCGCCTATGTCGTGCGCGCGGTTACCCCCGGCACCTACGACCATCCGGCCGCAAACGTCGAGGACATGTACCGGCCGGAGCTTTCGGCCCGCACGGCAACCGGCAAGATGGAGGTCGTGACGGCGCAACAATGAGGCGGTGGCACAAGTTTGCGATCGGGTCGGCTGCCGGCATCGTTGTTGCCGGTGCGGCTCTCTTTGCGCTCGATGCCGCCGACAAGGCCTTTCCGCCGCCGCTGGACAGAGCAAATGCCGTATCCGCCGAAGTGCTGGATGCCGACGGGCAATTGCTGCGTGCCTTCGCGACGTCGGAAGGCCGCTGGCGGCTGAAGACGGCGGTCTCCGACGTCGACCCGCAATTCCTGCGCATGCTGATCGCCTATGAGGACCAGCGTTTCTACGACCACGGCGGCGTCGACCCCTGGGCGCTCGGACGCGCTGGCGTGCAACTGATCAGCAACGGCCGCATCGTCTCCGGCGCCTCGACGCTGTCGATGCAGGTGGCGCGGTTGATCGAGCCGCGCGAAGGGCGCTCGCTTTCGGCAAAACTCCTGCAATTGGTGCGCGCCATGCAGATCGAGCGGCGGCTGTCGAAGGAACAGATTCTCGACCTCTATCTCACACACGCGCCCTATGGCGGCAATCTGGAAGGCGTGCGCGCCGCAAGCCTTGCCTATTTCGGCAAGGAACCGCGGCGCCTGACGATCGCCGAGGCAGCGTTGCTCGTCGCCCTGCCGCAATTGCCGGAACGGCGCCGGCCGGACCGCAACCTCAAGGCCGCCGAGACCGCGCGCAAGCGCGTGCTCGACCGCGTCGCGGTCGCTAGAGCCGTTGGCGACGGCGAAGCGGAGCGGGCTGAAGGCGTCGCGGTTCCTGCGCGCCGCATGCAATTGCCAGCACTTGCCGCCCATGTCGCCGAATCAGCACTTCGCAAGGAGCCGACGGTTCTCAAGCATCAGACGACGCTGAAGAAACAGGTGCAGCAAGGGCTGGAGGCAGTTGCGCGGGCAGCGGCATTCAAGCTCGGGCCGAAGCTCTCGCTTGCCATGGTGATGGCGGATGCGCAGACGGGCGCGATCGTCGGCGAGGTCGGCTCGGCCGATTATTTCGATGCCAGCCGCTCCGGCTGGATCGACATGACGCGCGTCAACCGCTCGCCGGGCTCGACGTTGAAGCCCTTCATCTACGGGTTGGCCTTCGAGCAGGGCTTGGTGTCCCAGGAGACGATTATCGAAGACCGGCCCGCCGATTTCTTCGGTTATCGGCCGCGCAATTTCGACATGAGCTATCAGGGCGACGTCACCGTGCGCGAGGCGCTGCAGCTTTCGCTGAACGTGCCGGCCGTAAAGCTGCTCGATGCCGTCGGGCCGTCGCGGCTGATGGTCCGCTTTCGCCGCGCCGAGGTTCGCCCGGTCCTTCCGCCGAACGAGACGCCGGGGCTTGCGATCGGTCTTGGCGGCGTCGGCATCACCCTGAAGGATCTGGTGCAGCTCTATACGGCGCTCGCCAATCGCGGTCAGCCGGTCAGGCTCGGCGACGGCGTCACCGGTGCACCGGCCAAGCTCGACGGCGAACCGCTGCTGGAGCCGGTCGCGGTCTGGAACGTCGCCGATATTCTCTCCGGGGTTATTCCGCCCGCCGGCGCGCCGCAGCGCGGCATCGCCTACAAGACCGGCACGAGCTATGGCTATCGCGACGCCTGGTCGGTCGGCTATGATGGGCGCTATGTGCTCGGCGTCTGGGTCGGACGGCCTGACAATAGCGCCGTGCCGGGATTGACCGGCTATGGCACCGCCGCGCCGATCCTGTTCGAGGGGTTCGCCAAGTCAGGCATCGCGACGACGCCGCTGCCCCGCCCGCCTGCAGGCGCCGTGCGCATCGCCCAGTCCGAGCTGCCGATCAGCCAGCGGCGTTTCGCCCTCAATGCCAGCGGCCTGCTCGCCTCCGGCCGCGAGGCCGCACCTCAGATCATCTATCCGCCCGAGGGCGTGCATGTCGATCTCGGCGCTGGGCAAGGCAACCTGTCACCGCTGATGCTGAAGCTCCAGGGCGGCCGCGCCCCCTTCCGCTGGCTTGCCAACGGCAAGCCGCTGCCTGATCTCTCCCGCCGGCGCATCCAGCAATGGCTGCCTGATGGCGGCGGCTACTCGAAACTGACCGTCATCGACTCGGCCGGACGCGCCGCAAGCGTCGGCGTCTTCATCGATTGAGGGAACAAAACCCAACTGCAACCGTTTGGAACAATCTCCCTTCAACGTCAGCGGCCTCATGACTCTCCCGACAGCGACCTACCGGATACAATTCCGCAACGGCATGACCTTCGATCGCGCCTGCGACCTCGTTCCCTACCTCAAGACACTCGGCATCAGCCACCTCTACGCCTCTCCGATCTTCACCGCCGTCAGCGGCTCGACCCACGGCTACGACGTCACCGACGCCAACGAGATCGACCCGGTGCTCGGCGGTCGGGCAGGATTCGAACGGCTGACGGAGAGCCTCGCCTCGGCGGGCATGGGGCTGGTCCTCGACATCGTGCCGAACCACATGGCAGCCTCGCCGGAAAACGGCTGGTGGCGCGACGTGCTGACATTTGGCCGGCAAAGCGCCTATTTTAGCCACTTCGACATCGACTGGAGCGAACCGCTGACGCTGCCGCAGCTCGGCCAGGATTTCGAGGGAGCACTGGCCAGTGGTGAACTGCGCGTCGCGCTCGACGAAACGCATGGCAATTTCGCCTTCGGTTATTTCGAAACGCTGTTGCCGCTGAACCCCGGCAGTTACGGAGCGATCGCAAACCGGCTCGGCGATCCGGTTGCCGACAGAATGGCGGAGACCGCGGCCGCGACCTCCGGCGAGGACTTCAACCGCGCGATGCGTGACATTCTCTTCGAAGGCGGCGATCGGGCAGTCCTCCGGCAGAAGCTCGATGACCTCTCGGCCGATCGCGATTTCATGCAAAGCCTGCATGAGGCACAGCATTGGCGGCTCACCCATTGGAAGGAGGCGGCACGACATCTGAGCTATCGCCGCTTTTTCGAGGTGACCGGATTGGTCGGCACCCGCGTCGAAGATCCAGCCGTGTTCGAGGACATGCACCGGCTGGTGATCGAGCTGGTGCGCCATGGCAAAGTCCAGGGCCTGCGCATCGATCATGTCGATGGGCTCGCCGAACCCACGGCCTATCTGGACAGGCTGCGGGAGGCCGCCGGACCGGACAGCTATATCGTCGTGGAAAAGATCCTGGGAACCGGTGAGGTCCTGCCGGAGAACTGGCCGGTTGCCGGCACCACCGGATATGAATTCATCGCTGCACTGAGCGAGCTGTTCATCGACGGCGGCGGTCTGCGCATAATGGACGTTGCCTATCGCAGCGTTGCCGGTGAGACGGCTGATCTCGAGGAGGGCCGGAGAATTGCCAAGCGACTGATGGTCGAACGCAATTTCGCCGGCGAGACCGACAGGCTGGTGTCGATCGCATCAGGCATCTTTCCCGAGGTGAAAAGAGACGACATCGCCACTGCGCTCAGCGAGTTGCTGATCGCCTTTCCGGTCTACCGCACCTATGGCGACGGCGGCCCACTTTCCTGGCAGGATTCAGCAGTGCTTGCCGCCACCGCCTCGCAAGCCATGATGCAGCTCGATGACCGGCGTGCTTGCGACCATGTGCTGAAGCTCCTCGAAGGCAAGGTCGAAGGCGACGCGGCCCACGACTTCCGTATCCGCTTCCAGCAATTGAGCGGGCCGGTAATGGCGAAGGCGACGGAAGATACGCTGTTTTACCGTTACAATAGGCTGCTTGCTGCAAACGAAGTCGGCGGCGAACCTGGCAAGGCGCCTGGCGGCCCGGACGAATTTCACCGCCGCATGGCCGAGCGGGCGCGGCTGCAGCCGCATGGGCTTTCGGCCAGCGCCACCCACGACACCAAACGCGGCGAGGATGCGCGTGCAAGGCTTTATGCGTTGAGCGAAGGCGCGGATGTTTTTGCACAGGCGGTCGCGCGTTGGCGCGAGATGAACCGTCCCTGGCTGAAGGATCTGGCGGATGGCACCGCGCCGGAACCCAATGTCGAATGGATGCTTTATCAGGCTCTGGGCGGCATCTGGCCGGAGGATTTCGACAGAGCACAGACGGAAGAACTCCGCGAACGCTTCACCGATTACGCGGTCAAGGCGGTGCGCGAGGCAAAACTGCGCAGCGGCTGGACAAAACAGGATGCCGACTACGAGGAAGCGGTCACCACCTATGCCGCGGCGCTGGTCTCGCCCGATAATGACGTCTTCCTCGAGGATTTCGAAAGGGTGCTGCAGCCCTTCATCGCGGCGGGTTATCTCAACAGCCTGTCGCAGACGCTGCTCAAGCTGACGGCCCCCGGCATTCCCGATATCTACCAGGGTGCCGAAGGCTTCGATTTCAGTCTCGTCGATCCCGACAATCGCCGGCCGGTCGATCATCAGCAACTGACGGCCTGGCTAGCCGAACCCGGTCCGATCGCCAAGCTGCAGGCGGCAGCGTTGAAACAGCGCCTCGTCGGGATCGGCCTGCAGCTGCGCCAACGGCACGCGGACCTCTTTGCTGGAGGCGACTATCTGCCATTGAAGGTGACAGGCAACCGGCGCGACCATGTGCTTGCTTTTGCCCGGGTGCATAAGAGTGTTTTCGCCATCATCGCGGCGCCGCGGCTGATGTTCGGCTGGCTCGATCCGGGCGTGCTCTTTGCCGGCCCGGAATTCTGGGAGGATACGACGATTGCCGTCCCCTCCCCGCTTCACGGGTTGAAGGCCGACATGCTGACCGGAAAGACGATCGAGCCCGGCGGCAGCATTTCGGTCGCCGCCCTGCTCGGGAGCCAGCCCGTCGGGCTGATCACCCCGATCTGAGGACCAGTCGGCGCAAAAATCATATCCATGAAAATAGTGCTTGACCTTCCAGTCGCTGGAAGGTGGATAAGCCTATCCAACGGCCCTTCGGGCATAGGAGATAGTCATGGATATCAAGCACGAGCACGACCACCACCATAGCCACGCCGATGGCGATGATCATGGCCATTGCGGCCATGATCAGGAGAAGGCTGCCGATGCCATGATCCGTGATCCTGTCTGCGGCATGACCGTCGATCCGCAGGCCGGCAAACCCTCGCTCGAGCATGAGGGCCGCACCTATCATTTCTGCTCCGAGGGCTGCCGGACCAAGTTTGCGGCAGTACCTGAGGATTATCTGAGCGCGAAGGACCCCGTCTGCGGCATGACCGTCGATCGCTCGACAGCGAAGCACTTCCTGAAAGCCGACGGTGAGAAATTCTATTTCTGCTCGCCCGCCTGCCAAGCGAAATTCGAAGCCGACCCCGCAGCCTATCGCGACGGCAAGCACCCGCCGGCAAAGCCGGCACAAAAGGGCACGCTCTATACCTGCCCGATGCATCCCGAAGTCGTCAGCGATCGTCCCGGCGACTGCCCGAAATGCGGCATGGCGCTGGAGCCGATGGGCATTCCGCCTGATGACGAAGGTCCGAACCCTGAACTCGTCGATTTCATCAGGCGGCTCTCGGTCAGCGCCATTCTCGCCCTACCGTTGCTGGCGCTCAGCATGGGGCCGATGTTCGGCCTGCCGCTCCGCGACGCGATCGGCGAACCCCTGGCGTCGTTCATCGAACTGCTGTTGGCAACGCCGGTGGTGCTCTGGGCGGCCCTGCCCTTCTTCCGCCGCGCATGGGCGTCTGTCGTCAACCGCAGCCCGAATATGTGGACGCTGATCGGTCTCGGCGTCGGCACCGCCTATCTCTACAGCGTCGTTGCCACGCTTGTGCCCGGCATCTTCCCCATGGGCTTTTATGGCCATGGCGCGGCCGTGCCCGTCTATTTCGAGGCAGCAGCCGTCATCGTCGCGCTCGTCTTCGTCGGCCAGGTGCTGGAATTGAAGGCGCGCGAACGCACCGGCTCGGCAATCCGCGCTCTTCTCGACCTTGCGCCGAAGACGGCGCGGCGCCTCGATGCCGACGGCAGCGAGCGTGACGTGCCGGTGGACGATATCCAGACTGGGGACCGGCTGCGCGTGCGCCCCGGCGAGCGGGTGCCGGTGGACGGCTCCATCCTCGAAGGCCAGTCGACGGTCGATGAATCGATGATATCAGGTGAGCCTCTGCCCCTGGAAAAATCGAAGGGCGACCCGCTGACCGGCGGCACGATCAACAAGAACGGCACCTTCGTCATGACCGCCGAAAAGGTGGGTGCGGACACGGTGCTGTCGCGCATCGTCGACATGGTCGCCAAGGCGCAACGCTCGCGGGCGCCGATCCAGGGCGCGGTCGACCGGGTCTCGGCCGTCTTCGTGCCGGCGGTGGTCGCCGCTGCCGTCCTTGCCTTCCTCGTCTGGGTCGCGATCGGGCCGGAGCCGCGCATGGCGAATGGCCTGCTTGCGGCCGTCGCCGTTCTCATCATCGCCTGCCCCTGCGCGCTCGGGCTTGCGACGCCGATGTCGATCATGATCGCGACGGGGCGGGGCGCACAGGAAGGCGTGCTGATCAAGGACGCCGAAGCGCTCGAGCGTTTTTCCAAGGTCGACACGCTGATCGTCGACAAGACCGGCACGCTGACCGAGGGCAAGCCGAAGCTTACCGACATCCTCGCCTTCGGCGGGGCCGGAGAAGAGCGGCTGCTGTCGCTGGCAGCTAGCCTGGAGCGCGGCTCCGAACATCCGCTGGCCGAGGCGATCGTTTCCGGCGCCGAGGAGCGCGGCGTCCCCTTCGTCGAGGTCAGCGCCTTCGAGGCAAGGACCGGCAAGGGCGTTCAGGGTCTTGCCGGCGGCACATCGGTGGCGCTTGGCAATGCGGCGATGCTTAGCGATCTCGGCATCGATCCCCACGCACTTGCCGAGAAGACCGAAGCCCTGCGCGGCGACGGCAAGACGGTGATGTTCGTGGTATTCGACGGCGCGCTTGCCGGTCTTGTCGCCGTTGCCGACAGGATCAAGCCGACGACAGCCGCCGCCATCAAGGCGCTGCACGACAGCGGGCTGAAGATCATCATGGCGACCGGCGACAACGAGGCCACGGCGCGTGCGGTGGCAAAAAGCCTCGGCATCGACGAGGTGCGCGCCGATGTGCTTCCGGAAGGCAAGAAGGCGCTGATCGACGAGTTGCGTGCCAAGGGCGCCATCATCGCCATGGCAGGGGACGGCGTCAACGATGCGCCGGCCCTTGCCGCCGCCGATGTCGGCATCGCCATGGGGACCGGCGCCGACGTCGCGATGGAAAGCGCCGGCATCACCTTGGTGAAGGGCGATCTGAACGGCATCGTCAGGGCACGGCGGCTGGCGGAGGCGACGATGCAAAACATCCGCCAGAATCTCGGCTTCGCCTTCGGTTATAATGCGCTCGGCGTGCCGATCGCGGCCGGCCTGCTCTATCCGATCTTCGGGCTGCTGCTTTCGCCGATGATCGCCGCGGCGGCAATGAGCCTGTCGTCCGTTTCGGTCATTGCCAATGCGCTGAGACTGCGCTTTGCAAAACTATAGGAGATGGCAATGAATATCGGCGAAGCATCGGAACGCTCCGGCCTGCCTTCCAAGACCATCCGCTACTACGAGGATATCGGCCTCATCCGCCCCGAAAGGGGCGGAAACGGCTATCGCGACTATGCCGCAACCGACGTCCACAAGCTGCGCTTCCTGCAGCGCTCGCGCGGCCTCGGCTTTTCCGTCGAGGAATGCCGGCAATTGCTGGCGCTCTATGAGGACAAGGAGCGGGCAAGCGCCGACGTCAAGGATATTGCCGAGACAAAGCTTGCCGAGATCGACCGCAAGATCCGCGAGCTGACGGAACTGCGCCGGACGCTGGAGCACCTGGTGCATGCCTGCCACGGCAACGACAGGCCGGACTGTCCGATCCTCGAAGAGCTTTCGGACGGCGGCTGACCATTTCAGGCGAATTGCATCAGGAAAGCTGGGGCATGTTCTGGTTGGCTGCCCGCGAGGTTTGAGCCCGCTCGTCGGGCTCGTCGTCTTCGCCGTCGTCCAGCACCCCGTCATCCAGCCGATGCTTGATCGCCAGCGCATAGATCACGTCGAGAATATTGCGGTCTCTGAGATGAGGATCCATCAGGGCGAGAAGCGAGGCCCGGACGATCTTCTTGCTGGTGGCCTTCGGACAGCGCGCCTTGACGAAATCATAGAGCGCCTCATCCGTCAGCCCTTCCATGGCGCCGTCCACGAGAGCTTCGTAGACCCGCTTCTTTTCCTTCATTCTTGATTTTCCCCTGCAAATCAGCGGCGTCATGATCCGTCATGTAATTGTCATAAACAATTGGGGATTTGAGGCGTCGGTCCGCTTGAGAAGACTATTTTGATGATGATCCGACGATGATCTGCGGCCTGCATGATTTTTTTACGTCCGCGGGAATAAAACCCGCCGCATATCCGTATACTCAATCATGGAACGCAAAGACCGCCCCTTCGACGTCATCGGACAGCTTGCAGCGCTGAGGCGCTACGCTCGCTCGCTGGTGCGCAATTCGGACGAGGCGGAGGATCTGGTGCATGATGCGCTGGTGCGCGCCTTCGAGAAGCGAAAGAGCTTCCGCAGCGGCGGCAACCTGCGCACCTGGCTGCTCTCGATTCTGCACAATGCTCATATCGATCGTCTTCGCCGGAACCGGTCGCTGACGCGACGCCACGATGAAGCAGCTGTCGAAGCCGAGCAGTCCCTTCCAGCCGGCCAGGAACATGCCGTGCGCCTGCAGCAGGTGCGCGACGCCTTCTTCGACCTGCCGGAGGAACAGCGTGAGGCGTTGCATCTCGTCGCGATCGAAGATCTTTCCTACCAGGAAGCCGCCCAGGCGCTTGGCATTCCTGTGGGGACGCTGATGTCGCGCATCTCCCGCGCGCGGGCTCAACTGCGCGAATTCGAGGAGAAGACGCCGCGGGTTTCGCATCTGAGAATCATCGGAGGGAACGGCAATGAAAGCAATTGATCCGATCCTCGATGCCGATCTCGACGCCTATGTGGATGGCGAGCTCGATGTCGCCCGTCGCATCCAGGTGGAATCCTATCTTTCCGAGAATCCGTCGATTGCCGCCAAGGTCATGGCCGACCTCAGCGTGAGGGGCGAACTGCGTCTGGCGCTGGCCGGCGAAAGTGCCTTTGGCCGCCCCGAGACCCGCGATGCCGCCCGCCGGCTGGAACGTGGCCTTTCCTATGGCCGCATCTTCCATTCGATGCAGCGCATTGCCGCTGTCGGCATTCTGATCGCCGCCGGCTGGGTGGCGCACAATTCCTTCGGCGCCTTCTCGGCGACCGAGGTGGTGGCATCGGTTCCGGCACCCGCCTATGTCGAGGATGCCATCCGCGCCTATCAGACGGCGGCGCTGCGCCAATCTATGCCTCCGCAGACGCCGGCCACTTATAACGCCGACGATATTCGCGCCGCCACCGCGATCGTGATGCCCGAACTGCCTAGGGATTGGAAGGTCGCCGACGTGCAGATCTTCCCGTCTGAATTCGGGCCCAGCGTCGAGATGGCGATCGAACAATCGGATGGAAAGCAACTGTCGCTTTTCGCCGTCCGTCCGGGCGCCTTCGAGGTCAAGCCTGTCAGCCATCTGACGCTGGAAAAAGCAGAAGCCGCCTATTGGCAAATCGGCGAGGTCGCTTATGCGCTGATCGCCGACGATAGCGGTCTCAATCTCGACCAGGCGGCCGAACGGCTCGCCCGCTCGCTCTATTAATTCAAACCGAGGAGATCAGCATGAACCCGATCAATCCCCGCTACGGTGCCGTCGCCGGCTCCCAGGCCCTCTTCGACGAAGGCCTTCGCCAGCATATGCTGCGCGTCTACAACTATATGGCTCTCGGCCTCGTCATCACAGGACTCGTCGCCTTTGTCGTCGGCTCGACGCCGGCACTCTATGTCCCGATCTTCGGCTCGCCGCTGAAGTGGGTGGTGATGCTTGCTCCGCTCGCCTTCGTCTTCTTCTTCTCGTTCAAGATCCAGACGATGTCGGCCGGCACCGCCCAGATCACCTTCTGGGCCTTCTGCGCCGTGATGGGGCTATCGCTCGCGTCCGTCTTCCTGGTCTTCACCGGGGCGAGCATCGCGCGGACCTTCTTCATCACCGCCACGATGTTCGGCGCCACCAGCCTCTACGGCTATGCGACAAAGCGTGATCTCTCGCGCATGGGCTCGTTCCTGATGATGGGCCTCTTCGGCGTCATCATCGCCTCTGTCGTCAACATCTTCCTGGGTTCGAGCGCGCTGCAGTTTGCGATCTCGGTGATCGGCATCGTCGTCTTCGTCGGACTGACCGCCTACGACACGCAGAACATCAAGGAACAGTATTCGGAAAACTTTGATCAGGAATCGAATCAGAAGCTCGCCGTCTTCGGTGCGCTCTCGCTCTACCTGAACTTCGTCAACATCTTCCAGCTTCTGCTCAACTTCACGGGCGAGCGGGAATAACGACTGCGCTTCTGGGGGCAAAGGAAGCGCAAGAGCGCCTGGTCTGCAGTCTGTGACAGGATGGCAGGTCGGGTGCTCACCCAAAGGAAACGGCCGGGTCAACGCCCGGCCGTTTTCGTTTTCCCGTTACGGCTGACTGCTCGCCCTAACGTCGACCGCTCAGCACCGCGAAACGCCATGCTTTGAAGCTGCAGTCGACCTGTGAAAGTCCTGTATCGCGCATCCATTGCAACTGGTTTTCGACCGAGGAGCAACGATCGTGGGACATGCGCTCGTGCGCCATAGCGATTTCCGCTTCGGATACGCCTAGCCTTCTGACCTGCTGCAGCCATGTACGGGCGTAGCGGGCCTCGACCTGGGAATCATGGCCAAGGACCTGCTCGGCGTTGACGAACAGGCCACCTTCGGACAAGGCGCCCCGAATGCCACCGAAGAGGTGCTTTTTCGCGGCGTCTTCCAGATGATGGATAGCCAGTGCCGATATGATGAGATCCCACGGACCGCCGAGCTCGGCATCGGCCATGTCGGCCACGGCATAGGTAATGGCCGGACTACCATTGAAGCGTTGTCGGGCCTGCTCGAGCATTTTTTCAGAGGCATCTACGAGGTGAATCTGGGCATCGGGGTGGCGGGCTAGCACCATGGCGGTGAAAAGGCCGGTGCCAGCGCCTAGATCGAGTACACGCAGTTTTTTGGCGTCCCGCCAGTCATCGATCAAGTCTAGTGCTGTGCCGTAAAATGCATCGAAACAGGGAATAAGGCCGCGCCTAAGGGCATCGTAGCCGGATGCATCTCGATTGAAGACGGGTGTGGACGAAACGTTTGGTGACATGGTGCGCCTCAACTTTTCGGGATCGTGATCTAGTTCGCCGCGGCAGGGGCGATCAGACTCGCGTTCAATGAATAGGTCGCTATCGTCTCGCCCCTTGCCAGCATGTGGCCAGCCATGGCCTTTTCTACATCTTCGCCGGTGAACGGCCCGGAAAGGCCCAAAGTCGGAACGTCTAGTGCGACCACTTTAAGGGTGTAGTGGTGGATACGCTGGTCGTTTACAGGCGGACAGGGGCCGTCGTAACCGCCATAGGTGCCGGCCATGCCATCAGCTGTGGCCAGAAAGCTGGTATAGACATTGGCGCCCCGCAGTCCGTGAGGCGTCACGCCGACCGGCTTGCCCCCCAGCACGAGACCCTCGCTTTCCGCGCCTTCGCCGATCGACATGGTGCCGGCGGGAATATCGGCCAGAACCCAGTGGAAAACGCTGATCCGCGGCGCGTCGGCTGGAATTGTGGTGCCGGGTTTATTGATAAGGCTAAAATCTCGCGGTACGTCCGGATCGGTCAGCAGCAACACATAAGACATGGTGCCCTGGGGGCCTGCCGACCATGAGACACCCGGGCTCACGTCCTTGGACCCAATCCCGGGCGGGCAGAAGGCGGCGGAGTCTGCAAACCGGCCGGAGGTGTCAAGCCCTTCTATCTTTACGGACAGCGTCGAGTCTGCGGCCATGGGCGCCGTCGCCGAAAATGCAGCGGCCACACTGATGGCGGCCCATATGCTTTTATTCCTGATCATCGTTCATCTCGCTTGGTTGATTTCAGCCGAGCATAGGGAACGATGCAAGCGCGTGTGGCCCCGATTTGATCAGGAATGAGCCCGAAACGGTCAGGCCATGGGTCTTTTACGTGCCCTACGAACGGTCGAAGGAGCCTGTCCGAAGGCATCCTGGAAGTGCCGCGAGAAGTGTGAACGAGAAGCATAGCCCGTCGCGGCGATTGCGTCGGCGACATCGGCATCCCGATCGGAGAGGATGAGGTAAGCGGCTTGCATTCTTTCGGCGAGCAGCAGCGCGCGGAGTGAGTGGTTTTCGTCCCGCAGTCGCCGCCGCAGGGTGGCCTCTGACATCGACAATGACGCGGCAACCGCAGCGGTGGACCACGCGTGATCGAGCCGGTGGCGGATCAAGAGCCGCACCGCCTGTGTGACTGAGCTGTCCACATATTTGGGAATCAAGGGCAGCACACCCTGTTCGGCCAGGATAAGCAGAACCTCGAGAACACGGTGGTCCACGACGCGCCGGGAAAGGTCGAGCGGACCCGCCAGCGCCTCGCCGCTATGGATGATAGCCGAGCAGAGCGTCGGACTGATCTTGATGGACGAGCCGAGGGGTACTTCGCGCATGGTGAGTTGTGGCCAAAGGCGCGCCGCCTCAATGACCAGTGCGCGAGAGAAGCGGACGAACAGGGCGCGATAGACGCCAGTGTCTGCATCTGGTTCGTTGACGACATCGACCTCAGCACCGGCCGGCAGTACGAAGGCGTCACCGCCTTGGTAGATATTGCGTCCGGCGCCCCACAGCACCTCCTTGCGGCCTTCGATGACTATGACAAGGCCGGCGGCGGGCATGGTGAGCTCGGAAATCGTTTCTCGGTGACGGGCGACGAAGGCCGAGATGAACGGTGTATCCTCGTTTTCGAGCGATAAGCGCGTGTCGCGCTCGGCCAGCGGGCGCAGGGCATCAACCAAGCGCCGCCGAAGTGTTTTGTCGCTGTCGCGCATTGAACAATGCCATCTTCAAATTGGATCGAGGGTCACTGCTATGTCGAAATCAAGTGGCTGTCGATATGGCGCCGAAACCGGAAAGGCAATTGGCGTCGCGCGTCTCTCGCGCTCGGCTTCCGCCACGTCAACATGCTGGACCGATACGCCTTCACGCTCCCCGAATTCGTGGCCCGAGGCGAACTCAGACCGCTACGTGATCCGAAAACCGCCGATCCTGACGACGAGCCGTGAAATCCTTATGTAGGTTTTCTGTTCCGTTGCTACTCAGACGCCGAATCATGCGACGCGCTTTAAGTCTTTGTCTTATCCATGACGTTGTCCCAAAACCGCTGCACGGTTTTAGGCGACATGCATTTGAGCGCCGCGCGTCTTTTCAGACGCGCTAAGGACGCTCTATCACTTTGGATCTGCGCATAATCCTTTCCGAAAATCGATTCCGATTTTCGGGTGACGCGCTAGATGATACCCCAGGCGCGATAGCGGCCCCGGCCAGTAATTTCACGAATGCCGATCTCGTTGACGAGGTTCAGCGCGCCGCGCGGTGTGATGCGCAGATGACGGGCGATCATCGCCGCCGAGACCATCGGCCGCGACAGGATGAAGTCGGCAAGTTCCGGCAGGCTGCTGTTTGAACGGCGGCCGCGAA
Source organism: Rhizobium sp. CRRU65 (assembly GCF_048551595.1). Lineage (NCBI taxonomy): Bacteria > Pseudomonadati > Pseudomonadota > Alphaproteobacteria > Hyphomicrobiales > Rhizobiaceae > Rhizobium > Rhizobium sp. CRRU65. The sequence continues at coordinate 481,051 of NZ_JBLYZH010000002.1, read as the reverse complement.
AGCGCAGCTCCATCTGCGTGCGCGCCAGCGACAAGCGATCGATTTCCTTGAGGCCGGCCACGGCACCCAGATGCATCGCCTCCAGAAAGGCTTGCAGCCGCGTGACCCGATCGCGCGCCCGACGACGCTCATGGCGCACCAGCTTCAGTCCGCCGTAAAAAGAGAAGAGATGCGAGGCGACCTTTCCGCGGGCGCGTAGATGGCTTGCGACCAGAAGGCCACCGAGCCAGTGCTGACGCCGCAACGGCTCGATCCTTTCCCAGGCTTCGAAGAGGATGATGGCACCGAGAACCGGCGGCAAGCTATCGGCCAATGGCTGGACGCTCCGCCATTCCGCAAGCCGCTGTTCCTCGTCCCACTCGTCGTCACCGAGCAAGCCGAGAGGGTCTTCGTTACGTCTTGCCGGAGTAACGGCGGTCGTCTCGCTTGCCGGCGTTTTCCCTGTGTGGATATCGAGCAGCTTTTGCGAGCGGGCAAGAAGCGCATCGATCTCCGCCATCTCGGCAGCGAGCGGCCGGTCCTCATCCTCAGCCTCAGCCTCTCCGTCGCTCTCGAGCGGAACTGCAACGCTCTTTGCGTCCGGGACCTTCCCCTCCCCTTCCCCGCCGGTTGCAGTCAGCGTCGCAAGGCCCGAGATGCCGAGTGCCCAGGCGGGTTCGCCGGTCCAAATGCGCCGACGTGCCCGCAGCACCGAATGGGCGATCGTCAATTCATGGGTGGGAGCGCGGCTATCCATATGCGCATCATGCAAAACGAGATCCTCGACATGCACGAGTTCGCCGGCCACCCAGAGCGCGCCGGCGGCGTCGAAGAAATGGCTGCGTTCGGCAAACCCCTCGCCGACCGGCGAGCGCAAAACCCGCTCGTCCAGCCGCGCCACGGCATCCTCCGCCGCGGTAACGGCTGAAAGCAAGGTTTGAAGCATCACACTGTCGATATCGTAGCGCATTGTTAAGCTTTACGGTTTTTCACAAAGGGAAGCAAAAAGCATGTTTTCTTCCGCCATGTATGACATGGTTAACGGTGTATTTCAACAAAACTGCGGGGAAGGAAGCCGTTATGATCGCTGATCGACCGGCCACATATGCTTCTAACCGTCGCAGCTGGTGCGAAACTTTTTCATAGCCGCTCATCCGGTTTTCCTCGCTGTCGGACCATTTGCCCGCATCAGCGCCATCAGCATCGGTCCGAGTGAGAATTCGCCGCGCTCCGCTCGCCGGGTCAGGTCACGCAAGTAGCCGCCGGCCGAATTGATATGTCCGCCCCTTTCGAGAATGCAGGCGATCACAGTGGCGGCGTTTTCCGGCCCCATGACATCGCAGGCCAGCTGATAGGCGCTGGGGCTGACGCCGAGCGTGGATCGGACGACGACGGCCGCGGCCATCAGATCCCGCCAGCTGCCAATGCCGCCGCCCGGCCCGTAAGCGACGATCTCCGGGCAGGCCTGCAGCACCATGGCAAGGGGGAAGGATTTCGGCGGCTCCCGCCACGGCTGCGGTTCTTCCTCCGGCTTTGCGCCCTGCTTCGGCTCGAAGCCTGGTTCAAGTTCAGATAAGTGGTGTGGGTTTGAATTATGTATGTGCCGACCGTTCTGGTTATCATTGCCGTCTGTTTTTTCTGTTTTCGACTTCAATTCCAGCGTCTTGACGATCAACTCCCGGAAAGCTTCGAGATCGCCCAGCAGGCTTTCCATCTCCGCGGCCGACGGGCGGCGCGGCAGGCTTGCGGTAAGCAGATTGAAATGCTTCTGCATCTCGATCCATTCGCCGGCAATTTTCTCTTCCAGGGCGATCTCGATGAGCTTGGTGATGTCACGCCGGCAAAGTGTCAGCCGCTCCCTCAGACGCTTCCATTCGAGCTTGGCGGCCATCACCTGGGCCGCCTGCGCCTCGATCTCGTGGGCGCGCGCGAGCAGTGGCGCCAAGCTGAAGCCAAAGGCTTCACCAAACCCGCCCTCGCCATTGCGGCGGGCAAAACGTTTGCCGTTCGGACTATCCCTGCGGATGATCAGGCCGGCTTCCACCAGCATCGCCAGGTTCCGCCGCAGCGTCGTGCCGGCCATGCCATGCGTGCGCAGCGACAGCTGCTCGTTCGAGGGAAAGACGACGAAGCCGTTGGCCTCGGCAATCTCGTTCTTCGGGTAAAAGGTCAATAGCGCATTGAGAACAGCCAGGGCACGGTCCGATACGCCGACCATGTCCTTTGCTTCGCAGAGCGCACGAAAGATCTTCCACTTGTCGACCGATGCGTCCGGATCGACCTTGCTGGCACTTGCTTGGCTTGCCAGCATGCCAAGCGTCATCGATCGCCGCCCAAAGGGCGTCGATACATATTGAGGCTCCATGTCCCTCACCTTTTCTCAAGGCAAAAGAAAGCTACCACCCAAAAGGATGCCGAAGACGCTTGACAGTGATTCGAGGAAGTGCGATTCTCAGATTGTCCAGATATGAGAAAGGCTTCCGCGGCGGCAACGTTCGGAGGCTTTTTTCTTTTGCGGCCTATTCTCCTGCTTGCAACCTGCCGGCCCGATAGGCTTCGTAAAGCTCATCGAGACGGCGTGAAATGTAAGCGCCGAAATCCGGCGCATCGCCGGTCTTCAACGCGATCGTGAAGGAATTTCCGGCGCTCTTGATTCGGCCGGCAACCTTGCCGCCGCTCTTCGGCTTCCAGTCATATTCCATGGCCTCGGGTTTGGCCTCTTTCTTGGCGAGCTCGGCAACCAAAAGCTCGAAACGGCGATCGCTCTCTTCCGCCACGAAACTTCCAGAAGCAATGAGCTTGGCAAGCCGAGCGGCCGTCATTCCATTCCAGTCCTGGGCAAGCGCCATCCACCTGCGTCTCCCGATGCCGGGTGCGGCTCCGACCGACCTGACGACCTCGGCGGGAATGGCTTTTGCGACGGATATCAGCTTCGATAGCTCCGTCTTGTCCGTCGACAGCGCCTTCATGATGACCGGGCGCTCAAAACCCTTGAGCTCAAGATTGAGGGCAAAGACCGCGCGCTCGATGTAAGAAAGGTTCCGACGCGCCGAATTCTCAATGCCCTGCGCGATGACGACGTCGGTATCGTCGAGCTTTCGGACGATGGCCTGTACCTTGAGGCCGAGCAACTTGACCGCCTGCAGACGGCGATGGCCGTAGGCGATCTGGTAGCGGTCCTCGTCGTTGGGATGGCGGCGAACGAGGATTGGCACTTCCTGGCCGTTCTCGGCAATCGACCGCACCAACTCATCTTCCAAATCGAGGGGCTGGTCGGCAAGGCGGTCGCGGACGAAGGAGGAGTCGATCAGATCAGGATCGAGCTCGATGATGCGTTCACCGGAGAGCAAAGCCTCCTGCATCGCCCTGCTCTCTTCCTCCATGCGGCCAAGGGTCAGCGCCATCGTCCGAACCGGCCCGGCCGATCCGCGCGAAGATTGCTCCTCGTAGTTGGCCGCGGCCAACTCCTGCGCTGTATCGTCGAATAGACCTTTCAGGCGATCGCGTCTGCTCATGCTCGACCCCAGGCTTTGTGAATACCGGCGAGCACCTCGCCATTGGCAGCATTGACCGATTCCAGCGCGCGGTCATAGGTCGAGCGGCGCACCTGCCCCTTCTCGATCTCATAGAGCGTCTGCTTGGTCAGGCCGACATCGGCGATCGCCGTCGACTTGAGAATGGTCGCCGTCAACACGTCGTCACTGAAAAGGCCGCGCAGCAGCGCGACGATCTGCGACTGCGGCGCATCGAAGGGTTCGTGACGCGTGACGACATATTTGATGAAATCATGCTGCAGGTCGCCGCCGGCCTTGCGGACGACGGAAAGCAGATCGGAAGTCATCAGCAGGAACTGCGACATGGACGCGACGTCGACCATCTGCGGATGGATGGTGATGAGCAGCGATGTGGCGGCACAAACGGCGCCAAGCGTGAGGTAACCGAGCTGCGGCGGGCAGTCGATCACCACGATGTCGTAATCGGCCTCGACCTCTGCAATGGCGATGCCGACCCGACGGAAGAACAGCTCGCCAGGTCGCTGCCGGTCGTTCAGTGCCCGTGGCGTCTCATGCTCGAACTCCATCAGTTCGAGATTGCCCGGCACAAGATCCAAACCGTCGAAATAGGTCTTGCGGACGATCTCCTTCAGCGGCTTGCGGTCCGCATCATAGCGGATTGCGCCATAGAGCGTGTCGCCTTCGGAAAGATCGAATTCGGGCTGAACGCCGAGCATGGAGGAGAGCGAGGCCTGCGGATCGAGATCGATCGCAAGCACCCGGTAACCCGCCAGCGCCAGATACTGTGCCAGATAAAGCGTCGTCGTGGTCTTGGCCGAGCCGCCCTTGAAATTGGTGACGGCAACCGTCTGCAGCTTTTCGCCAGGGCGACGCCACGGCTGATAGGAAAGCGCGTCCTTCGGCTTGAGCTTGGCCATATACTGGCGCAATTCGTTGATCTGGCCGAGCGTGTAGGAACGCCGGCCATTCTGGGCAAGATCCGGCTGCGGTCCCTTGCCATCCAGTGAAAGCTGGCGAAGATAGCCGTCCGAGACGCCGATCATCTGGGCCGCCTCGCCGGAGGAGAATGTTCGTAGCGTCTTTTGCGAGAGCGGCGGAAACAGCTTGTCGCGAAGCAGCTTCAGTTGCCGCGACAGCTGGTTGGCATGCCGCTCGATCCGTACATCCGTCGTCGATACGCTAATGTTGTCCAAAACACCCAATCCTTTTCGATGCGCTTTTCTGTCAACATAGCGTCAAAAAGCGTATCGAAAGTGACACGATTCGGGATTTGCAGCAACAACAGGGCTCCGATGCTACCCACAAGGCTCGGTTGGCCGCGGCCAACTCCCGTTCAGCCCTTGCGACGACCCGGCTTTTTCGGCAAGACCGCCAGGACTCGAAGGGGAGTATCCGCTTGAAGCACATTCATATCATCGGCATCGGCACGGGCAACCCTGAGCACCTCACCATACAGGCGATCAACGCGATGAACGCTGCCGACGTGGTCTTCCTGCCGGTCAAGGGCGCCGGCAAGGAAGAGCTCGCCGAGATCCGGCGGGAAATCTGCGAACGTTATATCACCCGGCCGGCAGCCAGAATTTCAGAATTTGCGGTGCCGCAAAGGCAGACGGCAGACAAGACCTATGTGCAGAGCGTCGACGCCTGGCACGGTGAGATCGCCCGCATCTATGGAGAGCTGATCTCCGGTCTCCCGGACGATGGCAGCGGCGCCTTTCTCGTCTGGGGTGATCCCAGTCTCTACGACAGCACGATCCGCATCATCGAACGCGTGCGCCGGGAAAGCAGCCTGGATTTCGATTACAGCGTCATTCCCGGCATCACCAGCATCCAGGCGCTGGCGGCCAGCCACAGAATCCCTCTCAACCTCGTCGGCAAACCGATCGAGATCACCACAGGGCGCAGGCTGGCGCAGGACGGACTTTTGACCGACAGCACCGTCGTCATGCTTGACGGCGAACAGGCTTTTGCGAAGATCGACGATCCCGACGCCGAGATCTTCTGGGGCGCCTATCTCGGCACCAAGGACGAGATCGTCAGATCAGGGCGACTTGGCGACATCGCCACCGACATTAAGACGCTGAGGGCCGAGGCCAGGCAGCGGCACGGCTGGATCATGGACATCTATCTCCTGCGCAAGGGACGTGATTTCGAGGAATAGCGGTTCGAGCCGTTTCCATCACGCTTTGCCGGGTCGGCCGCGATCATGTAAGAAATGATCAGAGGATCGAGAATGAGCATTAAGGCCGCAAAGGCGAGCGACAGGACGGGCGAGGCGGATCTGCATGGTCGCCCAGCGGTGACGATGCGCAGGCGCGGCGCCTGCCCCGCCCTTGCCGCGCCCATGCCGACCGGCGACGGTTTGCTGGTCCGGTTGCGGCCGGCCGGCGGCGCGTTGACGCTGTCGCAGTTCGCCAGCCTTGCCCGCTCCGCCGCAGACCATGGAAACGGCATTCTCGAAATCACCGCCCGCGGCAATCTGCAGATCCGAGGCCTTCGGGCTGAGACCGTCGGACAGCTCGCTGCCGATATCGATGCCGCCGGGATCACCGTGCCGGACGGGCCGGCGATCGAGACATCGCCGCTGCACGGCATCGACCCGGAGGAGGTAAGCGATCCGGCGGCAATGGAAATGGCCTTACGCAGCACGCTCCGCGATCAGCTTGCCTCGCCGCGGCTCGCGCCAAAACTCTCGCTTATCATCGACGGTGGTGGAGCCTTCGGCTTATCGGCACTGTCCGCCGATATCCGTATTGTCGCGCAATCCCCCGCAGAATGGCTGGTCGCGATCAATGGCGACGGTGAAACCGCAATGCCGGTCGCGATCGGTCCTGCGGAGGCGGCGATATCGGCCGTCGGCGAAATTGTGAGCCTGTTGGCGAACCTCGGGCAGGGCAGCAGGGCAAGGGATATCGATCCGCCGCTTCTGCGGGCGCGTTTTCCGGCGATGGATGGCATTAAATTCTTTCCTTCAGGCGCGGCAGGGATACCGCTTGCCGGCTCGCACAGGCTCGAGGACGGCAAGACCATACTCGGCGTCAGGCCGGCATTCGGGCAGATGAGAGCGTCTGATCTGATCGCTTTGCTGGATCTGGCAACGGACCGCGGCGCAACAGCCATCCGGCTTGCGCCCGGTCGCGGTTTCTTCCTCATCGGGCTTTCCGCCGATACAGTGCCGGCTATGCAGATGGCCGCCGCCGGACTTGGCTTCAGCACCCAGCCTGGCGACAATACCGAGCATATTGCCGCCTGTGCCGGCGCCGGCGCCTGCGGCTCCGCTTTCTACGAGACGCGAACTCTGGCGCGCCGGCTCATTGGCGTAGCACCTGCCCTTTTCGACGGTTCGCTGACGCTGCATCTGTCCGGCTGCGCCAAGGGCTGCGCTCATGCCCGGCCGGCGCTGACGCTGACGGGCTCGGCGGAAGGTTATGGCCTCATCCTCAATGGCCTTGCCGCCGATCAGCCGGTCGAACGGATCGCTGGCGGTCGGATCGATTTCGCTATAGAGAGGCTCGCCCGGTCCATCGAAGACAACAAAGACGCTGGCGAATCGACCGCCGCCTGCCTTACACGGCTTGGCGCAACCGGCGTTTCGAAGGCGCTGCGACAGGAATAGGAATGCCAGACTACGATTATATCCGCAGCGGCGATGCGATCTACGAGCGTTCCTTTGCCATTATCCGTGCCGAGGCCGATCTTTCGCGCTTCACTGACGATCAAGCCGAAATCGCCGTGCGCATGATCCATGCCTGCGGGCTGGTCGAGGCGGCGGCGCATTTCCTGTTCTCCGCCGATTTCGTCAGCGCAGCACGCGATGCGCTGAAGGGTGGTGCGCCGATCTTCTGCGACGCCGAAATGGTATCCCAGGGTGTGACCCGGGCGCGGCTGCCGGCGCAGAACGAGGTGATCTGCACGCTGCGCGATCCGGCGACACCCGAGCTTGCACGCGAGACCGGCAATACGCGCTCGGCTGCCGCCATGCATCTCTGGCTCGATCGGCTGGGCGGCAGCGTTGTTGCGATCGGCAATGCACCGACGGCGCTCTTCCATCTGCTCGAACTCCTGCGCGACGGCGCCCCGAAACCCGCAGCGATCCTCGGCATGCCTGTCGGCTTCGTCGGCGCGGCGGAATCGAAGGATGCATTGGCGGAAAATTCCTACGGCGTCCCCTTTGCCATCGTCGGCGGCCGGCTCGGCGGCAGCGCCATGACGGCAGCCGCCATCAATGCATTGGCGAGGCCAGGTCTATGACGACAAGCGGCCGTCTGATCGGCGTCGGCACGGGCCCCGGCGATCCGGAGCTCCTCACCCTCAAGGCCGTGCGCGCCATCGAAGGCGCGGATGTCATCGCCTATTTCGCCAAGCAGGGCAGGGGTGGCAACGGCAAGGCGATCGTCGAACCGCTGCTGAAATCCGGGGTGACGCTGCTACCGCTCTTTTATCCGGTGACGACCGAAATCGACAAGAACGACGAACGCTATCAGAGCCTGATCACCCAATTCTACGACCAGTCTGCCAAAGCCGTTGCCGGGCATCTCGATGCCGGGCTGACCGTCGCCGTTCTCAGCGAAGGCGATCCGCTCTTCTACGGCTCCTATATGCACCTGCATGTCAGGCTTTCCACACGCTACCCGACGGAAGTGATCCCGGGTATCAGCGCCATGTCGGGCTGCTGGTCGCTGGCCGGCATGCCGATCGTTCAAGGCGACGACGTACTTTCCGTACTGCCCGGTACGATGGCCGAGACCGAGCTGACGCGCCGTCTTGCCGATACGCAGGCCGCCGTCATCATGAAGGTCGGCCGCAACCTGCCGAAGATCCGCCGGGCGCTGGCGGCGGCCGGGCGGCTTGCGGAGGCCGTCTATGTCGAGCGCGGCACCATGGCGAATGCGGCGATGGAAAAGCTTGCCGACAGGACCGACGGCGACGCGCCGTATTTTTCGCTCGTGCTGGTGCCGGGCTGGGAGGGCAGCCGATGAGCGGCAGGCTTTTCGTGATCGGCACCGGTCCCGGCAACCCCGAGCAGATGACGCCGGAAGCGCTGGCTGCTGTCGATGCGGCGACGGATTTCTTCGGCTACGGACCTTATCTCGACAGGCTGCAGCTCCGCCACGATCAGCTGCGGCATGCCTCGGACAATCGCGAGGAGCTCGACAGGGCAGGGGCGGCCCTCGCCATGGCAGCCGATGGCGCCAAGGTCTGCGTCGTCTCCGGCGGCGACCCCGGCGTCTTCGCCATGGCGGCCGCGGTCTGCGAAGCAATCGAGAACGGGCCGGCCGCCTGGCGCGCGGTCGATCTCGTCATCCTGCCAGGCATCACGGCGATGCTGGCAGTGGCGGCAAGAGCCGGCGCACCGCTTGGCCACGATTTCTGCGCCATATCGCTGTCTGACAATCTAAAGCCTTGGAATATAATAGAAAACCGTCTTGCATTGGCGGCAAAGGCAGGTTTTGTCATCGCGCTTTACAATCCGATCAGCCGGGCACGGCCCTGGCAGCTCGGCGAAGCCTTCAAGCTGTTGCGTGACCATCTGCCTGCAGCAACACCGGTTATTTTCGGGCGGGCGGCCGGGCGGCCGGACGAACGCATCGCCGTCCAGCAGCTGGCGCAGGCAGATGCGTCGATTGCCGATATGGCGACCTGCATCATCATCGGCTCGGCCGAGACGCGCATTGTCACACGGCCAGGCCGGCTGGACCTCGTCTATACGCCGCGGTTCATGGCGGGGGGAAACAGGTGATCGATCGCTGCCAGCGCCGTCTCGACAGTGTCGACCGCCTTGACGATCGAGGCCGGGGCGCGCGCCACCATCATCACCTCGATACCGAGCAGGCGGGCTGCCTCGATCTTCGCATAGGTCGCGGCACCGCCGCTATTCTTGGCAATGATGATGTCGATGTCGTGCTGTCTCAGCAGAGCGCGCTCACCGTCCAGCGCGAACGGACCACGATCGAGGATGTACTGGACATTATCAAGCGCAAGCGCCGGTTCGACGGGATCGACACTGCGGACGAGATAGTGATGTTGCGGTGCGGCTTCCGCGTGATGGGCACCCTGCCGGCCCGTCGCCAGAAAGACATGGCGGGGGGAGGGGCCGAGCGCTTCGATGGCAGCCGGAATGCTCTGCACGTCCCGCCAGCGATCGCCGGCCACGCGTTGCCATTCGGGACGGCGCAGAGCGATGGCAGCAACGCCAGTGGTCTCGGCCGCAAAAGCGGCATTGGCCGAAATGCGCTCGGCGAAGGGGTGCGTGGCGTCGATCAACAGGTCATATCCGCCGGCCTTCAGGAAATCGGCAAGTGCGACAGCGCCGCCGAAACCGCCGATGCGGACCGGAACAGGCTGCACGGCCGGTTTTTCGGTGCGGCCGGCAAGCGACAACAAAACATCGCAATCATCACGCGCCGCCAGCGCCTCGGCCAGCAGCCGCGCCTCGCTGGTGCCGCCAAGGATCAAGATGCGGGGTCTTCCCATGTCTGATGTTGCTCCTGCGTCCGGCCAGCGCTGGCTGACTATTATCGGCATCGGCGAAGATGGTCCAGAAGGGCTGGGCGAGGAGGCGAAGAGGCTGATCGCCACCGCGCCCGCCGTCTTCGGTGGCGTGCGCCACCACGCACTTGCTGCCTCGCTGATCACAGGCGAAAGGCTTTCCTGGCAGAGCCCGTTCGAGCGCTCGGTCGACGCCATCCTCGAAAGGCGTGGCACGCCTGTTGTCGTGCTCGCCTCTGGCGATCCCTTCCTCTATGGTGTCGGCGCAACGCTCTCCCGCCATGTGGCGGCGGAAGAGATGCGCAGCATTCCCGCACCCTCGGCCTTCAGCCTTGCCGCCTCCCGCCTTGGCTGGCCGCTGCAGGAGGTTGCAACGATCTCGCTGCATGGACGGCCGATCGATCTGATCCGGCCGCACCTGCACTCCGGACGGCGCATCGTCGCGCTGACCTCGGACGAGAAGGGGCCCGGCGATCTGGCTGCGCTGCTGACTGCTGCTGGCTTCGGTCAGTCGCAACTTACCGTGCTCGAGGCGCTTGGCGGCGCTCGGGAACGGCAGAGAAGCGTCCTGGCCGCGGATTTCGACCTGCTGGACGTCGATCCTCTGAATGTCTGCGCCGTCGATGTTGCGGCAGGGGAGGGGGCTCGCATCCTGCCGTTTGCCGCCGGGCTCGAAGATGAGCTGTTCGAGCATGACGGACAGATCACCAAACGCGAAATCCGGGCGATGACGCTTTCGGCGCTCGCGCCGCGTCATGGCGAACTGCTCTGGGATATCGGCGCGGGCTCGGGATCAATCGGTATCGAATGGATGCTGGCCGATCCGTCACTGAAGGCGATCGCCGTCGAGCAGTCGCCGGAACGGGCTGCACGTATCGCACGCAACGCATCCGCCTTCGGCGTGCCGCATCTTGCCGTCGTCGAAGGTGCTGCGCCCGATGCGCTTAGGGGCCTCTCGGCGCCGGATGTGATCTTCCTCGGCGGCGGCGGTAGCGAGCCGGGTGTTGTCGATACTGCGATTGCCGCGCTGAAGCGGGGAGGGCGGCTCGTTGCCAATGCCGTGACGCTGGAGATGGAGGCGGTCCTGCTCGCCGAACATGGCAAGCGCGGCGGTTTCCTCACGCGGATCGAAATATCGCGCGCCCAGCCCGTCGGCGGCATGAGCGGCTGGCGGCCGGCGATGCCGGTGACGCAGTGGCGCTGGACGAAAGGATGACGAGATGACGGTGCATTTCATCGGCGCGGGACCAGGTGCTGCGGATCTGATCACGGTGCGTGGCCGCGATCTCATCGCCCGATGCCCGGTCTGCCTTTATGCCGGCTCGATCGTCTCGCCCGAACTGCTGCAATATTGTCCGCCGGACGCCCGCATCGTCGATACGGCGCCGATGTCGCTCGACGAAATCGAGGCAGAATATCTTCGCGCCGCTGGAGCCGGCCAGGATGTCGCCCGGCTGCATTCCGGCGATCTCTCGGTCTGGAGCGCGGTCGCCGAACAGGTGCGCCGGCTGCAAAAACACGGCATCGACTATACCATGACGCCAGGCGTTCCGGCCTTTGCCGCCGCAGCCTCGTCGCTCGGGCGCGAACTGACGATCCCGGCCGTGGCCCAAAGCCTGGTGCTGACCCGCGTTTCCGGCCGTGCGTCACCGATGCCGAACGACGAGACACTGGCAAAGTTCGGCGCGACGGGCGCCACGCTGGCGATCCATCTGGCCATCCACGCACTGAAGCAAGTGGTCGAAGAGTTGACGCCGCTTTACGGCGTCGACTGCCCGGTCGCGATCGTCGTCAAGGCCTCCTGGCCCGACGAGCGCATCCTGCGCGGCACACTCGCCGATATCGAGGTAAAGATTGCGGCCGAGCCGATCGAACGCACGGCGATCATCTTCGTCGGCCCTTCGCTTGCGGCCGAGGATTTTCGCGAGAGCTCACTTTATGATCCGGCCTATCAGCGCCGGTTCAGAGGCAGGCAGTAGCTTCGAGCGAGAGGCCGCGGCCAGCGCGGCCTCTCGTGGCAATCGTCCTGCGCGCCGCCCCAACACCAATGGCGGTATCAGCCGACGCTTTGGCCAGATCTCAAACCCGCGCGCTGAGATAATCCATGCTGGCGCGCAGCGCGCCGGCCGGGTCCTTCAGCGCATGCACCTCCGCCGCGAAGGGCTCGAAGGAGAACGGGCCGTTATAGCCCGCCTGCAACAGGGCCCTGACCTGCCCGGCATTGTCGAGTAGGTCGTCGGCGTCGACCAGGACACGGTGGGAATCGCGCATATCGGCAACAGCAATGGAAGGATCGTCGACGCCGGAGATGTGTACGAGGCCAGCAAGCTCGGGGAAGGTCGCCGCTTCGCCGGCAAGATGATGGTGGAAGGTGTCGTGGACGAGCCTGAAGGTCGATTGCGCACCGAGTTCCCTGATGGCCTCGGCCGCCTCGGTCTTCGAGCGTAGCGAGCAAATCTCGAAACCGAGCGGCTCGACGAGACCGATAATGCCGGCTTTCTCCAGCATCGGCTTCAATGCAACCAGAGACTGACGCAGATTGACCTGCCGTTCGCCATCGGCGCAGCCGGTGCCGTCGTTCTTCGGAACGAGGACAAGCGCCTTGGCGCCGGAAGCGCTGGCATAATCGATCAGCTCCTGCGCTTCGGCGGCCCGGGCCGCGTTCCACTCGTTGAAGCGCTGCAGGGCGTTGATCGAAATGATCGTCACGCCATGGCGGGCAGCCGCTTGCCTGATCACTCCGGGGTTGGTGCCGTCGAGGATGGCATTGCCGGAAAGGTCGTTACGGATCTCGACGGCATCGATGCCGAGCGATCGGGCCAGCGCGAAGAAATCGTCGATGGCAAGCGACGGCGCGGCCATATGGTTGAGCGCAAAACGGATCGACGTCATGATCGGTATCTCCTCCTGATCTCCGCATCTAGGCGGAGCAGTCCTCGTGAATGGGTCAGCGAATCTCTATCCGAATTCGCGTCGCAATCCATCTGTCATCCCCAGCACCCGCTTTCATTGCTGAGAGAATATCGACCGGAATGATGGAATTCCATCACGCGTCAGATGTTCTCGGAAATATGAATTTCGAACGGTAGGAAGAGCTGTCCGGGAACAGCCGTTTCGCCGTTTTCGATGGCGCCCGTCATCAGCACCATCAGCTCCTTGCAGAGGGCGGGCAGGGGAGTGCCGATCGCCATGGCGACGACATCGTCGGCAAGGCCGGCTTTGCTGTCGGGCGTCAGCTCGTTCACCACCAAGACGATCCTGCCGCCGACACTTTCTTCGCGGAATGCCGAAATTGCCCCCTCCATACCGCCGCCACAGACATAGAGGCCAACGAGATCGGGATATTTCTGCAGCAGCGTCAGCGTCGCCTCATGGGTGATCTCGGCCGTCTCGAGATTGATCAGCGTATCGACGACATCGAACTCCGGCGCATTCTCGCGAAAATAGGAACGGAAGCCGATTTCTCTGAGCTCATGGCCGTGAAAGCGGTGGCTGCCGACGAAACAGGCGACCTTGCCGGGCTTGTGTGCCGTGCGCGCAATCGTCCAGGCGGCGGTGCGCCCGACCTTGCGGTTGTTGACGCCGACATAGGCGTCGCGCACGCCGGTGGCGAGGTCGGAGAGTAACGAGAACACCGGAATGCCACGCTCCTTCAGCTCCTCGACCGCCGTCGTCACCGCGGGATAATCCGGGCCGACCAGAGCAACGGCCTGGTTGCGAGCGCCGAGCGTCTTGATCTTTTCGACGATCGCTGCCGGTGTCGCGGCCGACGGAAAGTCGATCTGCGTCTGGATGCGCGCGGACGTCAGAGCGCGCGCTGCTGTTTCGATCTCACGCACGAAGCTCTGATAGAAGGGCTGCATCGGCTTCTGCAGCAGGAAGGCGAGCTTGTATTGCGGCAGATCCTCGAAGACGCGCTGCTTGATCAGCCCGACAGCGTGATAGCCGATCGACTGTGCCGCATCATAGACCCGTCGCGCCGTTTCCTCACGCACCCGGTGGCGGGCGTTGAGAACCCGGTCGACGGTGGCGACGCTGACGCCGGAGGCGCGGGCAAGATCGGATATGGTGGGACGGCGCATCTGCGTTCCTGATGGATTCAATCATGAATGCAAGTCATTCATGATAGCTTTTGATAGATTATATCAAGCCTGCATTGAGCGCTTTCCAAAGTCAACCTATTCTCCCAGGCAAGGGCAACGGGAGGCGGATAATGGCGACCCAGACAAAGAAGCGCGACTACGACCTTCTCGGCGAAAGCGGCCGCACCGCGGTCGAAACGGGGCTGGCGGCAGCCGAATGGTATCACACCGACATTGCGCGCAAGGAGATGAAGGCGCTGATGCAGCGCTCCGATGCGCCGGCGATCCGCGACACGATCATCTGGCTCGGCGCCATGGCAACCTTTGCCGGGCTCGGCATCTATTTCTGGGGCTCGTGGATCGCGCTGCCCTTCTTCCTCGCCTACGGCGTGCTCTACGGCTCGGCCTCCGACAGCCGCTGGCACGAATGCGGCCATGGCACCGCCTTCAAGACGCGCTGGATGAACGATGTCGTCTACCAGATCGCCTGCTTCATGATCATGCGCAACCCGGTGACCTGGCGCTGGAGCCATGCGCGCCATCATACCGATACGGTGATCGTCGGCCGCGATCCCGAGATCGCCGTGATGCGGCCGCCTGATCTCTTCCGGCTGGTGCTTAATTTCTTCGGCATCCTCGACGCCTGGCATGCGATCGTCGATATGCTGCGCAATGCCTTCGGCGGCGTCAGCGCGGCGGAAAAGACCTTCATCCCGGAGATGGAGCAGCCAAAGGCAATCCGCATCGCCCGCATCTGGCTTGCGATCTATCTCGTCACGACCGCAGCCGCGATCGCCATGGGTTCGATCCTGCCGCTGATGCTGATCGGCCTGCCTCGCCTCTACGGCGCCTGGCACCATGTGCTGACCGGACTGCTCCAGCATGGCGGCCTTGCCGACAATGTGACCGACCATCGCCTGAACAGCCGCACGGTCCATATGAACCCGATCAGCCGCTTCATCTACTGGAACATGAACTACCACGTCGAACACCACATGTTTCCGATGGTGCCCTATCACGCGCTGCCGAAGCTGCACGCAATGATCAAGCACGACCTGCCGGCGCCGAACCCATCGATCTGGTCCGGCTATATCGAGATGATCCCGGCTTTCCTGCGCCAGCTGCGCAATGAGGATTATTTCCTGAAGCGCGAACTGCCGGCCACCGCGCGGCCCTATCGCGAGGAATTCCACAACGAGCTGGCCCCGGCCGCGCAATAATTACAATTCAGGGAGGACAAGATGAGCGGAAACTGGATTCAGGTCTGCGACAAGGACGAGATCGACGAAGAAGATGTCATCCGCTTCGATCACGACGGGCGCACCTTCGCGGTCTACCGCAGCCCGGACGACGAATTCTTCGCCACCGACGGGCTCTGCACGCATGAACATATCCATCTCGCCGACGGGCTTGTCATGGATGAGATCATCGAATGTCCAAAGCATAACGGCCGCTTCAACTACAAGACGGGCGAAGCCAAGGGCGCGCCGGTCTGCGTCAATCTGAAGACTTATCCTGTCAAGATCGAAGACGGTGCCGTCTTCATCTCGCTCTGAGGGAGGTTGGCGTGGTTCATTACGTCATCCTGGGCGCCGGCGAATGCGGTGCGCGCGCCGCCTTCGCCTTGCGGGAAATGGGTTTTGCCGGCGAGATAACGCTGGTTGGGGCCGAGCCGCTTCCGCCCTATGAACGGCCGCCACTTTCGAAGGCCGGCTCCACCGATGCAAGTGATCCGAAATTTATCGCCGCGGCGGAAAAATATATCGAAAACGGCATCCGGCTGCTGACCGGCCTCGAGGCAAGAGATCTCGACACCTCATCCAGGACCGTCACGCTTTCGGACGGTACCGTGCTCTCCTACGACAGGCTTCTGCTTGCGACGGGTGCGGCCGCGCGTTCGCTCCCCGGCGCGCCGGAAGGCAGCCGGCATATTCGCGCGCTGAGGACGCATCACGATGCGGCAGCGCTGCGGTATGCGATGCAGCCGGGACGGCATATCGCCATCATCGGCGGCGGGTTTATTGGGCTGGAACTTGCGGCCACGGCGCGGCTGCTTGGCGCCGAGGTCACCGTCATCGAGGGGCTGGAACGCGTGCTGAAGCGCGGCGTGCCGGAGGAGATCGCCCATCTCATCACCGCGCGCCATCGCGCTGAAGGCGTCGATATCCGCTGCGGCGTCTCCATCGAAGCGCTGACCGAGGAAAGTGGAAAAGCCCTGATCCGATTGTCGACCGGCGAGGTGATCGAAGCCGATCTCGTCCTTGTCGGCATCGGTGCACGGCCGAATGTCGAGATCGCCGAAAAGGCAGGCCTCGCAATCGACAATGGTATTGCCGTCGATATCCATCTCCAGACCTCCGCACCCGATATCTTTGCGGCCGGCGACTGCTGCTCCTTTCCGCTGTCGATCTATGGCGGCCGGCGGGTGCGGCTCGAATCCTGGCGCAATGCCCAGGAGCAGGGCACATTGGCCGCGGCCAACATGCTCGGCCTTAACCAGGCCGTTTCGGCGGTGCCGTGGTTCTGGTCGGATCAGTACGACATGACGCTGCAAATATCAGGCCTTGCCGAAGGGGCTGCCACGCATCAGCGCCGCGACCTCGGCGCAGGCGCCTTCATTCTTTTCCATCTCGACGCCGACGGACGATTGATCGCCGCAAGCGGCATCGGAACGGGCAATGCGGTGGCACGCGACATCCGGCTCGCCGAAATGCTGATCGCAGCGCACGCCCATCCGAACCCGGCAGCACTCGCAGCCAGCGACATCAAGCTGAAATCCCTGCTGGCCGCCTGAGCCGCCCGATATTTTCACCCGATATTTTCACCCGATATTTTCAAAGGAATTGATGATGAAAAAACATAGACGCGCGACCGTTGCAGATCTGCTTGCGGAAAAAGGCAAGCGCCAGCTCACCATGCTGCGCGTCACCTCGCTGGAGGAGGCGGACGCCGCCGAAAAAGCGGGGATCGACATCGTCTCGGTGCCGCCCTCGCTGCTCGGGCCGGTCTTTCGCGAAGCCGCCCCCACTCTCTTTGCCATTCCGGGGCTCGAATATGGCGACCATGTTTCGGCCGAGGACTATCTGCGTGCGGCCTTCGCGGCGCTGAAGGCAGGTGGTGATGCGGTCTATTGCGCTGCAAGCCTGCAGACGATCCGGCGCATGCGTGATGAAGGTATCCCCGTCTGCGGCCATCTCGGGCTGATCCCTTCGAAGGCCACCTGGACCGGCGGCTTCCGCGCCGTCGGCAAGACGGCAGCGAGTGCGGCCGAGATCTGGCGGCAGACCAAGGCGCTGGAAGAGGCCGGCGCCTTCGCCGCCGAAATCGAAGTCGTCCCAGGGGATGTCGCTGCCGCCATCAGCCCCAACACCTCGATGCTGATGATCTCCATGGGGGCAGGCAGCGGTTGCGACGCCCAATATCTCTTCGCCGACGACGTGCTCGGCGCCAATCGCGACCACTATCCGCGTCATGCCAAGATCTATCGCGACTTCGCCGCCGAACACGACCGGTTGCAGCGCGAGCGCATCGCCGCCTTCACGGAATTTGCCGAAGACGTCAGAACCGGCGCCTATCCGGAAAAGCGCCATCTCGTCGGTATCGACGACGCTGAACTGGAGATCTTCCTGCAGCGGTTGAAAAGCGAGACGGGCAAGAGCTGAGGGCAAACGAGCTCTCTTGCCTCGATGATGTGGGAAGCGCCGCAAAGGTGCTCCCTCTCCATTGGCTTCCGTCCCGGCCTGTGTCAGGAATTATCCGTTCGATTCATTCGGAACGGAGTATTCGGTCCCCTGTGACGATCGGCTTTGCGCATGCGGAATTGATTGCGGTGCTCGTCGCGGTGACGGGGGACGAACCGCGCGTGATGACCATCCGCTCCGGCAACGCGCTGCCGTCGGGACCTTTCGAAATGGGGCATCGAACCCTGCAATCGGGCCTGCGCGAATGGGTGCAGGAGCAGACGGAACATCCCGTCGGCTACCTCGAACAGCTCTATACCTTCGCCGACCGTGACCGGAACAACGACATCCCAGGCGGACGGACGATCTCGATCAGCTATCTCGGCCTCGTCAACGAGCAGTCGGGCGCCGGCCGGCCGGGATGGCACGGCTGGTACGAATATTTCCCCTGGGAAGACCACCGGCAGGGCCGGCCACCCGTGCTCGACGAGATTATGGCGCGTCTGAGGAGCTGGGCAGATGCCGATCCGGCAAGGCGCGACCATCGCCATCGCAGGGCGGATTTCACCTTCGGCCTCGACGGTGGCGGCTGGAACGAGGATCTGGCCCTGCAGCGCTATGAACTGCTTTACGAGGCGGGGCTCGTCTCGGAAGCCGGATGCGGGGCGGAGGCCAATCTCGGCCGCGCGATGTTTGCCGATCACCGCCGTATTCTCGCAACCGGAATCGCCCGGTTGCGCGCCAAGATCAAATACCGCCCCGTCGTCTTCGAGCTGATGCCGGAAAGCTTTACGTTGCTGAGGCTGCAGCGCACCATCGAAGCCTTGGCGGGGCTGACGCTGCACAAGCAGAATTTTCGCCGCCTCATCGAACAGCAGGAACTGGTCGAGGAAACCGGCGGAACCGAAAGCGAAACCGGTGGCCGGCCGGCCAAGCTCTTCCGCTTTCGCCACACCGTGCTCGAAGAACGGGCGCTGGCAGGAACGAAATTACCGCTCTCCCGCAATTGACATATGCTCACCGTGAGAATATCTCTTGGCCTAAGATATGCTCAAAGAGAGCATAATTAGGAGCCGGTCATGAATTATCCTGTTTCCGCATCTTCGCTCTACGAGCGCGTCAGCCGTGTCATTCCTAAAGCCGAATGGATGACGTTCGAAAATGACGTCGACGCGATCCTCGAGCTCAAGCGTCGCCGCAACGCCGTCATTCTCGCGCACAACTATCAGACACCGGAAATCTTCCACGGCGTGGCCGATATCGTCGGCGACAGCCTGGCGCTTGCCCGCAAGGCGATCGAGGTCGACGCCGATGTCATCGTGCTTGCCGGCGTGCATTTCATGGCCGAGACCGCCAAGCTGCTGAACCCGGAGAAAACCGTGCTGATCCCGGATCTCGGCGCCGGCTGTTCGCTGGCGGATTCGATCACGCCCGAAGATATCGCGCTGCTGCGCCAGGCCCATCCCGGCGTGCCCATCGTCACCTATGTCAACACCTCGGCCGCGGTGAAGGCTGCCTCCGACATCTGCTGCACCTCGGGCAATGCCAAGCAGGTGGTGGAATCGCTCGGCGTACCGAAGGTGCTGATGATCCCGGACGAATATCTGGCGCGCAACGTCGCCCGCGAGACCGATGTCGAGATCATCGCCTGGCATGGCCATTGCGAGGTGCACGAACTCTTCACCGCCGAGGACGTGCGCCAGCTGCGCGAAAACCATCCGGGCGTCATCGTGCTCGCCCATCCCGAATGCCCGCCCGAGGTGGTGGCCGAAGCCGATTTCGCCGGCTCCACCGCCGTGATGTCGGACTATGTCGGCCGGCAGAAGCCGGCGCGCGTCGTGCTGCTCACCGAATGCTCGATGAGCGACAATGTCGCCGTGCACCATCCCGACGTCGAATTTATTCGACCCTGCAATCTCTGCCCGCATATGAAGCGCATCACGCTGGCCAATATCCGCGCCGCACTCGAGGAAAACCGCCACGAGGTCACCGTCGATCCGGCAATTGCGGCGGCCGCGCGCCGCGCCGTCGAGAGGATGCTGGCGATATGACCGAGCTTCTCGAGCAGCTATCAGGACGCACGGTGATCGTCGGCAGTGGGCTTGCGGGATTGATGACCGCGCTGACCCTCGCGCCTGAACCTTCCGTGATCGTCACTCGCGCGGCCCTTGGCGCGGAGACCTCGAGTGCCTGGGCGCAGGGCGGCATCGCCGCCAGCATGGGCGCCGACGATAGCGCGGCACTGCATCTTGCCGATACGCTTGCGGCCGGCGACGGGCTCTGCGATCCGGGCATTGCCGCTAGCATCATTGCCGAGGCGCCGGCGGCGATCGCCGCGCTGGAAAAAGCCGGCGTCCGCTTCGACCGGAATGCCGCCGGCGAACTTTCGCTGGGGCTGGAGGCGGCCCATAATCGCCGCCGCATCGTCCATGCCGAAGGTGACGGCTCGGGTGCGGCGATCATCGGCGCGCTGATCAATGCAGTGATGAAAACACCGGCTATATCCGTGCTCGAAGGTTTCGAGGCGCGGCGGATGTTGATGGACGGCGAAAAGGTCGCCGGCCTGCTCTGCGCGACCGCGAATGGCGCCGCCATTCTGCCGACGTCAAGGGTGGTGCTCGCCACCGGCGGCATCGGCGGGCTTTACGACGCGACCACCAATCCGATCGGCAATTTCGGCCAGGGGATCGCGCTTGCAGCAAGGGCCGGTGCCGCGCTCGCCGATATGGAGTTCGTCCAGTTCCATCCAACCGCACTCGATTCGCGCCGCCGGCCGCTGGCGCTGATCAGCGAGGCGGTGCGCGGGGAGGGGGCTTTGCTCGTCAACGAACGAGGCGAACGGTTCATGGCCCGCATTCCAGGTGCCGAACTTGCGCCGCGCGACGTGGTGGCGCGGGCGATCAGCGCCGAAATCGCCCGCGGCGGGCGGGTCTTTCTCGATGCCCGCGATGCTCTCGGCAGCCGATTTGCCACGCGCTTTCCTGTCATCTCGACCCTTTGCGGCGAGGCCGGCATCGATCCGGCGAAAGACCCCATTCCTGTGCGCCCGGCCGTTCACTATCACATGGGCGGGGTTGCCACGGATGCAAATGGCCGCAGCTCGGTTCCCGGCCTCTGGGTCGCCGGAGAGTCGGCCTCGACCGGTCTGCACGGGGCAAACCGGCTTGCCAGCAACTCGCTGCTGGAAGCGGCTGTCATGGGCATGCGGGCGGCGCGCGACATATCAGGCGTGCCCGCAAGTCCCGCCAGCGCGATCTTCGCCGAGAGACTGCCGGCGCTGGCCGATGCATCGCTCGTCCGGCCGATCGTCTCGCGCCATCTTGGCGTGCTACGCAATGCCGGTGCCATTCATGGCGCCATCGCCGCCCTGCTGCCGCTTGCCGAAGGCAGCGGCCCGGCCGCCGATCCGGCCATCGTCGCGCTGCTGATCGCCGTCTTTGCCAGCCTGCGGATGGAATCGCGCGGCGCCCATGCCCGCACCGATTTTCCGCTGAAGCTCGCCAATGCCAACCGGCGCCAGATGTGCCTTTCCGACGTTCTGGAGATCGCCCGCGCGACGCCGCCCTATGCCCTTGCAAGGAGTGCCTGAGATGAGCCTCGTTCCCCTTCCGCGCCTGATCGTCGAGCCTTTGGTGCGGGCAGCTTTGCTCGAAGATCTGGGTCTTGCGGGCGATATCACCTCGGCCTCCGTCATCCCCCACGATCACCGTTCGACGGTGGTGATGGCGGCGCGTCAGCCGGGCGTGATCGCCGGTCTCGATGCCGCCGAACTCGCCTTTTCCCTCGTCGATCCCGAGATCGTCATGCGCCGCCATCATCAAGATGGCGACGCGGTCAAGCCTGGCGATGTGATCGCCACCATCGAAGGCCCCTCGCGTGGCCTGCTGAGCGCCGAGCGCACCGCGCTGAATTTCCTCGGTCACCTCTCTGGCATCGCCACAGTGACGGCAGGGATCGCCGCCGCCATCCGCGGCACCAAGGCATCAGTTGCCTGCACGCGCAAGACGACGCCCGGCCTGAGGGCACTGGAGAAATATGCGGTGCGGGCCGGCGGTGGCATGAACCATCGTTTCGCGCTTTATGACGCGGTGCTGATCAAGGATAATCACGTCGCCATCGCCGGTGGGATCACGGAGGCGATCCGCCGGGCGCGGGCAGGCGTCGGCCATATGGTGAAGATCGAGGTCGAAGTGGACACGCTCGATCAGCTGCGTGAAGCGATGGAGACCGGCGTCGACGCCGTGCTGCTCGACAATATGACGCCTAATGAGCTGCGCGAGGCTGTCGCCATCGTCGCCGGCCGGGCGATCACCGAGGCATCCGGCCGCGTCACGCCGACAACGGCCGCCGCAATCGCGGCTTCCGGTGTCGATCTCATTTCGGTCGGCTGGCTGACGCACAGCGCCCCGGTGCTGGATATCGGGCTCGATTTCGTCGAGGCCGCGACGGCAACGGAGGTTAGCCCGAAACGGATTGCACAGGTGCTGTGACCCTCAGTGTCCGTCCGACAATTCAGGAAGCTCGGGCAAATGCATGACGAGGGTCCATGATGGATGCGGCGTAAAGCCAAGGCCTTGGCGGAGTTGGTCGCTTCCGGTCTTTCCTCAGCCGGCGGCTTTGGCTGATCCAGGCGAAGAAGCGCTCCGCGTCGCTGAACCGCCTCTGCAACGAAAGGGAACCTTTGAAAGGACGAGGGGTTATGCGCCACATCACTGCTGGAGACATGGCAAATGTACATCGTTGTTGGCGGGACGGGCCACGTCGGCTCCGCCGTGGCGCAGACGCTGCTCGACGAAGGCGAAGCCGTCACGATCGTTACTCGAAATTCTGACAAGGCCGGCGCATGGCGACAGCGGGGCGCGGAGGTCGCCGTCGTCGACGTCCACGACGTGACGTCGCTGCGTGAGGTGTTCCGTCGTGGGAAGCGGGCCTTCCTCCTGAACCCGAGCGCTGACATATCGAGCGATACGGATCGGGAGGAACGCGAGACCGTGCGCTGCATGCTCGAGGCGATCGAAGGATCTGGGCTGGAGAAGGTGGTGGCGCAATCAACCATGGGCGCGCAGCCAGGCGAGAAAAGCGGCGATCTCAACGTCCTTTACGAACTGGAAGTCGGCCTGAGGAACCAGCCGGTTCCTGCCAGTGTCATCCGCGCAGCCTACTACTTCAGTAACTGGGGTACGATGCTGGGGGCCGTCACGAGGGACGGGGTGCTAGCGACCATGCTCCCTGCAGACCTCAAGCTCCCAATGGTCGCGCCGGAGGATCTGGGAAGCGTGGCGGCGCGGCTCCTGCAGGAGCCGATCGAACGGATCGGCATATACCCCGTCGAGGGGCCGCAACGGTACTCCCCCAACGATGTCGCCGCAGCCTTCGCTGCCACCCTTGGCCGGGCCGTTCGCGTCGACGTGATCCCGCGCGAAAACTGGGAAGACGCATACCGAGGTTTGGGCTTTTCCGACGCGGCGGCTCACTCATATGCAAGGATGACGGCTCTCACCGTCGATGGTCCCGAATATCCCGAGGATGCTATTCGAGGATCGACCTCGCTGCAGGCCTACATAGACAAGCTTGTTCGCGACTGATCCTAACGCGTCGGGATGGACGAACAGAGAAGGCTAGACCGCCAAAAGCCACTTGGTTGCCGGGCCAGGTCGTCCGCAGAAGGCGCTTCCAATCAGGCCTAAGACACTTTCTTGGAACCCCCATCGACCCGATCACTCAACCCATACCCGGACGGGCACTCAGGCTTACGCCGCAAATAACCTGCCCCACAGGATGCAACCCGCATCCTCACGGAAGTGTTGGCAAAGCATTTCCCCCCGTGTGGCGCGAGAATATGCAAATATTCGATGAAACTTCTTCTTTTTAAAGCAAAACCGCTATGCGTCTGGCTCTTATGGCTCTAACATGTTTTTGATTGGCCGGTGCGCTTGCGCGCCTTGGCTTTCAGGGGTGAGAACCGAGATGCAACGGACATCCGGCAGATGCTGACGAACAGGCTATGCCTGCTCGGAAGACCGCGATTGCTGGCGGCGGGGAGGGAGCTCCCCTTGCCGGAGAAGTCGTATTTTCTCCTCGCCATGCTCGCCGCCGAACCCGATGTCGAACTCGACCGCGAAACCGTCAGGCGGCAGCTCTGGCAATCGGAGCTGCCGGAAAAACGGGCGGGCAGCCTGCGCCAGCTGTTGGCGCGCATCGAACTGAGCATTCCCGCCGGCCTTCCACCGCTGCTTGCCGCGACCCGAACCCATATCGGCCTTGCCGATGGCTGGGAGGTCGACGTTCATATCCTGAAACAGAAAGGGCCACTCGCACCCGAAGACGGCGGCCTGCTGAACGGCGAATTTCTCGACGGCGTCAAATCGCCGACGCAGGGCGCCGAGGACTGGCTGACCTTTGAGCGCCAGCGTGTCGACGAATTGCGCTCCGCCCATCTCACCCGGCTGATCGAGACATCGGAAGACAGATCGGATGACGAGCAGGTCACGCTCGCCAGGCGCCTGCTGGAACTCGACCCTGCCAGCGAGACGGCCTATCGCGCCTTGATGCGCACCTATGTCCGGATGAACGATCCGGCAGCGGCGCGTCAGGCCTATCTGAAGTGCAAAAGCCAGCTGAAGGACGACTTCGACACCGAGCCGGAAGAAAGCACCACCGCTCTTGCCCGCGAGCTCAACCTGGTGCCGGCGGCACACGCGACGTCAGCCCAGCCGGCGCCTGATCTGTCCATCAATTCGGTCGGCCAACCGCGCATCATCATCCTGCCGCCGGAAAGCATCTTCACCGATCCGCTGATGGAGCGCGTCGGCAGGGCGCTTCTTGAAGACGTCACCATCGGCCTCAGCCAGCAGCGGGGCTTCAAGGTGATCGCGGCGCATACCAGCCTGGAGATCCTCAGCCGTTCGATCGATCCGTCGCGTGCTGTGCCCGGTCCGCTCGACCTGCGCTTCGACTATGCGGTCTACGTCACCATCCAGGGCCGCGACGAGGATGTCTATGCCACTTGCCGTCTGACGCGGACGACGACGTCGGAGGTGATCTGGGCCGTCGAACTGCCGCTGGTCATGCAGAAGATCAGCGAATCCTTCGCGCATCTGACGCGGCGGATCGTCTCCTCGCTCGCCGACACGATCGAGCGTCACGAACTGGCGATGCCGATCGGCGACGCGCCGCCGTCAGCCTACCGTCTCTACCTGGAAGGCAAGCGGCTGATCGCCCACACCGACCTGCAGCATCTGCGCCAGGCACGCAAATGGTTCAAATCCTCGCTCAATCGTTATGAACATTTCTCTGCCGCCCATGCCGGCATGTCGCGCGCGCTCGGCATGGAATGGCTGATCCGCGGCATGCGCGACAAGGAACTGCTCGACGAGGCGAACGGCGCTGCCCGGCAGGCGCAGCAGTCCGACCCGAACAGCGGCCGGGCTTACCGCGAGCTCGGCTTCGTGGCGCTTTATCGCCGTCGTTTCGACGAAAGCCTGGAATATTTTCAGCAGGCCCAGGATCTCAATCCCAACGATGCCGACATCCTCGCCGACTATGCCGACGCGCTTTCCCATGATGGCGATTTCGATCGAGCGCTGGAGCTCAGCCGCGCTGCCTTCAAACTCAATCCGCTGCCGCCGGACTATTATTACTGGAACCTCGGCGGCATCCACTTCATGCGCGAAGAGTATGAAATGGCGATCGAGGCGCTGGAACCGGTGAAGACGAAGCAGGCGACAGCCCGCCTGCTCGCTGCCTCGCATGCCATGGCGGGCGAGACGGGCAAGGCCAGGAACTACGCCAGGGTGGTACTGGAAAACTTCCCCGATTTCCGCAGTGAGGACATCCGTCATTTCGTCCCCGATCGCGATCCCGCCTATACGGAACCGCTCATACAAGGCCTGCAACTTGCCGGACTTCCCTGATGCACCGCCTTTTAACGAAGCCTGTAACGCTTAAATGACGCAGGCAATGTTTCCCTCCGATGGTTAACGGCAGCAAGGCGCTGTCTAACCAATCGGAGATGAAACATGAAGACGAATGCTGACACCACCGCAGCTCAGACACAGTCACTGCGCTTCTCTGCAGCCGCCAAGGCAGCCATGAAGCAGGACGAGCTCAACGTTTCCGCCAATGCGCTCGAGAGCCTGACGCATGCGCTGAGGTTCCGCTAAGGAACAGATCGGTATGTCTGCTTTCACCGACCTTGAAACGCTTGCCGGTGACCTCAAACGATCATCGGCCGGCGTCAGCGACTACCATGACCGCGCCGTCACGCCGGCGCAGACCTTGGCGGCCATCAGGCCGCATCTGCGCGAATTCGGCATTACGCGCGTCGGCCTCCTGACTGCACTCGACGTTTTGAACATCCCCGTCGCCTTCGCAACGAGGCCGAACAGCCATACGCTCTCGGTCTTTCAGGGCAAGGGTATCGACAACGATGCCGCCATGGCCTCGGCGGCGATGGAGGCGGTCGAGACGCGGATCGCCGAAATTGCCCCCACCGACATGACGCAGGCAACGATCGAGAACATGCGGGCGGAGCATGCCGCGATGATCGATCTCGACAATGTCGCACGCTGCGCTCCCGACGAAATCGGACGAGCTCCCATCCCCTGGTGTTCCGGGCTCGATATTCTTTCGGGCAGCAGCGTCTTCGTGCCCTGGTGGCTCGTCGGTCTCGACCATCGCGGCGAGAGGCCGCCCGGCTTCGAGCAGTCGAGCGATGGGCTCGCCTCCGGCAACACCCCGTCCGAAGCGGTCCTGCATGGGCTTTGCGAGCTGGTGGAGCGCGACGCCTGGGCCCTGACCCAGCTGAAGTCGCCCGAGCGCCTGAAGGAGAGCCGCATCAACCCCGCCTCCTTCGGCGATGCGGTCATAGATGTCATGACCGACCGGATCACCCGTGCCGGCATGAAACTGCTGCTGCTCGACATGACGACGGATATCGGCGTTCCCGCTTTTCTGGCCGTCATCATGCCAGGCAACATTTCAGACCGTGTCGACGCGCGCTGGTCGCATGTCTGCGGTGGCTGCGGCTGCCACCCCGATCCGGTGCGCGCCGCGTTGCGCGCCATCACCGAAGCGGCGCAGAGCCGGCTGACCGCGATTGCCGGCAGCCGCGACGATTTCTCGCCGCGCATCTATCAGCGGCTCGACAGGAGTGCGGCGATGCAGCAGGTGGTCGAACTGTGCGAGGGCGACGGCCGGATGCGCTCGTTCCACGCCCGCGATCGCCGCCCGGCGACGATCCAGGACACCATCGGCCATATTGCCGACCGGCTGGCGGCAACCGGCATCGAGCAGATCGTCGTCGTGCCGTTTCCGCACCCGGCCCTGCCGGTCTCCGTCGTCAGGGTGATCGTGCCGGGACTGGAGGTCGATATCTCAGGCCAATATATCCAGCTCGGCCTGCGCGCCGTCAACACCATGAGAGGAGCCGAATCATGAAGGTGCTGTTCGTCGGCCCGAGCCTTGGCAGCGATCTTGCCGCAGCAAGAGCCATGTCCTCCCGCATCGATTTCCGGCCGCCGGCGGCTGCCGGCGACATCCTGAAGGCCGTTCAGGACGGCGCCACCGCGATCGGTCTCGTCGACGGCTATTTCGGCGATCTGCCCTCGGTCTGGCACAAGGAAATACTTTACGCACTCGAACATGATGTCGCCGTTGCCGGCGGCGCCAGCATGGGCGCGCTGCGGGCAGCCGAATGCGCCCCCTTCGGCATGGTCGGGCTCGGCTCGATCTTCGAAGATTACGAGTCAGGGCGGCTGCTCGACGACGAGGCCGTCGCGCTTGTGCATGCGCCGCAGGAGCTCGGCTGGCTGCCGCTTTCCGTACCCTGGGTCGATTTCGAGCCGACCATCGATGCGCTTCACGCCGTTGGCGAAATTTCGCTCGCCGAGCGCAAGAAACTCCTGCTTGCCGGCCGTTTCCTGCATTTCTCCGAGCGCACCTATGCGAAGGTGGCCGACGAGTGCCATTTCCGCAAGCCGCGCCGCGACCACATCCTCGCCGCCATCCGGGGGAACCGCGTCGAGCGCAAGCGGGGCGACGCGTTATTGGTGCTGGAATGGCTGTGCCTGGACAAATTCCGCCCTATCAACCGTGACTGGCGCTTTGCCGCGACCTCGCACTGGGAACTCCTGCACGCCGAAGTCACGCGCAATGCGGTTCCTGTAACGCTTGAATAACGGTCGCGGCGGAAGATGCAGTAATGATGGAATCGTAGGGTTCCACGACCAAAGAGGGCGGGAACGATGTTTGAACAACACAACGAAGCTACCGGCAGCGAATACGCAAGGATCTTCCGGCTGCTGTCGGCAGCCAAGGAGGAGGCTGAAAAGCTTCAGCTGCGCAATCTGATGCACCTGACGAACATGGCGCTGCTGCAGGTCGTCATCGATTGGGACGGCATAGATCCCGACAGGGAGCTTGACGTCAATCTCGAGAAGCTGGTCGGCAGCAAAGCCAAAATCGCAATGAAGGATGCCAGCGAGAATCTAATCCTGATCGATCGCCATTGATCCCGATCAATCGCTATCGATCCTCATAGATCCTTGTTGATCCTCATGCGGTCCGTTGGGTTCGCGTGAAGGACAACCGGTCTATTCGGCCGCTTCGGTGTCCAGCTGTTCGGTGTTGGCAATCGCCTGGACGAGCTTCAGAATCTTCTTGCGAAGCGCTTCGTTCTTGATCGAAAAGAACGCCGCGTTGAGAAGGACGCCTTCGCGCGAAATAACGAATTCCTCGCTGGGAGCGGAGTTGTCGTTGGCATTATCAGGGGTCGACAGGTCGTCGAAGAACGTCCTGACATCAACCTTCAGCGCGCCGGCGATTTCGACCAGCATGCTGGCGGAAACGCGGTTGGAGCCCTTTTCGTATTTCTGGATCTGCTGGAACGTTACGCCAACACGATCGCCCAGTTCCGTCTGAGAAACTTTCCTCAACAGACGCTGGATGCGGATCGTCTTTCCGACGTGAACATCGACGGAATGCGGTTCTTCTTTCATCTTATTTCCCTTCTGAAGGCAGCGGACAGGGGGTTATTCGCCATATCCGTGTCAACAACTTTTAGCCGAGATAATTAAGGCTAGCAATTGCTTGCATGTAGATAGCGTTAAGCCCGAATATCTGGCCCTTTTTGTCCCGGAATGGTACAAAAAACATGCCAAAATGACACGCCCAGGAGACCGGTCGCTTTATTTTGTGACGTCAGAGCGACCAAAGGCGCTGTGCATTGGCGAAAAGCAACTTCGAGCGCTCCGTCTCGCTCACGCCGGAAAGCATGGCATGGGTCGCCGCAACCCAGGTCGAGAGGCCGCCGCCGAGCGTACAGACCGGCCAGTCGCTGCCCCAGACGACGCGGTCCCAGCCGAAACTCGCGATCACATGTTCGATATAGGGCTGCAGCGTTTCTGCCGTCCAGGTCTTCGCATCGGCATAGGCGACGACGCCGGAGACCTTGCAGATGACATTCGGCCGCCGGGCAATCTCTGATATCCCGGCCTTCCAGGGCTCAAAGGCGTCCGAGCGGATATCCGGCACGCCGCAATGGTCGAGAACGAACTGTACGTCGGGCGCAAGATCGGCGAGGGCGGTCACACGGCTCGCCTGATGCGGCAATGTGCAGAGGTCGAAAGTCAGGCCGCTGCCGCCGATACGCCTGATGTTTTCGCGAAACAGGGCGCCTTCGGAGACATTATCGGGCACGACATGCAGCACGCGGCGAAACCCCTTGACGAAGGGATCGGCCTTTTGCCGCTCGAGATAGGCGGCAAAGCCTTCCGCTTCCGGCCGGCAGGAGACGATGGCGCCGGCAATCAGACTGCCTTCCTTTTTGGCGATCTTGGCGACGTGATCGGTCTCGGTCTGCATCGCAGTGGGATCGACATCGACCTCCATGTGCAACACCGTGGTGATGCCGCAGCGCCTCGCCTCCGTCGCATAGGTCTCGTAGAGGAAATCATGATCGAGATCAGGCGCGCCGGAGAGCCAGGGATAGGGCAGCGCCGACCGATCGATGATATGCAGATGGGTGTCGATGAACACGCGTCTCTCCTCAGGGCGTGGCTTTGCCGCAACCTATCCCTGGTGAATGGATTGTTCAAATAGAAATTCCCGCTTCGCGCCGATGCCACCCGTCAGCCGGAATTGACGACACTGGCGCCGGCAAGCAGCGAAAGCTGGGCAGCGGTCTTCTGCACCAGCGTGATCGCCTGGGTGATATCGGGAGCCGACGGCGCGTTGACGAGCGCGATGAAGGGGCAGGTGAGGGCGGCGATGGAGCGGTGGTCCGGTCCGAGAACGGGAGCTGAAAGATTGTAGACGCCAGATGTCTGGGCGCTCGCCATCATCTCGTAGCCGCGCTCGCGGATCTGGTCGAGACGATCGTAGAATTCTGGCCCAAGTTCGACCTCCGCACGACTGCGCACATGTTCTAAGATCATCATCTCCCGCTCCTCCTCGCTGCGGAAGGCGAGCAGCACATGCCCCGACCCGGTGTCGAAGAGGCTGATATGGGCGCCGATGCGGATCGAAAACCCCCAATAGTCCGGCGCCTCCTGTTGGGCGATGACGACGGCAGCACCCCGATCGAAGACGGCGAGATGATTGGCCTGGCGCGTGCGCTGGGCGAGATCGCGCATCAGCGGCGTGGCATAGGAGGCGAGCCGGCGCACCGGAGCGTGCAGCTGCGCAAGGCCGAAGAGCTTCAGCGTCAGCGAGTAGCGGTCGCCATCCAGCCGGGTGACGTAACCGCGGCGCACCAAGCGATCGAGCATGCGGTAGAATTCGTTGGGGCTGCGGTCGAGCCGCTTGGCGATGTCGGCCTGGGTGAGGCCGCTGTCGACGCCGGCGAGCAATTCCAGGATATCGAGGCCCTTGTCGAGGGCAGGAGCGCGGTAGCGGTCGGACTCGTCAGTCTCCATTGCTTCCTCCTGTGAATATCAGTCTGCATATACGCAGAACCGCAGCCGGAAAAGCAAAACTTCGCACTTGACCCTTGGCCAATCGTTTGTTTGTCTATAAACAGACAAATCATCACTGAAGAACATGCCGAGGACAGGGAGGAACGACCATGCAACGCATGGGAATGGCCATCGGCCCTGGAGCCGGCGACGGTTGCCGTCGTCAAGCCTCCGCATTCAGCCGGTCAGCGGGATCCGGCGCTGATCTGCCTTTGCAACAGTGGCAAGTCCTCCATTTAATACAGAGAGCCCCGCGCATCCGAAGCCAGGCCCACGCAATGGCGGCCTGGATGCCTTGCCAGAACCCGCTTGAAACGCGCAAAGAGGGCGAATGGTGGACGACGATGGACAAGACGCCATCACGACCGAGCTTCGCCAAGACATGAACCGCATTCCATCGTCCAGCTTAGACCATTTCAGAAAAGGCCCGTGATATGACAAACAGACTTTCCGACAAGACCGTTCTCATCACCGCCGCCGGCCAGGGCATCGGCCGGGCGACGGCGGCAGCCTTTGCCGCGATCGGCGCCAAGGTCCACGCGACCGACATCAACACGGAGGCCTTAACGACGCTTGCCGCGGAGACCGGTGTTTCCACCCATAAGCTGAACGTGCTCGATGCCGATGCGGTCAAGGCTCTCGTCGCCGAGATCGGAGCCGTTGACGTGCTCTTCAACTGCGCCGGCTTCGTCCATGCCGGCTCGATCCTGGAAATGAAGGATTCCGATCTCGAATTCGCCTTCGACCTCAACGTCAAGGCGATGATCCGCACCATCCGCGCCGTGCTGCCCGGCATGATCGAGCGCAAGGACGGGGCAATCATCAACATGGCCTCCGTCGCCTCCAGCATCAAGGGCGTGCCGAACCGATTCGCCTATGGTGTCACCAAGGCGGCGGTGATCGGGCTCACCAAAGCCGTTGCCGCCGATTATGTCGGTCAGGGCATCCGCTGCAACGCCATCTGCCCCGGCACGGTGGAAAGCCCGTCGCTGCAGGACCGCATGCGGGCGCAGGGCGATTACGACGCGGCGCGTGCCGCCTTCATCGCCCGCCAGCCGATGGGCCGGCTCGGCTCGCCGGAAGAGATTGCCGATCTCGCCGTCTATCTCGCCGGCGCGACCTACACGTCGGGCCAGGCGATCGCCATCGACGGCGGCTGGACGATCTGATTTCAGCCGACGATGCGGCCGGCGGTCCCGTCGGCCGGTCCGGCCCCAGCAGCCGACCCCATGTGGTCGGCCTACCAATCGGGAGAAACATCATGACCCGCATCACCGACCTTCGCGTCTTCGATCTCCGCTTTCCCACGTCGCAAAGCCTGGATGGATCGGATGCGATGAATCCCGATCCGGATTATTCGGCGGCCTACGTCATTCTCGATACGGACGCGCCCGGCCTTGCCGGCCATGGCCTGACCTTTACCATCGGCCGCGGCAACGACATTTGCTGCATGGCGATAGAAGCGATGCGCCACCTCGTCGTCGGCGCCGACCTCGCCGAAGTTCTCGCCCATCCCGGCACCTTCTGGCGGCATCTGACCAGCGATAGCCAGCTGCGCTGGATCGGGCCGGAGAAGGGCGCCATTCATCTGGCGACCGGCGCGGTCGTCAATGCCGTCTGGGATCTGCTCGCCAAACAGGCCGGCAAGCCCGTCTGGCGCCTCGTCGCCGAGATGTCGCCGGAAGAGATCGCCGATATCGTCGATTACCGCTATCTCACTGACGTTCTGACGCGCGACGAGGCGGTCGAGATCCTGAAGCGTGCCGAGGCGGGCAAGGCGGAACGCATCGCCATCCTCGAAAAAGAGGGCTACTCCTGCTACACGACCTCGGCCGGCTGGCTTGGATACGGCGACGAAAAACTGCGCCGCCTCTGCCAGGAGGCAATCGATGCCGGCTTCAACCATATCAAGATGAAGGTCGGCCGCGATCTGGAAGACGATATCCGCCGTCTCAGGATTGCCCGCGAGGTGATCGGCCCCGACCGCTACCTGATGATCGACGCCAACCAGGTGTGGGATGTCGGCCAGGCGATCGACTGGGTCAAAGCTCTTTCCTTCGCCAAACCGTTCTTCATCGAGGAACCCACAAGCCCCGACGATGTCGCCGGCCACCGCAAGATCCGCCAGGCGATCGGCCCGGTGAAGGTCGCGACCGGCGAGATGTGCCAGAACCGCATCATGTTCAAGCAGTTCATCGCCGAGGGTGCGATCGACATCGTGCAGATCGATTCCTGCCGCATGGGCGGACTGAACGAAGTTCTCTCCGTGCTGTTGATCGCCGCCAAGTTCGACCTGCCGGTCTGGCCGCATGCCGGCGGCGTCGGGCTCTGCGAATATGTGCAGCATCTGTCAATGATCGATTACGTCGCGGTGTCGGGCACCAAGGAAGGTCGCGTCATCGAATATGTCGATCACCTGCACGAACACTTCCTCGATCCCTGCCTGATCGAGAACGCCGCCTACATGCCGCCCACCCTGCCGGGCTTCTCCATCGAGATGAAACCGGCCTCGATCGGCAACTATACGTTTGGAGGTTAAGGAAACTGCGCCGGGGATGACGTATCCAATTCCGGCCGCATGATAATTTCCTGATTTCAATAGTCTTTCCTACTACCGATGGGCTTCCAATCTGCCGGGACTGCTCCAATTCACTTGGAGGCGGCGAAGCTTGCTTTTTAGAGCGCCGAGGAATAGCTTTGCAGTGTGAATGCGGAGGGGGCCTAGCACCAGCAGGCCAGCAAATTTTATTGAACTTAGACAATAGAATGTTTGCGATCGAGCCATGCCCAAGTTTCGTCACGCCAAGAGACTGTGCGCTTATCTGCTGATTGTTGCAGGAATGCTGCTGTCGATTACCACGGCATTTGCCGCCGTTACAGAAGAGAGCGGACGCCGCGTCGCTCTCGTCATCGGCAACTCCGTCTATAAGACGCTGCCCTCCCTTCCCAATCCTGCCAATGATGTCGAAGAGGTCGCGACCACGTTGCGCGCGGCCGGTTTCGATGTGACGATCGGCGTCAATGTCGACCGCATCGGGCTCGAAGATACGGTGCGCCGCTTCCTGCGTTCGACCAGCAATGCCGAGGCCGGCCTGATCTATTATTCGGGCCACGGCATCCAGGTGGGCGGCCAGAATTTCATCGTGCCAGTCGATGCGACGCTGGAGACGCCCTATGACGTCGAGACGCAGACCATGCCGCTCGACCTCATCCTCAACCATCTCAAGCAGAATTCGCGGGTGCAGTTGATCTTCCTCGACGCCTGCCGCAACAATCCCTTCAATGCCCAGAAATTCTGGATGGCGGAGAAACTGGAGCCGGTCGGCGCCACGCGCGGACTTGCGCGCATCGACAGCGACCTCGGCAGCCTGATCGCCTTTTCCACAGAACCCGGCCAGGTGGCGCTCGATGGCACCGGCGCGCTCAGCCCCTATTCCGAATCCTTCATCAAGCGGGCGAGCGAACCCAACAAGGAAATCCGCCAGGTCCTGACCGATGTGCGCCGCGACGTGATGGCCATGACCGGCGGCAAGCAGGTCCCCTGGGAAAACTCCTCGCTGATGGACAGCTTCTATTTCATTCCGGCGCCGCCGCCGCCGAGCGTCGAATCGATGCAGCAGGTGAGCGTGCCGGAGGGTGCGGCCACGACCAAATTGCCGATCGCTCCGCCGCATGACGAGACCGGCTCGGCGCTGCTCGTCACCGTCAACCAGCTGCCTAAGACCGGCAAGCTCAGCTTCGACGGCAAGCCGGTCGAGCAAGGTGCAAAGATGCCTGCCGCGGCACTGACGGCGCTGACCTATGATTCATCAGGTGTTGCTGCCGGAACCGTCGGCCTAATTGGCTATACCGTGAGCGATCCTTACGGTCAGGCGGCGCAGGGCGTCGTCGCAATCACCGTCTCGGCCGACGCCGGCGCCAAGCTCGCCCAGCTCGAGCAGGAAAAACAGGTGCGGCTTGCCGATGCCGACGCCTATCTGAAGACGCTGCCGCGCGACGTCGACACGACGATCGGCGTCGGCCCTGTAGAAGCCAGCCTGCCGGTCGTGCCGGCATCGGCCGCGGAGATGACCTTCAAGGTCGCGGCCCTGCCCGACAAGGGCACGCTGCGCGCCGGAGACCGGGTGATCGGTCTCGGCCACGTGCTTGAAGCCGCCGATATCCCGGCGCTTTCCTACGAGCCCCAGATCGGCACTGAAAACCAGCCTTTCGCCGTGACGCTGCAGGCCGCCAATGACGACTTGCCGCCGGCGACCGTCACTTTCAAGCCGACGCTCGACGCCTGCGATACGTCAGCCGCGGCTCCGCTCGACCTGCAGGGCGTGACGGCAGGCAAGTTGCCGAACGAGATCGACGCCGATGAAGCACTGTCGGCCTGCACGGAGGCGATAAAGGCCTATCCCGAGGTGGCGCGCTTCGTCTATCAACTTGGCCGTGCCCAGCTTGCCAACCGCGACGCCAAGACGGCTTTTGCGACGATCAGCAAGGCGATGGATGCCGGGCATGTCCGGGCAATCTATGAACTGTCGAGCCTTTACGAGTTCGGCGCCTCCGTTCCGCGCGACGCAGCCAAGGCGAGCGAGATTGCCAAGGGGGGAGCGGCCAAGGGCGATCCCTTTGCCCTGCACAGCTATGGCAAGTCCCTCTATTACGGCCGCGGCACAAAGGCCGATCAGCAGCTGGGGTTGCGGTTGATGCTGCAGGCCGCCGATCTCGGCCATACCTATGCGATGAACGAGCTCGGCTATATCTTCCTCAACGGCGTTAACGTTCCGGCCGACCCTGAGCGGGCTGTCCGCTTCTACGAGGCCGGCGTCCAGCGCAACGACATCTATTCGCTGAACAATCTTGCGCTCGTCTACCGTTTCGGAAAAGGCGCTCCGGAGGATCTCCCGAAAGCGCTCGACCTTTTCACGCGGGCGGCAGAGGGCGGTCAGCCCTATGCCCCGACAAACCTCGGGCGCATGTACCGCGACGGTATCGGCGTTGCCGCGGACAAGGCGGAAGCGGTCAAGTGGCTGGAGATGGGCGCGGAACGCGGCGACTATTGGGGTGCGCTCGACCGCGCGATGCTCGCGAAGGAAGAGGGCGCGGACGCTGACAGCCTTGCAATCGCGTCCCGTTATTTCGCGCTGGCGACCGCCATCAACATGCCAGGCAGCGGCGATCCGAAGAACCAGGCGCTGGCGGAACTCAAGAGGCTTCCTGGCGCTGCCAAGAAAAAAGCGGAGGCCGCCTTTGCCGCCGAGCTGACCGCTCAGGAAAAAAAGGCAATTCCGAAGACCAAGTCGCTCGATGACAGGCTCGTCAAGCTCGCCAAAGCGACATGGATAAAGCGAAATCCGAGGTACGATCTCTTCTGAAACGGCGGTCCGGGGGCGCCCTATATGAACAACAAGCTAATCATCCGTATGCTATTGTGCTCGACATTCATCGCAGGCTCAGGCGCGATCTTGCAGAGTTGCATCTTCGATCCTGGCGCCAGGACCCTGTTTGCCAGCGAAGAGCCGGTGGCCAGGAGCGCCACGCCGACCAGGAGAACCACGCCCCCCGTTAGAAAAGTGGCCGCAACGAGCAGCCAACCGGCTTTCTCCCGCTCCGAGAACAGTTCCAGTGGGAATTCCGGCGGCGGCGGCATGGGCGGCGGCTCTGGCTCCAGCGGTTCTTCTGGTTCGAGCAGTTCATCGAGTTCCAGCAGTTCATCGAGTTCCAGCGGGGGCTGGTCCGATCGCCGACTGAAGATCGATATTCGTCGGCTTGGCACCTCGGCTGAGGGCATACCGGTTTATGCCTTCCGCTACATCTGGGGCGGCCCGCTGTTCGTCGGCACGATGGCGCAGGATCTATTGGCGATCAGGCCTGAGGCAGTCATCGAAACGGCATCGGGTTACTACATGGTCGATTACGACAAGCTCGATATTGCGATGATCTCGCTGCCGGAGGATGCGTCTGGCCTGACCGATGAAGCCGCAATGGCGCTTGCGACCCGGGCGGCACGGATACGCTTTCGGGACTCCGTCCAACCAGCAATGTAATCGAGAAGGCCGAGCGCGTGCCAATACCGCAGGACAGGGATACCGAAACCGGGAGCCCTTTCGTCAGCCAAGCGGCGACCCTCGCCGGAGTTCTGATCGGCATCGCACTCTCGACCTATCTGCAGCTTGAACCCGGCAAGGCAATGGCGCTTGCCGTGTTCTGCCTTCTCCTGGCGTGGATCGCCGTCGACGGCACATTCGCTGCTCGTTCGACCTGGGCATCGCGAAAGAGACGAGACGAGGCTCCCGCCATTTTCTGGCGCCGCATCGGAACGAAGCTTGTGGGCCTCGCCGCGCTGCTTGGCGTGGTCGTGATCGCCTGTTCGGTCTTTCCGTTTTTCACACAGTCGTCGGCCGTCCGATGGATCATCGAGGCTGGGCACACCACTATTCCCCTTTCCATCGCACTTGCCGGCGCCACCATTCTCTACGTCGCGGTCACCGATCGGATCGCGGAGGAGCCCGACGATTATCTCAATCAGGTCGGGCGCGCGGTGTTGATGCAGGATTTTCGCGAGGAGGACGTGCTGTTTGCATTGCGCCTGCTCGCGATCAAGTGTTTCTTTCTCGTGCTGATGTTCTCGGGCGGCATGGCGGCTCTTTCCGATCTTGCCGAGAAGCCGGCCTGGGCGTTTCCGCCGCTTTCGGCGGCATGGTTCGAAGGCCTGTTGCGGCTTGCCTTTCTTCTCGACATCGTGCTTGCCGCCGGCGGCTATGTCGCGACTTTCAAGCTCTTCGGATGGCATGTCAGGGCAACGGAGACGACGGCACTCGGCTGGCTCGTGTGTCTCATCTGTTACGAGCCGTTCTTCCTTGCGATCTCGCATGCTTTCGTGCCCTATGGCGAGGGGCCAGGCTGGGAGACGGTGATCCAGGAGGGGTCGGCCATCTTCATCCTCTGGAGCGTCGCGACGCTGTTCTGCACCCTCATCTATGTCTGGGCGACCGTCGCTTTCGGGCCGCGATTTTCCAATCTCACCCATCGCGGCATCATCACATCGGGCCCTTATCGCTTCATGAAGCATCCGGCCTATGTCTCGAAGAACATCGCCTGGTGGCTGGTTGCGATCCCAGGCTTCCTCGCCAGCGGCCTTGCGGAAGGACTTGCCCGGGCCGGCATGCTGGCGATCGTCAGTCTTATCTACCTGCTGCGCGCCCGCGCCGAAGAACGCATGTTAAGCCGGGACCCCGCCTATCGGGACTATGCCGGCAGCGTCGCGGCGCATGGACTTCTGGCGATGGCGAAGCGGCGGCTGACATCAAGACCGGCGGCGTGAGTTTCCCGCCGTTCAGCCATCGAGCCCCTTGAAGCGCACCGGCTGGTAGCCGCGCATCAACAGGCTGCCGAGCGAATAGGTATTGCGGCAGACGCGGCCCTTGCAGGCATTTGGGGAGGCCTCCATCACCTCCACCTTCTTATCGGCCGTGAAGCGCATGAACAGCAGCACATGCGAGCCGGGCTTGTTCAGTGCATCGCCCGGCCGCATTGACCAGGGGTCGGAGAGGCGCTTGGTGATCCCGGGGATGGCGCGCGTCGAGACGTGCATCTTCAGGCCCCAGGCGTCGCTGACGAAACCGGAGCAATCGACGCCGAGGATGTTGGATTGCGGCGCGCTCTT
This sequence comes from Rhizobium sp. CRRU65, assembly GCF_048551595.1. NCBI lineage: Bacteria > Pseudomonadati > Pseudomonadota > Alphaproteobacteria > Hyphomicrobiales > Rhizobiaceae > Rhizobium > Rhizobium sp. CRRU65. Next base: position 442,699 of record NZ_JBLYZH010000002.1, on the reverse strand, counting down.
GGTGCAGACGTTGCCGGCGGTCTGGCCCTTTTCCACGCCGCCGATGAAATTCTCGAGCGGCGTCTTGCAGCCCCAGCAGTAGGGAACACCTTTGACCGTCTGGCCGCGCTTGCCGATCAGGTAGATCGGGCGGCGCAGCCGGTTCATGTTGACGCAGCCCGGTCCCGGATCCCTGCCATAGGCGGTTGGTGTCACCAGCCAGTTCATCGTCTCGAAGCCGATTGCCCGCTCGATGACGTCGCTGCGCGATTTCGGCACGATCGCCACCTTCGGCGTCTTGCCGGGCTTGCCGGCAGCCGGCTGCTTGGTGGGCCTGATAACGGCAAGCTTGCGGCCGGGCTCCCGGCCGTCGAGCCGCAGCACCTGCGCCCGGCTTTCCTGCGAGCGGAGATAGAGCACGTCACCGCGCGGACCGATCGCCACGAAGCGTCTGGAGAATACCGTACCCGGTTCGATCGGCAGGTCGTAGACCCGGTCCATCGCGCCGTTCGGCGTGAATCGCACCACCAGCATGCCGGTGCGCTCGGGCCGGTCGGCGGGTACGAGCTCGACCAGCACATAAGGCCTGCCCGTCGTGTCGATGTCGAGAAGTTCGACGGTGCCGATCCGCCCTTCCGAGGCGAGTTGCAGCGAGAGGAAATTCTCCTCCGAACTGCTGCGCCGCAGTAGGATCTCCGCCTTGTCGTTTGCAGCAGCCGAGACCTCGGCGACGATATCGCCGAGCCCGCGGCTCGGCACATATTGAATGACCGGCGGGCGGGCCTCGGGCCGGCTGGTGCTGCGACCGATCTCGTCGATGATGCTGTTCAGCGGACCCGGCGAAACCGAGCCCATGGAGGCGAAAACCGAGCGGGTGTAGTCGTCGGCATCAGCGCCGCCGTCGACGGCGCGAAGCGTCTGCGACCGGCCGTCGGCTTCGGTGGAGCGCTCGAGCGGCACGACGCCGTCGGACCAGAGGTAGAGTTCGTTGTGAACGACGGCGAGATCCTCCGCCGTGGCATTTTCCGGCAGCGGCAGGATCGCAGGCTCGGCCTGCGAGCGTTCGGCGTCGACGGCGAGCACGCGGCCGTTGTTCTGGTCGAGGATGTAAATGGTGCCGTCGTCACCGACGGTGATCGCCGCCGGCCCGGATGCCTCCGCTTCCTCGTTGGAAGAAATGATGCCGACCGAACGCGCGCCGTCGCCGCCGCGAAGCTCGATGATCGTCGTGTCTTTGGCAAAAACCGGCGAGGCGACCGCAAGTGCCGCGGCAAACAAAATATGCGACCCAAAACTACGCATTGCCTCGACCCCCAGAACAGGATGATTTTAGTCCGATCCGGCTAAAAATCTGAATCCTGTTCTCAATTAAGGTTAGTGCATGATGTCGTCCGAAAACCGATCACACTTTTCGGCATCATGCACTGTTACCGTCACGCTTTTCAAAAATGGTAGGCTAGATATCACTTCTCAGCAAGCCGTTGCTTTCCAAACGATTTGGAGATCTGCGCGGGCGATAGTACAAGATCATCGTCTCGAAGATTCGTCGGCAGGGAATGCTTATGCTGGAATGGAACGGTGACGAACTGGCGCTCGATATAAGCTTGCTGGAGCAGGTTCGCGCCGCGAGGATAGATTTCTCAGACCGCGTCTGCGCTGCCTCAGCCAGCAAGGACGACAAGCATCTGGCGCAACTGCGCTCGGAGCCGACCTACCTGATGGCCGAGTTCCTCTATTCGATGAAGGTCTTCGGCATCAGCACCGCCGAGGACATCGAGCGCTTCGCCGATCTGCACAATGATTACGTGGTTTCGCTGACCCGCGATCCGGCCAAGCTGCAACGTCTGGGGCTTTCACAGGATCGTGCGCTCGCCTCGATGTTCACCGCCGACACCAAGCCGCGGCTGATCCAGAACTGGGCTGACAAATCAGGCGCGATCGACCAGTCCAATCTCGCCCGTTTCCTTGTTGCGGTGATGTCGAGCGAGACCTGCCGCAAGACGTTGATCGATTTCGAAACGGCAGGCTTCATGCAGCGCAAGCGCTCGCCCTACGGCACCATGGTCGTCTGGTCGACCGGAATGATCGAGGAGATCTTCGGCGAGATGCTGCGCGATCTGCGCCTCGGCTTGCAGCAATTGAAGATCCTCTGATGCATGTCGCCCGGAAGTGTGCGGCGGTGGGTCAACGACATGCATAAAACAAAGAGCGAAAGCGCCGCTGCCAGCCGATTTCAACCCTCCCAACCGATTGGCACTGTGCGCCGTTGCCTTCCTTTCGGCCTCTCCCTATTCTCGGGGCGCCTATGCATGTCGCCCGGAAGGGTGCGGCGGTTCCGGGAGAACGACATGCATAAAAACAAAGAAGCACGTCGCATGAATCAAGTTTGATGCGACGTGCTTTTGTCGCGCAGTGGCGCCAATAGGACGGATTTGACGACGATGACGAAATCCTGGCTCATAACCTTGTCGATCGGCCTTCTGCTGACGCTGCAGACGCCGCGGCTTGCCTATTCCGGCCCGGCCGAGGACGCGCTTGCCGCGCGGAACCCCTCACTTGCGGCGCTGCGCCAGCATGACGAAAAGGCCTTTGCTGCGGCGACTGCAATCATCGCCGAACAAGAACGCGCCAAGGGGCTGGCGCCCGGTGAGGCGAAGCTGCCCGATGCGACCTCTCCCGGCCGCGACATGGGCTCAGGCCCCGGCAAGGAATTCACGGTCGACAATCCGGATATTCTTTGGCTCTACAATTCCTCACCCGAAGGAATGAGCGACCTGATCTCGATTTTGAAATCAGCCGGGCAGAAACCCAAGAACTAACCATCTCCCTGCAGTTGAACGGACTATAACAGGCCCCGGTTATGCCAGAGCGTGAGTCTTGCTCACGTCTTTGCCTTGTGGGATTCTTGGCGGCTCCAAATAATTTGTAACCCTCCCTCAAGCAAGACAGGCAAAGCCATCCCAATTTCGCCAGTCAGTGCTATTCTCATCTTCAACACAGTGTGAGATGTTCGAAGAGGAGGTTTTCCAATGCCGAACCGCAAAGCCATCTTGGCAGCAGCCACCTTTCTTTCGTTCTTCTCGGTGGTTCCCGCCGTCGAGGCGCAGAACGAACGCACATTGACCGAAGCGCCGGCGCAGACCGGGCCCGTCAGCGTCACCTTCGATCGCGCTGAAGCCAAATACGCCATCGGCGAAGTTGTCGGCCTCTTCATCCAGTCGACCGAGAACGCCTATGTCACGGTGCTGAATGTCTCGCCGAATGGCGCAGTCGTGAAGCTTTTCCCGAACAAGTACCAGACCGACGCCCTTGTCGGCGCCGGCAAGCGCGTGCAGGTGCCGGATCCGGCAAGCGGCGCCAAGCTGCAGGTTTCAGGCCCGGTCGGTCAGGAGCAGATCAAAGTCTTCTATTCCTCCAAGCCGCTGAACATCTTCGCCGATCTCGGCGGCAGCGGCGGCGGCATGTTCCGCTCGGTTGACGGCGGCATGGATGCCGTCTCCCGAAGCCTTGAAGAGGCCCGAAGCCTCGGCACCAAGATCAGCAGCAAGACGCTGATGTTGACGACGGTCGATAGTCCGGCCGCTGTCCCGCCCGTCGCAGCCGCCCCCGCAGCAAAACCCGCGCCAGTCGAGCAGGCTGCAAAGCCGCCCGTTGCGCCGAAACCTGCAGTCGCTCCGAAGCCGAAGCCGGTGACGAAACAGGAAGTCGCCAAGAAGCCGGAAACGGTGGTGGAAAAACCGAAGCCTGCAGCTCCGAAAAAGGTCGCGCCGAAGCCCGTCGAGCAGGCAGCACAGCAGCCGCCGAAGAAATACAAGATCGTCACCAACCTGGCGCCCGGCCAGGAGCTTGCCGCCGACGAACTGGAGCTGATCGGGCCCGCCGATACGACTTCATCCACCAAGCCGACCCAATATAAGCAACCGACGACGCAGTATAAGCAGCCGGCCCAGACGTCCCAGACGAAGATGCCGAAACTGCCGATGCCACAGATCAAGATGCCTCAATTCAAGCTTCCCGGCGGCTTCAGCATCAAGATGCCGCAGCTAAACCTCGGCCGTTCGGCCGAACCTGGCCAGGCAGGGGAAGAGATCGAGGTAGCAAACGCCGATACGCCTGTTTGCACGGCTCTTCTTGATAAGCTGAACACCGCCGTTGCCGCCAAGGATATCAGTGCTGCCGCGTCTGAGGCTGATGCGATCGCCGTCAGCGCCGATTGCGGCCAGTTCCAGGTGAATGCCCAGCGCCGCGTCGCGGCCCTCAGGCTTTCGGCTGCCCAGGAGATGATGGCCGCCAACCAGCCGGTCGCCGATTACGAGCCGTTGCTTGTCGCCGCCGACAGCCCGCAGGTGCTCTGGCAGGCCTCCGCCACACTCGGCGAAATCTATTTCTCCTCACGCCGCTTCGCCGATGCCGCCGCCGATTACCAGCAGGCGATCGAGATCATCAAGAACGAGACCCGCACGCCGAAGGCGCCACCGGCCGAGACGATCTCCGATCTCATCCAGCGCGCCGCCCAGGCCCGCATCCTTGCCGCCAACCCGACGAGCGACAATCCGCAAGGCAGTTTCGTGCCGGCCGAGAAGGATCACCGCAGCGGCGTGCTCGGCGGCATCTATTCCGAGAATGTGCGCGGCATCGTGCCGGTCTCCATTCCGGTTCCGATCACCTTCGACTTCAACAAGTCGAGCTTCACCTCGATTGGCACCGAAGCCGCCGAGGAGCTGCTGGAGGCGCTGAAAGAGCAGAAGCCCGGCCGCATCATCCTCATCGGCCATACCGACCGGCGCGGCGGTGACGACTATAATCAGAAGCTTTCCGAACGCCGCGCCCAGGCCGTCGCCGACTTCCTGAAGAGCAATGGCCTCGACGCGACAATCGACGCCGAAGGCCGCGGTGCATCCGAGCCGGTGGACGTCACCGCAACCGCAAACCTCACCGAAGACGATGTCGATGCGCTGAACCGCCGCGTCGAATGGCGCCGCGAGTAGCTGAGGCGGGGAGGAGCTTGGCCATGACCGCATTCGTTTCCATGGCCGCAGCACTTGCCCTCCTCACCATGGCGGCCACCGATAGCCTGGCAAGGGTCATCGAGGCGCCCGAGCGTGGTGCGGTCAGGGCCGTGCTGATCGGCATCGACCTCTACCGCAACGTTCCGCCGCTGCACGGGGCCGTCGCCGATGCCGAGGATCTTTCGCTTTCGCTGCGTTCGGTCGGCGTCGAGGACATGACGCTCTTGAAGAATGGTGCTGCCGACCGCGAGGGCATCTTCCACGCGATCGAGGCCGTGACCGAAAGGGCAGGGCCTGGCGATCTCGTCGTGCTCGGCATCGCCGGTCACGGGTCGAGCGAGCCGGAACGAGTCAAGGGTTCCAAACCGAGCGGCCGCGACGAGGTCTATGTGCTTGCCGGCTTCGACACCCGGCTACCGGGTTCGCGCGAGCGCATCTTCGGCGACGAATTCAAGGCGCTGATCCGCAATCTAGAGACCAAAGGCGCCGATGTCGTCTTCATCGCCGATACCTGCCATGCCGGCGGGATGACCCGCGACGTCGATCCGCGCGGCGCCGAGATCACCTGGCGTCAGGCGCCTTCCTATACGATCGAGGAGGACGATCTCGCGCCGATTTCGACCACGGCGGATGCGCTGTCCACCGGCTTCGATTTCAAGCGGCTGACTTTTCTCGCCGCCGTCGACGAGAACACCAAGTCGCCCGAGATATCAATTCCCGGCATTCCGCAAAAACGCGGCGCGCTGAGCTATGCCACCGCCCGCGCCTTCGAAGGTGCGGCCGACCGCAACGGCGACGGCGCCGTCAGCCGCCGCGAACTGTTCGAATATGTGCGCCAGGCGGTCTACCAGTTCACCAACCAGCGGCAGAACATCTTTACCGAAAGCCCGCCCGGAACCGATCTCGACCGCGCGGTCGTCTATCATTACGAAGGGGCGGGGGCCCAGGCGGCGGCGGAGAAATCAAACACTCCGCTGCCCGCCGAGCCCGCACCGATCAGCGTTGCCGCCCTCGGCTCCGATCCGGTGCTGCAGGGGATCGACGCCGCCGTCACGCCGTTCAAGCTGACGGAAGGTGCCGATGCCGAACTTGTCTTCGATCCCGCAAAACACGAGGCGATTGCCGGCGGCGATGTCGTCGCCTCCGCCATCGGCGCCGGCGACATGCCTTTCGTCGTCGACCGGATGGCCGCGCTCGATGCGCTGAAGCGGCTCTCCGAGACCAACCCGCAGACCGTGCGCGTGACGCCTTCCGATACCGTCCATCGTGAGGGTGAACGCGTCGGCGTCACCGTTTCGGATCTATCAGGCCGCAAGCTCGTGCTCTTCGACGTCACGGGCGATGGCACCGTACAGTTCCTCTATCCGGGCGAGAAGGAGGTCGATGCCGAGATGTCTGCCACCTTCGATCTCGACCTGTCCGTCGTCGCCCCATTCGGCACGGACCTGCTCGTCGCCGTCACCTCTAAAACGCCGATGCCCGAACTTCTGGAGTTCCTGAAGCAGAACGACAGGCGCCGCACCGCCGGCAATATCGCCAAGCGCCTCGGCGAATTCCTGCCCGAGGGCGCGCGCGTCGGATTTACGGTCCTCTATACCTCCGCCGGAGCCAAGCTATGAGCACGTCGATCAGCAGGGTCCTCAATATTGCGTCCGTCATGCTGCTTCTGGCCACTCCCGTGCTGGCGCAGCAGGATACTGATTTCGCCGGCGAGGATGGCGGGCGGGTCATCGGCGGCCAGGCGGCCAAGAAGGGCGAATGGCCCTGGCAGGTGAAGATCCTGGCGCCCGATCCCGAACAGCGCGGCCGCTTCGGCGGCCATTGCGGCGGCTCGCTGATTTCGCCGCGCTGGATATTGACGGCCGCCCATTGCGTCACCAGCGGCCGCTCCGGCAAGCAGGATCTCTTCGCCCGCGACCTGCTGATCGTCGAGGGTAAATCGAAGATCGACAAGGTGATCGCCGTCGACGGGCCCGACAAGCCGGGACTGGCCGTGGAAGACGTGATCATTCACGAGGATTTCGACCGCAAGGTCTTCGCCAACGACATCGCGCTCATCAAGCTCAGCGAGCCCGCCAAATCGAAGCCGGCGATCCTTGCCTCGGCCTCGGACGACGAAGTGGAGGCAGCCGGCCACCCCGCCGTCGTCACCGGCTGGGGCTACACCAAGGCCGATCACGGCTGGGACGACAAATACCTGCCGACCGAGCTGCAGGAAGTGGAACTGCCGATCGTCCCGCGCGAGGACTGCCGCGCCGCCTATCGCGACAGCTCGATGCGCATGAACCCGATCGACGAGCGCAATGTCTGCGCCGGTTATGCCGAAGGCGGCAAGGACGCCTGCCAGGGCGACAGCGGCGGGCCGCTGGTCGCCCAGCGTCCCGACAAGCGCTGGATCCAGCTCGGCATCGTCAGCTGGGGCGCCGGCTGCGCTGAGGCCGAGCACTACGGCGTCTATACACGTGTTGCCGCCTTCCGCGACTGGATCGCCGCCAAGACCGACGGCGACGTGCCTGATGTTGAAGGGCCCGCTGCCAATGATCAGGTCGCGTCCACCACCAGTGGCGGGATGAAGCAGAGGAAGTCCGGACAGGAAGAGGCCAATCTCGCCATCACCACCCCGCCCGCCGGCGATGCAGCACCATCAGGCACGACCGAAACGCCCGCCGGCAATATCCCGCCGGCTGACAAACCCGTCGCCGACGAACCCGCCGTGCGGCCAGCAGTCGTCCAGACGCCGGTGATCGAAAGCAAGCCCGGTGACCGCGCGCTGTTGATCGGCATCGACGACTACGAGATGCGCGAGGCGAAGCTGACCGGTTCCGCCACCGATGTGAAGGCGATGCAGGTCTTCCTCGCCAAGACGCTCGCCTACCGCCCGGAGCAGATCCACACGCTGACCAACCGCAAGGCGACCCGCGAGGCGATCCTTGCCGAAATCGACGACTGGCTGGTGCGCCAATCGACGCCCGGAAGCCGCGTCTTCCTCTATTTCAGCGGCCAGGGCTCTGAAGAAATGGGCGCCGAGGAAACGACGAGCCCGACGCTGGTGGCCGTCGATGCCAAGCTGGTGCGCGAGGGCGGCAAGGTGACGGTCACCAACCAGATCCGCGAAACCGAGATCGCCGCAAGGCTGAACAGCCTCAAGGATCGCCGCGTCACGCTGCTGATCGATGCCTGCCATGTCGGGCCCGGCAGCCGCAGCGCGGTGGCCGCACCATCCGGCACCGTGCGTTGCCTCGGCCCGGCGCTGGCAGGGCTCGAACCGCCGAACAAATCAGGCAAGGAAGCGAAATTCTCCTTCGGCGGCGAAAACGCCATGGTCTGGTCGGCTGTCAACGCAGGGCAGTGGGCGCTGGTCGATAGCGAGGCCAAGCCACCGCTTGGCGTCTTCACCCGCCGCTTCATCGAAGGCGTGCAGGATGGCGTGGCGCGCGCAGCCGACAAGCCGAATGTCAGCAATGCCGCTTTGCTCGATTATGTCCGGCGTAAATCCGACGAATATTGCCGGACGCATGCGGGAGATTGCCGCTTCACGCCGGTGCCGCAATTTTATGGCCAGCCGGATGCGCTCGGCCGGGATGTCATCACCGGCGACGAGGCGAAGACGGCGGTCGCCGCCGTCGAGAATACGCTGAAGAGCGACAATGAGGCGGGCGTCGCCGTCGACGTCCTGCCCGGCACTGCGGTCAGCATCGGCGACAAGGTGGCGATGCGTGTGTCCACCAAGAAGTCCGGTTACCTGATCCTGGTCGATATCGATGCCTCCGGCAAGCTGACACAGCTTTTTCCTAACAAGCGCTCGATGGGGCTGAAACCATCAGCCAAAAGCGGCGACAACCGGCTCGATCCGGCCCGGCCGGTCGTCGTGCCCGATGCGCGCAATCCCTATACCGGCTTCGAATATGTAGTGGAGGGACCGGCCGGCGTTGGCATGGTCGTTGCCATCCTCAGCGACAAGCCGATCGAAGTGCTCGACCTGCCCGACGTGCCGACGCCGCTCGTCGGCCAGCGCGCCGCCTTCAACTATGTCTACGATCTCGCCCGAAGCCTCAGGATCGTCGGCGACGACGAAACCGGCGCCCAAGGCAAATGGTCGTTCGATTCCAAATTCTATCGCATCCGCTGAACAGGAGCGAACCATGCCGAAATCCACTCTGCTGGCGGGTCTTGCCGCCGTTCTGATGGCGCTTGCCGCGGCCGCCCATGCCGGCAACTCCGGTGACAGCAAGGCGATGCTTGCAGCACAAGCAGGGCTTGCCGCCGAACTCATCGATCGCACCCTGGCAAAGGAGGGTGCTGCCAATATCATGGTGTCGCCGGCAAGCCTTGCCGCGGCACTCGGTCTTGCAAGCCTCGGCGCTTCCGACGAGGGCAAAGCCTCGATCGCCAAGGGCCTCGGCTTCGGTGGCGAGGTCAAGGGACCGGAGACGGCGCTTGACGCAATGACCCCCGGGAAGCCGGCGGCTGCGGATGCGCCGTTGACGACGGCGGTCGCGATCGTCTTCGACGACAAGCTGGTGCTCGTCCCCGATGCGCTTTCCATGCTCGCCCGCCACCGGATCAAGCCCTCGATCGAGGATCTCGACGGACCGAAATCGGTCGAGCACATCAACGGCTGGGTAAGCCAGGCAACGCGAGGCGCCATTCCTGTCATCCTGGACTCTCCGCCCGGCGGCGGCTTCGTCAGTCTTGGTGCGCTCTCCTTCAAGGCGCGCTGGAAGACGTCTTTCGAGAAGGAAAGCCCGGCAAGCCCCTTTCAGAGGCCGGATGGATCGACGATTTCGGTGCCGATGATGCATCTTGCCGGCGATGGTCAGAAATTCCGCGTCGACGAGAAATTCACTGCCGTCGATCTTGCCTATGCCGGCGAGAGCTACAGCATGGTCGTGGTGGCGGCGCGCTCAGGCAAAGGTGTGGCCGGCGCGGACCTGAAGACGCTCACTTCCTGGCTGCAGGGAGAAAAATTCGAAGCCGCCAAGGGCGAAATCTTCCTGCCCCGCTTTTCCCTGAACGACGGGCGTGATTTGATGCCGATACTCAATGCGATGGGCGTGACGCCCGAGAAGGCCAAGGATGCGGGTTTCCCGGGTTTCACCAAGGAAAACATCCGCTTGTCGCGCGTCCTTCAGAAGACGATGATCAAGGTTGACGAAAACGGCACGGAGGCGGCGGCAGCCACGGCTGTTATCACGGAACGCAGCATCGATCCGAAGCTTGTCCGCGTCGTGGCCGATGCCCGTTTTGCCTTCGCGCTTCGCGATACAAAGACCGGCCTGCTGCTCGCTGCAGGCCTTATCGGCGATCCATTACTGGCAGGCGAATAGAGTTCGGTTTCATGAATGTAATGAATGCAGGGGGACACGTGCATGAGAAGTGATCTGATCGCCCGCTACACGATCGGCGAGCCGGTCTACGAGAACGAGTTCATCGTTTATCCGGCCCAGGACAAGCGGATGGACCATGCGGTCTTCATCGTCGCGCCCGATATGGCGCTGAAACTGGACAAGGCTCGTTTCGAGCGGGTCTGGACCTCCATCAACGAGGCCAAATCGCTGACGGCGCGGCGCTTCGTCGAGATCGAGGACCTCATCCCGCCGTCGCCGGAAGACGACAATTTCTACATCGTCGAGAAGCGGCCGTCGAAAACGCTGCACCAATATCTCGATGAAACGGAAATGGTAGCTTACGAGCGCGCCGTGGAGATCGGCCGCCACATCCTCGAGGGGCTGGCAACGCTGCACGGCGCCGGCTACGCCCACAATGCGCTGACGGACCAGTGCATCTACGTCTCCGAGGATTATTCCGGCCTGTCGGTGCGGATCGGCAACCTGCACCTGATCTCGAAGATCGGCGAACACATCATCCCGCCCTATGTGCCGGAATTCGGGGCGCCGGAAATCTATGCCAGCGGCACCTTCTCCGCCTCATCGGCACTCGATATCTACGCAATGGGCATGATCGCCTACAAGCTCTTCCTGCCGCGGCAGACCTATGCCAGCGTCTTCGACAGCGTCATGGTCTGGGAAGACGAGCATCAGCGCGAGCAGAGCTGGAAGAACATCCATCTCGACCCTTCCAATATCTTTCCCCGCCTCGACGTGCTGATCCCAGGCTTTCCCGAGGGTCTTGCAAGTCTGGTGGAAAGGATGCTGAGCCGCGATCCAAGCGCGCGACCGCGCACGGGCGCCGATGCGCTGGGCGAATTTGCCCGGGTGACGACAGGCATCCAGCCGATGTCGTGGGATCCGCGCGGCGGCATGCAACAGCAGCAGGACGCCCCGAAGCCGAAAAAATGGACGCCTCTCAAGATCTCCATGATCGCCGCACTGCTCTTGATCTGCATCGGCGTCGGCGTCTTCACCATCCCGAAGCTGCTCGCCCCGGATCCAAAGCTCGTCGCCGATGTCGGCACCTGGAAGAAGGAGGCAGAAAGCCGCAAGCAGAAGGCGATCGCCGCCAAGGCGCCGGAGCGTCCTTCCGGCGATCAGGCAAAGCTCGCCTATGATACCGGCGCCGCGGCGCTGACATCGGCCGATGCCCTGCTCAAGGATGAAGATTACGAAAAGGCGCTTCCGGGCTTCCAGACGGCAGCCATCAATCTCGGCAATGCGCTGATCGGCATCTCGAAGGAGAACGCCGAGAAGGCGAAAGCTGCCGCTTCGGCCGCCGGCGGCGACAAGGCGCCAGGTTTTGCCGAGGCTGACGCCAAGATGAAGACTGCCGCCGATGCCGCCACCGCAAAGCAGATGCATGCCGCCGTCGATGCCTATGACGCGTCGAAAACGACGTTTGACGAGCTCGCCAAGGCGCTAAGCGCGCTGACGGCAGCCGAAAAGGACGCGGCGGGCAAACGCGAAACCGTCAATCGCATCGGCGCCGGCGATAGTCCCGATGTCGCCAAGGCGACCGGGCTGATGACCGATGCCAAGGCCAAGGCAGAGCAATGGCAGATGCCGGCCGCGACATCTGGCTATGGCGACGCTGCCAAGCTTTTCGATGCCGTCATCGCCGATGTCATGGCGGCAAAGGACGAGGCGACGGCGCTGAAGCAGAAAGTGACCGATCTCAGCGCCTCGATCGCGACCCGTGCAGGTGCTGCCGATCCGGCGCTTGCCGCACTCGCTCCGAAGATCGGCGAGGCCGACGGCCGCTACACCGCCGAGGCCTATAAGCTCGCGGTCGTCGCCTATCAGCCGATCCTTGCCGATCTCGAGGCGCTGTCGGCGCGCGGCTTCTGCCCGGTTTCGCAGACGCTTGCCTTCGAGACCGTCCCGGCCGGAAGTTATTCGCTGGAGAATGTCCGGCTGATGACCTCGTCGATGAAGGAAATCGGCGGCATGCTCGGCGTTGCCAACGACGCCGTGAAGATCGACAAGTCCTTCTGCATGCAGACGAAGGCCGTCACCCGTGCCGAGATGGCGGAATATTACACCGCCAATTCCGATCCCGCCGCCGCACAGGCCTATGGCGACAATCCGCAGCAGCCGGCCGACGACGTGCCGCTTGCCGTGGCGCAGAACTATACGGCCTGGCTGTCGAAGCAGCTGAACGCCCCCGTCCACCTGCCGTCGGCGACGGAGTGGATGGCAAGTGCGGCGAAGATCACCCAGGAAAAGCTGCCCGATAACGGTGATATCATCCTGCAGTGGAGCGCCACCCCCTGCGAAGCCGGCGGCAATGTCGCCTTCATGGCGCAGGAAGGTTCGACCTTCGTCGTCTGCTCCGATGCGTCGGCCGGCGGCATTTTCCGCGTTACCGCCGAATTGCGGTGAGCGGTCGGAAGCGTGGAGACTGATTGGGGGAGCGGTGTGCCGCTGACACGGGGCAAGGTAATCTGTTGCAAACCCAGAATGCGTCCATCAAGGCGACACCTGTCGACGCAGCGCGGGGCGGATCAACATAAGGTCGTAGGCGCCCTTTCTTCATCATTCGACAGCTCGCGCTCAAGGGGTGCCACTCGCAAGTTTTCAATTCCACATTTCAGAATACGCGCGTATATTGAAATTGGGACTGCAATATCCGTGCCTTGAGGGGTCGAGGACAATGTGCTGGAACACATCATCAGCATTCACGCCGGTAGGGTTTGCTTTGCGAGGCCCGGCATCTCGCAAGATCGTATGGACGCTGGGCGACGCGGCGCGTCTCCTGATCAACGACTGGCCTTGCGATGACGGCGAGGAATATGTGGCTGCAGTCAAAGCCTGCGTCGACGCATTGAGCGGCAAGATTGCCCCGGAACAATTCCGGGAAGCGCTTCTGCGTGCGGCCGATGAGGCCGGTATCGCTGCCCTATCGCTCGTGCGGCAGGGAGTGGGAGAGCGACGACCGGACCTTCCCTCAAGCGCGCAAAGATAGTCCGAGCTTCGAGGGCCAACCGCCTTTCGCCGTCACGTTTGCGCCAGTTGCAAACATCGTGGCGTCTCCGACGATTTGATCGACCCTCGTTGCTTTATTGCCCGCCTCGAAATTTCTTGGCAGGGGTGTCTGGCGGTGGTAATAATTCCTACCATAAGTGTATGGAGGTGAGTTATGGCCAATGTTGAGAAGATCAGCGTCTCAGTGACGCCGCAACATGCCGACTTGCTGCGTGACGCTGTTGGAAGCGGTGCCTACGCCAGCGCCAGCGAGGTCATCCGCGAAGCGATGCGCGATTGGTCCGCCAAATGGCAGCAACGCAGCGGCGATATCGAAAAGCTGCGCGAAATGTGGGCCGAGGGCAAGGCGAGCGGAACTGCCTCGCCAGTTGATTTCGATGAGATGCTTGCGGAAGCGCGGCAGGAACTGAAGGCTGCCCGCGGACATGGCGGTTAAGCTTCTCTGGACGCCGAGGGCGAGAGTCGACGTCAAGCAAGTCTTCGTCGACATAGGCAAAGAGCAGCCCCAGGCGGCCGAGCGGTATTTCCAGCAGTTCCGCTACAAGGCCGGCTTGCTTATCGATCATCCGCGTCTTGGCGAGCGCCACCCCGAGATCTTCCGCACCGCGCGGATGCTAGTCGAAGCGCCGTATGTGATCCTGTACGAGACGCACCCCGACACGGACGAGGGCGAGGTTGATGCGGTCGAGATCATCCGCGTGGTGGATGGCCGGCGCGATCTGGCGGCGCTTTTCTAGGAATTTGAGGTGGACGAGGATAGAGGCTGTCGCACACCCTCAAAGGCGGCTTAAAATCCGTTCACACGCACGCACAGGTCCACACACACCGGGAATCTCTATGCAATAACTAAATAAATTCAATATGATATCGCATGATGCAACTGACTTTGAGATAAAGGTCATCGCCAGTATTCCGGCAAGTCCTTGACATCGCTACCCGGCTCGCGCGGCATCGATGATGAACAAGCCACATTTGTATGTCAGCGAGCAGCCGCAAGACTGGCGGTCAACGGCGCGCCGGAGGCTTCACCGCGGCCCGCCGCTGCAGCGCGAAGCGCGCTGCCGAGCAGTTGACATCGGGAACGAGATCGTAGGTCTGTTGGTAGAGGGTCAGCGCCAGCGTTTTGTTGCCGCGGTTTTCCGAGGCAAGGGCTGCGAGTGCCGTGCGCTTGTAGGCCTCGACGATCGGCTCGGCGGCCTTCGCCAGCGCGGCGTCATCAGACGGTTCGGCGGCAAGCGAAAGGGCGGCATAGGTTGCGTCGCCATCCCTGCCGACACGGCCGCCGACTGCCCCGTTGAAGCTCGCCTCCGAAACCTGGCGCATGCGCCGGGCATTCTTGATGCATGTCGGAATGCGGCCGGCTTCCGCATTGATGCGTTCTGCCGTTGGGCCACCCTCCGCGCTGCCGCTGTCGGAGAGGATTACGTAACCGATGATGCCGACGATGGCGAGATAGGCGACACCCATGCCGGCGAGGAAGGCCGGCTGCTTGAGGAGCGACTTTTTCGGCTTGTCGTCACCTGCCTTGGAAGCCTCCTTCTTCGGCGCCTCCTTGGCGGCGGCCTTGACGACGAACTGGAATTCGACGTCCTTGCCGAGGCGGAAGCTGTCGCCGGCTTTCAGCGAGGCCGTCTGCAGCAGGGCTTCGCCGCGCAGCATGATCGGGTTCAGCCCCATGCGGCGAATGATGAAGCCGCCGTCGCTCTGCCGCTCGATGCGCGCATGGATCGGCGCAAGGAACGGATCGTCGACGACGATATCGGCATTAGCAGCCCTGCCGATCGACATTTCCGGCCGGTCGAGCACATGGCTGCGGCTCTGGCCACCGGGACCGGTCTGCAGAAGGCTTGGTTTGTTTCCGCGAAAGAAGGAAAAAAAGGCCATGATCAGAACATCCCACTCGACATCATCTCGACAATTGCAGGCGCCAGTACCAGAAGCAGGATCGACACGACGATCATCATCGCCGGCATGACGATCTTGGCCTTCAGCTTTTCACTGGCCCTGTCGGCCTTTTCCCAGCGCCGGAAGCGTAGGTCGCGCGCATGTTCGCGCAACAGCTCGACGCGGTTGCTGCCCTCGACTTCGCCCTGAATGACGGCGCGGATGACGCGGATGACCTCCTCGGCGGTCATGCGGCGCTCCAGACGTTGCAACGCCTCGATCATGCCGGTGCCGAGCGCCACGTCCTTCAGCGTCTGTTCGATCTCCTCGCTCATGACAGTGCCGGGTGCGGCTTCGGCATAAAGCCTCAGGCTTTCCGGCAGCGTCGCCTGCGCCTGCTGCGTCATGACGACCAGATCGAGGAAATAGGGAAATTCGCGCGAAATGCGTTCCTTGCGGTCCTGCGCCTTGTCGTCGGCGACGACCCAGAAATAGATCGCGGGGATCAGGCCAAGGATCAGCCCGGCCACGAGCCCGCCGATCACGCTGCCGCTGGCAATACCGAACAGCAGGCCGAGCACGACGAAACCGAAAAGGCTTAAGACCACGAGAAGCGCGATATATTCCCGCCCCGTGACGCCGCCGAAGGGCCGGCCGCCATAGATCAATTTCTGCTCCAGCTGCGCGCCGTAATCAGCCAGGAGGGTCTCAAAATGCGTCAGCACGAATTCGACCGGCGTGCGCATGCCGATGCTATCGACGATATTCGGCGGCGGACCATCGCCGCCTGCGGACCGGCGCACCACCTGAATGCTGCCGAGCATATCGCCTATCCACCAGACGAACAGCGCAGCGGTGATCCCGGCAAAGACGATGGCGATCGGGGCGAGGGGTATCTGAGACATCAGACCGACACCTTCATCATCGAGCGCATCCAGAAGAAACCGGTCGCGTAGAGAATGGCGCCGACGATCGCGATGACGATGCCGATGGCGTTGCCGAACACCTTGTCGATCAGTTCCGGCTGGCCGAAGAAGATCATCAGCATCATGAACAGCGCGCCGCCATTGACGACGCGAAAGTTCATGCGCGCCTGCGACGACGAGGTCGTGATCTTCTGATCGAGCTTCCAGATTTCCTTGAAGGATTTCGACATTTCGGTCAGCGGCTCGGAGATGTCACCGCCCTGGCGGGCAAAGAGACCGAGGGCTGCATCGACCATCTTGAAGTGCAGGCTCGGCACGTTGCGGCCGTGGCGGTCGAGCGCCTCGACCAGGCCGATGCCGAGCTTCTGTTCGCGGGCGATGCGCTCGAACTCGCGCGAGGCCGGCATCTGGCCGGTATCGGCTACCGCATTGACGGCGATGGCGAGCGGCTTGCCGGTGCGCACCGCCGAGACGATCTGGTCGACGGCATAGGGAAGCTGCGATTCGATCTGCAGCCAGCGACGCTGCAGAAAATAACGGATCATGCCCTTGGGGAGGAAGATGGCGACCGGGATGGCGATGACGATGCCGAAGATCGGCCCGAAGATCAGCGAAATCACGATGAAGACGACGATCGCCGTGATGCCGTAGGCAAGGATCATCGTATAGGGTGGAACGGCATCGCGCCCGAAGACCTGCGCCGCCTCGCTGGCCAGCGCAATGTCGCGTTCGGTGGCGCGCAGCAGCGGCGCCGGCCAGCGCACCGGCGCGCCCCAGACGAGCAGCCCCGCCGTCACAGCGCCGAGGGCGACCGTAAAAATCTGCAGAATGCTGATATTCATCGCTTCCCCCTCAGACGAACATGTCCAGTTTTTCGATCTCGCCGTCGTCGTTGAACTCGACGAGCTCGGCGACGAAGCTCGGCAGGTAGCCGGTGAAGGCATGCACGGCCTGGCCGCCGGCACGGCCGACGAGATTGAAGATCGGCTCAACGATGATGAGGCCGGTATCCGGATCGATACCGATCACCTCCGATATTTCGGTGACGGCGCGCCGACCATTTGCCAGGCGGTTCAGCTGCACGACAAGTTCGACCGCGGCAACGATCTGCTGGCGGATCGCCATGACAGGCAGCGAGCTCTGCCCCTGCAGCACCATCACCTCCAGGCGGGTCATCATGTCCTGCGGCGTATTGGCATGCGCCGTCGTCATCGAGCCGGCATGGCCGGTGTTCATCGCCTGCAGCATGTCGATCGCCTCGGCGCCGCGGCACTCGCCGACGATGATGCGGTCGGGACGCATGCGCAGCGCGTTGCGCACGAGGTCGCGGATGGTGACGCTGGTCTCCGACTCCGCCGTCTTCGGCCGCGATTGAAGATAGACGACATGAATGCCGTCGAGCTGCAGTTCCGACGTGTCTTCGACGGCAACGACGCGCTCGCCCACCGGAATGAACTGCGACAGGCTGTTCAAGAGCGTCGTCTTGCCGGAGCCGGTGCCGCCTGAGACGACGATGTTCTTGCGGGAGCGGACGGCCGCCTCGAGGAAGGCGCGCATCGGCTCGCTGAGCGCGCCGGCGGTCACCAGTTTGCTGATATCGAGCCGCGACTTGCCGCCGAACTTGCGGATGGTGAGGCAGGCGCCCTTGACCGCCAGCGGCGGAATGACGGCGTTGACGCGAGAGCCATCCGGCATGCGGAAGTCGGCCATCGCCTCGCTCTCGTTGATCGAGCGGTTGGAATCGACGGCGATGCGCTCGATCACCTTCATCAGCTGCCGCTCATTGGCGAAGGCGAAGGGATAGCGCTCCAGCAGGCCGAATTTTTCGACGTAGATCTCGTCGTAGCGCGTCACCATGATTTCCGAGATCACGTCGAGATCCATCAGCTCGGAGATCGTTCCCCAGCGATACATCAGCTCCTCGATGCTGGAGCGCAGGTGCATATGGGCGATCTCATAGCGGTCACCGGCGTTAAAAAGCGCTTGCCGAGACTGGAAAGCTGCGCTGAAACGGGTGTCGAGCTGGGCAAAGTCCGCGCGGGTGGATTCGAAGTTGAGCTTGAGCTGCAGCGCCGAAATCAGCGCCTTGCCGACGTCGAAGAGGCGGCGATTGTCCTGCTCCTCGCGCGACAGGCTTGCGGCATTCGACGATGCGTCGCGCCGCCCCGTTCGGGCAATGCGTTTGGCCAGCCACCGATAGACGGCGTTCTTGATGACAAGGATGACGAGATCCTGCTGTGCTGCATCGAGCGCCTCCTTGATGAACATGTCGAGGCGTTCGCGGATGCGGTTTCGCGTGTCCTCGCGGCCGAAATCGGCGGATTTCACCAGCCGGTCATATTGCGTGTCCTTCAGCAGGCGTTCGTGGATTTCCATCTGCAGGGCGAGCACGCGTTCCTGATCGGGAAATTGCGTCACCACCTCGGCGGCCGCGGCCGGCTCGACGAGTTCGATCGTGACGTTCGGCACCCAGATCGACATGCCGGCCGAGACCGCAACCGGCGTGCCGGCCCGAAGCGGCTGATCGTCGACCCGCGTCGGGTTGCGTCCGTGATGCTGCACCGACCATCCCTGGCCGGACTTCCGCAGCACGAATTGCGGCGAAGAGACGTGGCTGCCACGCAACCGCACGACCCCCGCGCCGGCGGGCAGCGTCAGCGTGCTGGCCTCGCCGACGAAATAGGTTTCGTTCGCCGAGAGCGGGATGACCTCTCGACCGCTGCCGTCCTCATAGGAAATCTTCAACAGCATGGCTTATTCCCCCGCGACGGTCACATGCGCGTCCAGTTGATGCTCGGCAGGTCCTCGACGGTATTGTCGGCCGGATTGCGCAGCACGAGGTTCAGGCTGCCGTTCGACTGGCCCATGGCAAAAATCAGCATTTCAGCTTCCGACGGTGTCACTTCGACGGTCACATTGTTGTAGGTGCTGTTGGCCTTGGTGACCGCACCCTCCGCCGTCGTCGCCGCGCCGACAGCCAGAACCTTGACATTTTGCAGGAAGGTGCGGGTGACGACGCGGGTACGCGAGCTGATGCCGAGTTTATAATCCTGCGCCTGCTTGCGGTAGGCGTTGACGTCGTTCTCGTCGGCACCGGGATACTGGGTGAGATAGTTCTTCAGCATCTGTTCGACCGGCGACTGCGGCTGGGCTGGAGCCTGCGGCTGTCCGGCTGCGGGCGGCGCCTGGCCCGGCACGGCAGGCTGACCTGGCACGGCAGCGGGCTGGCCGGGAGCTCCCGGCTGGGTCGCGGCGGCCGGCGCCACGGGCTCGACCGGTTCGTCGACCGTGCCGAGGATGTCGACATAGCTGCCCGGCTCGACGAAATGGCCGACGGCCGCGGCCGCGTTGACGGGAAGGGTGAGCGCCCGCTTGCCGGGCGCGATCATCGTCGTCAGGCGTCCGCCATCGGTATCGTCGAAATACTGGAAGAGCAACACCGAGCCGGCCGGAATATCGCTCGCGGCCGTCCTGTCCTTCAGCCATTCCTGATAGGCGCTGGCGGCGGGAACCGCGAGTTTGGCCAGCGCCCCGAAGCTTTCCGGCAGCATCACCGGTTCGGCGAGCATGTCGGGCGTGATCGCCTGTCCTCGCGTGACCTTCCTGTCGGGCTGGAGCCGCATGAAGGCATAGGCCACCTGCTCGTTCTTGACGCTCTCGGTCCAGAAGTAGAGCAGAACGCCGGTGATGAGCCCGACGATGACAGCCGCGATGAGCTTCCAGTTCATGGTGTTATTCCTTCGACGAAGGGTTGCCTGATTTGAATGACTTCGACGGTCCGGCCGTCGGTTTTGCTGCGAGTGTACAAGACATTGGCCTCGACGCTGCCGCGCCGGCCATAAAGTGCTGTGACCCCGCCGCGCTGTGCCGGCGGCGTCTCGATGGTAAAACCGTCACGGGCAAGCAGATCGGCGCGTTGATCGGACCAGCGCACGGCCGACAGCGTGCCTTTCGACACGACCGTGCGCGACGTGTGGCTTTGGTCGCGATCGCCGATATCGCTCAGCACCTCGACACCGGCCGGCGGACGCAGCGACATCGGCAGCTTGCTGACATCGGCGGGGGCCGCAAAGGCCGGCAGCGTCGAGGCAACATCCTCGAAGCGGCTCATCAGCACCTCGGTCCTCGGCGCATCGGCGGGACGGCGGATCATGATCGAGACGCCCGGGATCGGCGCTCTTGCCGAAGGATTTTTAGGATCCTGCCGGCGGAGATAGTCGAGGGCCGCCTCGCCGTCGCCGTCGAAGAACCGCACCACCACGGCGAGATCGTCGCGGATGCGGCTCGTCTTCGGGACGATCAGCATGTTGGCGGCAATGACCGCGGTCAGTTCTTCCTTGTTATCGCTCCTGGGCAAGGCCGGCCTTGTATTGGCGGCCAGCACCCGCAACCATTCATCGGTGATATCGGAAATGCTGCGATCGCTCTGGTAGGGCGTGAATTCAAGCGGCTGGCCGTTGATGACGAGATCGCGCGGCGCCCGCTCCGGCGCGCCGAGGATGCCGGCCAGCATCGAATTCAGCGTCACTTTGAAATCCTTGTAGATTTCGGCACGGACCGGTGTGGCCACGGCGACGGCGAGCCCGATCACCAGCACCAAACCAGTGAGATGGCCGGCGAGGTGACCGGCGAGACGAAAGGAGATGCGCGCGCCCTGCATCATCTTATTTCGCTCCCGGGAAGACGCCGTCGAACAGATCGCCGGAATCGTCGGCCACATCGCGGATTTCCCGACGCAGCGTCGGATCGTAGCCACGGCGCGTGGTATCGTTGTTGTGGGAGGCAAACAGCGTCGAGTCATCAACCGTGAACGCGTCCTTCCAGCGGAGGCTTCTGATCGTATCGAGATCGTCGGAATCCCTGAACTTGTAGACCCGGTCCGCCGTCGCGGTGACGAGCTGCGGCTTCTCATTGGCGAGGTCGCCGACCATGTCGCCGAAATCGCGGCCGTCGCTCTTCAAGGTATTTTGCACGTCGTCCCAGACAAAGGTGCGTTGCGGGTCGCCGTCGCCTTCATGCGATGGCGTGCGCGCGCAGCTCATGGCGTCGCCCCCGGGCAGTGCCGGCAAGGCCGGGATCGGGAAGACGTTCGAGAAATCCGACGTGCAGTCCAGCCCATTCGCCTCGGCGAAGGCGGCGTTGCGCATCGCAAGCATGGTTCCTACCTTCTTGGTGGAAATCTTGTTGGCGTGGATGACGAAAATCACGATCAGCAGGATAACCGGCGCGGCGAGCACGAATTCGATCGAGGCGAGACCGCGCCTGTCGCGGTGCAACCGCATCAGCAGCCCGCGGCCTGGAAGACCGCCCATAGGCTCAGTGTGTGTTGACGGCAGCCCAGGCATTGGCTCCTCCTCGGTCGAAGACGCGGGTCAGGCCGGTAAAACTGTCGGCCGCCGGGCTCTGCTTGATGGTGTTCGAAACCTCGCCGATATCGTCGGCGAGCGTGGCGGGCGCAAGCGATGCCAGCCAATCCTGTGTGTAGAGGTCGAAGGCCGTGTAATTGTGGACCCAGCTCTGTGCGAGCGCATAGGCCGAAGGTGTCTTGTCCTTGAAGATGCGGATCTGCAGCCTGGCGCGCGGGGCGCGCGAAACGATCGCCAGCGTCTGGTAGTCGTCGAGTTGCTCGCCGCCGAAAGGCGTGAAGTTGAAAGGTGTGCGTCCCTTCAGCCAGTAAGGCTTCGGGAAGGAAACGACAGGCAGTGCGCCTGCCATCGAAATCGCAGCACCCGCCGGGCTGCACACCCCATCCCAGATCGTGTCGAACTTGCGGGTGAAATCGTTCTCGTCCTTTGTCTGCTTGTCGGAATAGCGCGGTGGCTTGTCGATCGGCAGCTGAAAGGGGTTCACGATGCCGAATTCGATGCCGAAGAATTCCTCGGCGATAAAGAAGCTGCCATCGAGCAGCAGTTCCTGCCACCAGCTGAGATCGCCAAATTGCTCGATGATCGCCTTGAACGGGATCTTGCTCAAATAGGCCGGGCCGAAGGCTTCATAAAAGATGTAGAAGTCCACTAAAGCATCGTCGATGCCGCTCTCGTGATTGACCCAGTCGCGGATATGGCTGCCGTCGACGCCGCCTGCGGTCAACGGACCCTTGCCGTTGGGGAAGCCGCGATTGGCAAACTCGCCGCGCATGAGGAGCGGGTCCTGCCCCTGGGTGCCATAGGTCATGGCGAGGCACATTTCAGCATAGGCTGAGGCGGGATTGATGCCGTCGCGATCGACCGGCAGGTTACCCCCGGCGCCCTCTCCGGCGTTGTTGCAGGACTCGCACGGCGGATGGAAGACGACATGATCCGACTTGTTCAGGCGCACCAGATGCAGGGCTTCGTTGCCGACCCGCTGAGGAAAGCTCTCGACGAGGTAGTCGTTGAGATCATTCATGGCGTCGATGATGTCGCTGGACTTCACGATGAGGCCCCAGGGATCATAATCGATCTGTGCTTTTACTGTATATGCAATCGCCTTGGTGGCTCCTATCGCCCGGACCCCCTGGAACGCCAGGCAAGCACCGTAGATGATGCCCCCGACGACCGGGACCTTCTGCCAGCCCGGGCAATGGGGCATCGGCGGCATCGGCGGCAGGAGCGACGCCGGGCCCAAGCCTTCAGTGAAAGAATATTGGGCGAGTTTCGCCAGAATGGCGGTCGAGCGCAGGGCCAGTTCCGCCGTCGTCAGCTGGAAGGCGACCGAGGTCGCCATGACGACGGTTGCCTGCGAGGAGGCGACGTTGTTCATCGCCATGATGTTGAGATAGCGGGCTTCCCAGTCGGCGTGGACGAGAGCAGCAGCGTCGGCCGTGTCTTGCGTGCGCTGCTTGTCGTAGATCATCTGTCCCGTATTCAGGATCCAGACGATCATCAGGGCGAGCGCGATCGTCATGTAGAGAATGATCGGTGACAGGAAACCGCGTTCGTCGCGGTGCAGGCGCTTGATCAGGGTCGGTGTCATAGCAGGTTCACCTCCGCCGTCGAGATCGTGTAGTAGCGGCCGTCCTTCCTCTGGCCGCGGGCAAACACCCAGCCGGCATATTCGAGCAGCAGGAAGCGCGCTTCCACCTTGGCGGTAACAGGCACATGCGGCGAGCGGTTGATGGCGGCATAGAGCGCCATCGGCGCGCGGTCGACGGTCACGGTGACGTTTTGCGGGTCGAACATATAGCGGGCCTGGTTGCGCATCGCCCGCCAGTTCTTCGAAAGCCCGGAGGCATCGGCAAGGCTTTTCAGCGCATCTTCCGGCGGCTGGCAGGCGCCGACGCATTTCAGCTGGTCATAGGGTGCGGCCGGGATCAGCGCCAGACGGGCGGCAAGATCGGCCTTGCCGGCGGCAGCGTCGTCATCGCAGGTCTTGACGTCGATTAGGCTTCGCAGCGTGATCGGCAGGGCCGGGCAGAAATAGACGCGGGCGCTGCGGGCCGCCGCATAGGCGGCATAATGGGTGAAAAGGTGGTTTTTCGCCAGGATGGTGAACTGGAAGACCACGAACATGAAGAAGACGAAGACCGGCGTCACGAGGACGAAATCCATCATCGTCGTGCTGCCGGAGATATCGCCGTGCAGCTCCGATATCCGGCGCCGGCGGGCGGAAAGCCGCGGCAGCAGCAGCATCGAGGCAAGCAGCAGCATGGCGATCGCAAAGGTACCGAGGAGCGCGCCGTGATCCTGAGGGACCCAGAAGGTCCGCGAGTGCAGGATCGAACTCCAGAAGGCACCGTCGAAGATGGGGCGTTCGAGTTCCGCGCGCATTGCCGTTACCTCACGAATGAAAGAGGGGTGAAATCGGGCATGAAAAGGCACCAGAGAAGTCCGAGAGCGGCGGCAACGCCGAAGCGCACGGTATGATGTGTCTCGCGCGGCTTCAGCACCGAAGCGGCGTCGCGGAAACCGGCGGGCAGGAGAAGCGCAAACAGTCCGACCGTTCGGGCCAGCACGCTCCACTGAACACGCCGCGCCATGGAGAAAACGGCGATCACGCCGCCGACCATGAGCGATGCAAGGGTGACGTCGATGGCGGGCCAGAGGCCGAGAATGGCGCCGAGCGCCGCCATCAGCTTGACGTCGCCGCCGCCGCAGCTTCCGGCTGCGAAGGCGATGAAAAAGATCAGGCCGGCTGCAAGGAGGCCTGCGAAGGCAAGCCCTATTCCTGCGAGACCGCCGCTGACTGCCGCCAACATGAACCCGCCAAGCAGGCAGGGATAGGTGACGGCGTTCGGGATATGACCGTGGCGATGGTCGAGCACCGCCGCGGTCATGGTGCAGGCGACGGCAAGAGCCGCCGCTGCAGGCATCAGGGTCAGATCATAGGTCGTATCCATGATCCCGACCCGCTTATTGACCCGGCTCAGGAATTCTCTCGGCATCCGAGAGCGCCGTGTTCTTTTCGTTGAACCATTCGCCGATCTGCTTGCCGAATGCGAGCAGGATCAGCATCAGCGGGATGACGATCAGGGCGACGGCCAGGACGATCTGGGCCATGTCGCCGCGTTCGTCCTTGTGAAGTGCAATTGCGAGAGTCTTGAGTTTACCAAACATGTGAGTACTCCTCATTCCCAGGTTTGTTTCGGTTCGAAGCCTTGGTGAAGATGAACCAAGCATACGCTATCGATCCGAACGAGCATGTTGCTCGATCCAATGATACTTTCTGCTTCAGCTTATCTTCCCCGGCGGCCAACGTTTGTTGAGCAACACCATTAAGACCCAAGAGTGCGCCCAAGGCCAGCCCTCCGTCAAGCAAACGAAACGAAGGGTTCCAATTGTCTTGGAGGCATCAGCGACAAAGTCGCAGTTGACGCCGGGTTTTTTTAACTAACCTTTTGAACAGGCTGAAGTTTTACCTGTGGAGAAGAAGTTTTTGATGGTCCTTCGCGGCTTCGTCTACTGCTCCATAATTGGCCAATTCTTTCAAAGCGATAGAAGAGAAGGCGTACCGCGGGCAGAATCACCGCCCGCACGGCACCCGACCATGGCGTTGTTTGATGATCTGGATTAAGCTTTCCTGAAATGGTGGGTATCGCCCGCCAGTCGATCCGGAGAGAGAACGATGGAAACGATGAGCAGCATCTTAATACTTGGATTGGTCCTCATTCCATTGATGATGTTCTTTCCGACCGCGGTTCAGATGATGGCGACGCTGTTCGGCATGAGCACGGTCCTGGTCGGGATGCCGCTCTGATGAAGGCCGTATCCGACGACGCTGCCGAACAGGCCACCTTCCAGGTCCTGACCCGGGCGCTGGACAAGCTGCTTGGGCCGATCCGTTTTCTCCTCGATGATCCGAGCGTGTCCGAAATCCTGATCAACGGCACATCCGACATTTTCGTCGAAAGGCGAGGCAAGCTCGAACGCGCCGATACGCGTTTCGCCAGTCGTGAGGATCTGGAATCGGCCGCGCGCAGCATCGCGCAGTTCTCAGGCAAGCGGCTGACGCCGGAGGAACCGAGCATCGAGGCGCGTCTGCCGGATGGTTCGCGCGTGCAGATGATCCAGCCGCCCGCGTCGCGCACCGGGCTCTGCATCTCCATCCGCCGTTTTTTGAAAGAACATCGCAGCATCCATGATCTCGTCACCCAGGGCAGCCTGACCGACGAGTCGCTGACGCTGCTGCAGGCGGCCGTTGGGCTGCAAAAGAACGTCATCATCTCGGGCGGCACCGGCACCGGCAAGACGACGATGCTGAACGCACTGTCGGAAGCCTTTGCCGACCACGAGCGCATCATCGTCATTGAAGACACGTCCGAACTGCAGATCCGTAAGGAACACGTGGTCTATCTCGAAGTGACGAAGCCCGATCGGTTCGGCCGCGGCGGCGCCAGCATCCGCGACCTGTTCCGCTCGTCGCTGCGCATGCGGCCCGACCGGGTCATCGTCGGCGAGTGCCGCGGCGGCGAGGCGCTCGATATGATCCAGGCAATGACATCAGGTCACAGCGGCAGCCTTTCGACGGTGCATGCGAACACACCCTATGACTCCCTGCACCGGCTGGAAACGCTGGCGCTGATGTCTGATATCGACATGCCGCTTCGGCCGCTGCGCGCCCAGATCGCCTCGGCGGTCGACGTCGTCGTGCAGATCGCCCGCTTCAAGCGCACAGGAAGGCGCCGGGTGGTCGAGATTTCCGAGATCAAGGGCCTGAACAATGACGGCCAGTATATCGTCGAAAGCATCTACAAGCTCGAGGGCGACGGCCATTCCAATCCCGACGGCGCACTGCTGTGGACCGGTGTAGTACCGAGCTTTGCCGCCGATGCGCTGGAGGAGCTGCAAGGCGCGGCGCGCCCCGAATGGGTCGGCGCCGCCTCGCTGCATACAGCTTGAAAACGATCGAAACCCGCCTCTAGACCAGGGTGATTTTGGGCCGGATCGGCCTAAAATCATCCTGGTCTACGTTATATAGTGAGAGCATGATGTCATCGGAAAACCTCACACTTTTCGGCATAATGCTCTGTCAGACGTCGTCCTTTTCAGCGCTCGCCGCCATATGCACGAGATCGTCCCAGAGGCTTTCGGCAAAACTGCGCAGGACCGTGAGTTCGAAGCTGTCATCGCCGGTGCGGACGATCTGCACGGAGAGATGACCGACCATCGTCATGGCCGAATGGCCTTCCGGAAAGACGGAAGGATCGAGATCGACGGCGGCCCCCCTTGAGAGAAGTGCGCGCGAAGAACGGCCGGAAACGCCGATACGCACGCGCCCGTGGCTCTGGTCCATGACGAAAGCCTTTCCCGCAAGTGCTGCCGCGAGAGCATGGAGGCTGGCGGGCACGAGCGGCTCGTCGCCGGCGACGAACCATTGCCGGAAGCCTGCCTTACGGATCGAACTTTTCGCAAAGCCTGCTTTCACCAATTCTGCGGCGAGCGCGGTGGGCTCGATTGCGCCGAGCACATGCAGGAGATGGCCCTCCGGCAAGGCTTCCAGCCGGACGCCCGCCCCTGAGATGCCTTTATATGCTGCCCCGGCCAGAACCGGCTTGTGTTGCGGAAGATCACGCATGGAGCTTCTCGTTTTCGGGATCGATGAAGACGGGATGGCAGAGCACCGCATCGGTGAATTCGTTGCGCAGGCCGTTCCAGACCGTCACCTTTTCACCGATGCGCTCCGGCCCACGCCTGACGAGCGCCAGGCCGATCGTATGGCCGAGCCCTGGCGAAAAGGCGCTTGAAGTGACGTAGCCTTGGTCGTTTTCGAGGGTCGCCGCAACGCCGTCGGCGAGAATATGCGAGCCGGTGCGGAAACCGGTCGCCGGATTAAGCGGCTTGACGCCGACAAGGCGCTGCCGCTCGGGATCCTGCAGCCCTTCGCGGGCAAGCAATGCCTTGCCGATGAAATCCGGCTTGGTTGATGAAACCATGCGGCCGAAACCGAGGTCGCCAGGCGTCACCGTGCCGTTGATTTCGGCATGGGTGACATGGCCCTTTTCGATGCGCATGACGCCGAGCGCTTCGGCGCCATAGGCGCAGATGCCATGTTTCTCGCCCGCCGCCATGATCGCATCCGCAACGCCTTCGCCGTAGCCGGCGGGCACCGCCAGCTCGTAGGCGAGTTCGCCCGAGAAGGAAATCCGGAAGAGCCGCCCTTCAAGTTGGCCGCCGAACAGGGAGACCTTGCGCGCGCTCATGAAGGGGAAGGCTGCATCCGACAAATCCTCGTCGACGATCTCCTGAAGAATGGCGCGCGACTTCGGCCCGGCAACGGCCATCTGCGCCCATTGATCGGTCGAGGAGGCGAAGCAGACGTCGAGTTCCGGCCAGAGCGTCTGGGCGCAGAATTCGAGATGGGTCAACACGCCGGCGGCAAGTGCGGTCGTCGTCGTCATGAAGAAATGCTCGTCACTGAACCGGCTGGTGGTGCCGTCATCATAGATGAAGCCGTCCTCACGCAGCATGATGCCGTAACGCGCCTTGCCGACAGCGAGCTTGGCGAAGCCGTTGCAATAGATGCGATCGAGGAAGGTCGCGGCATCCCTCCCTGATATTTCGATCTTGCCGAGGGTCGAGACGTCGCAGAGGCCGGCATTCTTCCGGATGTTCAGCACCTCGCGGTCGACGCTTTCACGCCATGTCGTCTCTCCGGCGCGCGGAAACCAGGCGGACCGGTACCAGAGGCCGGTTTCGACGAAGATCGCGCCATTCTTCTTAGCCCAGCCATGCAGCGGCGATTTGCGCGCCGGCTGGAAATGTTTGCCGCGCGACGCCCCGGTCAAGGCGCCGAAGGAAACCGGCGTGTAGAAGGGCCGGAAGGTCGTCGTTCCCACCTCGGCGGGTGACACGCCGCGTGCCTCGGCAAGGATGCCGATGGCGTTGATGTTGGAAAGTTTGCCCTGATCGGTCGCCATGCCTGATGTGGTGTAACGCTTGGCGAGCTCGACGTGACCGTAGCCTTCGCGGACGGCGAGGCCGAGATCCTTGAGATGCACGTCGTTCTGGTAATCGACGAAAGCCTTGCCCTTCGAGCCCTTGACCGACCAGAGCGGCTTTGCCTGTGCAGCCATCTCGAAAGCCGGTGCAAAGGCCGGCTCCGCCGCCGCGAAACCGATCGCCTTCAACGCGGCAGCTGCCTTTGCGGCGCCATCACCAAGGCAGGTCGCGGTTTGCGCCACGCCGGCAGCCGAGCCGGCAACGGTCAGACCTTCCTGCTGGACAGGCGCCAGAAACGCCGAGGCCTCGTCCGACCATTGCGGTTTCGCACCGCGATGGCAGGCAAGATGGATGATCGGGCTCCAGCCGCCCGACATGGCAAGCGCATCCGCGTCAATCCGGCGGATACCGCCTGCTGCCTCGACGCTGACGCCGCGCAGCCGCTTGCCGCCAAACGCGTCGATGACCCTGGCGCCCTTCAGCACTTCGGCGCGGCCCTGCCAGCTCGCGGCAGCATCGCCGCGGCTGTCGACGATCGCCGTAACTGCGAGGCCGGCGGCTTCGAGATCGGCGGCGGTACTGTAACCGGCATCGTTGGTGGTGAAGATGACGGTGCTTCTGCCGGGCGCGACCGCCTGCCGGTTGAGATAGCTGCGCATCGCGCCTGCCATCATCACACCGGGAATATCGTTGCCGCCGAAGACAAGCGGACGCTCCTCGGCGCCGGTCGCAAGGATCGCCTGGCGGGCGACGATGCGCCACAAGCGTTCGACGGGACGATCCGGATCGGGCATCGCCACATGCTTCTGCACCTGTTCGACGGCGCCAAAGACATTGTCGTCGTACCAGCCGAACACCGTCATGCGCGGCAGGCGGCGCACGTTCTCCAGGCTCGCCAGTTCGGCAAGCAGCGCGCCGAGAAGCGCATCCGCCGGCTTGCCGTCAATAGTGCCGCTGTCGGAAAGCAGGCTGCCGCCGAGTTCGGGTCCCTCGTCGGCGAGGACGACGCGCGCGCCGGCGCGGCCGGCGGTCAGCGCCGCGGCAAGACCGGAAGGACCGGCGCCGATCACCAGCAGATCGCAATGCGCCCAGCATTTCTCGTAGCTATCGGGATCGGCCTCGTAGGAAGCCCTGCCGAGGCCCGCCGCCTTGCGGATCACCGGCTCGTAGAGCTTTTCCCAGAGGGCCGCCGGCCACATGAAGGTCTTGTAGTAGAAGCCGGCACTGAGGAAGGGCGACAGCAGCCCGTTGACCGCGCCGACATCGAAGCCGAGCGAAGGCCAGCGGTTCTGGCTCTTTGCCGTCAGCCCCTGGTAGAGCTCGATCATCGTGGCGCGCGTATTCGGCTCGGTGCGCCCGCCGCTGCCCGTCGTTACCAGCGCGTTCGGTTCGGCAGCGCCCGCCGTCAGGATGCCGCGCGGGCGGTGATATTTGAAGCTGCGGCCGACGAGCTGGACGCCGTTGGCAAGCAGCGCCGAGGCGAGTGTATCGCCCGGATGGCCTTCGAGTGGCCTGCCGTCGAAAGTAAAACCGAGCGTCGTGGCGCGGTCGATGCGGCCGCCGGAGGAAAGACGGAAGCTCGTCATGCCGGTTCTCCGCCGAGCTTGGAAAGAGCGGCATCCCTGACGCCGTGGACCACATGGGTGACGGTATCGCGTTCGACGATCAGCCAGCGGCGGCATCCGGAAGAGTGGTGCCAATATTCGCTGTGCCGGCCTCTCGGATTGTCGCGCAGATAGACATAATCGAACCAGGCCGCCGCACCGGCATCCGGCGCCGGCCTGATAAGGCCGGCATCGCCGCGGATCGAGAACTCCTCCTTCGGTCGGGCGCCGCAATGGGGACAGGAAATCAAGCTCGCCATCTTAAATGTCCTCAGTGCAGATTGGGCTGGGCGCCGACGCCCTTTTCGTCGATCGGATAGCCGCGTGCGAAGCGGTCGAGCCGGAAGGCGCGGGCGGTCTGATGCGGCGCGTTGCGGGCGATCAGATGGGCGTAGCAGAAGCCAGAGGCGGGTGTGGCCTTGAAGCCGCCGTAACACCAGCCGGTGTTGAGATAGAGATTGTCGACATGGGTGCGGTCGATGATCGGCGAGCCGTCCATGCTCATATCCATGACGCCACCCCAGGAGCGCAGATAACGCACGCGCGACAGCGACGGAATCAGCGCCAGCCCGGCTTCGGCGACATGCTCGACCGAGGCGAGATTGCCGCGCTGGGCATAGGAATTGTAGCCGTCGATGTCACCGCCGAAGACCAGGCCGCCCTTGTCCGACTGGGACGCGTAGAAATGCCCGGCGCCGAAGGTGACGACTGTGTCGATGAACGGTTTCAGCCCTTCGGAGACGAAGGCCTGCAGCACATGGCTTTCGATCGGCAGGCGAAGGCCGGCCATATCGGCGACGACGGTGGAGTTGCCGGCGGCAGCAAGCGCCAGCTTGCCGCAGCCGATGAAGCCCTTGTTGGTCTCGACGCCGGTAATCTGACCGTTTTCGCTGCGGATGCCGGTCACCTCGCACTGGGTGATGATGTCGACGCCGCGCTGATCGGCGCCTCGCGCATAACCCCAGGCGACCGCATCGTGGCGCACCGTGCCGCCGCGCGGCTGGAACAGGCCGCCCATAATGGGGAAACGGGCATTGTCGAAATCGAGGAAGGGCAATTTCCTGCGTACCGCCTGCCGGTCGAGAAGCTCGGCGTCGACGCCATGCAGCCGCATGGCGTTGCCGCGGCGCGTATAGGCGTCGCGCTGCGCGTCGGAATGGAAGAGGTTGAGAACGCCGCGCTGCGAGACCATGGCGTTGAAGTTGAAGTCCTGCTCCAGCCCCTCCCAAAGTTTCATCGACAGCTCGTAGAACGGATTATTACCCGGCAGCAGGTAGTTCGAGCGGATGATCGTCGTGTTCCTGCCGATATTGCCGGAGCCGAGATAGCCCTTTTCGAGGACAGCGACATTGGTGACGCCGAACTCCTTGGCAAGGTAGTAGGCGGTGGCAAGACCATGCCCGCCGCCGCCGACGATGATGACGTCGTAATGCGGCTTCGGCGCCGGCTCGCGCCAGGCCGGCGCCCAGCCTTTGTTGCCGCGAAGGCCGTTCAGGAAAATCGAAAGAGCGGAATAGCGCATGGTCACTCCGGAAAGAACAGCTGCATGATGCCAGAAAGAGAAGGGCTGACTTGCACAGAAGGGACACAAATCGCTAAGAAAGAGACATGTCCTCTGTTGATAGTAGAAATGTCCAGAAAATCGGCTTCATCCTTATCCCGGGATTTGCGCTGATGTCCTATGCTTCGGCGACCGAACCGCTCAGGGCGGCAAATCTTTTGGCCGGACGCGAGATCTATCGACTGCAGATCTTCTCGCCCGATGGCGCGCCGGCGCTCTCCTCCTCGGGCACAAGCGTCCCCGCCGAGCCTCTCCCGGTCAGGGGCTCCGGGCTCGGAACGGCCTTCGTCTGCGCCGGCGGCTTGCCCCGCGACTGGCGATATCCTAGCGTACTTGCCTGCTTGCGGCAGCTGTCGCGCGAAGGGGTGAGGATCGGCGGCATCTCGGGCGGCCCCTATCTGATGGCCGCCGCCGGACTGCTTGGCCACCGCGACTTCACCATCCACTGGGAGCATGCCGCAGCCCTTCTCGAAGCCTTCCCGGACCTGACGCCGCGCCAGGCGCGCTTCGTGATCGACGGCAACCGGATCACCTGCGGCGGCGGCATCGCACCGCTCGACATGATGCATGTGCTGATCGCCGAGCGCATGGGGCCGGATTTCGCCCGCCGGGTCAGCGACTGGTATCTGCACACCGAGGTCAACGAGCCCGCTGCACCCCAGCGCGCCTCGCTGGCGCAGCGTTACGGCGTCCATCATTCCGGCCTGCTCAACGTTCTCGAACGGATGGAAGAGACGATCGAGATGCCGCTCGAGCGTGCCGCCATGGCGCGCATCGCCGGCGTCACCACCCGCCATCTCGACCGGCTCTTTTCGGCTCATCTCGGCACCACCTTTCTCGATCAGTACCGCAGGATCAGGCTGCAGCATGCCCATCGCCTGCTGAAGCAGAGCCCGCTTTCCGTCTCGGAAATCGCGGTGGCCACCGGTTTTTCCAGTCTGAGCCATTTTTCCCGGATGTTCCGTGCCGTCTACGGCATCGCTCCGCGCGCGGCGCGGCGGGAATAGGTTTTCTTCACGGTTGAGGAATTTTCACTATGACGATAGGGTTGCCTTGGGCAAAAGAGAAGGCGGCGGTAGAAAACCTATGAAATCCAAGCGCGAAGCGGCAGAGCAACCGGAACAGGCGCAGAGTGGACGCGCTCCCTTTTCCCAGGATCCGCACGCCGTCCGCGAGCCGAAGGAAAACAACCTCGAAATGGCGATAGGCCATGAGGTGCGCGCCTACCGCAAGAAACTCGGCATCACGGTCACCGATCTGGCGGCCGCGACCGGCATTTCACTCGGCATGCTGTCGAAGATCGAGAACGGCAACATCTCGCCGTCGCTGACGACGCTGCAATCGCTGTCGCGGGCGCTCGGCGTACCACTGACGGCCTTCTTCCGCCGTTTCGAGGAACCGCGCAATGCCGTCTTCGTCAAAGCGGGGCAGGGCATCGAACTCGAACGGCGCGGCACGCGCGCCGGCCATCAATATAATCTGCTCGGCCATATCGACAACAATACCAGCGGCGTCATCGTCGAGCCTTACCTCATCACATTGACGGCCGATTCCGACACCTTCCCGACCTTCCAGCACGAGGGCATGGAATTTCTCTACATGCTCGAAGGCGAAGTCGTTTACCGCCATGGCGACCAGCTTTTCCAGATGGAGCCGGGCGACAGCCTGTTCTTCGATGCCGATGCACCACATGGGCCGGAGCAGTTGGTCAAACTCCCGAGCAAATACCTCTCGATCATCACCTATCCTCAGCGGAGCTCGAAAAGCTGACTTGCCTTAAAAGAAAAAATCTTTCTTCCGAGTTGAAAACCGAAAACAGACCTGCTAGTCCTTTCTCAACACGAACGGAGGTCTGGTCATGTGCGGAATTGTGGGGCTCTTCCTCAAGGATAAAAGTCTCGAACCGGAGCTCGGGGCACTGCTGTCCTCGATGCTGATAACGATGACGGATCGGGGGCCGGACAGCGCCGGTATCGCGATCTATGGCGACGCCAGCGGCAGCAATGCCAAGATCACCATCCAGTCGGCCAATCCGAAGAAGGATTTCGCCGGCCTTGAGGCCGAGCTCGGCCAGGCGGTCGGCGCACCGGTCGCCATCCAGGTTAAGAGCACGCATGCCGTCATCACGCTTGCGAAGGATCTGCTCGATGCGGGCAAGGCAGCCGTTTCTGAATTGCGTCCCAACATCCGCATTATGAGCAGCGGCGACGCCATCGAGATCTACAAGGAAACCGGCCTGCCGAAGGATGTGGTCTCCCGCTTCGCGGTCAATTCAATGGCCGGCACCCACGGCATCGGCCATACCCGCATGGCGACGGAATCAGCCGTCACGACGCTCGGCGCCCACCCTTTTTCCACCGGCGCCGACCAATGCCTGGTGCATAATGGCTCGCTGTCCAACCACAACAATCTGCGCCGCGAGCTGAAGCGCGAAGGCATGACCTTCGAAACCGAAAACGACACCGAGGTCGCCGCCGCCTACCTGACGGCAGAGATGGCCAAGGGCAAGAATCTCGGCCAGGCGCTGGAAGGCGCGGTGGATGACCTCGACGGCTTCTTCACCTTCGTCGTCGGCACCAAGTCCGGCTTCGGCGTGGTGCGCGATGCGATCGCCTGCAAGCCCGCCGTCATGGCCGAAACGGAGCAGTATGTCGCCTTCGGTTCCGAATACCGGGCGCTCGTCAATCTGCCCGGCATCGAGAATGCCCGGGTCTGGGAGCCGGAGCCTGCAACCGTCTATTTCTGGGATCACCAGAAGGTCGCTTGACCGGCGCCTCATGCATATTCTCCAAGGGTTATCGAAACATGCCTGTCATTGATCTTGCCACTACGCCGTTGCGTGAACTCAACAGCGCCCTGCACAACATCCAGAACGGTTCGAACGATCTTTCCTTCGAAGTCGTCAATCCGCGCGGCAGCCATTCGGTTGCCGTCGGCATCGATGCGCCCGTCACGGTCGATGTGAAGGGGTCGGTCGGCTATTACTGCGCCGGGATGAACGACGGCGGGACCGTCACGGTTCACGGTTCGGCAGGTCCGGGTGTTGCAGAAAACATGATGTCTGGAACAGTCGTCATCGAGGGTGATGCCAGCCAGTATGCCGGCGCAACCGGCCGCGGCGGCCTCCTTGTCATCAAGGGCAATGCGGCATCGCGCTGCGGCATCTCGATGAAGGGCATCGACATCGTCGTTCATGGCAATATCGGCCATATGTCGGCCTTCATGGGCCAGTCCGGCCACCTCGTGGTGCTCGGCGATGCCGGCGATGCGCTTGGGGATTCGCTCTACGAGGCGAAGCTCTTCGTACGCGGTTCGGTCAAGAGCCTGGGTGCCGATTGCATCGAAAAGGAGCTGCGTCCCGAGCATCTGACGAAGCTGGCCGAACTTCTCGAAAAGGCGGGCGTGAGCGAAGTGAGGCCCGAGGAATTCAAGCGTTACGGCTCGGCCCGCAAGCTTTACAATTTCAATATCGACAACGCCGACGCGTATTAAGGCGAGGGACCATCATGAGCTATCACAACCCCTATACCCCGCCGCGCAAGTCCGCGACCTTCGACGATTACACGCTGGCGGAAATCCGCCGTGCGGCGGCAACCGGCATTTACGACATCCGTGGCGCCGGCACCAAACGCAAGGTTCCGCATTTCGATGACCTGCTTTTTCTCGGCGCATCGATCTCGCGCTATCCGCTCGAAGGTTACCGCGAAAAGTGCGACACGTCGGTCGTCCTCGGCGCACGCTTCGCCAAAAAGCCCATTCACCTGAAGACGCCGATCACCATTGCCGGCATGAGCTTCGGCGCGCTCTCCGGCAATGCCAAGGAAGCGCTCGGACGCGGCGCGACGATTGCCGGAACCTCCACCACGACAGGCGACGGCGGGATGACCGATGAAGAGCGCGGCCATTCGCAGACGCTGGTCTACCAGTATCTTCCGTCGCGATACGGCATGAATCCCAAGGACCTGCGTCGCGCCGATGCGATCGAAGTGGTTGTCGGTCAAGGCGCAAAGCCCGGCGGCGGCGGCATGCTGCTCGGCCAGAAGATCTCCGATCGCGTCGCCAACATGCGCAATCTGCCGAAGGGCATCGACCAGCGCTCGGCCTGCCGTCATCCGGATTGGACGGGCCCGGACGACCTCGAAATCAAGATCCTGGAACTGCGTGAGATCACCGACTGGGAAAAGCCGATCTATGTGAAGGTCGGTGGCGCGCGTCCCTATTACGATACCGCACTTGCGGTGAAGGCTGGTGCCGACGTGGTGGTGCTCGATGGCATGCAGGGCGGAACCGCCGCGACGCAGGATGTCTTCATCGAAAATGTCGGCATGCCGACGCTCGCCTGCATCCGCCCCGCCGTCCAGGCGCTGCAGGATCTCGGCATGCATCGCAAGGTGCAACTGATCATCTCGGGCGGCATCCGATCGGGCGCCGACGTGGCCAAGGCACTGGCGCTGGGTGCCGATGCCGTTGCCATCGGCACGGCGGCACTCGTTGCGATCGGCGACAACGATCCGCATTGGGAAGAAGAATACCAGAAGCTCGGCACGACGGCCGGCGCCTATGACGACTGGCACGAAGGCAAAGACCCGGCCGGCATCACGACGCAGGACCCGGAACTGATGAAGCGCCTTGATCCAATCGCCGCCGGCCGCCGTCTCGCCAACTATCTGAAGGTCATGACGCTGGAAGCCCAGACCATCGCGCGCGCCTGCGGCAAGAACCACCTGCACAACCTGGAACCGGAAGATCTTTGCGCGCTGACGATGGAGGCGGCCGCCATGGCCCAGATCCCGCTCGCCGGCACAAACTGGTATCCCGGCAAGGGAGGCTACTGATTTCTACTACCGGCCGGGCAAACGTCCCGGCCGTCTCGCATCCATAAGCAAAGTGTCTCCAAGAAATCCAAAGGGGAACGAGAATGACACTGGACCTTGCTGCTTTTGCCAAAGACAAAGGCATCAAATATTTCATGATCAGCTATACCGACCTGTTCGGTGGCCAACGCGCCAAGCTGGTCCCGGCAGAAGCCATTGCCGATATGCAGAAGGATGGCGCCGGCTTTGCGGGCTTCGCAACCTGGCTCGATTTGACGCCAGCCCATCCCGACCTGTTCGCGCTTCCCGATGCGTCCTCGGTCATCCAGTTGCCCTGGAAGAAAGACGTCGCATGGGTTGCAGCCGACTGCGTCATGAACGATCAGCCTGTCGAACAGGCACCGCGCGTGGTGCTGAAAAGACTGGTCGCTGAAGCTGCGAAAGAAGGGCTCCGGGTGAAAACCGGCGTGGAGCCCGAGTTCTTTCTGATTTCTGCGGACGGCTCGGTGATTTCGGACCAGTTCGATACCGCCGAGAAGCCTTGCTACGATCAGCAGGCCGTGATGCGTCGCTATGATGTCATCGCCGAGATCTGCGACTACATGCTCGAGCTCGGCTGGAAGCCCTATCAGAACGACCACGAGGACGCGAACGGCCAGTTCGAGATGAACTGGGAATATGACGACGCGCTTCAGACGGCAGACAAGCACTCCTTCTTCAAGTTCATGGTCAAGTCGGTCGCCGAAAAACACGGCCTTCGCGCCACCTTCATGCCGAAGCCCTTCAAAGGCCTGACCGGAAACGGCTGCCATGCCCATATTTCGGTCTGGGACATCGATGGCAAGGTCAACGCCTTTGCCGACAAGGAAATGGCCTTTGGGCTCTCCGCTCAGGGTAAAACATTCCTCGGCGGCATCATGAAGCACGCCTCCGCGCTCGCCGCGATCACCAATCCGACGGTCAATTCCTATAAGCGCATCAACGCGCCGCGCACGACATCGGGCGCGACCTGGGCGCCGAACACCGTGACCTGGACGGGCAACAACCGCACCCACATGGTGCGCGTGCCGGGACCTGGACGTTTCGAGCTGCGCCTGCCTGATGGTGCGGTCAATCCGTACCTGCTGCAGGCGATCATCATCGCGGCCGGCCTCGACGGCATCCGCAGCCAGGCAGACCCCGGCCGGCATTACGATATCGACATGTATGCCGAAGGGTATCTGGTGAAGGACGCGCCGCGCCTACCGCTCAACCTGCTCGACGCGCTGCGCGCCTATGATGCAGACGAGGGCTTGAAGCAGGCGATCGGGGCCGAGTTTTCCGCCGCCTATCTCAAGCTCAAGCATCAGGAATGGAATGCTTTCTGCTCGCATTTCACCCAGTGGGAACGCGACAGCACGCTCGACATCTGAACGGACGGGCGTTCTGAAGACACGCTGATGCGCCGGAGCAGACAAGCTCCGGCGTGGTTGCAGTGCCGCGTGTATTTCAGACGCCAAAACGACGCTAACACTTTGAATTGCTGCGTAATTATCAAGTCGAACCCGATTTAAGGAATTATGCAGTAGGCCATCTGCGCTCGGGATAGCGAAGGAAGAAACAGCATGAAGAGTTTCGTACTCACCGTATCCTGCAAGTCGACGCGCGGCATCGTCGCGGCGATTTCGAGCTATCTGGCCGACAAAGGCTGCAACATCATCGACAGTTCGCAGTTCGACGATCTCGACACCGGCAAGTTCTTCATGCGCGTCAGCTTCATTTCGGAGGAGGGGCTTTCGGGCGCCGATATCGACACCGGTTTTGCGACCGTCGCCGCTCCTTTCGAAATGGATTACGATTTTCACGACAGCGAGAAGCGCATGAAGGTGCTCTTGATGGTGTCGCGCTTCGGCCATTGTCTGAACGACCTGCTTTACCGCTGGAAGATCGGCGCCCTGCCGATCGATATCGTTGGCGTGGTCTCCAACCATTTCGACTACCAGAAGGTCGTGGTCAACCATGACATCCCCTTCCACCATATTCCGGTCACCAAGGCCAACAAGGTGCAGGCCGAGGGCCATATCATGGACGTGGTCGAGCAGACCGGCACCGAGCTGATCGTGCTCGCCCGCTACATGCAGATCCTGTCGGACGAGATGTGCCAGAAGATGTCCGGGAAGATCATCAATATCCACCACTCCTTCCTGCCAAGCTTCAAGGGCGCCAACCCTTACAAACAGGCCTATCAACGCGGCGTGAAGCTGATCGGGGCGACGGCCCATTACGTCACCGCCGATCTCGACGAAGGCCCGATCATCGAGCAGGACACGGCGCGCATCACCCATGCGCAGTCGCCCGACGACTATGTCTCGATCGGCCGCGACGTCGAAAGCCAGGTGCTGGCGCGCGCCATCCACGCCCATATCCATCACCGCACCTTCATCAACGGCAACCGCACCGTGGTCTTCCCGGCCAGCCCCGGAAGTTACGCGTCGGAGCGGATGGGCTGAGAGATGATTGGCGTCATCGCACCCATCGCGCCACAGCGCCTATGCCATCAAAGTTTGGGAAATGCATGCCGGGCGGGCTTGCCACGACGCGAAAGACTTATATAGTCAGGAAATAAATATTCCGTAGAGGAAATAAGAGGGAACGGACAATGGCTTTATCATGGCGTTTCTCCGTCTTGGCGGATCGGCATCGCGCACTGGGATCGAAGCTCGAGGACTGGAGCGGTATGGGCACCGCCTGGACCTATGACAAGGATATGTCGGAGGAGCATGTCGCCGTCCGTACCAAGGCCGGCATCATGGATGTCTCGGGCCTGAAGAAGGTGCACCTGGTCGGCCCGCACGCCATCGCCGTGCTCGACTCCATCACCAGCCGCGACCTGACGAAGATCTACCCCGGCCGGTCGGTCTATGCGACGATGCTGAACGAGCGCGGCCACTTCACCGACGACTGCATCGTCTATCGCACCGGCCCGAATTCCTGGATGCTGGTGCATGGCTCCGGCTCCGGCCACGAGGAACTCGTCAAGCAGGCCGCGGGCCGCAATTGCGCCGTGCTCTTCGATGACGACCTGCACGACCTGTCGCTGCAGGGACCGCTCGCGGTCGACTATCTGGCCAAATATGTGCCCGGCATTCGCGATCTCAAATACTTCCACCACATGCAGACGACGCTGTTCGGCGCGCCGGTGATGATCTCGCGTACCGGTTATACCGGCGAGCGCGGCTACGAGATCTTCGTGCGCGGCCAGGACGCCGTCATGGTCTGGGACCGGATCGTCGAGGAAGGCAAGCCGATGGGCATCATCCCCTGCTGCTTCTCCGTTCTCGACATGCTGCGGGTCGAAAGCTACCTGCTCTTCTACCCTTACGACAATTCGCAGATGTATCCCTTCGCCGATCAGCCGCCCGGCGATAGCCTCTGGGAACTCGGCCTCGACTTCACCGTCAGCCCCGGCAAGACGGGCTTCCGTGGCGCCGAGGAGCATGCCCGCCTCAAGGGCAAGGAACGCTTCAAGATCTTCGGCATGCTGATCGATGCCGACGGACCGGCCGATCTCGGTGACGAAGTCTTTGCCGACGGCAAAAAGGTCGGTGTCATTACCTGCCCGAGCTATTCCTCACTGACGAAGAAATCCATGGCAATTGCCCGTCTCGACGTTGACAAGGCGGTGCATGGGACGAAACTCGAAGTCCACGGCAAGACCGTGAAGGCAGGCGCCACCGCCCACACGCTTCCTTTCGACGATCCGGAGAAGAAGAAGAGGATTGCCGTAGGTTAAGGAGCACGCAAATGCTCGTTGCAGGCATCAAAAGCCGACCAGTCTACACGGGCCTGACCATCCAGCCCAATGCCCGGCGGCACATTTTCGCGCTCGAAGGGGAGGGCGCCAGGGCTCTGCTCGATCAGCAGCCGGCGCTTGACGAAACGGCTCTTGCCCGCAGCGAGATCCTCTATGTCGCCCGCGGCTCGCAAGGATCCGGCTTGGACGAGACGCTGCGCCACCTCGGCGCCGACATGTTCTTCACGGCCCCGACGATCGCAACGCTGCTCTTCCGATTGAAGGGTTCGCTTGCCACTGCTCACATGGGCACGCGGCTTTATCTGTCGGGCACGGAAGGCTTCATCGGCCAGGCAATGCTCGTGGCGCTCGATTACGGCATGGACCATGCCTCCGTCATCACCGAGCATCGCGGCTCGCTGGCACGGCGGGTGCAATGCGTCCATTGCAAGGGCATTACCGACGACGTCACCACCAGCCCGTTTGCCTGCAGCCATTGCGGGCTGCCGCTTCTGGTGCGCGATCACTATTCGCGCCGGCTCGCCGCCTTCCAGGGCGTCAATATCGATGCGGAAGAACCGGGCAGCGCGCCTGACCCCGAGGAGTTGTTCCTTTGAGCGGTGGTACTGAAATTCCTGTCCGCGTGGTGCGGATCACTCCGATTGCCGAGCGCGTCAAGCGCTTCCGTTTCGAGCGCCTTGACGGCAAGCCGATGCCTTATTTCTCCGGCGGCGCCCACGTCATCGTCTTGATGAACGATGGCGGCCATATGCGCCGCAACGCCTATTCGCTGATGTCGCCGCCGCATGATTGCGCAGCCTACGAGATCAGCGTGCTGCACGTCGAGAATTCGCGCGGCGGCTCTACCTTCATGCATGAGAAGGTCAGCGAAGGCGACGAGCTCAAGGTCAGTTATCCTGTCAACCTCTTCCAGCCGGACTGGCGCGGGCGCAAGCATCTTCTGATCGCCGGTGGCATCGGCATTACCCCCTTCATCGCAATGATGGAGCAGTTTTCCCGCGAGGGCGCCAATTTCGAGCTGCATTATGCCATCCGCACGCGCGACCGCGGCGCCTATTGGCAGCATCTCGTCGAGCGCTATGGCGGACATCGCATCAAGATCTATTGCGATGCCGAAGGCGGCGCCATGCCGCTGACGCGCCTGCTCGGCACCCAGCCGCTCGGCACGCATCTTTATGTCTGCGGCCCGTCAGGGATGATCGACGGCGTGCTGAAGTCGGGACTGGACGCCGGCTGGCCGGAACAGAACCTGCATTCGGAACGGTTCCTGTCGTCTCTACCAGGCAAGCCCTTCGCGATCGAGCTCCTGCGGTCCGGCAAGACCGTGAAGGTCGGCCATCACGAAAGCATGCTGGAGGCAATCGAGGCAGCGGGCGTCGATGCGCCCTTCCTCTGTCGCGGCGGCGCCTGCGGTCAATGCGAGACCGGGGTCGTCACCTGCGACGGCAAGCTGCTGCACCATGACGTTTATCTGACGAACGAAGAAAAAGCATCCGGCCGCAAGGTGATGATCTGCGTTTCCCGCTTCGAGGGAAACACGCTGCATCTTGATCTCTAGCGGCATCGGAAGCGGAACAAGGAGACCGGACATGGCAATCGTCTTCAAGCAGGAAACCTTCCGGAACGATTTCAGCTATCGGAATAGCCCCGAGAATATCCGGCGTTTCCCGTTTCCCTTTGACCGCGACGAATACATGTATTCGGTCAATATGGAGCCGCATGTCCACGGCCGGGCGGGAACCGTCTACGAAAGCTTGATCGACGTCGACGAGCATTATGTCGCCGAGATGCACGACCGGGCGCTGGTGCTGAAGGAAGATCCGCTACGCTATCAGGCGCTGCCGCACATGATGAGCGCGCAATGGGATACGCTCGAACTTTTGATGGAAGAGCAGGCGGCAGGGTACCCCGACCATTTCACGCTGATCCGCAACGGTGACCAGTGGCGTTGGATCAACCGCCCACTCGGCATCGACGACAGCTTCACCTTTGGCGATGCCTCGACGCTGCCCTATGAGCCCTTCGAATATATCACCCGCCAGGCCCAGGGCGATTTCTGCATCGTCGACCAGCGCGACAGCAATCTCTGGATGGATGCCGGCATGGTGACGACGCAAGCCGACTGGTCGCTCGATTTCGACATCGGCATGAATTTCATGGAATGGCATGGGCCGGTGCCGCTCGCCCACCAGATCGGCGTCTTCGACCGAGCGCTGAAATTCCTGTTGAACCTGCAGCAGGGCAAGCCGACACGGCGCTTCAACTGGACGATGACGATCAATCCGCGGCTCGACACCAGCCCGGAGAATTATCACAAATGGGGTCCTGACCGCACCACGGTGACACCTGATAATGTCGGCGAGAAGGTGCATCTGCGCGTCGAGCTGCAGAGCCTTTGGCGCCTGCCACGCTCGAACGCCATCCTTTTCGTCATCCGCTGCTACCTGATGAACATGGAAGAGCTCGTGACCGTGCCGAAATGGGCGCGACGCTTTCCGCGCGTGCTGAAGACACTGCCGCCGGAGCTCATCGACTACAAAGGCCTCACCCGCTTCCGCGAGACGACGATCGACTGGTTTTCCAAGTATGACGATGGGGCGCCGACCAGCCCCGGCATCTATCCGGACTGACACGCAGGACAATGCGATATAATCAAGAGGGGAATGCTTCATGACAAGAGTAGCCGTCATTGGTGCCGGTCCTTCCGGACTGGCGCAGCTGCGCGCCTTTCAATCGGCCGCCCAAAAGGGCGCCGAGATCCCGGAGATCGTCTGCTTCGAAAAACAGTCGGACTGGGGCGGGCTCTGGAACTATACCTGGCGCACCGGCCTCGACGAATATGGCGAGCCGGTCCACGGCAGCATGTATCGTTACCTTTGGTCGAACGGACCGAAGGAATGCCTTGAATTCGCTGACTATTCCTTCGAGGAGCACTTCGGCAAGCCGATCGCCTCCTATCCGCCGCGCGCCGTGCTCTGGGACTACAT
Source organism: Rhizobium sp. CRRU65 (assembly GCF_048551595.1). Classification (NCBI taxonomy): domain Bacteria; kingdom Pseudomonadati; phylum Pseudomonadota; class Alphaproteobacteria; order Hyphomicrobiales; family Rhizobiaceae; genus Rhizobium; species Rhizobium sp. CRRU65. Next base: position 399,408 of record NZ_JBLYZH010000002.1, on the reverse strand, counting down.
CAAGGGCCGCGTCGAGAAGGCGAACGTCCGCCACTGGGTGCGCTTCAGCACGCCGGTACGCATGGTCCGCTTCGACGATCAGACGAAGAAGTTCACGGTGACGGCGCATAACCGCGTCGAGGACCGGATGTATGACGAGGAATTCGACTATGTCGTCGTGGCATCAGGTCATTTCTCGACGCCGAACGTGCCCTATTTCGAAGGCGTGAAGACCTTCAACGGCCGCGTGCTGCATGCCCACGACTTCCGTGACGCGCTGGAGTTCAAGGGCAAGGACATCCTGCTCGTCGGACGCAGCTATTCGGCCGAGGACATCGGCTCGCAATGCTGGAAATACGGCGCGAAATCGGTGACGACGAGCTATCGCTCGAAGCCGATGGGCTTCAAATGGCCAGAGAATTTCGAGGAGCGGCCATTGCTGATCAAGCTCGAAAACCGCACCGCACATTTCCTCGACGGCTCGACCAAGGAGGTCGATGCGGTGATCCTCTGCACCGGATACCAGCACCACTTCCCATTCCTGCCCGACGAACTCCGGCTGAAGACCGCCAACCGCCTCTGGGCTGACAGCCTCTACAAGGGGGTGATCTTCGACAAGAACCCGCAGCTTTTCTATATCGGCATGCAGGACCAGTTCTATACCTTCAACATGTTCGACGTGCAGGCCTGGTGGGCACGCGACGTGATGATGGGCCGCATCACGCTGCCGCCGGAAGAGGAGCTGAAAGCCAATTTCGACATGTGGCGCGCCCGCGAGGAAACACTCGAGGATGCCGAGCAGATGATCTGGTATCAGGGCGACTATGTGAAGGAACTGCTTGCCGAAACCGATTATCCCTCCTTCGACATCGAGGGCACCAACCAGACCTTCATGGAGTGGGAACATCACAAGGCTCACAACATCATGGGCTTTCGCGATCATGCCTACCGATCGCTGATGACCGGCAACATGTCGCCGACGCACCACACCCCCTGGGTCGAGGCGCTCGACGATTCCATGGAGGAATATCTACGCAACTGATGAGGCGGGCCTGCATTGCCGGAGGAGGGTGTTCGTGCACTCTCCTCCGGCATATTGTGAGCCGCGCCTTTGAGCGAGACGATTGCAACTCTTCTCTTCGGATTCGGCCTTCATGGATTTTCAAACGAGCATTCTCGGGCGCATGAGCGGTTTTCTCTACCGCTGCCGAGCCGATGAAAACTACACGATGCTTGAGATGACCAACGGCATCGAGCGCATCTTCGGTTATCCCGTCGATGAAATCGTCGGCAACCGCACGCGAACCTTCACCTCGATCATGTACGAGGAAGACGTGCCTTTGATGGATGAGATCGTCGGACGGGCGCTGGAGAAGCGCACGGACTGGACGATGGAGTATCGCATCCGCCACGCCATGGGGCATCTCATCTGGGTCACCGAGACAGGCGGCGGTATCTGGAACGAGAAGGGCGAGCTTCTCTATCTCGAAGGCAGCATCATCAACATCGAATCGCTCTATCAGCGAATCGATGAACAGACCTCCGGCATGCGCGTCACCGCCTCGAAGACCAATGAGATCCTGCAATCGCTGCGTTACCTGAAGCTGCTCGCCGTCAATGCCGGCATCGAGGCCGCCCGCGCCGGCACGGCCGGATCGGGCTTTGCCGTGCTGGCCGCAGAAATGCGCACGCTCGCCAACTCCTCGGAAGAGGCCGCACGCGCCATTTCCAACGCACAACGCAAGGCGGAAGGCTGAGCTTTACCCAAGCAGCGGCAGATTTGCGGCTCAAGTCGAAAGCCGCAATATTAACCGGGCAGCGCTTCCGCAGATTGCAACGCTTTTCCAATGGCTTGCGGTAATTCTGCGCTTAAAGAATCTCAGGTGATTGTCGGTGAAATTAAGGCCGTGTTAACTTTTTGTTAACCATAGCAGCGGTAGACATGGTCAACGATTTCTTCACATAGATGACCAAAGTGCTAACAGACGCTCGCTCTATCCGCATCAAGGGCCGCTCTTTCCTCGCGGTCATGCTGTCTCCGGATCTTCCCATCGATGATTGGTTGATCCGGCTGGACGATTTGGCCGCGCGTTCGGCCGGCTTCTTCCTCGGACGGCCTGTCGTGCTCGATCTGACGGACCTGCAAATCGACCGGCCACAGCTGAAGGACCTGATTGCCGAACTTGCCAAGCGCAATGTCAGCATCATGGGCATCGAGGGCGCGCGGCCTTCGATCCTCGGATCCGGCATGCCGCCGGCACTCAAAGGCGGTCGGTCGGTCTCCGACATCGAAGTTCAGGCAAAGGAGCCTGCCGATCTACCCGGCAAACCGGCAGCGGCGGAGGCCCGCCCGGCCATGCAATCGATCGTCATCCGGGAACCGGTGCGCTCGGGGCAATCGGTGATCTTTCCGGAAGGCGACGTCACCGTCATCGGATCGGTCGCCTCGGGTGCCGAGGTCATCGCCGGCGGGTCCGTCCATATCTATGGCGCCTTGCGTGGCCGAGCCATGGCGGGATCCATCGGAAACGCATCGGCGCGGATCTTTTGCCGCAAGCTCGAGGCCGAGCTGGTTGCAATCGACGGCATCTACAAAATGGCGGAAGACATGGCCGCCAATCTTCGCGGACAGGCTGTTCAGCTCTGGCTCGAAGACGACGCGATCATGGCAGAGAAACTGATCTGACGGCAGCGCCGCGCCTCTCTTCGAGAGCCGCACAGCACGCTTTAACACTTTGAATTACTGGGGCCACGGCAAAGGAGAGACAATGATGGGGAAAGTGATCGTCGTCACGTCAGGCAAGGGCGGGGTTGGCAAGACAACCTCGACCGCCGCATTGGGAGCGGCGCTGGCGCAACGCAATGAGAAGGTCGTCGTCGTCGATTTCGACGTGGGCTTACGCAATCTCGACCTCGTCATGGGCGCCGAGCGCCGGGTCGTCTATGACCTGATCAATGTCATCCAGGGCGACGCCAAGCTTACCCAGGCGCTGATCCGCGACAAGCGGCTGGAAACGCTGTTCCTGCTGCCGGCCTCGCAGACGCGTGACAAGGACAATCTGACGGCCGAGGGCGTCGAGCGCGTCATCAACGACCTGAAGCGCTATTTCGACTGGATCATCTGCGACAGCCCCGCCGGCATCGAGCGCGGCGCAACGCTTGCCATGCGCCACGCCGATGTGGCCGTGGTCGTCACCAATCCTGAGGTCTCTTCGGTGCGCGATTCGGATCGCATCATCGGCCTGCTCGATGCCAAGACCGCCAAGGCCGAACGCGGCGAGCGGATGGAAAAGCACCTGCTGCTCACCCGCTATGACGCCAACCGCGCCGAACGCGGCGACATGCTCAAGGTCGACGACGTCCTGGAGATCCTGTCCATCCCGCTGCTCGGCATCATACCCGAAAGCATGGATGTTCTGCGGGCATCCAATATCGGGGCGCCGGTCACGCTGGCAGACAGCCGCAGCGCGGCTGCGATGGCCTATTTCGATGCCGCTCGTCGGCTCGCCGGCGAAGTTGTGCCGATCGCCATCCCAGAGGAAAAGAGGAACATTTTCGGCAAGATCTTCGGACGGAGGGCAGCATGAATATTTTCCGTCTATTCAACAAGCAGAGAACCGCACCGGCCGCCCGCGAACGGCTGCAGGTCCTTCTCGCTCATGAACGTTCCTCGGCGGGGTCGGACCTGGTCTCCCTGCTGCGCGAGGAAATCCTGGCGGTGATCGCAAAGCATGTGCAGCTCGACCACGACAAGGTGCAGGTGACGATCGATCGCAACGAATACGTCTCGACCCTTGAGATCGACGTCGAAATCCCGCTGAACGCAGCCGTTCAGGCTGCTTGAAAGAGAGCGCTGCCTGTTGCGACAACAGGCGGCGCTGACGATCAGGACTTCCTGGCTTTGCGATTGGCGTAACGCAGGTCGCGTTCGGCCTTTCGGGCGGCTTCGTCGGCAATCACGCGGGCGATCCGCTCTTTATCAGCTGCTTCGCGCGCGTCGGCATCGGCGCGTGCTGCGGCCTCGGCGGCAGCCTGACGTTCGGCCTCGGCGGCCTGAGCCCGCTCCAGTTCCTCGAGCTTGACCCGTTCTCGCTGAGCGCGACGTTCTTCCCTGGCCGCGGCAATGGCTTGACGCTCCGCCTGCTTTGCCAGCCTTGTCGGTTCGGCTGAATCCTTGGCGCTACGATACGCATTGAGGAGAGCCGCCTTGGCTTCGGCAGCGGCGCTGCGGCGATCGGAAAGCTCGTTGTTTTTGGCGTTTTTCAAATCTGTTTCCTGACTGTTTGACTTCGACCCTACGGCGCCGCACGTCTTAAGACGCGCAAAGGGCGCTGTAATACCTTGAACTGCTGCATCGCTTTATCCTGAAATCGGACCGATTTAAGGAATTATGCCGTTGGGTCAGATTTTCTTTTTTCGCTTCGCGCTGGGAGCAGTACCCCCTGTCAAGCGATCCTGCAATTCCTTGGCTTCACGCGCTTCGCGTAACCGCAAGGTTTTTTCCTCGCGGGCACGTATGGTCGAATCGATCTCTTCGACCGCGCGGCTTCGCGCCAGGAACTGCGATTGCGCGTTTCCGAAGGCAATCTCCGCCTGCTTGCGTGATTTGCTGTGTGACTCTGTCATATCAATCCTGGATTTATCAGCCCGCTGGCGGAACGCAGCAAAAAGGCCAGGCAACTTGCCTGACCTTGATAGTATCATACTTTCAACTGTGCCGGTACATCCGCGGTCAAAGGAAAGCAGATTTCAGTTTAAGCGGCTTGGAGATTGCAAGCGGACATTTTGCCCGACTTGTTATCGCGCTCAAGCTCGTAGCCGATCTTCTGGCCTTCGACGATTTCGCGCATTCCAGCACGCTCGACGGCAGAGATGTGGACGAAGGCGTCAGCGCCGCCGTCATCAGGCTGAATGAAGCCGAAGCCCTTGGTGGAATTGAACCATTTAACTGTGCCAGTGGTCATAACAAACCCTTTCATAGCAATTGACGACCGCACGTGCGAAAGCACGACGGATGATGATCTCGATTTTGAAGAGGGAAGTTCGTCCAGGGCACGTTGCCAGCGTGCGATAACAAAAGTCAAACAAGCAATATCGACCACCGAGATATAATCATCGAAGCCGGATATGTCAACTTTTAGTTTTTTTGAGCCGCCAAATCGCCATAAGATTGCATCTCGCCGGTCGTGCGCGTCAACGACAGTATCAACAACCGATCGCCGTTTCCCGACCTCCAAAGCAGGCGTTACGAGCGCGGCAGCGTCTTCTGCGGATCGTAATGCGAAAGCGGCACGATCGTCGCCGGCAGGCGCTTCTGGTGGCCGTCGAGCTTGCCGACCTCGACCTCGGTGCCCGGGTTTGCATGCATCACATCGATGCGGGCGAGCGCGATCGTCTTGCCGAGGACCGGCGAGCGCGTGGCGCTGGTGACGACGCCCACCTGCGCCCGGCCGATATGAATGCAATCGCCATGGCCGACGGCCTCGTTGGACTTGATGTCGAGGCCGACGAGCAGATGGCGCGGATGCTCCTTGCGCCGGATCAGCGCCTCGCGGCCGATGAAATCGTCCTGTTTGGATTTCAGCGGCACCGTGAAGCCGATCCCGGCCTCGAACGGATCGGTCTGGTCGGTGAATTCGTGATGGGCGAAGATCAGGCCCGCCTCGATGCGGACCATGTCCAGCGCTTCCAATCCCATCGGCTTCAACCCGTGCGGCTGGCCGGCCTCCCAGACGGCGTCGAACACCGTCAGCGCATCCTTCGGATGGCAGAAGATCTCGTAGCCGAGTTCGCCGGTGTAACCGGTGCGCGAGACGACGATCGGCGCACCCTCGAAGCCGCCGATGCGGCCGACGGTGAAGCGGAACCATTCGAGTTCGCCGATCGTCGGCTGGCGCGGCGCCGTCCAGATGATCTCCTTCAGGATATCGCGGCTCTTCGGCCCCTGCAGGGCGATATTGTGCATCTGGTCGGTCGAAGAGCGGACCCAGGCCTTGAAGCCCTTCTTCTCCGCCTGCTGGCGCAGCCATATGCCGCTGAAATCATCGCCGCCGATCCAGCGGAAGTTCTTGTCGCCGAGCCGGAACAGGGTGCCGTCATCGATCATGCCGCCGTTTTCGTAGCACATGGCGGAATAGACGACCTGGCCGGTCGACAGTTTGCGCACGTCGCGCGTCAGGCAATATTGCAGCAGTTCCTCGGCATCCGGCCCCGTCACCTCGAATTTCCGCAAGGGCGAGAGATCGATGACGGCGGCGCGCTCGCGGCAGGCCCAGTATTCCTCGACCGGCCCTTCGCTGGAAAAGCGGTTCGGCAGCCAGTAGCCGCGATATTCGGTGTAGTCGCGTGTCAAGGCGGAGAGGCGGGGATGGAAGGCGGTTTCGCGCGTCAGTTCGGCGTCGGCATCTGGGGTCATGCGATAGGCCACCGCTCGTGAGAATTTCTCTTTTCCGGAAAAGGTGCGGACGTGGATATCCGTCGGATCCCAGCCGTTCGCAGCGTCGATATCGTCAGGGCAGGACGAGGAGACGCAGACGAGATCGGTCAGCGCCCGCATCAGCACATAATCGCCGGGACGCGACCAGGGCTCGTCGAGATAGAGCTGGTTATTGTGGTCGATATTGGTGTTGTAGAAATAGTTCAGCGCTTCCCAGCCCTTGCGGCCGGCAATGCCGTAAGGCGCCAGCACCGCATTGAAATTGTCCGTGCAGTTGACGTGGCCGGGATAACCCATGTCGTCATAGTAGCGCGAATTGCAGGCGGTCGCGAAAGCGTCGTGACGGCCGACCGTATCCTGGACGATTTCGACCAGCGGCTCGAAGTCGCGGTCGAAGGCCTTCGAAGGGAGACCCGGCATCGGATAGCTGCGGCCGAGCAGCGTGCGGGTGACGGTGGAATCAAGCGCCAGGTCGAGACCCTTGTCGACCTTGCGGGCGGCAAAAGCCTGGAAATCGGTGCACTGGCGTCCATAGACGTCGATGATCTGGATGAATTCGCCGGCACGCACGAAATAGGCCGCCGCGGTCGCCGCCCGGATGCGAATATCCTCGACCGGATCGGCGGCCGGTTCAGGCAAAGCGGAGGCATAATCGCGGATCAGCAGGCTGCGCTTGATCCTGATCTCGATCGGCGTCGCTGTATCCTGCGCCTCCGGCGACATGGCGCTGGCCGGTGCTGCGACGATCAGCAGGCCCTTCATGGAAATCGTGAATTCCGCCCTGCTGCCCGGGGTCGATCCCGACCCGAAAATGCTGAGCGCGCCGGCCTTTGCAAGATCGGCGCCGCGACGCTGAAGCGCTGCACGCGTGCGGGCAGCACCCTCATCTTCCGCTTGAAGAATGGCCTTCAAACCATCGGCTGAATTGCTGAATGCCGTTCCGAGACCGGCCGCCAGGAACCGCCCTTTCTCGTCGAGGAAGGAGATTTCGCAGACCTGTCCGCCCTCGCTGTCGATGACGATGACGCCATCGCCCGGCTCGACGCGCACAACGACCGATCCGCCGCCCTTTGCCCTGTAGCGCTCGGTTCCTTCCGGCAAGGTGGAAATGCCGGGATAGTGCACGAGGCTCGGAGCGGCCGGCCGCAGGCCCGTCGTAGCAGGATGAAGTTCTCGCATACTGCCCTCATGGGAGGATCGGGCGTCCTCGGACACCCACCCATGCAGGTTACAAAATGCCCCGGGAAAGTAAAGTGATGTTGACTAAAAAGAAAATATCTTCACTATGCATAAAGAGTTGAGACTCGGGGAAATCCGTCGGGAACACGGATCGTCAAAATCATCCGAGCGGGCTTGAGACCGTCAGGGAGACACGTTCAGGGAGACGTACAAAGATACGTCCGGAACAAATAGAATGGGGAATTTCACCGATGACAGACGTTGTGGAGGCCGGGATTGTATCCGGCACCGAAGGTAAGCTTGTACGTGCGCTCGACTGGAAGGGCGCATTCTGGGTGGCTGCGGGCGTGCCGCCGCTCGTTCTTTTCTCCATTGGCGGCATCGCTGGCACGACGGGCAAGCTCGCCTTCGTCGTCTGGATCATCTCGATGGTGATGGGTTTTCTGCAATCCTTCACCTATGCCGAAATCGCCGGCATGTTCGCCAACAAATCCGGCGGCGCTTCGGTCTATGGCGCCACCGCCTGGCTGCGTTATTCGAAATTCATCGCGCCGCTCTCCGTCTGGTGCAACTGGTTTGCCTGGTCGCCGGTGCTGTCGCTCGGCTGCGCCATCGCCGCCGGTTACATCCTCAACGCATTCTACCCGATTCCTGCAGCGGATTCGCAAATGGTCCTCGACTGGATCTCAGCGCATGCCGCTTCCATCACGGCCGACAGCCCCCGCGTCGCCGAATATATCGCAGCCCATACCGGCACCACGCCGGATGACGCCGTCAAGGCATTGCTCGGCACCGACGGTATCGCAGCGCTGACGCCGGCGATCCGCAGCTGGTCGCTCTTGAGCTTCAACATTCCCTTCCTCGCCACCGCCAATATCAACGCCACCTTCTTCATCGGCGGCATGCTGATGCTGATCATCTTCGCGATTCAGCATCGCGGCATTTCGGAAACGGCAAGCGTGCAGAAGTGGCTGGCAATCATCGTGCTGGTGCCGCTGCTCATCATCGGCCTCTATCCGATCGTCAGCGGTCAGATCCTCGCCACCAACGTCACCGGCCTCGTGCCGCCGACGGCGGCCTATGCCGCTGCCGACGGCACCTGGAGCAATGGTGGCTGGACGCTGTTCCTCGGCGGCCTTTATATCGCCGCCTGGTCGACCTACGGCTTCGAGACGGCCGTCTGCTACACCCGCGAACTCAAGAACCCGAAGACCGACACCTTCAAGGCGATCTTCTATTCCGGCCTTGCCTGCTGCCTGTTTTTCTTCCTCGTGCCCTTCGCCTTCCAGGGCGTTCTCGGCCATGCAGGCATGCTGGCCCCCGGCATCGTCGACGGCACAGGTGTTGCCGAAGCGCTCGGCGGCCTGATCGGCGCCGGCCGGATCGTCACTCAATTGCTCGTCGTACTGATGATCATGGCACTCTTCCTCGCCATCATGACCGCGATGGCCGGCTCCTCGCGCACGCTCTACCAGGGTTCGAAGGACGGCTGGCTGCCGAAATATCTCGACCACGTCAACGAACACGGCGCGCCGACCAGGGCGATGTGGACCGATTTCGCCTTCAATCTCTTCCTGCTGGCGATCGCCTCGGATGTCGGCGGCTACTTCTTCGTGCTCGCCGTCTCGAATGTCGGCTACATCATCTTCAACTTCCTGAACCTCAATTCCGGCTGGATTCACCGGATGGATTCCGGCCATATCGAACGCCCCTGGAAGGCGCCGACCTGGTTGATCGGCCTTAACACCGTGCTGGCCTTCGTCAACGCGCTGTTTCTCGGCGCCGGCGCCAAGGTCTGGGGTTATTCCAATGCGCTCTGGGTTGGCTTCATCTTCGCCGCCCTGATCCTGCCGGTCTTCGCCTATCGCCACTATGTGCGCGACGGCGGCAAGTTCCCGGCAGGCGCCATGGAGGATCTCGGCCTGGTCGGCCAGGATCTCGGCGTTAAGAAAGCCGGCATGCTGCCTTATCTCGCACTCGCCGGCGGCCTGGCGATCGTCCTGATCGCCAACGTGATCTTCCAGCTTCCGGCCTAAAATCGCCTCCCAAGCAGACAGGCCGTCAAGCCGCCATGGAAACATGGCGGCTTTTTCATGGAAGCGGGCGTCGCCTGATCGTCTCGCCGCCATCGACTGGCATCCTGTCCGCCTCGGCGAGAAGCGGACAGGGTTCGTTCGGAGGCGGAAGGAGGGCTCAGCGCCCACCCTCGATCTTGCGATGGCGCTGGTTGATGCCGCCCTTGCCGTAGGGATAGTCGAACGGCTGAGGCGCGCTCACCTCGTTCAGTCTTGCCATCTCGTCGTCGGAGAGTTTGAGCTTCATGGCGCCGAGATTGTCGGCGAGCTGTTCCGGTGTGCGGGCGCCGAGGATCACGGAGGTGATCGCCGGCTGCGCCGCTGTCCAGGCGAGCGCCACCTGCGCCATGCTGACACCATGCACCTTGGCGATCTCTTCGACGACGCCGATGATCGCCCAGGTTCTCTCCAGCGCATTGCGCGGCGCATAGGATTCGCCGCCGCGATTGGGGTTTTCACCGAGGCGGGTGGCGCCGGTCGGCATCTCGTCGCGCTTGTACTTGCCGGTCAGCCAGCCGCCGCCGAGCGGTGACCACGGCAACAGACCCATGCCGGCATCCTGGCAGGCCGCGACGATCTCGAGTTCGATGTCGCGCACCAGCAGGTTATATTGCGGCTGCAGCGTCACCGGACGGGTATAACCGCGCGCCTTGGCGATCTCCGAGGCCTTGGCAATGTGCCAGCCGACATAATTGGAGAAGCCGTAATAGCCGATCTTGCCGGAGGATACCGCATCATCGAGGAAACGCAGCGTCTCTTCGATCGGCGTCAGCGCGTCCCAGGCATGCATCTGGTAGAGGTCGATCTGCTCGAGGTCGAGGCGGCGGAGCGAATCGTCGAGCGCCTGGCTAAGATGCCGACGCGACAGGCCGATATCATTGGGTCCGTTGCCCATCGGAAAGCGTCCCTTGGTGGCGACGATCGCCTGGCGGGCCTCGGTCGGTCGGGCCTTCAGCCAGCGTCCGATGATCTCTTCCGACTTGCCGGCGCTGTAGACATCGGCGGTATCGATGAAATTGCCGCCCCAGGCGAAATAATCGTCGAGCAGCTTGTGCGAGGCGGCCTCGTCGGCCTCCGCGCCAAAGGTCATGGTGCCGAGGCAATAGGCAGTGACGACGGTCCCGCTGGGACCGAGCTTGCGATAGTCCATTTCTTCCTCCTCATGCGGATACCCGCAGCCGACGTGCAAACGTCGGGGTAGAAGCCGGGGCTCCTGCAATCAATGACAATGACAATATTGTGCTTGAGGCGGCCGCTTGCCGCCGGATGACGTATAGCGCCCTGGGCTGGGAACTCAGGGGCGAGGGCAGCATAACCAATCCCGCCCGCGCGACCAAGTGAGAAAAAAATATTCCTGCCTGCCGTCGTGCCCGGCGAGGATCACGGATTTTGCCAAAACGAACCGGCGATCCGATCGGCTGCGGCGACACCGGTCTCGTAGGCGCCGTGCGCCGTCGAATAACGCGACGTCGAACAGGCCTCGCCGGCAAAAAAGATCCGCTCGTCATGCGGCGTGGCGAGACGGCCGCGTAGATCGGAGGCGCCGGGTTCGGCGTAGGAATAGGAGCCGCCGATATGGGGCGCTGCTGCCCAGGCCGACATCGCGGCGACCGACAGCTCCTTGCGGATATCCGCGCCGAAATGTGCCGCCAGTTCATCTGCCGCGAAGGAGAAGGCAGCCTCTCTGCCTTGCCCCTCCAGATGATGCGCGAGGTCGCCGGCGAAATAGGCCTCGACGACGGGCGCGCCGAACGGCCGGAGCTGATAGGTGCCGGTTGCGCCGCGACTGTTGGAGCCGAGCATATGCGTGTCCGCCGGCAACGCCTCCCGATTTGTGAGCCTCAAGAACAGCTTGTCGGCGAGCCCGAGCGGTAAACGGGCTGCTGCCTCGATTTTGTCAGGCAAAGGCGGGTCGAAGGCGATCTTGCCGGCGGCAAGCACATTCGTCGAAACGGTCACCAGCACCGCGCGGGCAGTGAGCACACCCTGGTTCGTCTCGATGCCGATACGGCCGGCATGACGATGGTCGATGCGCGTGACTTCGGTGCCGAGCCTTGCCCGAACCGGCTTGCCGTAAAGCGAGACCAGCGTCCCATACCCCTCGCGCACCCGCCAGTCAGGGCCGGGGCCGGGATCATATCTGTTGTAATCGACGACCGACGACCGCTCCAGTTCGGCGCCGGTGATGTAGGTACCGACCGCCCGGATCTGGCCGTTCCAGGGATTGCCGGGCTCGAGCATATCGGCCATGGCTGCATCATTGCCCGCGTGGCTCTCCAGCCGCTCGAAATAGGCGCCGATCGCCTGCCTTGCCGCACGCGCCTTTGCGTCATCGCGCTGAAGCCGCCGTCCGCCATCGTTCCAGGGCGCAGGTGTGTGGTCGACCGTCAGTCCGACCTCGCCGGCGATCGCAGTCCAGGCATTGGTCCGAGCGCCATGCAGCCAGCCGCAGCCGAGATCGAGCCCGATATCGGCGGCCTCAGGCAGTCCAACCGTCCAGGCGCGACCGCCGAGACGATCGCCAGCTTCAAGCAGGAGGATGGAAAGATCCGGGCGGATTGCCTGTAGGCGACGGGCGGCGGCAATGCCGGCGGCACCGGCGCCGATGATGACGACGTCCTCGTCGGCACCTTTGCTGTTGTCACCAGGCATGTATTTTCCTTCGGTCGTGCGACGGTTAAGTGGAAAGGGTCGTCTCAAGACAGCCCCGCTTCGCTATTGCAGCTGCTCCAGCAGCCGCTGGAGTGCTGTCCGCAAATCGTCCATCTGCTGCTGGCTGGTCAGGGCGGCCCAGCTTTCATCGACGCGCCGGCCCGCCGCCATCGCTATCGGCCTGACCCCCTGGCCTTTTTCCGTCAGAAACACCAGCCGGCCACGCCGGTCAGTCGGATCGGGCCGGCGCTCGACATAACCCAAGCGCTCGAGTTCTTCCACGGCCTGCGTCATCGTCTGCTTGCGAACACGGGCGAGCTTGGTCAGCTCGCTGACCTGGATGCCCTCCGGCCGCGCGAAGGTAAAGACATTGGCGTGCGGCGGGCGGATATCGCCGTAGCCGGCCTCATCGAGTGCCGCTTCCACGGCCTGTGTCCAATGCTGATGGACCAGACGCAACAACAAGCCAAGAGAAGAAGACGACATGAAACCCCGCGCAGCGATATAGACAGTTCCCTGTCTATATGATAAATGGACAGTCGCCTGCCTATATAGCACGAAAGCGTGGAGCTCCATATGCCGACCATCGATATCCTCAACTCGTTCATCTCCTACGAGGAGCTGGGGGAGGGCGACCCGATCGTCTTCCTTCACGGCAATCCCACCTCATCGCATCTCTGGCGGAACATCATGCCCGGTATCGGGCCTGGCCGCTACCTAGCGCCCGATCTCATCGGCATGGGACGCTCCGGCAAACCCGATATCGGCTATCGCTATGGCGATCACATCGCCTATCTCGACGCCTGGTTCGATGCGCTTGACCTCGACGACGTCGTGCTCGTCGGCCACGACTGGGGCGGCGCGCTGGCATTCGACTGGGCTTCACGCCACGTCGAGCGGGTGCGCGGCATCGCCTTCATGGAAACCATCCTGCGGCCGATGGGCTGGTATGATCTGCCGGGCGGCGGAAAGGCGCGTTATGAACTGTTGCGGGGTGCGGGAACCGGCGAGACCAAGGTCCTCGACGAAAATTTCTTCATCGAACAGGCCTTGCGCGCGACCACGCTGAAAGGGCTGAGCGATGCCGACTGGGATGTCTACCGAGCACCCTATCCGGACCGTAACAGCCGGCGCCCGCTGCTGGAATGGCCGCGCGCCATGCCGATCAACGGCGAGCCGGCCGACGTGGTCGCCAGGATCGAGGCCTATGACCGCTGGCTTTGCGCCAGTCCTCAGACTCCCAAGCTGTTGCTGACCTTCGACGGTCCCTCCGAAACGCTGTTGATCGGCAGCGAGATGATATCGTGGTGCCGCGACAATATCGCCGGCCTGGAGATCAGGGGGTGCGGGCCGGCGCGCCACATTGCCCCCGAGGACCAGCCCGAGGCGATTGCCGCCGAAATCAAAAGCTGGATCGACAGGAAGGGGCTCAGAACAGCGCAGCGGAAGGTCGCGTCTCAGACATAAAATCTGCGTCTGCGTCACCGTTACTGCGACATGACAGACTGTTGCAATGTTGAGCCGGTTCATGGGTGGAATCAATCAGCCACTGTGAAGGTCCAATGCCACGTTTCGATCGACGACGCTTTCTTCTTGCTTGGCTTCGTGCGCCGCTGTGCATCGCTTCGATCACGCCATCAGGCCCGCGCCTTGCGGGCCTGACCTTTGGCCCAAAATGCTCGGTGCCCATCGAAATCCTCGACTCCCTCGGTCTTGTCTCAAAGAGGATCGACTGGACCTTGCGCAATATCCCGCCGGCCGCAGTCTACCGCATCAGCCGCAGGTACCAACCGATGGCTTTGATCGAGCAGCGCCGTGCATCATGATGGATAGGATCCTTTGCTACGAGGCGGCGATCTTCCATTCGATGCTCTGAAGGCACCGCCGCCTTGCTTGATGGTGATATGGTTTCCACCTGAGGACCGGCAGTCCCCGATAGGCACCCCCGATAGGAATATGAGATGCGCATACTACTGATCGAGGATGAACCTCAAATGGCCGTGGCGCTCCGAGGCGCCCTGACCAGGCACGACATGGTGATGGATCACGTTTCGACGCTGTGCGACGCCGAGATGGTGATCGGCGACGGCGCCTACGACGCCGTGCTTCTGGATCGGCAATTGCCCGACGGCGATGGTCTCGAACTCATTCCGAAGATCCGCAAGAAGGGGCTGACGTTGCCGATCATCGTCATTACCGCCAAGGGAGAGGTTCCAGACAGGATCACCGGCCTTGAGACCGGGGCCGACGATTACCTTGCCAAGCCCTTCGTCTTCGACGAACTTCTGGCGCGGCTGCGTGCCGTGATGCGCCGCTCCGAAACCTTGCGCCCGGCGCTGATCTCGATCGGGCGGCTTTCGTTCGATCCGACCTATTGCGACATCATCGTCTCCGGCCTGCGTTTGGAAATGCCGCGCCGGGAGGCGTTGGTGCTCGAATGCCTCATGCGCCGTGCCGGTCGTATGGTGCCGCGACCGGCCTTGATGGAAGCGGTCTTCGGCTTCGACGACGAGATCCAGTCGAACGCGCTCGATTCCCACATATCGCGGTTGCGGCGCAAGCTGGCGGCATCGCAAGCAGGTGTCGTCATCAACGTTATCCGGGGCGTGGGTTATCTCCTGCGTGAAGCATCATGAGCAAACGATGCTCCTATTCGCTGCGCAAGCGCCTGTTCTGGCGGCTCCTTGCCGTCCAATCGGTCGTCCTCATCCTGGTGATGATCGTGCTGATTTCGGTTGGCAAGATATCCGAATTCAGGTCGACGGAGGGCACGATCGAGGTCCTGCGCCAGGCCGTGTTCCGCCAGCCCACCGGAGAATTGAGCCTGAGGGAGACCGAGGATCTGCGACAGCTGCGCAAGGACGCGCCCGATCTCTGGTACACCATACGCGACCTGCAGGGTCATGTTTTGACCGAGGGCCTGGTTCCGGAAGAATACGCTGCAATCGGCAACACGCTCGATCATGTCGGCCAGGCCAAATTCGGCTCGAATCTCGACGACCACGACCGTCCGGCTGCCCGAATGAAGTGGATTGCCACGGATGGGGGACAGGTGCAGTTTCTGACGGGCACCGACGGCCCAAACTCGTCCACCTTCATCCTGCTCAAGCTTTCGCTGGTCCTTGCGAAAATTGTTATTCCGATCGTCGCAGTGATGGCGTTGGGTGCGTTGATCGCGACGCCGCTGGTCGTGCGAAGGTCGCTGGTCGGGATCGACCAGGCCGCGCTCCAGGCCGATACGATCGATATCGACCAGCGTGGCGGGCGGCTGTCGGAAAACGATACTCCCGAAGAGATCGCGCCGCTGGTGCATGCCGTCAACCGCGCGCTCGGCCGTCTCGACGAGGGTTATGAGCGGCAGGAACGGTTTCTGACCGATGCCGCCCATGAACTGCGCACACCGATCGCCATCCTGAACACGAGAATTGGATCCCTGCCGCACAGTTCAATCAAGACCGACCTGTTGGAAGATGCCGCAAGGCTTGCGGTTCTCACCGAGCAGATGCTCGATCTTCAGCGACTGAAACAGGGCAAGGTCCAGTTCATCAAGATCGATCTCGGCCAACTGGCGAGGAAGGTCATCATCGAGATGGCGCCACTGGCCTTTGCCGCCGGTTACACGGTGCAGTTCGATGTCGACGGCGCCGGCGAGATCGAGGGCGATCCCCTGGCGCTGCAGCGCGCCCTGATGAACATCCTGCAGAACGCGATCAACCACGGCGGCAGGAAAGGCATCATCTCGCTGACATCAGGCTGCAACTGGATCGAAGTCAGCGACGAGGGACCGGGCATCCCCGCCGATATGGAGGATCGGATATTCGAGCCGTTCTTCAAGCGCCATCACGACGGACGCGGTGCCGGCCTCGGTCTCAACCTTGTTCGCGACATCCTGCGCATGCACGGCGGCGAGGTGACGATCGACAATCGTAGTCCTGGCGCGGTCTGCCGGCTGCGCTTCCCGCCGGACAAATCGGCAGGCGTTTATACCCCATCGCATCTGGCTACTGCATAATTCAACGCGCTAAAGCGCGTCGCGTTCTTTCAGATTCGCTTGCCACGCTTTAGGTCTTTGTTTTGCGCATGTCGTTGTCGCAAAATCGCTCCACACTTTTGCGCGACATGCTTTGTTGCGTCCTTTGCGCCTCTCGAAAAGAGGCGCAGCGCTGTCCGTGCGATGGATTAAATCGCGTCTGCGTGACATATAGATTCGATGAGCGTGCACAGAGATTCGCAACTCGACATGTTTGCCAAGGCATCGCCCGTGACGGCTAAGGCGCGCGGTCCAGCGCGCCGGCGGCCGTCGCAGCCGGTCGTCCACTCCGATGAGGACGTGGCGCGGGCGCTCGAAGAGAGCGGCAACTATCGCATCTTGAGAAAGCTGGTCGCCCGCCCGATTGCGTCAGTCAAACGGCCCGGATTTTCGCGCCTTGGCGTCATTCTCGATACGGAAACCACCGGTCTCAACCACCGCAGCGACGAGATCATCGAAATCGGCGCCGTCGCCTTCACCTTCAACGATGATGGGGCGATCGGCGATATCGTCGGCATTTACGGCGGCCTGCAACAGCCGTCCCGGCCGATCCCGCCCGAGATCACCCGGCTGACGGGTATTACCGATGCGATGGTCGAAGGGCAGCTCATCGATATCCAGTCGCTGAGAACTCTGATCGAGCCGGCGGATCTGATCATCGCCCATAATGCCGGATTCGACCGGCCGTTCTGCGAGGCCTTCTCAAAGATTTTCACCGGCAAGGCCTGGGCATGCTCGGTTTCGGAGATCGACTGGAGCGCCCGCGGCTTCGAAGGCACGAAGCTCGGCTATCTCGTCGGCCAGGCCGGATATTTCCATGAAGGCCATCGTGCCGTGGACGACTGCCATGCGCTGCTGGAAATCCTCGATCGAGAGCAACACGACGGTGAAAGCCCGTTCACCGAGCTTTACCGCGCCAGCCAGCGCTCGCGCATCCGCGTCTTTGCCGAACACAGCCCGTTCGAGATGAAGGATCATCTGAAGGCAAGGGGTTATCGCTGGTCGGACGGCAGCGACGGCCGCCTGAAGTCCTGGTGGATCGAAGTCGGCGAAGAGGATCTCAACGACGAACTCTCCTATCTGCGCTCGGATATTTACCGATGGGCCGAAGCGGAGCCGCCGATGGTGCGGCTGACGGCCTTCGATCGTTTCAAACTCTGACCGCGAAGCGATTCGGATCCTGATTGGCTGCTAGATATGGCGACCCATGCAACTGCCGCATAGGTGCAGTGATGCATTGGCGCTGCAATAATCGGATGCCCCATACTATATACAACTCATCGAAGCGAACAAAGCGCCAAGGACTGGCAGCTAAGCTTCGAAAGCCCACGAAAGGGGATCATCATGAACGTAGCACGCTCTTTCAACAACTGGCGCAAGTACCGTCAGACGGTCGCCGAACTGGGTCGTATGTCCGCACGCGAACTGGACGACCTCGGCATCGGCCGCGGCGACATCCGCAACGTCGCGCGCGCAGCCATCGCCCGCTAACGGCAGCTTAGACCAAGCATTTTCAAGACCATGTCAGCGCCTGCTTCTTCCCGAGCGGGCGCTTTGCTTTTGTGCTTCCGGCAAGGTGGAATCAAGGCGATCGAGCCTCCCGCTTTTCGCATAACGCATAGCTGCCCTGCAAAGAAATGCCTACCAACTGAGCAACAAATAAGTATGATTATTTCTATCGAAGCGATGCACCTCCTCCCGCATCCCTTCGATATACAGGCGCCCCATCCTCCTCCCAGGGTCGTCTGTGGAATGACAGCACTCCTCCTCCCAGCTGTCGTTCGGTTTTTTACGAAAGCCTGCCGCACCTCCTCCCGCGGCAGGCTTTTTCGTTTTGGGCGATAGCATTGCCGGATCGCGCCAAGAGCGACCGCCTGCGATCGATCCATCGTATGACGATGGGGTCATCGCCTCCGGCGTTTTGCTTATTCGCAATTTTGCTTTCGTGCTCTTGCCGGCCCGTGCATCTCTTCAAGCGCGCACGGACAAAGCTGTTGACACCAAACTTGTCGTACAACTATGTAACCGGATGGATACCGCCGCAGCGGAATACGCCGGACAAGACCGGCTTGCGCAATAGCGACGACCCCTGGCGACAATGAAGCGGAAGGAAAATTGACATGCAGATCGACGTGAGGCACGCCTCCCATCCGGAGGCCGTGCGTGATTTCGACACGGAGACGCTGAGGCGTCACTTTCTGGTGGAAACCGTCTTCTCGAGCGGCGAGATCCGGCTCACCTATTCGCATTACGACCGGATGGTCATCGGCGGCGCGACGCCGATCGGCCCCGGGCTGACGCTGACGGCGCCGACAGCGATCGGACAGGAAACCTTCCTTGCCGAACGTGAACTGGGCGCTCTGAACATCGGCGGTGCCGGCCGCATCATCGTCGACGGCACGAATTACGATCTTGCCAAATATGATTGCCTCTATGTCGGCAAGGGTTCCAAGGACATCAGATTCGAGAGCACGGATACCGCCAATCCGGCAAAGTTCTATCTGGTCTCGACGCCAGCCCATCAAACGCACCCGACCGTGTTGCTCACCCGCGAAAAGGCCCGTCACCTGACGCCGGGCGAAGCCGCGACGGCCAACAAGCGGTCGATCTACCAGTTCATCCATCCTGAGGTCTGCCAGTCCTGCCAACTCACTCTGGGCTTCACCATGATCGAGCCGGGCAGCGTCTGGAACACAATGCCGGCCCACACGCATGACCGCCGCATGGAAGCCTATCTCTATTTCGATCTCGAAGCAGAGCAGCGCGTCTTCCACTTCATGGGCGAGCCGCAGCAGACCCGGCATATGCTTGTCGCCAACGAACAGGCGGTCATCTCGCCGCCCTGGTCGATCCATTCGGGCGCCGGCACCAAGAATTACAGCTTCATCTGGGCGATGGCCGGCGACAATAAGAGCTTCACCGACATGGACCATATCGCCATTGCGGATCTGAGGTGAGCGTCGTGGCAAATCCCTTCGACCTTTCCGGCAGGACTGCCGTCGTCACCGGCGCCAATACTGGCCTCGGCCAGGCCATCGCGGCCGCACTGGCAGGAGCCGGTGCGTCGATCGTCGCCGTCGGGCGCTCCTCGATGGACGAAACCGAGGCGCTGGTGAAGGAAGCGGGAAGCCGCTTCCATGTCGTCAAGGCCGACCTTGCCAGCATCGAACCGGTCAAGGGAATCGTCACTGAGGCCATCCAGACCTTCGGCGGCCTCGACATCCTCGTCAACAATGCCGGCATCATCCGCCGCGCCGATGCGCTCGATTTCACCGAGGAAGACTGGGACGCGGTGATCGACGTCAATCTGAAGACCGCCTTCTTCCTGTCGCAGGCAGCCGGCCGCCATATGGTCGACAAGGGCAGGGGCAAGATCATCAACATCGCCTCGCTGCTCTCCTTCCAGGGCGGCATCCGGATTCCGTCCTATACCGCATCGAAAAGCGGCCTCGCCGGACTGACCAAGCTGCTTGCCTGCGAATGGGCCGGGAAGGGCGTCAACGTCAACGCCATTGCCCCTGGCTACTTCGTCACCAACAACACCACGGCGCTGCGCGAGGATGCCGACCGCAATGCCGCCATCCTTTCCCGCATCCCGGCCGGGCGCTGGGGAACGCCGTCCGAACTCGGCGGTGCGGCGGTATTCCTGGCATCGTCGGCATCCGACTACGTGCATGGAACGGTGCTGCCCGTCGATGGCGGCTGGCTGGCGCGCTGATCGGTCTCACCAACCGATCACACCGAGAGCGCCTCGCGTCTTTTCAGACGCGCCAGGACGCTCTATCGCTTCGATCTGCGCATAACCCCGAAAATCGATTCGGATTTTCGGGATTGTGAGCGAGGGCCGCTGCCGACGCTCTCGACTTATATGTGGAATGCGAACAGGAAACGGGTCGGCGCAGCCGCCTCGACACCAGGATCTCGAAACAGGATGGCAGACAAGGACAACGCGGTCTTCAACACCATTCAGCAGGCGCCGAACCTGCGTAGCAACCTTGCCGATATGCTGACGGCGCAAATCGAGTCCGGCGACCTGAAGCCCGGCCAGCGCCTGCCGACCGAACAGGCGATCATGATAGCGACAGGCGTCAGCCGGACGATCGTTCGCGAAGCGCTCGCAGCGCTGCGCGCGAAGGGGCTGATCACCACGCGGCAAGGCCTTGGGGCTTTCGTCTCGAACGATCCGACGCCCCGATCCTTCTCCATCATTCCCAACGACCTGCAGTCGATCGACGAGGTTCTGCGCGTGCTGGAGCTGCGCATGGGGGTCGAATACGAAGCCGCCGGTCTTGCCGCGTTGCGGCGCACCCAGGAGGATATCGACCGCATGCAGGATCGTCTCGATGCCCTCGACAAGGCGCTTGAGGAGGGTGGATACGGCGCGCAAGAAGACTACGCCTTCCACAGATCCATTCTGGTCGCGACGCAGAACTCCTATTACGGCCGTCTCTTCGATACGTTCGGCAACATCATGGTGCCACGGCAATGGGCGCGCCTGGACAAGATGACATCAGCCGAGCGCAAGCGCCATGCGGCGCGCATGCGCAGGGAACACCATGCCATATTCGCGGCGATCCGCGACCGCGACGAGCCCGCCGCGCGCCGCGCCATCCGAAGCCACCTGTCGAAGAGCGCCGCGCGCTTCGAAGAGTTGCGTGACGCTACCGCATAATGCCGCGGCGCATGAGGCGCGCCCGCTTCACACCTCAGGCTTCGGCTTCATCAGCCGGCGCCAGACGGCGTGGTCGGTTTGCAGATCGGCAGAGGCGTGGACCGCGGGAAGAAGCGGCTTGCGTTTGCGGCGGCCGAAGCGCCGTTTGAAGCCGAGGATATTTTCGACGAAGCTCCTGGTGTAAAGCCCGGGGCCGCTTGAATAGATTCGCCATCCGCCGTCGACGGCGATCTTTCCCGCCTTGACGCGCTCCCATTCGGCCGCTGCCTGATAACGGTCATGGAAAGCCGCATCGCTGCTGCTGAAATAGGTGTTGCGCTGGCGCAGTGATGCATGCGGCAGCGCCGATGTGACCGAAATCGGGTTGACGAGGGCGATCGCCTTCCAGAGCTCTTCCGCTTCGGCATCAAGCGCCAGCGTTTCGCAGTAGCGCAGATGCGCATGCACATACATCAGCCCGATCTCGCGGCCGAAGAAGGAGGAGGATTCGGCGCGGCGAAACAGCGTCTCGGGTCCGCCGGCATAGGTCGCGGGCTTCTCCATCAGTCGTACGCCGTCAGGAAAGAGCAGATGCTCTTCGATCAGCTTCATATGACCCTGTCTTTGAGCCGGCGTGAAGAGGCCGCCGAGCATCGCCTGCGTCATCGAGATCAGCGAAAAATGCAGGCCGGTGCGCCGGTCGCTCGGGTGCAGCAGCAATTCGACGCCGTCATGGCTGGGTTCGAAGATACCGTAGCCGGCCACGACGCCGTCGCGCACGAGATGGCGGTTGAAATCCCGGCGCATCGCCGTTGCGATCTTCCTCAAGCCTTTCGCCTTGCCGCCATGGCCGAGGCGGCGCAGGATCGCCGAATAACGCACGATCTGCTCGTAGAGCAGGGCAACGGTCCAGCTGCTGACCATCCAGTCGCGCAGATGCGGATCGGCCGGCTGCAGAGAATCGTTCCAGTCTCCCTCGCCATAGCGGATCAGATGCGTTCCGGGGATGAAAGCTTCGCGAACGGTATCGAGCAGCTTCTCGACATGGATTGCGATAGTGTCGAGCTCCGCCCTGGCCATCGTCTTTTCATCGCGCCAGGAGACTTTCTCGTCGAGGATGGCGAGATCGCCGGTCGCTTCGATATAGTCGCAGAGCGCCTTCAGCGGCCAGACGACGATATCGCCGTGACTATCGCCCGCCCGGATGTTGGCATAGGGCTCCAGCATGAACCATTGCGGCCAGTCGCCTTTTCCCAGGTATTGTTCGCTGAAGACGGTTTTCAGCACCTGCTTGGCTTCGCGGTCATGCTCGTAGGCGAGCAGGAATTCTATCGGCCCCTGGCAGGCGTCGCGTGTGCCCCAGGCCGCACCCGTATATTGCTCGAGGCCGTGCGGCACGCTTAGATGCACGATTGCATCATGGGCGAGCCAGGGCAGCAGGGTCGTCTGCGCGGCAAGGTCGGGTGACGTGCTGGCGACCGTCAGGCCGCGCACGGTGTTCCGCCAGAATTTCGATGCCGGGGCAAGCATGGCTTCATCGGTGACGCCGGCCTGATAACGCTGCGCCAGGCGCTCGGCTTCCGCCGCATCTGTCATCGAGCCGACGACAGCGAACGACAGCGCCTGCGTCATCAGTGATCGTAGTGCCACGAAAGCGCCGTTGCGTGTTACCCCATCGCTGTAGAGCAGTTCGTCGCCGCCGATCTCTTCGATGGCATCGGGCGTCGAACTCACCAGCCAGTAGCCGGCGTCGGGATAACGCTCGCCCCAGAGCCAGGCCGGGTCCGGCCGGAAAAGAATGCGTTTGCCCGACGTATCGAATTCGATCTGCCCGCCCGCATCATATTCGCGCTCGCCGAGCACGACATGACCAAACACCAGGAAGCGGCACGGCTCGCCCTCGACGGAGACGGTCCACTGCATCGCCGCATCCTCGCCGGAGGCGACCGCCGACACGATGATCGTGCATTCAGGGAGGCGATAGATCCAGCGGCAATCGCTGAGCCCCATTTCGAAAGCCGACGGCACCGCCAGAAGCTGCCAGCCGGCGCCGACATCGGCCATGATGCGCAGCCCGCTGGCGCGGGTCAGATTGTAGGGGTCGCGGGAGACCGAAAAGAGCTTGTGAAAGGACGTATTGCCGATCGTCAGCTGGGCCGCGAAAATACCCTGCATCCAGCAGGTCGCGGCAAGCGTCCTATCGTCGAGCAGCATATTCTCACCGCTTCTGACGATCGCCCCGTGACGGCGCGCTACCAAGAGCTCCTTGTCGCGCAGGACCACATGGCGGTTCAAAACGCCGTCGGAGACGAAAAACGAAAGAAGCTTTCCGTCGACGCGCTCTTCCAGGCTCCGTTGCGGATAGAGCTGGCCGATCATTTTTTTATCCAGCGCCTCGGCCTTCAGCAAAGCAGCATCCTGGAGCAGGCTGCGGACCGGCGCGGCCTCGGCAATATCGGCCGCCGTCCCCTCTGTCGCCGCAAGCTCGTCAAGCCGTGAAAGGTCGGCATCGCTCGATGCCTCGGGATGATCCGCGGCGAAGACGGCAAAGAAGGTCGCGGTCGCACCGCTTGCCGGGACGGAAAGCGATTTTGACTGGATGGCGGGGCATGCCGTCTCCTGCTGGCGCCGCTTGCTCGGCAGGTTGGTGCCGAAGGGGCCGACCAGCAAGTCGCCGAGACGGTCACTCGCCTGTACCAATTGGATCGCATCGGTGGCATAGGCAGCCGCCCCATCGAGGCAGCCCTGCACGAGCCAGGGGTTGCGAGCACCCGACTGCTTGAGATTTTGCCGGTTCATTACGACAGAACCGAATGTCTCGTGATCGGCGATATGGTGATCGACATATTGCGAGGCATAGGCTTCGCTGTTCATCAGGAAGCCGCGATCGCCAAGACCGACGTCCTGGATCAGCACCAGATCGACCGGCAGCGTGCCATCCTTCAGATGCCGGATGGAAACACGCCAGAACCAGGCCGTTTCGGAGGGATGAAGCTCGAGGCGGACATTGTAGCCGATATCGCCTCTCTTGCCGCTCCAGGAGAGACTTGTCGCATCGTGCCCAAAGCTGCCATCGGCGAAAGACCCGACAAGCTCGACGACATCAGGTGCCGCACCACCGATACGCAGATAAAGGCGACTGACGCCGCCGGTCAGCGGCGAGCCCTGGATCTGGTTGATCTGCACCGATCCCTTGTCGTCGGCATATTCGATGGCAAACAGGGTGCCGTTCGGCAGCGCCGATATCGACAGGCCGGAACCGTTGCTGATCGTGAAGAGGCCAAGCTCGTCGCGTCGGGGCATTTGAAAACTGCGGTCAAGGTCCGTGGCCATTGAGATCTCGTCGATTGGCTTCAGAGGGGAATTGGAGGATGACGCAAAATGGTTGAGAGAAATCTTACCAACATCGCCGGTTCTCGATTTGGTCCTTGAAAGCCAGGCCAGTCGATATCACTTGATGTTCTAATTCGATAGTTGCAGCGATAGGTCATTGCCAAGGCCTCAAAGGAACAGTGGTCGCCGGTGACGAGGCGTCAGGTTGCCCGATGGCGCCATACCGGCGGGAACGGAGTTCCCTATCGTTTAAGTTCAAGGCAAACTGGGACGGAAACCGCTGATTCCGTCTGTGCGTGCTTCTTGATGCAACTCGCAGCTCCTATTCAACGAGGTGACTATTGACGCAGTTCTTCGAAACCACTCAAGGGATCATGGCAATGGGAGCGTTGATCGGCGCTGGCGGTTTAGCCGCTGGCTCCTTGCTTCCCATCGTCATTCGACTTGCGAAGTCTGGGATCAACCGGCGCCCGAAAGCCGAGGTTAGAAATCTGGCGATGCTGACGGTGCTTGCCCTAGACGATTTTGTCGGAGCCAGCTATGCGGCCGTTCACGACATGCCAGAATTCAATCCTATGGATGAAGGCCAATTCGCGTTTCACGTTCCCGATCCAACCCTTGCTCTTCCGCGTGAGGCAAACTGGGGGCTTTTTAATACCGAGCTTTCAGAAGAAATTTTGTGGTTGTCGAACCGAGTGAAGACGCTTTCTTATGCGTTGGATAGCCTCGACCTTTCCAGGCCCGGATACGATGGCTTCTTTGAACGACGCCAAGAAGGTTATGCTGGTCTGGCCGCTGAAGCGATGGACATTATTGAGCGCATGCTTGAAGAGTTTGACCTCACCCTGCCTGGCAAGCCAGATTATTATCGCCAGCGGGAAGGTCTCGTTTCAGCTGTCCAAAAGGCTGGGGAAAACAACTCGCAGCGCCCAAAGGCTCGCACTGTCGCGCACCCGAGCGGGTCAAATGTGCTGCAACTGTTCCCAAAGGCGAACGACGACGCCGAGTAAAATCAAGCGAAATCGTCGAACCCGATCAAAGGCATCGCATCCTCACGCATGGCCTCTTCTCCAGTGGATGGCTCGTTCCATTGCGGCGTAGTCCGGCGCCAGATCGACGCCTTCTAAAAAGTTCAAGATCCAGGCGCGGTAGCAGCCTTCAAACACGGACTACTTTCGGCTAGATGGTCCGCCATTGCATAGCTGCGTTGCACAAAAAATGTTTTCCAACTGGTCAAAAAAGGAGCATAACGATCATAGTTGATGCAACACGACGGCTTTCCTCCCAGTTCCGTCGTTTCAGCTGTTCCCCTCTGGAGGTTTATATCTCCACAATTAATGGGCCACGGTTTACCGTCGGCCCTCTTTTTTTGTCTCCGAAAATCACGCGTTGCCGCCGGGTTTGATCGACCGGCCTCCCAATTCCCAGGCGCTGGCTTCGGTCCGCGATTGCAATGGAGAAAAACTTATAGGGCGCTCAACCCGTGTCCGGGGAGCGCCCTTTTTGTTGCTCAAAGCGCGAAAACCAACGAGTCGGCAGGCGATTTGAAGTGGCGCTGCAATACAGGCGTGACGCCGTCGCGTAAAGTCCCGATCTCTCAGGCCTGGTAAGTGGTCCCGGTTATTTTCCGGAACATTGGGCACAGTGACCTGCCGCTCGGAACATTCTCCAAATTGATCAGTGCTGGTGGCGGAGCAGGCCTCTTTTAGCCATGTCGCTCAGGTTAAGCACGTCGACCTTGTCGACAATCGTTAGCAAGCCCGTCGCATCGTGTCCGAGCGATATCTGGACTTTTACGGCATTCGGCCGAAATAGATAAATATGTTGATCGAGAGCAGTGGGATCCTATCAAAACCGGTAGATCATAAGTCTCGCATCCGGGTCGTTGACCTCGAAACAGCCGGGAATGGCCAGAATGATGTTTGCGAGGTCGGATGGCAGGACGTCGTGCTTGGCCATGACGGGGGATGGCAGGTTGACGAAGAGCGCGGATCATTGCTTATAAATCCAGGGCGACCGATCTCTCCTGAGACGATGGCAATACATCACATCGTGGACGCGGAGGTCGCGACGGCACCTTTTTGGAAAGAAATCGCCTCCAGCGTCTTACGGCCGGAAGGTGGAGTGATCGCACTGGCTGCACATCGGGCAAGTTTCGAGCAGCGCTACTGCACCCCCAGATTTACCGGCGGAGCGGCCTGGATATGTACGTGGAAATGCGCACTTCGGCTGTGGCCTGAACTGCCGAGGTTCTCCAACCAGATGCTCCGGTATCTGCGTATGCCCGAGGGACTGGTGCACGCGATTGGCCTTCCCGCCCATCGCGCAATGCCCGATGCATACGTAACCGCACACCATTTGCGGGACATGTTGAATGAATCCACCTTCGAGCAACTGGTGAAATGGAGCAGCGAGCCCGGTCTTTTGCCACGAGTACCTTCTGGCCCAGAGCGTGGCAAAAGCTGGGATCGGCTGGATATTGCGGCATTGCAGGCGTTTGCTCGCGATCGGGATGCCGACCTCCGCTTCAGCGCGGAGACGGAACTTCGCCGGCGAGGCGACGCGGACATGAAAGTAGCTGACGAAGCCGAGCAGGGAACACTGTTTTAGGAGTTCTTCGGCTCCTGCAGGGAAAAGGGACACAGCGGTGAGGGTTTGATGGCAGAACGAATGTCTGAACGCGCCAAGGGTGACATCGACGCCATTTTGGAACGGCTCTATCGGGTTTCCCCGGAGCTGGATAGAATTGCCGCCGATTGCGAGAGAGCTTTGCGGCTCAATGCTGAAGCAAGAGGCGATTACATTTCGCCACGAACCATGCAGGCATTTGCCGAAATGCGCGATGCCGTAAGCGCGCTGTATGGCTCGGCGCAGAACGCGATGAAGGAAGCCGACAGGTTCTTTAAGCCGAAATCGTAGGTCAGTTTTCGCTCCAAATGCGCGATCGGGCCATGGGGCTCGGCACGGCTGATGATTTCAACCCATTCGCCAAGTTAACCGTTCATCTACAGGAGCTTAGACAACCAAGAGCGACAACGGTTCCCAAAGGCCGATAGCTCTTGAGCGTCAGCTTTTAGCCTCACGCAGGAACAAACAGCACCCCGGCGGCTTTCACATGGGCTCGAACGGAGGAGTTTGAAAATGGACCACAGCAAGCACGTGAGACTTGGCACCGACGAACTAACGCCCGCAGTCCTTGAAGGCGCTACTGTCTACGGCGCAGATGACGACAAGGTTGGAAGCGTGGACCACATGCACGGTTCAGGCAGCAGCGCAAATGTCGTCATCGACGTCGGTGGGTTTCTCGGCATTGGCGCGAAACCTGTTTCCGTGCCGATCAGCGATCTGGACTTCATGCGCGATGAAGATGGTGACGTTCACGCAGTTACGTCCTGGACAAAAGATCAGCTGAAAGACATGCCTGAGCATCGAGACTAACTCGCGGCGAGGAAGTTGAAAGCCCGATCTCAGCATCAGTCTCGGCTCCAGGTTTTTCAACAACTTGGTTGATTCTGTTCAGAGCGGCCTCGTCAACCCCAGTTTTCACGTTGGCGTTGGCCGCCTGGCAAAGGGCACTGAGAGCAGGGCGCAGCCGGTCAGGACGGCAATCACCATCCAGGCTTCGTTGATGGCCTGGACGCTTGCCGCGGTCTGGACCAGCGGATCGAGCAGTGCCGTGGTATCCGCGTCGAAGCTGCCATTATGCCCCGCTATCGTCTGAAGAGGCGCGCCGACGAATGACGCAGCCTCGACGTCGCCGGCTTGAAGGCGGGTCCACAGGCCTTGTCCCAGCGGCTCCGAGCGCGTGTAGATGATCGTATCGATCAGAGCGATGCCGATGGCCCCGCCGAGATTGCGCATCAGGTTGAAAAGTCCGCTGGCATCGGGGATGCGCTCTGGCGGCAGTGTACCGAGCGCCAGCCGCGTCGGCGGCAGCAGGCAGAACATGATAGCGACGCCGCGCACCACCTGCGGCCAGAACATCGCGTCATAGTCCGAACGAGGATCCTGAAAAGCGCTCATCCCGACACCGATCGCAAAGAGAGCGAAACCGGCCGCCGACAGCAATCGCGCGTCCATCCGCTTCTCCAGCGCCACCGCGATCGGCGCCGTGATCAATTGCGCGATGCCGGTGACCAGCATCGTCATGCCAATTTCGAGGGCGTCGTGTCCCCTGATGAAAGCGAGATAGACCGGCATGAGATAGACCGAGCCGAACAGGCCGATGCCGAGCACAAAGCTCAAAACCGAGCCGACCAGAAAGTTCCGGTCGCCGAAATTGCCGAGATCGACGATCGGACGGCGTCGGCGCAGCGTTCGCCATATGAACGCGCCTCCCGATGTGAGGCAGATCGTCAGCAGACTGAGCACATAGGCCGAGGTCCAGCCGCTCGTCGGCGCCTCTTTCAGGCTGAGTTCCAGGGTCGTCAATGCGGTTGCCATCAGCAGAAGCGAGAGCGTGTCGAGATGCCCGAGTTCAGACGGATCGGGCGCCTGCCGCGGCAGGAACCACGCAGCGACGATTGCCGAAACGATGCCCGGAATAACGTTGATCAGGAACAGCCAGTGCCAGGAGTAGGTCTCAGTCAGCCATCCGCCGACGATCGGTCCGACGGTCGGGGCCAACACCGCGAGAACGCCGGCGATCGTCGTCGCAAGCGCCTGGCGCTCGTTCGGGAAGAGAATGAACACGGCTGAAAACACCGAGGGGATCAGGGTTCCGCCGGAAAAGCCCTGCAGCACCCGCCAGGCTACCAGCTCGCCGAAGCTGCCGCTCGCCGCACAGCCGGCCGAGGCGGCGACGAACAGGCTGATGGCGGTAACGAACAGCCATCGCATCGTCAGCAGTCGGGTCAGGAGGCCGGTGAGCGGAATCGCCACCACTTCGGCGATGAGATAAGCGGTCTGTATCCAGCTCATTTGATCGGGATCGATACCCAGCGCCGACTGAATGGTCGGCAGCGATGTCGCCACCACCTGAACGTCGAGGATCGCCATGAACATGCCGACGCACATCGCCATGAAGCCGAGCCAGACGATGGCGGGGGTTTCATCAGGGCGGGCAGATTCAAGTCGTTCCGACATGCGATGATCCGGCGCGCTGCATTCTCAGCCGAGGGTGCGAAGACTACTGCATAATTTCTTAAATCGGAATCAATCGAGAGTAAAATATGCGGCAATTCAAAGTGCTACAGCGCCGCGTTTGAAAGACCGCGGCGCTATTGGCATTTCCATCCCCAATTGCGATCGAGCCTGACCAGGTGGGTCAGGCTCGATCGTCTTTTCAACGGATTTGGTTCAGGCGTAATATATGTCAGGCGCTTAACTGCGGAAGAGCGACAGAATATTCTGCGACGACGAATTCGCGATCGATAGCGATTGGATCGCAAGCTGCTGTTGCGTTTGCAAGGCAGACAGCCTGCTCGACTCCTCCTCCATGTCGGCGTCGACCAGCCGTCCCACGCCCGACTCGATTGAATCGGACAGCGCACCGACGAAGTCTTCCTGCAGTTCGATGCGCGTCGAGATCGAACCCAGCTGCGCACCGGCAGAGGTCATTGCCGACAGCGCCGATTCGATGGTTGACAGCGCCGACTGGATCTGACCGGTGGTGAAGTCGGTAATGTCGAGCGAATAGACGGAATCGCCATTTGCGTCCACCGTCCCGAGGATGCCGGACGCGGTATCGATCGTCCCGCTGCTCATGCCGAACAACACGTTGCCCGTGGAGCTGGTATCCAGAGCATAATCCGTCACTTTAACGGAAACGGCGCCGGAGCCATCGCGAACAAAGGACGACACGACGCTTTTCGTGCCGCTTTCGCCCGCGACCCAGTTCTCACCAGAGAACGACGCTGACTGGGCGATGCTGAGCAGCTGTTCCTGAAGCTGCGTGATTTCTTCCTGGACCTTGGATTTGTCGACACCGTCTTCCGTCGCTGCCACAAGCTTGGATTTGATCTCGTCGACGACATCGATCGCATTTTCCATGGCCGTATAGGCAGTATCGACCTTTGCTGCGCCGAGGCCAAGGGCGTCGGAGACGGCCGAAAGCGCCTTGTTGTCGGACCGCATCGTGGTCGCGATCGACCAGTAGGCGGCGTTGTCGGATGCGGTGTCGACCCGATAGCCGGTAGAAACGCTGTTCTGCGTCGTTTCGAGGTTGGAGTTGATGCTGCGCAGCGTCTGAAGGGCAGACATCGCTGAATTGTTCGTATTGATGCTCGTCATTGGAAGTTCGACCCGTCCATGAGTTGGATGTGTTGCATCCCGGGTGAATCCGGGCCGTGGCGAGCAGCCTCATGCTTATCGACCCGTGTTCGGAAAGGTCAATTCGCCATCGTTGAGTTAATTATGGTACTTAAAAGTACCTTAATAGTTAACGCGAAGGACGAGTCGACACTTTTTGCATGAATACGCCGCGAAGGCTCGGCTGCTTGATTTGACGGTCGTTTTTCGTGAGGGTCATGCCCAGACAATGTCTGCCGGGAGCCGGTCCGAAAGGCGCTTCAGAAATTTCCAACCGGCAATTGACGTCTCGGCGGGAAACTGACTATCAATCTTAAATCAATTTGATTGACTTCAAAACAACGGGCTCGCGGGCATGAGGTTGAGCAAGGCTGCACCGCGCCACTTCCATCGGAGCCACCTTCGCGGCAGCAACCGCCTCCGACCGGCTGGGCCTACGCGATCGTCGGCAACGTCACACCCTCGGCCTGCCACGAAAAGGCCGCTTGCCCCATGCCGATCACCAATTCCGCTCCGGTAGTGTGCCGGAATACTCATGATCCGATCTCCAAGAAGAAAGAGCGACCATGTCCACATCTCGACCGAAAGCCCTGCGGCTTGAAACCCTTTGGAACCCGCCTGCTGACGGTAAGGAATTCTCCTACGTCCTGCGTCTCAAGAACCTCGGCACCGAGCCGCTTTCGAATTTCTCCCTCTGCGTGAGCGGCCCAGGCCGTGTCGATCCGGCCGGTCGTGTCGAAGGCGCCACGGTTTCGCAGCGGCTCTCGAATTTCACCGAATTCCAGCCACCGGCCAATTTCGTTCTCGGCGCCGGCGAGACGTGGACGATATCGGTCTATGCACTGAGCTGGCAGTTCCGTCACTGGACGGACGGCGCGACAAGCGGTTATCTCGCGCTTTCCGATGGAAGCACGATCGTGCTCAGCATAGAGCCGACGCGATCTTCGGTCAGCAATGCGCCGCTGAAGCGTGGCGCCGAGATCTATCCGGTGCCCGTCAATGCGCCCGTTCAGGTGTCGATCATCCCCTGGCCGAACCATGTGGCGGTCACTTCCCGCCGGCCGCTGCCGGCCGGTTTTGCGCCGCAGTCGCAGAGCGCTGCAGGGGAGGCGGCATCAAGAAGTTTCGCAGCGCTGGTCGAGCATCTCTTTGCCGTCGAAGGCATTATGCGGAGCGAGGCGGAAGGCGCGGTTCCAGTTGCCCTGAAGGATGCCGCCGGGCTCGGGCCGGAGGCCTATCGGCTGAGCTTCGAGGGTGAGGCGATCACGATCGAGGCAAGCAGCCAGACCGGCTTTCTCTACGGCCTCGTCACGCTCGGCCAGATCTGGCGCGGTGCAAGGCTGCATCCCGAGGTCTTCCAGTTTCCGGCTTCCGGCGAGATCGTCGATGAGCCGTCAATGGGCTGGCGCGGCCTGCATCTCGACGTCGCCCGCCAGTTCTACGGTGCGGCTGAGGTCAAGAAACTGCTGGCGGTGCTTGCCTGGAACAAGCTCAACCGTTTCCACTGGCACCTTTCCGACGACGAAGCATGGCGCGTCGAGATCGACGCCTATCCTGATTTGACCGCGGTCGGTGCCTGGCGCGGCCACGGTCTTGCCGTTCCGCCGCTGCTCGGTTCGAGCCCGGCCCGCACCGGCGGTTATTACACCAAGGCTTCGATCCGCGAGATCGTCGCCCATGCCAAGAGCTTCGGCGTGGAGATCGTGCCGGAGATCGATGTCCCCGGCCATTGCTACGCCATGCTGCAGGCGATACCGGAGCTGCGCGATCCGGCCGAGGCCGGCAGCTATTATTCGGTTCAGGGCTTTCCCGACAATTGCATCAATCCGGCCCGCGAGAAGACCTATGAGATCATCGAAACGATCCTCTTAGAACTCATCGAGCTCTTTCCGTTCAAGGTCATCCATCTCGGCGCCGACGAAGTTCCGCTTGGCGCGTGGTCCGGCTCGCCGGAAGCGCTCGAGCGCCTGCGCACGGTGGCGGGCGACGAGGTTGCCGATGCGCATGCCAAGCGGCTGAACGTCGTGACCAATACCCACGGTGCCGACGACATCCACGGCTCGGGCGCCGCCATCCTGCAGGCGGAGTTCCTGAACCGCGTCCAGCGCTTCCTTGCGAGCAAGGGCTGCATCACCGGCGGCTGGGAAGAGGCGGCCCACGGCGATGTCATCGACAAATCGAAGAGTTATCTCTGCAGCTGGCGCAATGTCGAGGTCTCTGCCGAACTTGCCGAGCGCGGCTACGAAATGGTCGTCTGCCCCGGACAGGTCTACTACCTCGACATGGCGCTCAGGCCCGACTGGGATGAGCCCGGCGCCAGTTGGGCGGGGACTTCGGACGCCGAGAAGCTCTACAATTTTGATCCCATCGGCGGCTGGACGGCGAGCCAGAAACAGAAACTCCTCGGCATCCAGGCCTGCATCTGGTCCGAGCCGATGACGGATCGCGCCGTTTTCGACCGCCTCGTCTTCCCCCGCCTTTCCGCACTTGCCGAAACGGGCTGGACGAAGCCGTCATCCAAGTCGTGGGAGCGCTTCAGGGCGCTCGCAGGACTGATGCCGCTGCTCTACGGGCTGCAACAGTCGTAGCGCTCCGTTTGGGCCGCCGGTTTTGATTTAAGGATCACCCTTGCCATTGCCGGAGGCGGTGATGGCAAGGATACTGACATCGCTTTCAAAGGGCGTTGTCAGGTGCCGCTCCATCTGCCGCGGGCAGCTCGCATTCGGGTGCGGCGATACGAATAGGACGGGTTCCAATCTCCGCGCCGGTCGCGCGGTCGATTGTGAGGGGATCGATCTCCGTTCCGGTTGCAGCGTCAAAGAAACGGGTGACTGCACCGCCGCTGCGATGCTTGCGGCCCCAGGCGCCGATCGCAAACAGCACCGGCAGAAAGTCGCGGCCGGCTTCGGTCAGCACATATTCATCGCGCGGCGGACGCTCGGAATAGCGACGCTTTTCCAGCAATCCTTCCTCGGTCAGCGATGACAGCCGCCCCGTCAGCATTGTCGGGACGATGCCGAGGCTTTTGCGAAATTCATCGAAGCGGGTCAGCCCCGCATGGGCGTCGCGCATGATCAACATGCTCCACGCATCGCCGACGAGTGCCAGGCTACGGGCGATCAGGCAGGGCTGGTTCGAAAGATTCTTCATGTCGATATCTTTTTAGTAGTGACTTGCTATCAATTTGATAGTAACGGAATGCGCATGGATATTCCACGACAAAAACGAAGGCAGACGTCGATGAGCAAAAGAGAACGCGGCATTGCCCTGGTCACAGGGGCTTCTTCCGGCATCGGGCTGGTAACGGCGAAGGCCTTGCTACGCGACGGCTACAAGGTGTTCGGCACCAGCCGAAAGCCGTTGGCCGACACCGCCGACGGCATCACCATGCTGGTTTGCGACGTCATCGACGATCAATCGGTGCAGAGCGTCGTCGATGAGGTTCTGAAGCGCACGGGACGGATCGATCTGCTGGTCAACAATGCCGGGATCGGCCTGCTCGGCGGCGCCGAGGAGTCGACGACGGAGCAGGCCAAAGCCGTGTTCGACGTCAACGTCTTCGGCACGATGCGCATGACCAATGCAGTGCTGCCAGTGATGCGGCGGCAGCGTAGCGGCCGGATCATCAACCTGAGCTCGATCCTTGGGCTGATCCCGGCGCCCTTCAACGCGCTTTACGCAGCGACCAAACACGCGATCGAAGGCTATTCGGAATCCCTCGACCATGAAGTGCGCACACAGGGCATCCGCGTCGTGCTCGTCGAACCGGGTGTCACCCGCACCTCCTTCGAGGAGAACATCACGCGCCCCGACCGGCCGCTTGCCGTCTATGATGCGGTGCGCGCCGACGCGGAGAGGCTGATGCGCGAGATCGTCTCAAAAGGCGATGCGCCCGAGGTGGTCGCCGCAACCGTCATCCGGGCTGCCAATGCAGCCTCGCCCAGGAGACGCTACACAGCCGGAAAGGCCGCAGGACAGATCCGTTTCATCCGCCGCTTCTTGCCCGAGTCCTTCGTCGACAAGAACCTCCGGAAATTCAACAAACTTCCCGATTGATCCTGGCTTGCCGCCTCATCACAAAAACGAAAGTTCGCCCTTATGAAAGCATTCCTGATCGATCACTACAAGAAAGGCGGCGCCCTCAGGCTCGGCCAGAGCCTTGAACCTCTGCTGCGCGAGAATGACGTCATGGTCGAGATCCATGCCGCCAGCGTGAACCCGCTGGATGCCAAGATACGGGACGGAGAGTTCAAGCTGATCCTGCCTTACCGGCTTCCCTTGGTTCTCGGCAATGATGTCGCTGGTGTCGTGGTCCGGGTGGGCGCCAATGTCCGGCAATTCAAACCCGGCGACGCGGTCTATGCGCGTCCCGGCAAGGATCGCATCGGCACCTTCGCCGAGTATATCGCCATCGACGCTGCCGATGTTGCGCTGAAACCCGCCAATCTCAGCATGGAAGAAGCCGCATCCATTCCGCTTGTGGCACTGACCGCATGGCAGGCGCTGGTCGAGCGCGCCAAGCTGCAGAAGGGCCAAAGGGTGCTGATCCATGCGGGCTCCGGCGGCGTCGGCACCATCGCCATCCAGCTTGCCAAACATCTCGGCGCCCATGTGGCGACGACCGTGAGCACGGCAAATATCGATCTGGTGAAAAGCCTCGGCGCCGATGTGGTGGTCGATTACAGGAAGGACGACTTCGAAAAGGTGCTGAAGGGCTATGACGTGGTGCTGAACAGCCTCGGCAAGGAGACGCTGGAGAAATCGCTCGCCGTCCTGAAGCCCGGCGGCAAGCTGATCTCGATATCAGGTCCGCCCGATCCCGATTTCGCCCGGCAAAACGGTTTCGGCTTTCTGCTGCAGCAGGTCATGCGCTTCTTGAGCTTCGGCATCCGGCGGAAATCGAAAAGCCGGGGGATCGGCTATTCCTTCCTCTTCATGACGGCAAACGGCGCGCAACTCGGCAAGATCACCGCGCTCATCGAGGCGGGCGCCATCCGCCCCGTCATCGACCGGGCCTTCCCGTTCGAGAAGACCAACGAGGCGCTGGATTATGTGGAAACCGGACGCGTCAAGGGAAAGGTCGTCATCGCGGTGAAGTGAGGTTTGGGAAGGCCGAAGAGCGCTCGGTTTAGCCGAGCGGCTTTTGCAGGACGTCGAAGCGCGGATTGATTTCGGAAAACAAAAGTGCGCTCGAGCGAAGCGGCTTCACGGTCGTTGCCGGTAGGCTGAGGGTGTAACACCTGTGCCCGACTTGAATGCCCGCGTCATGTGGCTCTGGCTGCTGAAGCCGCAGGCCGAAGCGATCTGCGCGATCGGGTCCATGCCTGATAACATCGATTTGGCGCGCTCGATACGCCGGTGAGCCACCCAGCCATGCGGGGACACACCATAGCTTGCCCGGAACATCCGCTGAAAATGAAAGGCGCTGAGCTGCCCGATCGTCGCCAGATCCTGCAAGCGGATCGTCTCACCGAGATGGGCCTCGATATACTCCAGACTCCGGCGCCGCACATGAGGAGCGAGCCCGCCGCTGATCGCGCAGGGACGCATCCCTCCATAACGCGGATCAACGAAGAAATCGTTGATCGCCTGCGTCATCGCTTCCTCAGCCAGCAGATGACCGCCCGTCACCATCGCTTTCGTCATCTGCCGAAGCGTGTGCGCCAAGACGGGCGCATCTGCGAAGGTTAATTCGGGAAGAGCCATGAGCCGAGCATCGCGGTCAAACGTCTCGGCAAACATCCGGCGCATCTGGTCGTCGGGAACATACAGATGGACGAATTGGGAGAAATCGGTGATTTCCCATTCGGAAGAGTGCTCCTGTGGCATGATGCACAGCACTCCCGGACGGCCGCGAGCGGCGGGGCTGCCATCCAGACGACGCGTTCCGGCGCCGCCTCTCAGATAAAGACTGAACGTATGATCGTTCGGCCGCTGATAGCTCATCCTGTCGTGTGCATTGCTCCAGATGGCAGCTGATCGCCCGAACCCCAGATCGATGGACTGTGACATCTGCGCAGTGGGAGATGCGGATAGAAACCTGAAAACCGAGGGGTGACTATATTTCACCAATTCTTCCCCACACCTGATCATGCCGCGCGAACAATACCGGCGGACGACCAGTATGGCGAGCCGGAAGTCCGGGCAAATCGATTTCGTAGCAAGAATCTGCAAGAGGCCTGCTCACGGTTCGCCTATTGGTCGGGAAAACGAGGATCACGCCATGGCAAATGCCGCTCTTTTCATCGCCACCGTCCTGATATGGGGCACGACCTGGATCGCCATTGCGATGCAGGTCGGTCCCGTGCCGGTCTTGGTCTCGGTCTTCTACAGATTTGCGGTTGCAGCAGCTATCCTCGTCGCCATCCTGGTTGTCATGCGGCGGCTCAAGCTGCCTGCCTTGCGCGATCAACCTTTCATCCTTGCGCAAGCGCTCTGCCTGTTCAGCCTCAATTTCATCTGTTTCTACAACGCCGCCGCCTCTATCCCGTCCGGGCTGATCTCGGTGATCTTCTCGCTCGCAACGATCTACAACGCCGTCAATGCGCGCCTCTTCTTCGGCGACCGCATTACCGGCCGCACGCTTCTCGCAGCCGCGCTCGGAGCAACCGGGCTTCTGCTTCTTTTCGGACAGGACGTTGTCGTCGATTTCGATATGGCCACGTTGAAAGGGATCGGACTCGCAGCGCTTGGCACGCTGTTCTTCTCGCTGGGCAATATGGCATCGCGTCGAAACAGCGCGGTCGGAATCTCACCGCTGACCGCCAACGCCTGGGGCATGACCTATGGCGCGATTATCCTGCTCTTCCTGATTGCCGTGACGCGAACGCCGATCGTGGCACCGCCTAACATCACCTATCTTGCCGCCATGCTCTATCTTGCGGCAATCGGATCGGTGATCGGCTTCACCACCTACCTCATGCTGGTGTCGCGCATCGGCTCCTCGCGCGCCGCCTATGCCACCGTCCTGTTCCCGATCGTCGCCCTGTCGTTGTCGACGGTTTTCGAGGGCTACCACTGGAGCGGTCTGGGCCTGTTCGGCCTGGCGCTGACGCTTCTCGGCAACGTGGTCATCTTTGCGCCACCTCTAGCCCGTCGCCCGCAGTCAGATGCGAGGCTGCCCGCTGGCGGATGAGGGGCCGGCCTCGGCAATCTCCGGGGCGGAGGTAGCTAACCGAGCGGCTTTTGCAGGACGTCGAAGCGCGGATTGGTTTCGGAAAAGATCGGCAGGGCGGCGGCGCCGAGGATTGCCGTATCCTTGCCGGTCATGCCGATCATCACCCGAGGTACCGCCCGCTTCTGGTTGGGATCGATGGGGGTGTGCAGCGGCTCCAGCCGCTCTGCAAGCCGAAGCATCAGCGAGGTCGATATGCTGCCGCCGAGCACGATGGTCTGCGGATCGAAGGCAAGCTCCAGAAAATCGACGGTCTGTCGCAGCGGCTGGACGGCTTGATCCAGCCAAACATCGAGGCCTTCGCCGCCCTTGGCGATCAGCGCATCGAGATCGTCGGACGACAGCTCCTCGGCATTGGCAATGCCCATGAATTCGTATGCAACGGCCGGCGAGACGTAGCGATCCAGACAGCCGCGCTTGCCACAGCTGCAGAGCTTGCCATGCGGTTCGACGATGATATGGCCGATCTCGCCGGCATTGTTGCGGCTGCCCTTGTAGAGGTGGCCGTCGAGGAACATTCCGGCGCCGATGCCACCGCCGCCCGCAAGAAACAGATAGACGAAGCTGCCCAAACCGCGGGCGACACCATGAAGACGCTCGCCGATCGCTGCTGCCGTCGCATCATTCTCGACCAGCACCGGCACTTTTATCCGCTGTTCCAGCTCATGCCGGACAGGAAAATCCTGCCAGCCGGGCAGGTTCAGCGGACTGAGCGACGTGGTGCCGCCATCGGCATAACGGCCGGGCAGGGCCATCCCGACGCCCAGCAGCCGGTTCCGGTCGAATGCGAAGGCCTCCTGAAGATCCTCGACTATTGCTTGGAGCGCCGGCATGGCCCTTTGCGGATCGGGATGTTCGACGTGGCGCTCGATGCGCGCGCAGACAGCGCCGGAGAGATCCGTCAGAACCCCGCTGGCGCGCTGGCGGCCAAGTTCGAGACCGATCGAATAAGCGCCGCGCGGATTGATGGAGTAGGGGATGATCGGCTGGCCGCGCGATAGCTTCTGTGCCTGGGATGGGACGAGAAGGTGCGACCTCTCCAGTTCCTCGACGATATTCGACACGGTCTGGGCAGTCAGCGCCGTCATCCGGGCGATCGCCGCGCGCGACAAGGGACCGTTCGTGCGGACAGCCTCGATCACCACACGCCGGTTGTGAGACTTGGCCTGCTCGAGATTCGTGCCGGAGATCGCCTTCATGTCGCCTTCAAAGGAAATGGTGCGTCACCCTTGTCACAAGACGAACACCGATGAAAGCCGCATTCTTCGTCTGGTCCCATTTGCCAATGGTGTCGACTAGCGGGCTTTGCCTCTATACAGGAGGCCGATGATCGCTATCCCCGCCAATCCGGTGACAGCGCTGAGGATTGCGGTTCCCGAATAGCCGGTCACATAGGTGCCGGCGGCAAAGACCAGCGCGCCGATCCCGGCACTGGCAAAGATATTGACGGAGATCAGTGCGCTGCCGAGGCCCGGCCGGTCGGCGATCAGATCCTGCAGATAGGTGATCGGAATGGTGATGATCGCCGACGCTCCGATGCCGGCAAGCAAGGTGAGCGCATAGAGGTGCCACGGCTCGGAGGCAAAGCCGAGCAGACTGAGGAAGACGGCATAGATGATGGTACCGGCGGCAAGCGCCGTCATCTGTCCGGTCTTCCGCGCGATCCGCGACCAGACGATGATGAAGACGACTTCCAGCAATGCGACGATGCCGACGAGAATGCCGACGTCGCTCAGCTTGCCATGCGCAGCACCAGTGGCGATCAATGGCAGCAGGGCGTCATTCAGATGCAGCGTACTGGTGATCAGCGCGACCCCGCAAATATGCGCCGAAATCCGCGGAGAAACCACTTGGCCAAGCGCGCCGAGGTAAGTGAGATGATGAACTGCTGCCATTTCCGTTGCCGCTCGCTTCGGCAAGGCGAAGACGATGATCCCCTGGCACAACAGACATGAGATGCTGGCAAAGAGGTAGGCCGGCAGCATGCTCGATGCGCCAGACAGCAGCAGGCCAGTTATCCCTGGGATCAGTACCCACGACAGCGAGATCATGGCGCGCACGCCGGAGTTGGCCGTCACCATGTCGCTTCGGTTCATGCCGTGCATAGCCGCGCGCGCATTGGCAAACAGCAGCGAGTTCAGCGCCCCGTAGATCGGCAGGGGCAGCAACCCGCTGATGACGAAGACGGCGGCGCTGGGAAAGGCGTAGACCACGCCGTAGCCGACGATGCCGAACAGGCAGGCGCCGATCATCGTCGAACGGTATTCACCAAGCCGGTCGGCGAGATTGCCGAGCAGGATGCTGATGACGACATTCACCGCCGCCGAGACGAAACTCAGGAAGGAATAGAGGCCGTCGCTCAGCCCCAATTCGCGGATGCCGATGATCGAACGGTAGGGTGCGGTCATCGCTCCCGCCATGCCGAAGGTGAAAATGGCGATCATGCTGGCGCGGATCGCCGGATTGCGGAAGACGTCAGGGAAAAGTCGGCTCATGCGGTGATCGATCAGAAGTAAGCCGGCTTCACAACCTGCTCCTCTCGTCTTCCTCTAGGTTTCAGTAATGTTCCGATTGCGAGAAGGTCCGCGCGAGCTCGGCCTGGCCTGCCGTGAGGCCGCAATCGACAGGCAGGCAGACGCCGGTGATGGCTGCGGCCAGGGGACCGGCAAGGAAGGCCACCGCATTGGCAACATCTTTCGGATCGACGACGCGCTGCAGCGGATACCAGCGGCGTGCTTCCTCGAAAACATTCGGATTGGCTGCCGCGCGCGCTTCCCAGGCCTGCGTCTTTACCGTCCCGGGTGCGACGGCGTTGGACCGGATGCCGAACTTGCCGTATTCCACCGCAACCAGCCGGGTGAAATGCAAAAGGCCTGCCTTGGCGACGCTATAGGCAGGGTGCCCGAAGACATGCAAGCCATTGACCGAGGCAATATTGACGACGGAACCCTTCGAAATCGTCAGCATGGGCTCGAATGCGCGGAAACATAAGAATGCCGCTTCGAGATTAAGCGCAACGTCCGCCCGCCAGATCTCGGGCGTCGTGTCGTGCAGGCTGGTCGCGCGGGCAGCACCCGCATTGTTGACCAGGGTTCGACACACGCCGACGTCGGCGGCGCGTCTTGCCAATTCCGCAATGCTCGTCTCGCTGGTTACATCACATTGGACTGCGACGAAGCGATTGTCCGGCCCGAGCTTCAATGCCACGGCAGCCGCGGCCTCCGCATCGATATCGGCGAGCAACACGACGTCGTGGTCATCGGCGAGCCGTGCGGCGATCGCCGCGCCGATATCGCCTGCAGCGCCGGTAACGATGGCTATCGACTGCGTCATTTTCCGTCGCTCCCGTTCATGAACCTCAATCTCCAAGCAATTGCCGGTCGTCGCCGTCACGGTGAATGACAAGCTGCTGCTTGATACGCCGAAGCGTGGTCGTCGCCTTCGGCTGAACGGCATAAGCGACCAGGCTCGACAAGATATCGATCGTCGCGATGTAGGCGATGCGCGTCGAGGTCGGGCGATAGATATTGTGGCCCTCGGGAAGGTCGATCGGCACGACGATTTCGGCGGCCTTGGCAACCGGGCTGTCCGTCTGGGTGAGCGCGATCGTCTTCACCTTGGTCTGGCGGGCAAGCTCGAAGGCGCGCACCAGCTCCATATTGCGCCCTGAGAAGGACGAGCCGATCAACACGTCGCCGGGCCTTGCCGCGGCAGCCATCATCAGCTGCATGCTGTGGTCGGAACTTGCCGTGATGCGAAGCCCGAGACGAAAGAGCCGGTTCTGGAGCTCGTCGGCGATCATCGATGAATTGCCGCCCGACCCGAACGCATAGATCATATCGGCCTTGGCGATATGCGATACGGCGGCTTCGATCGCGGCAAGATCGAGCGACCGATGCAGGAGAAAGAGCGCGTTCTGGGCCTTGGTGATGATATCCTGGGCGACATCGGCCGGATCGGTGCTTTTCGATTCCGGTTTCAGGTAGCGAACGCCGATATGGGCGGTGCGGGCAAGCTGCACCTTGAAGTCGGAAAAGCTCTCGCAACCAAGCCGCCGGCAAAAGCGTGTGACGGTTGGCGGCGATACCTTCGCCCGTTCCGCCAGCTCGATGATCGAGGCATTCACGGCAAACTCGAAGTCGTTGACGATGATCTCCGCAATGCGGCTCTCGGAGGGAGAGAGCCGACCCTTGTCTTCCTGCAGCGTTGAAAAGATATCCAAGCCCGTCCCCCCGATGGTTCTCTATCCATCCTTCTTCTTATAGGCCACGCAGTCGATCTCAACCTTGCAATCAACCATCATCGACGATTGCACACAGGCGCGTGCCGGCGGGTGTTCGCCGAAATACTCCTGATAGATTTTATTGAAGGTCCAGAAATCGCGCGGATCATCGAGCCAGACGCCGACGCGCACGACGTCCTCGACGCCATATCCGGCCTCATCGAGGATCGAAAGGACATTGGCAATCGTCTTGTGGGTCTGAGCAATGATGTTGCCGTCGATGATTTCGCCATCTTCCATCGCAACCTGGCCGGAAACATATAGCCATCCGTCGGCTTCGACCGCACGTGCGAAAGGCAGCGCCTTGCCGCCGGCGCCCGTTTGAACAGTGCCATAGCGCTTGATCGGCATGCTGAAGTCCTTGCAAATTATTTTCTTGATAAGTTGACAAGTGACCACAGAAAGCAGAATTTGACCAGTGAAAAACACTATTTATGAAAAGAATTTCAATCCGGGGCTGATATGCGCGATCCTTTCCAGAATCCTTTCCCGTCAGACAGCGCCCGGCATGCCATCTGGGAAATGCTCGTTCCGCGCGATATCGATGCGTTTCTGGCCGCCGATTGGTCGATGGTGGAGCATGACTTCGTGGAGGAGGGCTTCATCGGTATCGATGCCCAGAAGCAGGTCAACCCCGACAGGTGGCGTCTCGCATTTCCGACGCTGTCGGCCTATCGCCAGGAATGGCTGAGGCAGGCAAAGGATTTCGCCGAGCAGAGTTTCGCAGAAGACGCGCGCACGGCGATCTTCACCACGACGACGCTTGAGGATATCGAAATCGAGGGCGACATGGCGCTTGTTCGCAAGAAATTCGACGGCGGCATTACCAAGAGCGACGATTCCCGGGACGTCCTGCAATGGCAGACGCTCTATTACTGCAGGCTTCACCAAGGACGCTGGAAGATCTCAGGTTTCACCGGCTACCTGCCGAACCCGATGGGTTGACGCGGGGCCGACAACACGAAGGCCACTTTCTTGCGCATTTTCACCGCAGCACTGGCGACCGAGACCAACACCTTTTCCCCGATCTGCGTCGATCGTCGCGCATTCGAAGCCTCTCTTTATGCTCCGCCCGGCCAGCATCCCGAAACCCCGACGCTGTGCACCGCGCCGATCACCGTCGGAAGGCGCGTCACCCGAGAAAAGGGTTGGGAACTGATTGAGGGAACTGCCACCTGGGCCGACCCCGCAGGCCTCGTCAACCGGACAACCTACGAGGAATTGCGTGACGAAATCATAGACCAACTCCGCGCAGCAATGCCTGTCGACGCTGTCGTCATGGGCCTGCACGGCGCCATGGTGGCCGCCGGATACGAGGATACCGAAGGCGATCTTCTCTCGCGCATCCGCGAGATCGTCGGGCCTGATGTCCTCATCTGCGCCGAGCTCGATCCGCACAGCCATCTCACTGCAAAACGTGTCGCCGCTCTCGATTTCGCCGTCTATTTCAAAGAGTTTCCGCATACGGACTTCGTCGACCGCGCCGAGGACCTTTGGCGCATCGCGGTCGAGACGCTCGAGGGCCAAGTCAAG
Source organism: Rhizobium sp. CRRU65 (assembly GCF_048551595.1). Lineage (NCBI taxonomy): Bacteria > Pseudomonadati > Pseudomonadota > Alphaproteobacteria > Hyphomicrobiales > Rhizobiaceae > Rhizobium > Rhizobium sp. CRRU65. Next base: position 355,835 of record NZ_JBLYZH010000002.1, on the reverse strand, counting down.
CCAGTCATATCAGTGTTCGACTGCCGGATGATCGACGTCTTCCCGACATCGCGCGAGCCCATGCGTTCCTTCGTCGACAAGATCATGCAGATCGAGACGGATGATCTGGACATCCTGTCGATCTCGGTGATCCACGGCTTCATGGTCGGCGACGTTCCCGAAATGGGAACGAAGCTGCTTGTCGTGACTGATAATAAGCCGGAGAAGGGCGCGGCGTTGGCCCGCGAACTCGGCCTTGAGCTATTTTCGAAGCGCGGCACCTTCATGGTCCCGCAGATCGACGAGAAGGAAGCCGTCTCACGCGCGATGACTGCCACCGCATGGCCTGTTGTCATCGCCGATGTCTGGGATAATCCGGGTGGAGGCACGGCAGGGGACGCGACCGTCATCCTCGGGGAGCTGATCGCCCGCGGCGTCACCAGTGCTGCGATCGGCACCATCTGGGATCCGGTGGCCGTCCAGATTTGTTTTGCGGCGGGCGAGGGGGCGGAAATTCCACTGCGCTTCGGCGCCAAGTCGGCGCCCGGCACCGGCAATCCCGTCGATGGCACCGTCAAGATCGTCAAGCTGGTGAAGAATGCCGAGATGCAGTTCGGCGAGAGCCTTGCACCTTTCGGCGATGCCGTACATATCGTGCTTGACGGCCTAGACATCATCCTCAATTCGACGCGCGCCCAAAGCTTCGATCCGAGCCTCTTTTCGGTGATGGGCATCGATCCCGCCCGGCAGAAGATCCTGGTGATCAAATCCACCAACCACTTCTTCGCGTCCTTCTCGAAGATCGCGGCGGAGATCCTTTACTGCTCCGCCGGAACGCCCTATCCCAATAATCCGGCAACGACGCCGTACAAGCGGGCACCGAAGACCATATGGCCGATCGTCGCCGATCCACACGGACCAGAACGCGGAGCCGCCTAGATGCATGACAACAGGTTTGCCGTCGTCGCCAAGGCAGGCGACAGGATCGCCGATCTCTCGACGCCGCGTCCTGTTATCGACGAAGACAGGCTGGCTGCAAACATAGGCCGCGTTCAATCCTATATGGATCAGCACGGGCTGAACTTCCGCCCGCATATCAAGACGCACAAGATCCCGGCTCTCGCTGTCGCGCAGGTTGCCGCCGGCGCCAAGGGCATCAATTGCCAGAAGGTGACGGAAGCCGAAGTCTTTGCCGAAGCCGGCTTCGAGGACATCCTCATCACCTTCAATATCCTCGGACCGCAGAAACTCGAGCGCCTGGCCAAGTTGAATGAGAAGATTTTGGCCCTCAAGGTCGTCGCCGACAGTGAAGTGACGGTCGACGGGCTAGCGGCACATTTCTCCGGCCACAAGCCGCTGAACGTGCTGGTCGAATGCGATACCGGCGGCGGTCGGTGCGGCGTGCAGACACCAGATGAGGCGGCCTCGCTCGCCAAGCGCATCGCCGCTTCCGACGGCCTCACCTTCGGCGGCATCGTGACCTATCCGAAACCGCAATCGGCCGCCGCCGTCGAAGCCTTCATTGCCGAAACGCTGGCACAGCTGAAAGCCGAAGGCATAACCTGCCCGATCGTCAGCAATGGCGGAACGCCAAGCCTCTTCGAGGCGCATCTCGTCACCTCGGCCACGGAACACCGCGCCGGCACCTATATCTACAACGATCGCCAGATGGTGCGCATGGGCCATTGCACCGAGGACAATTGCGCCATGCACGTGCTGGCGACCGTCGTGTCACGGCCAAACGCCGACCGCGCCGTCATCGATGCCGGGTCGAAGGCTCTGACATCGGATCTTCAGGGTTTTAGCGATTACGGCCTGGTGGTCGGCTATCCCGAGGCGCGGATCAGCAGCCTCTCGGAAGAACATGGCGTGATCGACCTGTCGAACTGCACCGGCCCTCGGCCGCAGATCGGCGAGAGGCTCTTCATCATCCCGAACCATACCTGCGTGGTTTCCAATCTGTTCGATACGATGGTCTTCCATCGGGGCGGAATCGTCACCCGCGTCGAGGATGTCGCGGCCCGCGGTCTCGTCTGGTAGGGGTTGGTTCCGGTTGAGGGCGAAATGGCCCTGACCGCCGAAGGCCGCGATTATCGGTGGATTGCTCGCGATCACCTATCAGCACGAATGCAGTCGCTGATATCGAAAGCCGTGCGGGGGGATGCCGCCCTTGCGCGGCCAATCGCGGACATAGGCTTTATGGCGAACGTCCTCTTTGGGCCGAGCGGACGGGAGCGAATCCGGAACCGCTGAGCCAGCAGCAACCGTTATCGCTCCCACGCCATCCGGGTTACGATGGTAGCTGAGAATGGGCGCGGGCGCCCCGTCGGACCACCTATGTCGGGAGGGCAGAATGAAATCTCCAACAGTGAGAGTGATGGCCGCCGCCGAGGAAGATCTGGCGATCGAAACGGTTATGCTGGCGTTTGCAGCGGATCCTATGGCGCGATGGACCTGGCCGCATGCACACCAGTACCTTGCGGCCATGCCGCGAATGATCCGGGCGTTCGGGAGTAGCGCATTTTCTAACGGAAGCGCCTTTTGCACCGACGACTACGCCGGGACGGCGCTGTGGCTATCGCCCGGGGTTCATTCCGACGAGGAGGGGCTAGGTGCGGTGCTGGAGAGCACGGTTGCGCGCGCTCTTGCCCCCGAAACCACGGCCATATTCGAGCAGATGGCCAGGTACCACCCAACCGAACCACATTGGTACCTGCCACTGATAGGCGTCGACCCGGCACATCAAGGCAAAGGACACGGCGACGCCTTGATGGCGGACGCACTCGCACGGTGCGATCAAGATCACGCGCCCGCCTATTCGGAATCCTCGAACCCGCGCAACATTCCGTTCTACCGACGCTACGGCTTCGAACCGCTCGGCGCGATCCAGGCCGGTTCGTCGCCGACGCTCGTCCCGATGCTGCGGCGGCCGCGTTGAGCTACTGACCCAAAGTCTGTCGTTCGGCGTGTGTCCGCGCCGGAAAACAGGCGTGCTCGCCGTGTTCAAGGCGCTGCTGTTCCGAGCGCTGCGGCTAATATGTCGGCCAGGCCGCGCCCGGCGCTGCCGTCCTCATCAAGGTGCGGATTGTAGATGGTGATCTCGATACCGACTGCCTTGCCGCTCGCCAAGGCAACCCGAAGTACGGTTCCTAGCTCGTCCCATGACAACCCGTCAGGCACGCGGAAATCGACAGCTGGCATGATGACGTCGTCGAGGCAATCGGCGTCGAGATGGATGAAGAAGCCGTCCAATTCCTCTCGCGTCAGGTGGTCGACCGCTTCGCGCGCGGCGGCCTCGATGCCCATCGCGCGCACGGCGGGAAGGTCAATCGCCTTGAGCTCTTTGGGAAGCGGCTGGCTTCCGTACTCCTCCTGATCCTTATGATCGCGATATGCGAACGCGACGGCGTCTTCGGGACGGACCAGAGGACCGCGACCTTCAATGTCGGTCAGGAGCGGCGGACCGTGGCCGGTGACCAAGGCAAGATCCATCGAGGCGCCCTCACCATTGGGTTCCGCCTCGGGCTGAAAGAAATCGGCGTTGCCGTCGATGAAGAACAGGCCGTAGCGGCCGCGCCGTCGAAACGCGAGCATCGAGCCCATTAGGATCGTGCAATCGCCGCCGAGTACAACCGGAAATCTGCCCGAGTCAAGCACCGCTTCTACCGCGTCGGCGAGCTTGGGCGACCACGTCGCGATTGCCCTGGCATTCAGGATGCCGGTCTCGGGATCGGGCACAGGGTCCTTCGGAGGCACGGCCAGCCGCTCGGCTCTGTGCGCATGGATACGCTCCGCAAGTCCGAGGCCCAAGAGCTGGTCAGGCGAGCGCTCCACACCATCGGTCGCCAAGCCCAGCGTAGAGGGGGCTTCGAGAATTGCATAGGGAAGGGTCGGCATGCGCGGCTCCGTTAGCGAGTCATTTTGCGGAGTAGGTCACGGCCTCGATTTTGTGACCGTCCGGATCGCGGACGAACGCTCCATAATAGTTCGCATCGTAGTTCGTCCGCAGCCCCGGAGGGCCATCGTCGCTGCCACCATATTTTAGTGCTGCTGCGTAAAATCGATTGACCATCGAACGGTCCTCGACAGCAAAGGCGATATGGGTGCCATTGCCCACGGTCGCTGGTTTTCCATCAATCGGAACCTGGACGCTGAAATGAAACGTACCACTGCCGTAACCAAGTCCACCCTCGTCATCGGCCATCGGCACAATTCCGACGATGGGTAAAACGGCATCGTAGAAGCGCTTAGAACGCGCAACATCATTCGTCCCAACCGAGACATGGTGGATCACGACTACCTCCGCTAGACTTGTCCCCTAACGGCAGCTTTTGGTCATTGTTCCCTCAAACCGTTGTTTGCAACTGCCTCGTGTGTCATTTCCTCCCCGGAACCGATCCCCGTCAGGACGAACCACTGAAAGTGAGCAGGTCGGTTCAAGCCGCCGTCGGGTTGATCACGTTCATATCGATTTCGGTCAGTTCAACCCGCCGCTCAAAGGCTATGCCCGCCTCGTCGAAGAGGTGGCAATCTGCGGCGTTGATGCCGGTCGCGACCGGCGCGTCCGCACGGATGCCGACGCTGCCTGGCAGCATGGCGCAGAAATTCTCGGACTCTCCATTGAGCGAAGCGTAAGCGACCGTATTTGCTCCAAGGCGCTCGATGACCGTCGGCGTCACGGTAAAGACGATATCGCCGCCGCCAAGCTGGATATGTTCCGGCCGGATGCCGAGCGTCAAAGCCTTGCCGACCATACCGTCACGCGGCGTCACGGGCAGAACGGCTGTCTGACCCTGATAATCTACCTCGACGCCATTGGCGCTGACGCCCTTGCAGGTTACGGGCAGAAAATTCATTTTCGGATTGCCGATGAAGCCGGCAACAAACTGATTTGCAGGCTTGTGATAGAGCTCCAGCGGCGCCCCCGTCTGGGAGATATCGCCGGAATCCAGCACGACGATACGATCGGCCATCGTCATGGCCTCGACCTGGTCGTGCGTCACATAGATCATCGTCGCCTTCAACTGCCTATGCAGCTTGGCAAGCTCGATGCGCATGTCGGCGCGAAGTGCTGCGTCGAGGTTGGACAGCGGCTCGTCGAACAGGAATATCTTCGGTTCGCGCACGATCGCGCGGCCGATCGCGACGCGTTGGCGCTGGCCGCCGGATAACATGCCGGGTTTCTGCTGCAGCCGCTGTTCGAGGTGAAGGATGCGCGCCGCGTTTTCCACCTTGGCCTTGAGCTTTTCCTCCTCCATCCTTTCGACGCGAAGCGGGAAAGCGATGTTCTCGAAAACAGTCATGTGCGGATAAAGCGCGTAGGACTGGAACACCATGGCAATGCCGCGCTTGACCGGCGGCAGATCATTGACCCTGATACCATCGATGACGATGTCGCCCGCCGTCGTCGCGTCAAGACCGGCGATCATGCGCAGCAAGGTGGATTTGCCGCAGCCGGACGGACCGACGAAGACGACGAACTCGCCGTTCTTCACATCGAGCTGCACGCCCTTCAGAACTTCGTAGTCGCCATAGAACTTCTGAACTTTGTTGAGAAGGAGCTGTCCCAAAAATCTGTCTCCGCTGGCGGCCGTCGCACATTCGATCATCAGAGAAGGGATCGCGGATGGTCTCCCGCGATCCCGAAGAGCCCAACGGGCTTACTTGAACGCCTCGACTTCGCCGGCAGCCTTCTTGAGAGCAGCCTCCGGCTCGGCCTTGCCCGTCACCACGGACTGTACCATCTCGATCATCGAGTTCTGGAAGCCCTTGTAGTCGGTGAAGAGCGGCTCGGGACCACCGTAGTTGATGCCGTCGATGAGCGGCTTCCAATGGGGATCCTTGGCGACGAATTCATCGACCTTTGCAGACGGCCGCAGCGGGGTGAGGCCGGCGCCGCCCTGCAATTCGTATTCCGACTGCACATCGGGCGAGGTGATGAACTTGGCGAATTCCGTCGCCTTGTCCTCGACCCCCGAACCCTTGAAGATCGCCAGGCTGTCGGTGATCAGCAGCGTGCCGGGGCCTTTGGCATCCGGACCGAGCGGCAGCGTCGTGATGCCCCAGCTGATCTTCGTCGCCTTCAGGCGGTCGGCTGCACCCGATCCTGCCTGGATCATCGCCACCTTGCCGTCGAGGAAGATGGCGCGGACTTCGTTCTGCTCGTAGGCCGTCGGGCCTTCTTCGGAGTAGGGGACGATATCCTTGTAGGCCTTTAGCGCGGCGAGTATCTGCGGGCTGTCGAGCGTAACTTTGCCGTCGGCATCGATCACCGTGCCGTTGTTGGTGTAAACCCAATGCATGAACTGGTGCATCGTGTTGTCGAAGGTCTTGGCGGAGAGACCGAAGCCCGGAATGCCGGTCTTTTCCTTGATGGTCTTTGCCATCTCGATTTCTTCAGCCCAGGTCTTCGGCGGCGTCTCGGGATCGAGGCCGGCCTGCTTGAAGAGATCCTTGTTCCAGTAGAGCGCCTTGGTGGAGAAGGCGATCGGAACGCCCCACTGTGAGCCCTCGAAGGTCACGGTGTTGACGATGTTCGGATAGTAGGTCTTCTTCTCGTCGTCCGTCATCGGCACAGGAACGATAAGGTCGTTCTGCGCGAATTCCTTCAGCGTGCGCGAGCCGACATAGGCCATCGCCACCGGCGTGCCGGCGGCGGCAAGCGTCGTTGCCTTGTCCTGGCACTGTGCCCATCCGACGACCTCAGGGGCAATCTTCCAGCCCGTGTTCTTTTCTTCCCACTGCTTGATGTATTTGGTGTGGACCGGGTCGATCGTGTCGCCGCAATAGATCCAGCTGATTTCCTTGTCGGCCGCCTGGGCAGTGACGGCCGTCAGTGCCGTCGAACCGAGCAGGGCGAGCGCCATAAGGCCTGTCTTGATTGATATGCTCACGTCGTGACTCCCATTCTTGTGTTAGCTGTTCACTCGTTTTTTGGTCTTATTGTTTCACCGCACCGGCGGTCAGCCCGCCGACAAGGTAGCGTTGAAGGAAGAAGATGACGACCATCGCCGGCGCAATACCGACGAAGGAAGCCGCCATCAGTTCGTTCCAGATGACCTCCTGCTTGCCGAAGTAAGCAAAGAGCCCCACCGGCAATGGCATGTATTCGGTCTTCGAGTTGAACGTCAGCGCGAAGATGAATTGCTGGGCGTAGGCGCCGATGAAGGTGGTGATGGCGACGACGATGATCCCCGGCATCGCAATGGGCAGGATGACCCGGCGCAGCGTGTAGAAGTGGCTGGCGCCATCCATGTAGGCCGCTTCGTTGAGTTCCTGCGGAATACGGATCATGTAGGTGCGCAGCAGCCAGATCGCCGAGGGGATCAGGAAGGCGACGCCCGGCACGATCATGGCGAGATAGGTGTTGAGCACGCCGATGCTGCGCATCAGCCGGAAGAGCGGGATCAACAGCACGGCGCCGGAGAACATGTTTACCGTCAGGAAGGCGCCGAGCAGAATGCCCATGCCCCTGAATTCGAACTTCGCAAAGGCATAAGCCGCCGGAATGACGAGGCAGAGCACGATCAGCGTGACGATGATCGAGATGAAGAACGAGTTGAAGATATAACGTCCGAAGCCCGGCACGCTGATCCACATCGTCCGATAGGCTTCAAACGAGCCGTTCTCCGGCCAGAAACGGTAGGGCGAAGAGAAAAGCTGGCTGAGCGGCTTCAGCGAAACCAGGAAACCTTCGACGAAGGGCGACAGCACGAAGAAAAGAAATAGCGCGATGCCGCAATAGATCAGGATGATTTCCCACCAACGGTAACGGTCGATCATGGCTGCATTGCTCATGCGCGCTTCTCCGGGTTGAGGCGGCGGGTGACGCGGAAATAGGCGAAGCAGAACAGCGACAGGAAGATGCAGATCAAAACGGCGCGCGCTGCACCTTCACCGTATTTCTTCGAGCCGATCGCGGTCTGATAGGTATCGATGATCATCGTCGTCGTCTCGCCGCTCGGTCCGCCCTGCGTCAGGATCCAGATGATGTCGAACGAGTTGAAGGTGGCGATCAGAGACAGCATCGACATGGTGATGATCGCCGGCACCATCAGCGGCAGCGTGATGCGGCGGAAGCGGTACCAGCGGCCGGCGCCGTCGGTCCAGGCGGCCTCGTAGAGATCCTTCGGAATGGATTGGATCGCCGCCAGGAAGTAGATCGTCACCAGCGGCACGCCGATCCACACGTCGGTGATGATCGTTGCCCAGAAGGCGGTGTTTCCATAGGCGAGGAAGGCGACGGGGCCGTCGACGAGACCGAAGCGCTGCAGCATGCCCGATATCATCCCGAACTGGCCATTATACATCCAGCCCCACATGAAGATGCCGATCGCCATCGGCACGATCCATGGCGGCATGGTCAAAAGCCGAAACAACGAGCGGCCGGGGACCGCGGCATTCAGCATCGTCGCACCGAAGGTGCCGATCACCATTTTCAGGGCGACCGAGAAGAAGGTCCAGATGAAGGTGCGGATGATGACTTCGGCAAACCGCTCGTTGAAGATCTTCTCGTAATTGGCCCAGCCGACCCAATTGGTGGTCTTCCTGAGGGACGCGTCGGTGAAGGAGAGAATGAAGGTATCGACCAGCGGATAGGCAACGATCGCCAGAACATAGAGCACAGCCGGAAGAAGAAGGACGCAAGCGAAGATGAAGGTGCTTCTTTGAACACTCATCTTGCCGCCCTCCTCAAGCCGCTCTCGCGTGAAGGGCTTCGTCGAAGCGGTCCCAGATGGGTCTGAGATCGACGACCGCTTTCTTCATCCTCGCTTCGTCCATCGCCAAGGCGAGGATGCCGGCTTCGAGCGCATTCAGGGTGGAAACAGGAAGTTCGAGCCCGGTGCGCACGCTTTCAAGCAGGTCGCTCGCCATCTGCTCATCGGCGCCGTAGTGCTGAGAGAGCTCGGTGGCGGCATATTTGTTTTCGAGCACCTTGTTGCCGGTCAGCTGTTCGTGAACGTCGAGATAGCCACGAACGAAATCGCCTTCGGCCATGCCCCGCGAACCCATGATGGCAAAACGGCGGAATTGGTCGGGCACATTGAGATTGGTGTGAAAGTTCATGCCGACGCCATTGGCATATTCGACGATTGCGACCTGATAGTCGATGATATCGGCATCGCTGTCGAACACCTTGTCCGATCCCATCCATCCGCTCGGCTTGCGGTGGAAGAGCTCGAGGTCGTTGATGCCCTCGCGCGCCGGGTCGTTTGCCGGAATGAAGCTCTTGCGGCCGCCGAAACTTGCGACGCGCTCCGGCCGTGCGCCGGCGACGCCATTATAGAGATCGAGGTCGTGGCAGCATTTCTCCAGCATGAAGCTGCCTGAATAGCGCTCATAGCGGCGCCAGTCGCGCATGAAGAAAGCGCCGTGATAAGGCTCGATATGTTCGGAAGCCTCGATCGACACGATCTGACCAAGCTTGCCCTCGGCCTGGATGGCGCGAAGATCCTTATAAAGAGGAGAATAGCGCAAGACGAGACCGACCATCAGTCGCTCATGGCCGAATTTTGCCATCAGATGGGCAAGTTCGATGCTTTCGGCGATCGTCGTGACGATCGGCTTTTCGCAGAAGACCTTGAGACCGGCTTGAAGTCCGAGCCTGATATGGTCGAGATGCAGGTGGTTGGGGGAGCCGATCATCAGCAGATCGAGCTTTTCAGAGGCAAGGAGCTCCTCCGGCGAACCATAGGCCTTGCCGACTGAAATTCCCTTTTCCGTCAATCCCGGAAGTCCGGCGGGTTCCGGATCCACATAGCCGACAATGTCGAAGCTGCTATCGATTGCCTTGAAAACATAGCCGAGATAGCCGAGCCGGAATCCTAGCCCGATGATTCCCACTTTCATGCCGATCAAGTTCCCATTTAGTAATTTATTTTCTTTAAGTTGGGACAAAAATCGGGGGGCGTCAATAGAAAACGGGCATCGAAGCGCAAGCATGAAATTAATTTTCATAGATCGATAGCCGGCGGTCGATTGCTGGCTGTCACCGGCCGGACGCAGATTGCACAAGGGACGTGTGCGCATCACTTAACGCCGGGGCAGCGAATTCAGCGACTGTTGGCACAGCCAGCGATCGCCCCGGCAAAGCTCACGCGGAACTCGCGAAATGTTGAAAAGAGCCGCGAGTTTACGTGTGTAGGATGGGCGCGACAACCCGGAGGCAAGGAGGAGCCATCATGACACGTATGACAGCCAAGGATTTCCCTCAGGAACTTCTCGAACTCTACGATTATTACGCGCACGGGAGAATTACCAAGCGCGAGTTTCTCGACCGGGCCGGCAAATTCGCTGTCGGCGGACTGACCGCAGCTGCCATTCTTTCATCGCTGAGCCCTGACTATGCGCTGGCGACCCAGGTCGAGTTCACCGATCCCGATATCTCAGCCGAATACATCACCTATCCCTCGCCAAAGGGAAATGGCGATGTCCGTGGCTATCTCGTCCGCCCTAAAAACGCGACCGGCAAAGTCGCGGCCGTGGTGGTCGTTCACGAGAATAGGGGCCTGAACCCCTATATCGAGGATGTGGCGCGTCGCGTGGCGAAGGCAGGTTTCATTGCACTTGCGCCGGATGGCCTCACCTCGGTCGGAGGCTATCCCGGCAACGACGAAAAGGGGCGGGAACTGCAGCAGAAGGTCGACCCGGAGAAGCTGATGAACGACTTCTTCGCGGCGGTCGAATTTTTGATGCACAGCGATCTCACCACCGGCAAGGTCGGTATCACCGGCTTCTGCTATGGCGGCGGCGTTGCCAACGCTGCGGCGGTCGCCTATCCGGAGCTTGCCGCAGCCGTGCCCTTCTATGGCAGGCAGCCGCGCGCCGAAGACGTGCCGAAGATCAAGGCCCCGTTGCTTCTCCATTATGCCGGACTGGACAAGGGCATCAACGAGGGCTGGCCGGCCTACGAAGCTGCGCTGAAGTCATCGGGAAAAACATTCGAGGCCTACGTCTATCCTGAGGTCAACCACGGCTTTCACAATGATTCCACGCCCCGCTACGATGAGGCGGCAGCCAAGCTCGCCTGGCAGCGAACGGTCGACTGGTTTACGAAATACCTCGCCTGAGAAACCGGACTTGAACGAGCCGCGGCGGGGAGCCATTCCCCGCCGCTTTTCCGTCCCGCGGCTTGTCAAGGCGACTGACGGTCTGTGATCAGGCTCCAGAAGGGATCGTCGCCGGACAGGTTTTCCAAATCAGCAAGCCGGCGAAGCCGCAGGAAAGCGGCGCCGGACACATTCCGATTTCCCCAGCGCAAGCAGTCCATGAATTTGACTTCGCGTTCATGGACGCTCATCGGCGCTTCGAGCGATCCCTTCGCATGCAAGCGGGACTTGTTCAAAATGCGCCCGTCGCGCATCGTCACCGTGACGACATGCGGGAGGCGCTCGACGCCTTTTTCCTCATCAGCCGAATAGGACTGCATGTCGATGCGCGGCATGAATTCCCGGATTTCCGATCGCCCAATCTCCTGCCGTGTAAAGTCCGAAAGGCTAAGGGAGCCTTTGAGGAAAGCTGTCGCCAGGCAATATTGCATCGAGAAGCGTGCCTGCATCTCGTCGGTGGGCTCGGGATAGGCGAGGTTACGGGCAGCGGATATGCCGACTTTCGTCTCGATCCTGGCAATGTCGTCCGCCAAAAGCCCATGCTCCTGCTTCAGATCCAGAAGCGCGTCGATGGCGCGATGGGTGGAGGCGCAGCAGGGATGGCGCTTGGTCACCACGCCCCGGCTTTCGATGATGTGCTCCGCCTCGAATGTCAGGCCGTCCCAGCCCTTGGCGTCATCGCCCCCGAAAAGATCGACGAAGCCTTGCGGCCGTTCGAGGATATCCGGCCGCCCGCTCATGCCCACCAACGCCATGCGTGCCGCGTCCACGGCATTGCGCGCGGCAATGCCGGCGTGAAGCGGTTTGGCGGTCGTGCCGAATTGCCCTTTCGGGCCGCAGGCGAAGCTCGTCGCCAGGCTCATCGCCGCGACTAAGCCGTTTTCGTCGGCGCCGAGAAGCCGTGCTACGCCAGCCGCGGCCCCGATGCTGCCGACCGTCGCCGTTGCGTGCCAGCCCCTGTTGTAGTGAGAGGGATTGACGCCAAAGCCGACCGCCGCTTGCGCTTCCAGCCCGGCCAGGTAGGCCTCGAGAAACCGTCTTCCGCTTGTGGCCTTGCCGCGCGTCAGAACCGCCAGCAGCGCCGGCACCAGCACCGCGGAAGCATGAGCCCTTGCCGGATGGAAATTGTCATCGAAATCGAGCGCATGAGCCGCCGTTGCGTTGATGAGTGCGGCGAAAGAGGGCGAGGCGGAGCCGCCGGTGACGAGCCGCGCTGCGCCGCCTCCGGCGATTTCTCCGTCGAAGGCGCGGGTGAGCGCGGCAACGCTTTCATCGCCGCTGCCTGCAATCATACAGCCGATAGTGTCCACCGCAGCATCTCTTGCCCGGTCCATGGCGAGGTCTGAGAACGTCGTTCGCGACAGGAGCTGTTCCGCGATCTTCCGGAGAATGGTGGCCATTGACGAAAGTCTTTCCGTGAGTTTGGTTCTCAGCGGAAAATGTTCAACTTTCCGCAGGTCCGCAATCTTATGCGGTTTGCGGGTAGGGCTATCGATGTTGGAGATAGAATGGCGCGAGACACGAGTGCGGCGATCAGCCTGAAGCATATCGAGGCCTATGACGCCATCGCCGCGACGGGCTCGACGATTGCCGCTTCCGTCGAGCTTGGGATCTCGCAATCGAATGCCAGTCGCTTGTTGCAGCAACTGGAAGACTATCTCGGTGTCCGGCTTTTCGACCGGGAAAAGAACCGGCTTCAACCGACCCGCGAGGGGCTGCAGCTCGGCCCGGAAATCCGTGCCATTTCCGACCGGCTACGCGCCTTGAAAACGGCGGCGATGGAGCTCGAGAGCGGTCGATCGCGCGAGATCATGCTGCGGCTCGCCTTTCCCTCCAGTCTTTCCTCGACGCGCATTCCGAAGCTGCTGAAGAACTTTCTCGCGGCGAATGGTCCGATGCGCGTCGAAGTCGCATCCGGCAGCTATCTGGCAATTGAACGGATGGTGGCCGACGGCGAGGCCGATCTCGGCTTCGCACGTCTGCCGCTGATGAGCCCGGGATTGAAACAGGAGAAGATCCTGTCGTCGCGGGTCATTTGCGCCCTGCACAACGATCATCCCAAGGCCGGCAGCCGCCAATTGTCGGTCGGCGAGCTGAAGGGGCAGGATCTGATCATGCTGAACAGGGAGCGACCGGTTCGCCATGAGCTTGAGGCGTTGTTCTACAAAGCCGGCATCCGCCAACGCCCCCTGCTCGAAGCGCATTCGGTGGCGAGCGCCTGCGCGCTGGCCGCGCAGGGGCTCGGCATCGCGCTGGTCGGCGAGATCATCGCCCGCGAATATGCGGCGCTGCCGCTGCAGTTCATTCCGCTCGAACCGGAACTGCCGGTTGCCTACGCGCTGATCAGCGGAGAGAAATTTCCGATGCCCAAGGCCGCCAGCCTCTTCCTTCAAAGCATTTCGGACTGGGCATGATGATGGTGCCTGAACCGTCCCGGGGGATCGCAAACGCATGAATATCAAGCAACTGGAAGTCCTGCGCACGCTTCTGGCGACGGGGTCGACGATTGCCACGGCAAAGACGATGGGGCTCAGTCAGTCCGGTGTCAGCCGCCTTCTCCAGCAGCTCGAGGCGGACCTTTCGATGTCGCTTTTCGTGCGCGACAAAGGCCGTCTCATCCCCACCCCCGAGGCCCTGCTTCTTGCCCGCGATGCCGAGAACATCTTGCTGGCGGTCGATCGGATGTCGGGCCACGCGGAGGACTTAAGAAGCGGCGCCGCCGGCCCGGAGATCGTCCGCGTCGGCTTGCCGAGCAGCATGTGGGAGCATTTCGCGCCGGCAATGCTGGCCGATTACATCGGCGATTTCCCCGGTGTGCGGATCGAAACCTTCTTCGAGACGACGACCGCCATCAACAAGCTCGTCGAGCAGAGGGTGATCGACTTCGGCTTTCTGCGCATGGAGGGCGAGAGCGGACCGGGCATCGAGGTCGAGCGGGTCGCAACCGGCGAAAGCGTCTGCGTCGTTCCGAAGGATCATCCTCTTGCGAAACTGGAGGAAATCGCGGTCAGAAATTTGCGCGACGTGCCCCTCATTCTGATTGGCCGCCAACGGCCGAACCGCATGGCGCTCGACCAGACTTTCCGGCGGGCCGGCATCAAGCAGATCGTCAAAATCGAGACGCATACCAACAGTTCCGCCTGTTCCTATGTCGCGCATGGCCTTGGGGTCACGATCATCAGCAGCTTTTATGCGAATCTCTATCGCCACCTGCCGGTGGTTCACCGTCGTTTCGTGCCACGCGCGACCCAGGAGTTCGGATTGGCGAGGGCGGTCGGAACGCCACTCTCGATTGCCGCCCATGCTCTTAGCGACGCCTTAAAGCGACAGATTAAGCTATCGCAAAAAGACATTTGAAATTAAATATTTAGCCTGCATCCCTATTCCAGCGCAGCCGCTTTGGTTGCGGTCGTATTCCGCATAGACTTATGACAGAATCGCATAATATTGCGGATATTTCCTCATTCGATCATAGTCTGCGGCAACGAAACCGATGGCGCGGGGCACTGTCCATTACCCATCGCGGGGAACAAAAATGCTGAAATTCGTTCTAAACCGCCTGTTGATGGCATTGCCGACGATCGTCCTCGTTTCGGTGACGGTCTTCACGCTGATCCGCTTCATACCCGGCGATCCGGCGGCATTGATGCTGGGTGATATGGCTGAGCCGGGTCAGATCGCGGCGATGCGCTCGGAACTCGGCCTCGACAAATCGCTGCCGGAACAGTTCCTGATCTGGACCGCCAATGTCGTCCAGGGTGATTTCGGCCGCTCGATCGTCAACGACGAGCCGGTTCTGCCGCTCGTCGCATCACGCTTTCTGGTCAGCGCCGAAGTCGTCGTCATCGCCGTCCTTCTGGCGAGCCTCATCGCCGTGCCGGCCGGTGTCATCGCCGCCTGGCGGCAGAACAGTCTGACGGACCTGGCGCTCGTCGGCACGGCCACGATCCTGCTGTCGATCCCGACATTCTGGCTCGGCCTCCTGCTCCTGCTTTTCTTCGGCCTGAAACTCAGCTGGCTACCGGTCCTCGGCTATGTCTCGATCGGCAGTAATCTCACCGGCGGCCTGCTTTACCTCGTGCTGCCGATCATGACCCTGGTCATTCACGAGATGGGTGTGTTGATCCGCATGGCACGCGCCTCGACGCTGGAAGTGCTGCGTCTCGACTATATCACCCACGCCCGGGCCAAGGGGCTTTCCGAGAGCGCCGTCCTCTGGCGGCACGCCTTCAAGAATGCCTTCGGCCCGACCTGGACAGTCATCGGTCTGATCCTCGGCAATCTGCTCGGCGGCATTGCCGTCATCGAAACTGTCTTCACCATACCGGGGCTCGGGCGACTGATGGTCGACAGTATTTTTGCCCGCGATTACCCCGTGATCCAGGGGTGTCTGCTGTTCGTCTCGCTTTCCTATGTGCTGGTCAATTTGGTCGTCGACCTGCTCTATCCCCTGTTCGATCCGCGGGTAGTCGCCGAATGAAAAACGTCACCTTCAACGGCTTCATCGGCAGCATTCTGATTGCCGCATTGCTCATCTCCGCTGCGATCGGCCTCTTCTGGACCCCCTATGATCCGATGAAGCTCGGCTTCACCGCACGGCTGGCGGCACCAAGCAGCGCCCACTGGCTCGGAACCGACGAATTCGGCCGCGACGTGCTCAGCCGCCTGATCGTCGGCGCCCGGGCGAGCGTCTGGATCGGCACCTTGACGGTCACATTCGCGACGGTCTGCGGCACGCTGATCGGTCTCGTCAGCGGCTACGCCCGCGGTTGGATCGATGCCGCTATCATGGCCGTCAACAATGCGCTTCTCGCCTTTCCGGGCATCCTTCTGGCGCTTGGATTGCTCGCCGTCTTCGGCGCCAACCAATATGGCATCATCTTCGCGCTGGGCATTGCCTATTCTCCCTCGATGGCCCGCGTTGTCCGGGGTGCCGTCCTGTCGCTGCGCGAGCGGGAATTCATCGAGGCCTCCAAGGTGATGGGTAATGGCGAGCTCTACACCATGTTCCGCCATATCCTCCCCAATTGCATCGCCCCGATCACCGTGCTGGCGACCTCGATGTTCGGTTGGGCGATCCTTTCGGAAAGCGCGCTCAGCTTTCTCGGTCTCGGCGTCCCGCCACCAGCGCCAACCTGGGGCAACATGCTGGCTGCCGGGCGACCATTCATCGAGCAGGCTGTCTGGCTGGGCCTGTTCCCGGGCCTGGCGATCGCCCTGACGCTTCTCGGCATCAATCTTCTGGGCGACGCTCTTCGGGACAAGCTTGATCCGCGGATGAGGGGGCTGAAATGACCAATAGAACGCTTTTGAATGTCCGCAACCTGTCGCTTCAGGTCACTGGGACCGGTGTGCAGGTCGTCAAGGACGTCAGCTTCGACATCGCGCCGGGCGAAATCTTCGGCATCGTCGGAGAAAGCGGATCGGGCAAGACGCTGGCAACACGCGCCCTGATCTCGCTGCTGCCGGCACCCATCAGGGTGATCGGCGGCTCCATAGCCTACAAGGGACGCGACGTGCTTTCCATGAACGGCGCGCAATTGCGCCAATTGCGTGGTGCGGAAATCGGTGTCGTCTTCCAGGAGCCGATGACCTCGCTCAATCCCTCGATGACCGTCGGCCGCCAACTCGAAGAAGGGTTGCAGCTGCATACGAAACTTTCGAAGGAGGAACGACGCAGCCGGATCCTCGACATGCTGAACCGGGTCGGGATCCGCGACCCCGCCGGGGCGCTCACGTCCTATCCGCATGAATTCTCAGGCGGCATGCGCCAGCGCATCATGCTGGCATCGGTGATGCTGCTGAAACCGGCGCTCTTGATCGCCGACGAGCCGACGACCGCGCTCGATGCCGTGATCCAGCGCAATGTCATGGAATTGATGGTGGAACTGACGCAGGCGGAAGGCACCGCCGTGCTGCTGATCAGTCACGATCTGCCGATGGTTGCCCGCTACACGAACCGCATCGTCGTGATGGAAAAGGGCGTGATCGTCGAAGAAGGACGCACCGCCGATCTGCTCGACGCACCGCAGCGTGCCTATACGAAGAAACTGCTTTCCTCCCTGCCGTTTCGCGGAGAGACGCGGACGATCGACAAGACCAGGGCGCCGATGGTCTCTGCGCGCGATATCGTCGTCGACTATCCGGGCCGGCGGTCGCTGATGAAGAAGGCAACGCCGAAACGGGCGCTGCATGGCGTCAGCATCGATATCCACGAGGGCGAAGTCGTGGCGCTGGTCGGCGGTTCGGGTTCCGGCAAGACCACGCTCGGCCGCACCATTGCCGGACTGGTCCGCGAGAACGAAGGCGATATCCGGTTCAAGGGACGCAGCCGCGACGCCGACTGGATGGACTATCGGCTGAATTGCCAGATGGTGTTTCAAGATCCTTATTCCTCGCTCGATCCGCGCATGACCATCCTCGCGCTCGTGGAAGAAGCGCTGCGGCTCGTTCCCGATCTCGACGCCATGACTAAGCGCAAGCGCGCCCTGGAGACGCTGGAGGAAGTCGGTCTTGGGTCCGACTATGCCGGGCGCTACCCGCATGAGCTTTCGGGCGGCCAGCGGCAGCGCGTGGCGATTGCCCGCGCCATTGCGCGCCGGCCGAAATTCCTGATCGCCGACGAACCGGTATCGGCGCTTGACGTGACGGTCAGGGCGCAGGTGCTCGAACTCCTGTCCGATCTGCAAAAACGCTACGGCTTTTCCTGCCTGTTCATCAGCCATGATCTCGGCGTGGTCGAACAGGTGGCCGATCGCGTCGTCGTCATGCAGGACGGCCGGATCATCGAGGAGGGCGACCGCGATACGGTTTTCGACAGACCGAAGGAGGCCTATACGCAAAGGCTTCTCTCG
This sequence comes from Rhizobium sp. CRRU65, assembly GCF_048551595.1. Classification (NCBI taxonomy): domain Bacteria; kingdom Pseudomonadati; phylum Pseudomonadota; class Alphaproteobacteria; order Hyphomicrobiales; family Rhizobiaceae; genus Rhizobium; species Rhizobium sp. CRRU65. The sequence continues at coordinate 337,894 of NZ_JBLYZH010000002.1, read as the reverse complement.
GCCATCCCCGCTCTGGACCACAATGCTCAGGGCGGCGTGATCCTCAAATGGCGCCTGGAGAACTGACATGACGACGATGATTGAATCCGCAAAGCTCGGCGAGCGATTGAACGCGATCTGCGATGCCCAACCTTTCGTCACGCGTTTCATGGTGCGTGCGCTTGGCACAGGTGAAACGATCGGCAGAGGCGCGGACGAGGAAACCCCTTCCGCCAGCACCCGAAAGACCTCGATCATGATGGCAGCCTTGAAGGCCGCCCATGAAGGCCGCCTGGATCTGGACGAACGGATCACCTACGAAAAGCGTTTCGCCGAGGAAGTGGCGAGCGGGATGTTCCGCTATCTGACGCCCGGTATCGTCATATCGCTGCGCGATGCCATCACCGGCATGATGGTGCTGAGCGACAATGTCTGCACCAAGATGGTCTTCGAAAGGCTGACGCTCGATGAGGTCGACAGCTATTGCAAGTCGATCGGCATGACGGGCACCAACCATCGCTTCCTCATCCCTCCCTTGGCGCTGTCGCCCGATCACTCATTGAAAGCCGTCACCACGACGACGGCGCGGGATCAGGTCTATCTGCTGCAGACCATCCTGGATGCGCAGGATTCGCGGGAAGCCGCGGACCGGCTCGGCTGCTCGCAGGCGCTCAGCGCTTACGCGCTTCAGACCCTGAAGAACCAGATCCTGCGTTATGCCATTCCCTCCAGGCTGCCCTTCGGTGTGCTCGTCGCCCACAAGGGCGGCACGGGAAAGCGCGGCCGCATGAATGCCGGTATCGTCTATCGCGACGGTTCCCCCTTCTACATCATCGCCGCCTATACCGACGACGTGCCGCAGGAGATGCCGGACGGCACCCCCGGCTACACGGTCGCGCTTGAAACCATCGGCAGGCTTTCACGCGCCTGCTGGGATGAATTCCAATCCTGACGATCATAAAAAGAGGGTAGAACGATGCACAAGCTTCTTCTTGCAGGCACCATGTTGATGGCGATGACCGGCGTGATCCACGCCCGCGACATCGTCGTGGCTCAAAGTTCCGATCTGCGCAGCAACAATCCGGGCGTCAATCGCGACGGCAATACCGATGGCGTCATCCTGCATATCGTCGAAGGGCTCGTCGGCTATGCCAACAACGGCGAGGTCAAGCCGCTGCTGGCAAAGAGCTTCGAAGTCTCGGCCGATGGGCTGACCTACAGCTTCAAACTGCGTGACGACGTCAAATTCCACAACGGCAAGACATTGACCGCCGATGACGTCGTTTGGAACTGGAACCGCTATCTCAAGCCCGAAACGAAATGGACCTGCCTTCCTGACTTCGACGGCAGCGGCAGCGTGCATGTTACGGGGATCAAGGCAGTCGATGCGTCGACCGTCACCATCGCGCTGGAAAAGCCATCCGCGGTTTTCCTTGGCCTGATGTCGCGCCCCGAATGCGGTTACACCGGGATCATTTCCCCGGAATCGGTCGGCGCAGACGGAAATTTCGTCAAGCCGATCGGCACCGGCCCCTTCAAATGGGATGAATGGAAAAAGGGCGAGTATATCCATCTCGCCAAGTTCGACGATTATGTCTCGCCAGAGAATGACGGCAAGCCCGACGGCATGGTCGGCTCCAAACGCCCTCTCGTCGATGGCATCAAGTTCATGGTCATTCCCGATGCTTCGACCGTAAAGGCCGGCCTTCAGTCCGGCGTGCTCGATACCGCGGAGATTTCGCCGGATCTCATTCCCGAATTCAAGACGAGCGACGCGATGCAACTGATCGTGGCTCGCAACAACGGCAAAAACCTCTTCTACATCCAGACGCGCGACAAGGTTCTGAGCAATCCCGGCGTGCGCCGCGCCATGGCGATGGCGCTCGATCTCGACCAGCTCGTCGAGGCCGCCTCCAATGGCACCGGCGCAGCCAACGGTTCGATGGTTTCGCAAGACTCGCTCTATTTCGACGATGTCCAGAAGGAGCGTCTGCCCTACGACATCGAGGCCGCGAAGAAAGAGCTTGCGGCGGCCGGCTATAAGGGCGAGCCGATTACCATCATCGCCAACAAGCGCAGCAACGTGCCAAGCTTCCCGGCCGCGGTGATGGCGCAGGCCATGATGCAGCAGGCAGGTCTCAATGTGCAGATCGAGGTGCTCGACTATGCGACGCAGGTCGATCGCCGCCGGTCCGGCAACTACCAGATCATCTCGCAATCGGTCGCGCCGCGGCTCGATCCGGCGCTGATGTACGGCTTCTATGTCGGCAACAAGGACAAGAATGCGTCCTTGATGTGGGATGATCCAAAGGCTGTCGAGTTGATGAAGGCCGCCTATGCGGAGGCCGACCAGACGAAGCGTCAAGCGATCTTCGACGAGTTTCACACGCTGATGCTCAAGGAAATGCCGGGCATCTTCCTCTATGACATGGTCGATGTCTGGGGCGCGACCAAGAAGCTGAAGGGCCAGCCCGTCTGGCAATCGAATGCCCGTCTTTGGGAAGTTTCGCTCGACAACTGATCCTCAATCGCCGCGCCCGATAGTTCGGGCGCCGCCATCCCACTTCGACAGTCAACAGGAGATCCGGCAGGCAGTCCTGCCGGGTCCGGTGCAACACATCCCTGTGGCGGCAGGGCAGACAGCGAGGAATACCATGAATCTTGACGCGATCAGCTCCATTGCCGCGACGATCGAAAAGATCAAGCCGGACTATACTGCCCTCAGCGACAGCATCTGGGACTTCGCAGAGTTGAAGTTCGAGGAGCGGCGCTCGTCGCAATTGCTGGCAAGGTCACTCGAGGAAAACGGCTTTGCCGTGCGCCGCGGCGTCGCAGGCATGGAAACGGCCTTCATCGGCGAATCCGGCAGCGGCAAGCCGGTGATTGCTTTCCTCGGAGAATTCGATGCCCTGGCCGGAATGAGCCAGACCGCCGACCTAGCCGAGCCTCTTCCCGAGGCGGCGGGAGCGACCGGTCACGGCTGCGGGCACAATCTGCTTGGCGTCGGATCGCTGATGGCGGCGGTTGCGCTTGCCCGCCACCTCAAGGAGAACAACCTGCCCGGAACAGTGCGCTATTATGGCTGCCCGGGAGAGGAGGGCGGTTCCGGCAAGACCTTCATGGTTCGTGCCGGCGCGTTCGATGACGTCGATGCTGCCCTGACCTGGCATCCGGCTCCGTTCAACGGTGTTCGCTCGACGAACAATCTTGCAGTTCTCGAATATTACTATCGCTTCAGGGGTGTCGCAGCACATGCGGCCAACAGCGCCCATCTCGGCCGCTCGGCGCTCGATGCGGTCGAACTGATGAATGTCGGCGTCAACTTCCTGCGTGAACACATGCCGCAGGATTGTCGCGTTCACTACGCGATCACCGACACCGGCGGCAGGGCCGCCAATGTGGTGCAGGCCAGCGCCGAGGTTCTCTATCTGATCAGGGCGCCTGACATGCCGCAGGCGCTTGAGCTTGCCGGGCGGGTCGAGAAGGTTGCACGAGGTGCGGCGATGATGACCGAAACAGAGGTCGAGATCGTGTTCGACACCGCCTCGACGAACCTTCTTCCCAACATCACACTTGAAACGGCGATGCACGAGAACATGGTCGCCCTCGGGCCGATAGCCTTTGACGAGGCCGACATCGCCTTCGCGAGCAAAATCCAGGATACCTTCACACCCGAAGCGATCAGGAGCAGCATCCGCCTCTATCAGATCAAGGGCGATGTGTTCTCCAACGCCAAGGTCGATGGCTCGGCGCCCCTGCACACCGGCCTGCGCGATTTCGAGGGACAATCGCATTTCCGGGCCGGATCGACCGATGTCGGCGATGTCAGCTGGGTGACGCCGACCGCGCAATGCTGGGCACCAGCCTGGGCGATCGGCACCAATCCCCATACCTGGCAGGTCGTCGCGCAGGGAAAAAGCCCGGCCGCGCACAAAGCCATGGCGCATGCGGCCAAGACGCTTGCGACAACGGGGCTCGCATTGATGTCGTCATCCGACCTTCTGGCAGCCGCGACGGCCGAGTGGCGGGAAAAGACCAGCGGCAAAGCCTATGTGTGCCCGATACCTGACGATGTCATGCCTGCATCGGTTCATAGTCGCTAATCCTGCCCTGAGAAGGCCGCGCCGAAAAGATGCTGCGGGGCGGGGAGGCATCCCCCGCCGTCCATCCGTCCCTTGGCCTGCGATCGGTCGATCAAATTGCCCGGTCGGCCATGGCGTCGAAAGCCATCCGCTTGGCTATTGAGGACCGCCGGCTTTGCGTCGTCCCCGGCTGACCATCATTCCGCCGACGATGAGAGCAATTCCGGCGGCGTTCGCCCAAAATGACGCTGGGACGGCGCTGATATAATCAAATGCCACCCCTGTTACCATCTGGCCACCAATGATCAGCAGAGCCGAATTCACTGCGCCTATTCGAGCAATGACCCAACTGCCCGCCGCCACGAAGATGACGCCGATGGGACCACCCAGATAGGCATACCAAGGCGCCTCGGCCGCACCCGCAGGAAGCAGACCTCCGACAAAGAGACCAAGGCAGGTGAGGGCGGCAAAGCCTATCGCATGGTTCCAGAAGGATGCGATCAGCGGCGTTGTCGATATGCTCAACCGTCCATTGAGCTGACGACTGAGGCCGACGAGCACACCGCCCAGGCATGCCAGGAGAATGAATATGGTCACGCCGCACCTCGCCCGAACAATATAATGAGTGCGGCCCCGGTGACGACCAAGCCGAGTGCTACGATGTCTCGTCTATCTGGGCGCCGCTTTGGCAGACCGAACAGTCCCCAACTGTCGGCCGCGACGCTGAAGGCGACCTGGCCTGCCAAACCCAAAGCCAAGGTGCCGGAGAGCCCGAGCGGTGAGTTGACCGCGGTCGAGGTCAGAATGACCGTTGCAGCGCCGGATATCCCTCCGAGATAAGCCCACCAAGGTGCCCTGGGAGCTTTTTCTACCCTAGGCGTGCGCCGGCGTTGGACCATCAGGAGAAGAAGGACAGCGGCGATGATGCCCGTGCCGTGTGCGGTCCAAGATGAGAACAGAGGATTGCCATAACGGGCCAACTCGCCGTTGAGGTGCACCATGAAAGTCAGGAGCCCGCCCGTGGCAAAAGCTCCAACGAAGTAGATGGGATGCGAACTACGTGCTTCGGTGGTCATTGCAGATCCTGTCAAAGAATCGATTAGGCCCAGATTTTCAAATTGCCACTAAGGCCATCCATCGGCATTTTCAGCAAGATGATTGACACCGTGTCTGTTAGACCAACCTCTCCTTGATGGTGTTCAGGAAGCTCGTTTCGATCGATGCGCGGTTGGTGTATTTGACAGGCTTAATTCGAGCGATGTCCCATAATGCAAGATGATGCCATGTCCGGGAACCTCGATGGCACAGGCGACCCGACAATGCCGAAAGCCGGATTGTCGGAAATTCTCGCTCCTGGCCTTTCCGTGGTTTTTTGCGGATTGAATCCGGCTCTGTCCGCGGTTCGCGACGGCCATAATTTCTCGAACCCGAGCAACCGTTTTTGGCGGGTCTTGCATCTCGCCGGATTTACACCGCGTCTGCTGCGGGCGGATGAAGAGCGCGAGCTGCTGCAATTTGGCTGCGGTCTGACATCCGCGGTTTCACGTCCTACGAAAAGCGCAAACGAGCTCAAGAAGCAGGACTATCGCAGCGCCGCGCCCGTCCTGGAAAACAAGATACGAAAGATTGCGCCAGCCAATTTGGCCTTTCTCGGAAAGGCGGCATACGCGGCGATCAGTCTTCGAGCCGATGTTGAATGGGGTCGGCAGCCTGAGGTATTTGCCGGCGCAGACGTCTGGCTGTTGCCAAATCCGAGCGGCCTCAACAGAGCCTTCACCTTGACGACATTGACCGAACACTATCTCGACCTGAGATTGACGCTTTAGCCGTCCTTCGTCGATCTCGAAATTGCGGTGATCATCATTCGGGAGAAATGTCATGGTACACTTGCTTTCGGTCAATGTCGGCCTGCCGCGCGACATCACCTGGCAAGGCAAGATCGTCAACACTGCCATTTGGAAAACGCCGGTCGACGGCCCGCGTATGGCGCGGCGCCTGAACGTGGATGGCGATGGACAAGGCGATCTGGCTGGCCACGGCGGCGAACGCCGCGCAGTCTTTGTCTATCAGACCGATTCCTATGGGTACTGGCAGGAGCACTTGCGCCGAGACGACTTCGTCTACGGGCAGTTCGGCGAGAATTTCACCGTCGATGGCTTGCCGGACGTAGAGGTATGCATAGGAGACCGTTACCGCATCGGCGGCGCCCTGTTCGAAGTGACGCAACCGCGCGTCACCTGTTACCGGCTCGGCATACGCATGGACGAGCCGGAGATGGCCGCGCTGGTCGTCAAACACGGCCGACCTGGTTTCTATTTCCGTGTGCTGGAGGAAGGCGAAGTGCAGGCCGGCGACGAGATCACCAAGGTCGCGTCCGGACCGGAGGGCATGAGCGTTTTCGAGATCAACGCGCTGCTTTATATGCCGGGTCACCCTCACGATCAGTTGGAGCGCGCCCTGCGCATCCCGGCACTAAGCGCAGGATGGCGCGGTTCATTCGAGGCGCTGCTCAAGCAGCAGCGTAAGCAGGGCGCGACGACAGGGAATGCCGGGCTGGCAGCCGCGTCCGGGCCGCCTCCGGCATGGCGCGGATTCCGCCCGTTGCGGGTGTCGCGCAAGGTGCGCGAAAGCGGTAGCGTCGTTTCCCTCGTGCTCGAACCGGCAGATGGCCAACCTGTTGCCGCAGCACTCCCCGGGCAGTTCGTGGTGCTGCGGTTCGGCCCGGCTTCGGCGCCTGCGCTGACGCGCAGCTATTCGCTGTCGGGCGAGCCCGGCGGCACGCATTATCGCGTCAGCGTCAAGCGGGAAGCCCATGGCGCTGCCAGCGGTTACATCGACGAGGAATTGCAGGTGGGCGACATCGTGCAGGCAAGTGCGGCACGCGGCAGTTTCACGTTGCGGTCGGGCGATACGCCGGTTGTTCTGTTGAGCGCCGGGATCGGGGTGACGCCCGTGCTCGCGATGCTTCATGTTTTGGCCGCCGAAGCATCGTCCCGGGAAGTCTGGTGGCTATACGGAACCCGCAACGGCCGCGAACATCCCTTTGCCGAGGAGGCGCGCGGGCTGCTTAAGAGGCTTCCTCACCACCACAGCCATGTTTGCTACAGCACTCCCGACCCCAAGGATCGGCCCGATATAGATTTCGACGCTCGCGGCCATCTGAATGCGCAGGCGCTCAAGTCGCTCAACCTGCCGCGCGATTGTGACGTCTATGTCTGCGGGCCGTCGAGCTTCATGAGCGATCTGAGCGCCGGCCTTGCAGCCTTGGGCATCGCGCCGAACCGGATCCACACCGAGATGTTCAGCGCGGGTCCCGCGATGACCCCGGGCATAGCTGCCTCGCCGCGCCGGCCACCACATTTGCCGGCAGGGCTTGCAGATTCCGGGCCACTGGTGTCGTTTGCCCGCACCGGCCTTAATGTGCGCTGGGAGCCGACATTCCAGAGCTTGCTCGAGTTGGCCGAGGCCTGCGACGTGCCAGTGCGATGGTCGTGCCGCACCGGCGTCTGTCATACTTGCGAGACCGGACTTGTCGAGGGAAGGGTCCATTACCGCCCGGACCCCATCGATGCGCCGGCGGACGGCAATGTGCTGATCTGCTGCTCAAAGCCTGACGGCGACATCGTGATCGATTTGTAGAGCGGGACGACGCACGCCCTGGCTCTTGATCACGACAGGCGCGGTCGTGGCCCGGGCTCATCACTGCCTTGCAAGCATGGAGGATGCGATGCTGCTCAAGGGCGAACGAACATTCGTGGTGCGGGATATGGGAGGCTTCGTCGCGCACCTCAACATGCCGGGGTGGTTGAAGCCCAAGCCCACCGATCACGGCCACGGCCCTCTTGCCATGATCGTTGAATCCATCCTCGATCCTGGCCGCCTGATCGCCATGCATGAGCACAGGAACGACGAGATTATTTCCTGGGTGCCGGAAGGCGTCATGCGGCACGACGACAAGGCCGCCGGCCGACTGGTGATCGACCGCGACCATCTGATGGTGATGAATGCCGGAGCAAGCTTTTGGCATTCCGAAGAGACGCTGGCATCCGACCCGCCTCTGCGAATGCTGCAGATCCTCGTTCGCCCTTACGCGGTCGATCTGGAGCCGAAGATCCAGCATGGGCCGATGCCAGCTGCCGCGGCAAACGTCTGGCGACACCTGGTCGGGCCGGAAGGAGAGGGTGCGCCCTTCTATGTCCGCAGTGCGATCGACGTCTTTGATATCCGGCTAGACGCAGGCATACGGGTGGAATTCCCGCGGAAACATGGCCGAGACCTCTATTTCTATGTCTTTAGCGGTTTCGTTGTCATCGATACGCAGCCGTTCGCAGAAGGCGAGCAGGGGCTGCATTTATCGGATGACAAGCTCGAAGTAGAGGTGCAGAGTGCAAGCACGTTGGTCGCGTTTCTGCTCGACCCGAACGCATCTATCACCAGGCAGGGGACTGTCGGCGACCACAAGAAGATCCCGCCGGCAATCATTATTCGCGCGTTCCTGCGATGGAGGAAATTTCGCCATATGTGGCGTCGTCATCTTTCGCATCGCCGCTCGAAGACCGAAAAGGCGATATGAATGGAACAAGGATGCCCCTAACGGGTTTCGAACCTTAGCGTTCAATAGGAGGAGCATTTCATGCCTACGGTTGCCGCCACACCCATCACCCCACCGGACCAGCACGTTGTAACGGCGCGCGAAGCCATCGAGCCGCTTTATGAGAAGCTCGAGCTTCAAACGGAATCGCTGGTTCTGTCTGCGGCGCTGGAAGCGGGATGGTCTTCGGACGAGGCAACCAAGGCTCTGGCGACCCTCAGACTTCAGGACGCACTTTCCACCCTTGGACGAACGGCCTGACCAATAGAACTCCGGGAATAATCGACGCTCTTGTCGGAATGCCGACTATCCGAACGGTCTCGCGCGGCGTGCTGACTACACGGCGGCTGCGTGATTAGTGGCATGGAGCGCGCCCTCGCATTTTCAGTTTGACCAGGCATCCCAAGGAACCTCAATCAATCTCTGCGCCATGCGCGAACCAAGTATCCATCGGCGCCCTCGATAGGGTCGCTGCTCGGGATCGAGAGTTCGGCAATGGTCAAAAGTTGCTCTTCAGACGGAGCTGATGTCAGTATGTCTGCATGCTGTCCGGGCGGATAGCCTCCTACCACAGAAAAATCCGCACTCGCCCCAAGGTTCCGATGGCCAGTCCCGGCTGGCAAGATCAGACAATCGCCCGCTGCGACATCGATTTCTTTGCCCTCTGGCCCGCCGAGCAAAAGCTTCGCCGTGCCCCTGGCAATACCAAGCACCTCATGGGCACCAGAATGATAATGGTCGTAGGTGAAGATGCCATTCCGCCATATCCCGGTCCATCCGTTGCTCGCGAACAGGTCTTCGAAACTCTTGCTGCCTGCTGCGGCTGAAAGCGCACGTCGATAGATTAGAACTGACAGTTTCGGGTTGTTTGGCACCCAGCTGCTTCGCTGTAGCTGCAGCTCGTGTACGACAACCGGGTCAGTGGCATCCTCGGTCATAAAAATGTCTCCCAAGCATATATCCGATCTTCGTTGAACTAATAAGACTGGCACGGTTGGGGAGGCGCTGGGTCTCGCAAGAATCCCAACGCGACTATGGCTCATCAAATGAGGACGCTCTGACCGTCAACGTCTTCCCGGCGGGGTCTTGCTGGAATATCAGCCCACCTTTGGCCTTCGAGTGTCCCGGGACATAATCCAAGACGGTCTCGACGTTTTCAAGGACCGAATCTTGTTCTCGTATCTCGCCCTGGACGGTTACCTGCGACGCGGTCGCGCTTGAATCGTTTCGGATTTCGAAGAGAACTTGAAAAACATCGCCGCGTTTTTCGGTTTGCAGCACGACCCCGACCAGGTTCGGCGAAGAGTCACGGTCAACCAATGCATCCTTGCCAATCCAAGCAATCACGCCAAGGACAATTACGGCCGAGACGACACCCGTGACCCATTCAATCCAATGCGGTTCGCCTGCTTCCAGATTTTTGCCGTTGGAGATTTTTGTCATCGTGCCTCACAGGATCAGGCGAGCTGCTGCCGCGCCAACGGCACCGGGAAAGCTCAGAACGACAACGGCCATAAGGATTTGGGTAGACCCGATGTCATCGGTTCTATGGAACGTCCAGAGGCAATAGGCACTGATCAGACCGGCAATTACGTAGCCCGGCAGGGTGAAGCGAACGAAAGCGTGCCAGCTTGGCGTACCCTCGGCGAGATCGTGGCTCCCCTTGAAAGAAAGGGCGTAAACGAACCCATGCATGACTGCCAGCGAGGCGGCGATCATGAGCAGGCCATGCCACGGCGTCATCTTGTAGGAGAGCAAGATCATTTCCTCGGTGGGCGCGACGTTGAGGTTGAGGAACAGGGCGCCGACCGCCATCAGGAATAGTTCACCGGCGTAGCTCGTTTCCCGTTCGTGGATTGGGTCATCACTATCGCCTTCCTTGGCATCGTCGCCATCGTCCGATTGTCCGCCGAGCTGGCTCCGACCTAGCATCGCGCCGATGCTGGCAGGTATGGACTGGATCGCGATCATTCCGATAATCTCGTGCGGAGATTGGTCGTATTTCAGAACCCCCATGGCGAAGAGGATAAGTGCGCTGCCCAGAACCCCAAGGCCATAGGCAATGCTTGCATCACGGATCGCTTGTCGCCAGGTTGACGTCCGCTCAAATCCGATCCGGTCCGAGAGAATAACGAGAAGGGGAATATTGACGATCAGCAAGAGAAACAGGCGGCTGCGGTCCATGTAGAAGCCGAGCTCCCACATTTCCATGGTCATGAACATGGGCAGCGCGAAAAGCAATGCTCCCGCAATACCGCGTGCGATCCCTGCAAAAAATTTGCTTCTATCGAAATCCTCGCGCGTGATCGCGACACTCAAGTTTGATCTCCCCCTAAATGAAAAACTCCCACCACCCGTAAACCGAAGCAGCGGCATTCAAAGCGCAGGCGCTCGCTGCAGAAGCGCGGGTTGGACGCATGAGCACCAGCGCCGCCGAAGTCAAAGCCGTCATGGACATCAAGGTTGACATGACTTTTCTCGAATGCTTCTCAGTTGTGAGATAGTGGCAGCTCCGACCGTACCTGCGAGAGATTTGGGGTCGACACGGTTCGATATCGTGCCTCGACCAAATTATAGATTCCGAACGCAGCCAAGCCGATAGCCACGACGAGGTAGAGAACAGCTCCGAACGGAAGCTGTCTCACGAAGGTCAAGGCATCACTTATGCTCCCTGCCTGGCCCGGATCGACGGTAAAGGCCGCATAGCAAAAGAAGATGCCGACGATCACGAAAACGACCCCACGGGAAACGAGCCCATAGATGCAAACCAATAACAGAGGTCGGCTTTGACCGAGCGTGAGATATCGCTCAAACCGCCTCGTGATACCTTTCAGCGCGGTAACGGCGCCACCAATGACAAACCCGAGACCAATCGCACCAGCTAGGAATCGACCAAACGGTTGCGACATGACCCAGGCTGCCAAGCCCTTTTCTCCGCCGTCGCCACCGGATCCAAAGCCAAGGGCGTCCTGAAAGGCGTATATCGCCAACCCCAAGTACGTCACGGCGCTCCCGAGAAGGGCGGCACGGATCAGGTAGCTTTTCACACTGTGGTCATGGTTGTCTGCGTTTGCGATGGACTGGGCAAGCCGCCATGCTACGAAGCCGAGTAGCCCGAGCCCTATCAAGCCAAGCCACACCCGGCCCAATGGCTGTTCCAAGACAGCGTCGAGCGCCGATTTGGTATCGGCCTTTCCGCCGCCGAAGCTCGAAAATACTGCCAGCGCAGCAACGAGCAAAAACACAATGCCTCGGGCGCTATATCCAGCCCGCGCAAGCCATTCAAATTTCGACCTGGTCATCTCTGGTTCCCCCGCCGCGGATTTAACGAGCGCCCAGCAAAACAGTTCCGACTTCTCCGCGATGAATGTCTTCAACGAGGCAAGGTCCTCGAACTTTTATCGCAAATTTGACTGTCGGACGCCAACAGGGGTTCCCAATGAAACGAGATTGCGAGCAGCGCGAAACGCGGCTCAATATATTTCAGTTCCATAAGATAGATTATGCCACTTTTACAATTATAGATTGCATCAATTAACTACCTGCACTCCAGTTTCCTGGGAAACTCAGCCGGGGGCGCCCTGAGATCCGGCTTTCAAATATCGTTTGGTGATCGCAGTTCATAGAGCACGTGACGGCGCAACGGATGCCCCTCGGCCAGATTGGGATGATCGAATTCACCGATCCGGTTCATCCCTAGCCGTCTCATCAAACCCCAGGAATTGCTGTTTGCGGGCACCGTGAAGCTGACGATGCGGTCAAGCTTCAGCTCGTTGAATGCAAAGTCGAGAGACCGTTCCGCGGCCTCGCGCGCATAGCCGGCGCCGTGCCGAGACGCTGAAAGCCGCCAACCGATTTCGACTGCCGGGGCAAATGGCAAAGCAGGTGAAACCTTAGCGAGGCCGCACATGCCGATCAACGCGCCGCTTGCCTTTTCCTCCAGCGCCCAGAACCCCCAGCCATGATCCTCGAAGTGAAGGTCGATGCGGTCGAGCATCGCATTCGACTGTTCGTCGGTCAGAGGGTTGAGATATCGGACGACGTCGGGCTCGGCATTGATCGCAGCGAAGGGCTTGCGATCCTGTTGTTGCCAGGGTCTCAAAATCAGGCGTTCAGTTTCGAGCTGCATCGTCTCTCACCATTAGCTCCTACCAGAGCGTCATGTGACGGTTGACGTCCTTGTAGAGCAGGTAGCGGAACCGGCCGGGGCCACCGGCGTAACATGCCTGCGGGCAGAAGGAGCGCAGCCACATGAAGTCGCCGGCCTCGACCTCGACCCAATCCTGGTTCAGCCGATAAACGGCTTTGCCCTCCAGCACATAGAGACCATGCTCCATGACATGGGTTTCCATGAAGGGGATCACGGCGCCCGGCTCCAGAGTCACGATATTCACGTGCATGTCGTAGCGGACATCGGCCGGATCGATGAACCGGGTCGTCCCCCAGCGTCCATCGGTATCGGGCATTGCCGAGATTGGGTGCTGGTCCTCATGCGTGACAATCGCCGGCGGCGGCTCCAGCCCCTCGACCTCCTGAAATGCCTTTCGAATCCAGTGGAATTTTGCCGCAGTCGAGCCGCCGTTTTTCAGGCGCCAGACGGAACCCGCCGGAATATAGGCGAAGGAACCGGCGCGAAGCGCATGGCTGACGCCTTCGAGTTCCACTGTCATCTCGCCTTCGACGACGAACAGGACCGCTTCCGCCCGCTTGTCGGGCTCTGGCCGGTCGCTTCCGCCGCCCGGCTGAATTTCCATGACATATTGCGAGAAGGTCTCGGAGAAGCCGGAGAGCGGCCGGGAGAGAACCCATGCCCGTGTCCCCGTCCAATGCGGAAGGACGCTGGTGACAATATCCGTCATGACGCTGCGTGGGATAACCGCATAGGCTGTGGTGAAGACGGCCTTGCTGGAAAGCAGCTCGGTTTGCGGCGGCAATCCGCCGAGTTTGGAATAATAATCTCTGTTCATCGGTCCAGGCTTCGCGGCATTTGGTTATGCATCTGCTTTATGCGCCGTTTGCACGTTAGGCAACTCCCAATGGGCCGAGCGGAGCCAACTGACGGACTGCATAATTCCTGAAATCGGACCAGGCCTCAGGATAAACTAGACAGCAATTCAGGATGTTACAGCGCGATCTTCAGGCGTCACGAAAAGACGGGCGCGTTATGGCTTACCGATCGGCCATGACCAGATGGCCCGGCCCGACTTCGCGATAAGACGTGCTCGCGGGCTGATAATCGACCGGGCGCATCGGGCTCTTGATCTCGTCATTCGCCACCATCCGCTTTTCGTGGCGACGGTCCGGATCCGGCACGGGCACTGCCGCAATGAGTTTCTTCGTATAGGGATGTTGCGGATTTTCGAAGACCGCGGCCCGCGGGCCGATCTCGACGATCTCGCCGAGATACATCACCGCCACCCGGTGGCTGACGCGCTCGACCACCGCCATATCGTGCGAGATGAACAGGAAGGCAAGGTTGAGGCTCTGCTGCAGGTCGAGCATCAGGTTGATGACTTGCGCCTTGATCGAGACGTCGAGCGCCGAGACGCTTTCGTCGGCGACGATGACCTTCGGCTGCAAGGCAAGCGCGCGCGCAATGCAGATGCGCTGGCGCTGGCCGCCGGAAAATTCATGCGGGTAGCGCGCTGCCATATCCGCCGACAGACCGACCTTCACCAGCAGATCGGCGACGACGTCTTTTGCCTGTTTCGAATTGCCCATCCTGTGTTCGAGATAGGGTTCGGCGATCGCAGCACCGACCGTCATGCGCGGATTGAGGCTGGCAAAGGGATCCTGGAAGATCATCTGCACGGATTTGCGCATCTCGCGCAGATCCTTCCTGTCGAGGCCGAGCACCTCCCTGCCCTCGACGAGAACGGAACCGGCCTGCGGCTCAATGAGCCGCATGATGGCGCGGCCGGTCGTCGATTTGCCGCAGCCGGATTCGCCGACGAGCGACAGCGTCTCGCCGGCATGAAGGTCGAAGGAAACGTTTTCCACTGCGTGCACCCGGCTGGTCAGCCGGCCGAACAGACCGGAATGAATATCGAAACGCTTGGTGAGGTTCTTCACCTGCAGGACCGGCGTCGCTGCCACCGTATCGGTGACCTCGACGGGAATGTCGGATTCACCCGTTGCGGTGTTGACCACGGGAAAGCGCAGCGGCCTTTGCCTGCCCTGCATCGAGCCGAGCACCGGCACGGCGGATAGTAGCGCTCTGGTATAGGGATGTTTGCCGCGGTGGAAGATATCGGCGGTGGCGCCGCTTTCCACCTGTTCGCCGCGATACATCACCACCGTCCTGTCGGCGATCTCGGCGACGACACCCATGTCATGGGTGATGAACAGAACGGAGGTTCCCTCCTCGTCCTGCAGCATCTTGATGAGATCGAGGATCTGGCCCTGGATGGTGACGTCGAGCGCCGTCGTCGGCTCGTCGGCGATCAGCAGTTTCGGCCGGCTGGCGAGCGCCATGGCGATCATCACCCGCTGGCGCATGCCGCCGGAAAAACGGTGCGGATATTCGCCGAAGCGCGAGGCGGCCGAGGGGATGCGGACCTTTTCCAAGAGCCGGATCGTCTCCGCCTTCGCATCGGTTTTGCTCATGTCGGAATGGCAGAGCAGCGCTTCGGAAATCTGGTCGCCGATGGTGAAGAGCGGATTGAGCGATGTCATCGGCTCCTGGAAGATCATCGCCACCTCGTTGCCGCGAACCTGCCGCATGGCATTTTCCGGCAAGGCCAGAAGGTCGCGTCCGCCGAGCATGACGCGGCCCTCGACACGGCTCGTATCCGCCTGCAGCAGCCGCATGATCGAGAGCGAGGTGACGCTCTTGCCCGAGCCGGATTCGCCGACAATCGCCACCGTTTCCGCTGGCGCCACCGTGAAAGACACATCGCGCACGACCGGTTTCCAGACGCCGTCCACCATGAAGGATGTCGTCAGACCTTCGACGGAAAGAACGTCGGTCGTCGTCTGGATCGGTTGGGTTTGGGCACTTGCCATGGTGGTTCCTCTTGCGACAGGTAAGCGGCGATTCAATCCGGCCAGCGCAGCGCACCGTCGAAGCGGTGCCTGCTACGGTTCTCGATCGGCGTTGCGATGATCTCATTGGACGCGCGCGCCTTGTCGAGTTCCTGCGCCAGGCGCTCCGCGACGACCGTCTCCTCGCCGGGGTGCAGGTTGCAGGGGTCGAGATAAAAATAGCGGTGCTCCACCTCATGATCGCGCACGATGATCGGCGGGCTGCCCTTGGCAAGCGCATCGGCCAGATCCCAGGCGGTGATATGGGCTTGCTCGGGATCGATGATCAGGCGCAGCCGCTCGAGCGGATTGTGGGTCGGATCGGGCTCGATCAGCGCGGTAAGGCCAGGGCGGCCGTCGAGCGTGCGCTTCCACAAGTTGAGATAGCCGGTCTCGCGTTCCCGGATGCCGGCATGGTCACGGTTTTCCCAGGCTTCGAGTGCCGCCATGACGCCGAAGATGCTCTCCTTGCCGACCTTCATGCCGCGGCCGATGCCCATATTCTGCAGGAAGGCATGGCGCACCAGCTCCTTCCTGCCGGCAACGATGCCCGAAGTCGGACCGCCGAGGAATTTGTGGCCGGAGTAAAGGGCGATATCGGCCCCCTGCTCCAGGAAAATCCTGAGATCATATTCCGAGGCGGCATCGACGATGACGGGCACGCCCTTGGCATGGGCGATCTCGACGAATTCCTTGAGGTTCAAAAGGCCGTAATCGACGACATGGTGGGAGACGACATAGACGGCAGCCGCGGTCTTGTCGGTGATGGCGTTTTCCATGTGGAAGCGATGCGTTGATGTCGCTTGCCCGACAAGCACGACCTTGCCGCCGGCAAGTCGGATCGCCTGGTCGACCGGGGCGCCGTAGCTGACCACATGGCCCATCTGCACCAGCACTTCGTTCTTCTCCGGCACGACATCCGGCAACCTCTCGATCGCCAGCAGATTGTTGCCGGTGATCGCGCCGGCAACAGCCAGCGAAATGCCGGCCGAGCAGGAGGCGGTGACGAAGCCCGCCTCGCCGCCGGTCAGCCGGCCGATGACGCCGCTTGCCTTGCGCTGCAGGTCGTTGATCTCGACGAAATGCGGCAGGATCGATGCCATCGCGCTGATCGCTTCTGGAACGACGATCGAGGCGCCGAGGCTGGTCATCGTGCCCGATACATTGATGACAGGGCGAAGGCCAAGCGACGGGCGGATATCAGTGGACATGGAGATCTCCAGGATTCTGGGTCGAAAAACGAAACATGGGGCGGTCGATCAAGTGTGTCGAGTTCCCGTCAGCCGTGCAAGGCGACGATTGCCTCGATCTCGACGGTGATGTTGCCGGGCAGCGAGCCGAAGCCGACGGCCGAGCGGGCATGTTCGCCGGCCGGCCCGAAGACTTCAATCAGCAGATCCGAGCAGCCGTTAATGACGCTCGGATGATCTTCGAACTCAGGCACGGCATTGACCATGCCGAGCAATTTCACCACCCGCTTGACCCGGGCGAGATCGCCAAGCGCATCCTGCATGACGGCAAGCAGGTTGATGCCCGTCAGCCGCGCATGGCCGTAGGCCTCGTCGATACTGACTCCACCGCCGACCTTGCCGGCATGCATGAAACCGTCGGCCTCACGCGGTCCCTGGCCGGAGAGGTAGAGCATATTGCCTTCGATTACGTGCGTGACGAAATTGGCGATCGGCGGCGGCGGCGGCGGCAGCGCAATGCCGAGGGCGGCAAGCCGTTCGTAAGGCGAGTTCTCGACCTTGCCGGCGGCGGTGGGAAACTGATTCACGCAAACTCCTGTCATGCAATTTTCGATTTGGCGAATTTCGATTGGGCCGACGCTTGGTCGGCGGATTAAAGATCCTTGCGCAGTCTTGGATCGAGCATGTCCCTAAGGCCATCGCCGACCATCTGCAGCGACAGCACGGAGAGGATGATGGCGACACCCGGAAACAGCGTCATCCAGTCGGCCTGGCCGATATACTGCCGGCCGGCGGCGATCATCGTTCCCCAGGTCGGGATTTCGGGGCTGACGCCGAGGCCGAGGAAGGACAGGCCGGCTTCGGCAAGCATCGCGCTGGCAAAGAGGAAAGTCGCCTGCACGAGGATCGGCGACAGCAGATTGCGCAGGACATGCCGCGTCATGATATGGAAGGTCGAGATGCCGAGCGCCCTCGCCGCCTCGACATAGGGGAGTTCACGAATGACCAGCGTCGAAGCGCGCACGATCCGGGCAAGGCGTGGCGCATAGACGATCGACAGCGCGATGATCACAGTCGTCAACGACGGCCCGAGGGCGGCGACGAGCGCAATCGCCAGCAGAATATCGGGAAACGCCATCATCGCATCGATCAGCCGGGCGATCGGCGTATCGAGCTTCTGGAAGAAGCCGGCAAGCAGACCGAGCGTCACGCCGATCACGGCTGACAAGGTCACGACCGCAACACCGACGAGCAGCGACAGGCGGCCGGCGAAGATCGTACGCGAAAAGACGTCGCGGCCGAACTCGTCGGTGCCGAAGAAGAACATGCCGCTCGGCGGCTTCAGCCGGTTGACGATGGAAAGCTTCGACGGCGAATAGGGCGCGACAACAGGTGCAAAGACCGCCAGAAGCACGAAGATCGTCAGGATCAGCAGGCCGCAGGCGACCGTCTTGCGTTTCAGCAGGCGCCTGGCGAATTTGCTGCCCTCACCTTCGACGGGCTTGATTGCGATATCGGCCATCAGTAGCGCACCCTCGGATCGATCAACAGATAGAGCATGTCGATCGCAAAATTGATCAGCACGTAGAGAGCGGCGATGACGAGCAGCGCCCCCTGGATGACGGGATAGTCGCGGCGCAGAACCGCGGAGACGACGAGATTGCCGACACCAGGCAGGCCGAACACGGTCTCGGTGACGACGGCGCCTGAAATCAGCACCGCTGCCGTCAGGCCGATCACCGTCAGGATCGGGATCAGCGCATTCTTCAGCGCGTGCTTGAGGATCACCCGTCGCTCGATCAATCCCTTGGCGCGGGCGGTACGGATATAATCGTCGCCGAGCACATCGAGCATCGACGCGCGGGTGAAACGCAGGATCAGCGCCGAGGAGACGATGCCGAGCGCAAAGGCAGGCAGCGTCAGGTGATACATGCGCTCGAAGAAGGTCGAGCCCGGACCGCCATAACCCGAGACCGGGAAGAGATTGAGCCTGACGGCGAAGAACTGCATCAGGATCAGGCCGAGCCAAAAGCTCGGAATGCTGGCGGCAAACATCGCGAGCGTCGTTGCCGTCTGATCGATGAAGGAGCCGCGCCGATAAGCGGCATAGATGCCGATCGGCAGGGCGATGATGCTGGCGATTGCGAGCGAAAACAAAGTCAGGAAGAAGGTCGGCTCGGCCCGGTCGAGCAAGGCCGAGGTGACCGGCATGTTGAGGAAGATCGACTGGCCGAGATCACCTCTCAGCATCTGGCCGATATAATAGACATATTGCAGGCCTAGCGACTGATCGAGGCCGAGGCGAGCCCTGAGGTCGGCAATATCCTGCGGCGTCGCATCCGGCCCGAGCATGACGGCGGCCGGATCTCCCGGGGTCACGCGCACGATGACGAAGACGATCGTGACGACGAGAAACATCACGACGATCATGCCGAACAGGCGCTGGAGGATGTAGCGTATCATGAATACCTGGCAAACCCTTGCAGATGCTACGAAAAAGAAGACCGATACCGACCAGGGATAGCCGGTATCGGTGGCGATGCTTACTTCTTGATCGAAGCATTCCAGAAATACGGCCACGGAGCCGGATCGACGCCTTCGAGCTTGGTCGATTCCGCCGAAACGGCGTTGAAGTCGCCGATCTTCATGAAGGGTGCGTCGGCATAGATCGCCTTCTGAACATCGGCCCAGAGCGCCACGCGCTTCTTCGGATCGACTTCCGAGGTGAAGGCATCGACGGCAGCCTTGCGGGCCGGCGTATCCCACCAGCCCGGCGAGCTGGTCGAGAGCGAGCCGATCAGGGCAGGCTCCGGCAGGAAGGGGCTATGGGTGATGTAGATATCCCAGAGCTTCGGATCGGTGCGGCGCTGCGTCAGCGTCGCCCAGTCCACAACCTGCATATCGACAGTGAAGCCGGCAAGCTTCAGATATTCGGCGGCGACCTGCGCCATCTTATAGTGGAACTCATACTGGCGGCTGGTCAGGATACGGATCGGTTCGCCGTTGTAGCCGGCCTTCTTGGCGGCGGCGGCAGCCCCTTCCGGATCGGCGGCGTTATAGGCGCCCTCGACGCCGGCATCCGTCGACCAGGCAAAGGTCTTTGGATAGATGGCGCCGTCGAGCGCGTAGAAATCCGTGCTGCCGAAAGCCGCGGCCAGCATGTCTTCCATGCTGAGCGCCTGGCGGATCGCCTTTCGGACCTCGACATTCCCAGCAATACCTTCCTTCGTATTGAAGACGAAGACGGGATAACCGAAGGGCTTCAGGATGATCGGCTGCGAGGCGGTGGAGGCCTTCAGCTTGTCGTAGGATTCAACCGGGATCGAGTCGACGTAGTCGTACTGGCCGGAAACGGCAGCCTCGACACGGGTGTTCGGATCCGGCACCGGCACGAAGCGGATCTCATCGAGATACTGGTGGCGGGCGCCGCCATAGCCATCGCTGTCGCCTTCACGTGACTTGTAGCCATCGAAGCGGACAAGCTGGATATACTGGTCGGCCTTGCGCTCCTTCAGCATGTAGGGACCGGTGCCGATGAAGTCCTTCATCGGCTCGTCCTGCTTCTCGGATGGGATGATGATGGCGGCCGAATTGTTGAAGGCGAGCAGCGAGGTCAGCGGCGCATAGGGCTGCTTCAGCGTGATCGTGACGGTTGCCGGATCGACGGCGGTGACCTTATCGATGAAGCCGGCCACCTGCTTGCCGCGCGAGGCGATCTTCATCCAGCGGCCAAGCGAGGCGACGACATCTTCCGAGGTCATATCGGTATTGTCGTGGAACTTGATGCCGGTCCTGAGCTTGATCGTATAGGTTTTGCCGTCGGCGCTGATCTCTGGCAGGCTTTCGGCGAGAAGCGGCGTAACGTTCCAGCTCTTGTCGAAGGTGTAGAGCGTTTCGAAAATGTGCTGCGTGACGATGCCGACCAGATCGGCCGTCGACGACATCGGATCGAGCGTCGGCGGCTCGCCGATCGTCGCGACATTGATGACGCCGCCTTTTTCCTGGGCAAGAAGTGTCGAAGGCAGGGCGACGAGCGCAGTGCCAAGAAGGAATGCGACCAGTGTTTTCATGTGAGGTCTCCCGTTTAGTTCCACAATTATGTAACTCATCTTTTTGTAACAGAATAGGAGATGGATCGATCCTGTCAAGCACGAGCGACGGATTATGCCCTCGGCGGATATCGGGACGCCGGAAAAACACACAATCTTCGGCTGCGCCAGCCTGCAACAAGACCGGGCATTATGCCAAGATGAGCCAATCGCCCTGCGGTGAGACTTTCAACGGAACGGGAGAACAGGATGAGCATCGATTTCAACGACGGCAAATGGCTGAACGAGCCGGCTCAATGGCAGGCGACCGACGCCGGCCTCACCCTGACGACCGACGAAAAAACCGATTTCTGGCGGGAGACCCATTACGGCTTCACCCGCGACAGCGGCCATTTCCTCGCCTTTCCCACGGCCGACGGCTTCACTGCGCAAATCCGCGTTCAGGGCGAATTCCGCACGCTCTACGACCAGGCAGGCCTGATGGTGCGCATCGACGAAAAACGCTGGGTGAAGACGGGCGTCGAGTTCACCGACGGCGAACCCTTCCTCAGCACCGTCGTCACCGATGGCAGGTCCGACTGGTCCGTGGCCCAGCCTTTCAAGGAACTCGAGGATTTCTATATCCGCGTCACCGTCGCCAATGGCGCGATGCGCATCCAGGCTTCGCGCGATGGCAGTTTCTGGCCGCTGCTGCGGCTCGCCCCCTTCCCGGCTGCCGATCACTACGAGGTCGGACCCACGGCCTGCACGCCGGAGCGCAGCGGATTGGCAGTCCGCTTTTGCGAATTCTCGATTGGGCCGGCGACTGCCAAGGATCTGCATGATTTGAGCTAGAAGAGCGTTCTTTGCGGCTCTACCGAGAGAACAAGATCAAATGACCGCGAGTGCAGCGCAGCACACTTGACAAAGACAAGCTGCCTGTATTTTACTCAAGCCTGCGGATTAGGCAAAAGGCCTGCCGCATTGACATGACTCCGATAGTCTCTGGGCAGTTTCGCCCCATGACGCCTCATCGCTCGATGGGACCAGCGTCGTGGGGTTTTTGATGTGGTCACCTCATGAATGACGCGCTGAAAATCGGCATCCTCTATTCGACCACCGGGCCTTACGGCTCGATGGGCCGCGACGCGCGCGACGGCGCCGATTTCGCGATGGCCGAATATGCTGGCGTCGAAGGGCTGGCGATCGAACCCGTCTTCTTCGATCCGCATGCCGATCTTGCCGCCTATCTCGATGGCGCGCGCCATCTTCTGCGCGCCGGCTGCCGCCATATCGTCGGAACGATCACCTCTGCGGCACGCAAGGAAGTCATCCCGCTCGTCGAGAAACATGACGGCCTGCTCTGGTACATGTGCCCCTATGAAGGTTTCGAGGCCAACGAGAACGTCATCTATGTCGGCGGCTGCCCGAACCAGCATCTGCTGCCGCTTTTCGAGCACCTGATCCCGCGTTTCGGCGCAAGGCCCTATCTCGTCGGCGCCAACTATGTCTGGGGCTGGGAGATGAACCGGCTCGCCCGCGAACTGATTACCAATGCCGGCGGCGAAATACTTGGCGAACGCTATCTTCCGCTTGAGGAGACCGCCGTCGAGCGCATTGTCGCCGAGATCGCACAACGCCGCCCGAGCTTCATCCTCAACAATCTGATCGGCCCCTCGAGCTACGCCTTCCTGGAGGCGATCAAGGCCCTCGGTGATCGCGACCCGGCCTTCCGCGCGGAAAACTGCCCGGTCGTGAGCTGCGACCTGATGGAATGCGAGCTCGACGATATCGCCGCCGGCGCTGCTGCCGGCCAGCTTTGCGCCGCTTCCTATTTCGACAGTATCACGACCCCCGAAAATGCCGCCTTCAAGGCCCGTGTCACCGAGCGTCACGGCGCCGAGCGTCGTGTCTCCAGCGTCTTTGCCAGCGCCTATACGGCCGTCCGGCTCTGCGTCGACGCGATCGTCGCTGCCGGCGGTGACGAGCCCGACGCCGTCCGGCGCGAGCTCTACAATAGATCCTGGCCGACCCTGTTCGGCGCGCTTTCGATCGACCGGGAGACCAATCATGCCGCCCTGCCCTTCCATCTCGGCCGGATCAACGCCGACAACGGCTTCGATGTCGTCGCCTCACGGCCGCCGCTCGCCGCCGACCCCTATCTGACCGGCCGCAACCGCCAGGCCTTTCCACGGCTAAGGGTGGTGTCATGAGAGAGACACCCAATTTCACCGGCTGGCAGGCGATGGTCCTGCATCGCGAGGACGGCAACACCGAAAAGCTGATCCGCCAGCTTCGCCTGCTCGGCATCCATGCAACGCTGCAATGGGCGCCGCTCTCGGCTGCGGCACTGCCCGATCTCGTCATCGTCGATGCCGACCAGGGTTGGGACGATCTGCTGCCCTGGAACGGCGAAACGCCTGCTTGCCCCGTCGTCGCCTTGCTTGGTTCGGAAGCCCCCGGCCGCATCGCCTGGGCACTCGGACAGGGTGCCGGCGCGATCATCGCCAAGCCGATCGCCACATCGGCCGTCTATCCAGCGCTTGTCATGGCCGTCTCCATTCATCAGGAGCGCAAGGCGACGGCGGAAAAACTGCAATATCTTGAAGAGCGCGTCCGGCTGCGGCCGCTCGTTCATGCCGCCGTCGAAAAGCTTCAGGCCGCACACGGCATCGACGAGGAGAGCGCTTACGCAATCCTGCGCAATTGCGCCATGCGCCGCCGCCTGCCGATGGAGCAGATATCAGCCTTCATCCTGGCGGGTGCCGAACCCCTGCCGGAGGCCGGCTGATGCATGTCTTGAAACAGATGATCCGCCAGCCGACGGCTCTCTTCGGCCTGATCGTCGTCACGCTCGTCATCGGGCTCGCGATTGCTGCGCCGTGGATCGCGCCGTTCAGTCCAGACGAGCAGATGTTTGACGGCCTGTCGCTCGAAGGCGCGCCGCTACCGCCGGGCGGGCCCTATCTGCTGGGCACCGACACGCTCGGCCGCGACCTCTTCTCGCGCCTGCTTTTCGGCGCCCGCACCTCGCTGATCATTGGCCTTGTCGCCAACGGCATCGCGGTGGCGATCGGCCTCTTCGTCGGCATCGTCGCCGGTTATCTCCGCGGACTGCCGGGCAACATCCTGATGCGCTTCACCGATCTGATGATGGCCTTTCCGGCGCTGCTGCTCGCCATCGTGCTCGCCGCATTGCTGAAGCCGAGTCTCTGGATCGTCGCCATGGTGATCGCGCTGGTCAACTGGGTGCAGGTCGCCCGCATCGTCTATACCGAGACTCGCGGCCTGGTGGAGCGCGATTTCATCATGGCCGAGCGCTCGCTCGGCGCCGGCCATATGCGCGTGCTCTTCATGCATATCCTGCCGCATCTTGTGCCGACGGCAATCGTCTGGGGCACGCTCGGCATCGCCACCACCGTGCTGCTCGAGGCCACACTCTCCTTCCTCGGCGTCGGCGTCCAGCCACCGCAGCCCTCCTGGGGCAATATCATCTTCGAGAGCCAGAGCTATTTCCAGGCCGCCCCCTGGCTGGTCTTCATTCCGGGCGCGATCATCCTTCTGACGGCGCTTTCCTTCAATCTGGTCGGCGACGCGCTGCGCGACATTCTCGACCCGACCCAGCGCGGGAGGGGCTGATGGCGTCACTCATGCTCCGCAGGCTGGCGCAGGCGGCTCTAATCCTGCTCGGTGTCGCGGCGATCACCTTCGTGCTGCTCTACGCCCTTCCGGCCGACCCGGCCCGCATGATCGCCGGCCGCAGCGCCACGGCCCAGACGGTCGCCAACATCCGCCATGAGCTCGGCCTCGACCAGCCGCTGCTGGTCCAGTTCGGCACCTATCTCGGCAATCTGCTGCATGGCAATCTCGGCCGCTCCTATGCGCAGAAAACCGATGTCTGGACGCTGATTGCCGCGCGACTGCCGGCAACACTGACGCTGATGCTTGCCGGCATCTTCGTCGAGGTGGTGCTTGGCCTGACGCTCGGCACCATCGCCGCCGTGCGCCGCGGCGGCTTCATCGACCGGCTGGTGATGATGGCCTCCTTTGTCGGCACCTCCGCACCGCAATTCCTCGTCGCCCTGCTGCTGCTCTATCTGCTGGCGGCAACGCTCGGCTGGTTTCCGATGAGTGGCTACGGCAGCTTCTCGCATCTCGTCCTGCCTGCTGTCACACTCGGCATCTGCGGCGCCGGCTGGTACGCCCGCATGGTGCGCTCGTCGATGATCGACGTGCTGAACCAGGATTATGTCCGCACGGCGCGCGCCAAGGGCCTTTCCTCGAGACGCGTCATCCTGCGCCACGCACTGCCCAACGCCGTACTGCCGATCATCGCCATGATCGGCATCGATATCGGTCAGTTCATGGGCGGCGTGGTCGTGGTCGAGGCGGTCTATGGCTGGCCCGGCATCGGCCAGCTCGCCTGGCAGGCGATCCAGCAGGTCGACATCCCGATCATCATGGGCGTCACGCTGACCTCGGCACTTGCCATCATCATCGGCAATCTGCTTGCCGACCTCGTCGCGCCGGTCATCGATCCGCGCATCCGCACACGCTGACAGCAACCAAAGAAGGGGAACCAAGATGTTCAAACGCTGGCTGCAACAGACGACCATGGCAACGATGGTGGCGCTCGCTCCATTGTCCGTCATGGCTGATGAAACGCCCAAGCAGGGCGGCGATATCGTCGTCACCTACAAGGACGACATCACCACGCTCGACCCGGCGATCGGCTACGACTGGGTCAACTGGTCGATGATCAAGAGCCTCTATTCCCGCCTGATGGACTATACGCCCGGCACGCCGAACCCAGTTCCCTCGCTTGCCGAAAGCTTCACCGTTTCGCCCGACGGCTTGACCTATACCTTCAAGCTGCACAAGGGCGTGAAGTTCTCGAACGGCCGCGAGGTGGTCGCCTCCGACGTGAAATATTCGATCGAACGCGCCGTCGACCCGAAGACGCAAGGCCCCGGCGCCGGCTTCTTCGGCGCGATCAAGGGCTTCGAGGATGAAACCGGCGGCAAGACGACGACGCTCTCCGGCATCGATACGCCTGACGATAGCACCGTCATCTTCAACCTCTCGCGCCCAGACGCCACCTTCCTGCACGTGCTTGCCATCAACTTCGCCTCGGTCGTGCCGAAGGAAGCCGTCGAGGCGGCCGCCGGCGACTTCGGCAAGAAGCCGGTCGGCTCCGGCACCTTCATCCTGAAGGACTGGACGATCGGCCAGCAGCTCGTTTTCGAGCGCAACAAGGATTATTTCGTCAAGGGGGTTCCCTATATCGACAGCTTCAAGGTCGAGGTCGGCCAGGAGCCGCTGGTGGCGCTCTTGCGCCTGCAGAA
Organism: Rhizobium sp. CRRU65; assembly: GCF_048551595.1. Classification (NCBI taxonomy): domain Bacteria; kingdom Pseudomonadati; phylum Pseudomonadota; class Alphaproteobacteria; order Hyphomicrobiales; family Rhizobiaceae; genus Rhizobium; species Rhizobium sp. CRRU65. Next base: position 311,656 of record NZ_JBLYZH010000002.1, on the reverse strand, counting down.
GGGCGAGGTCGATATTGCCGGCGACGGCATTCCGCCGGCAAAGTTCCTCGAAATCAAGAATTCGGCCGAAGGCGCACAGATGATCGTCGACGGCGAACAGCTGCACACCGGCTACATCACACTGAACACCAAGGTGAAGCCTTTCGACAACGTCAAGGTTCGCCAGGCCCTGAACATGGCGATCAACAAGGACCGCATCACCCGCATCCTCAACGGCCGCGCAACGCCTGCCAACCAGCCGCTGCCGCCGCTGATGCCGGGCTACGACAAGGCCTTCACCGGCTATGCCTATGACGTGGCGAAGGCCAAGGCGCTGCTTGCCGAAGCCGGCTATCCCGACGGCTTCGAGACCGTGCTTTACTCCACCAACACCGATCCGCAGCCGCGTATCGCCCAGGCAATCCAGCAGGACCTGGCCGCCGTCGGCGTCAAGGCCGAAGTCCGGGCGCTCGCCCAGGCAAACGTCATCTCGGCCGGCGGCACGGAAGGCGAAGCGCCGATGATCTGGTCGGGCGGCATGGCCTGGATCGCCGACTTCCCGGATCCGTCCAACTTCTATGGCCCGATCCTCGGCTGCGCCGGCGCGGTTCCGGGCGGCTGGAACTGGTCATGGTATTGCAACGGCGATCTCGACAAGCGCGCCGTTGCCGCCGACTCCATGTCCGATCCGGCAAAGGCAGCCGAGCGCACCGCCGCCTGGGGCAAGATCTTCACCGACATCATGGCCGATGCGCCGTGGATTCCCGTCATCAACGAACGCCGCGTCGTCGCCAAGTCGCTGCGCATGGGCGGTGCTGACAATATCTACATCGATCCGACCCGCGTCATCAATTACGACGCGATCTACGTCAAGCAATAAGCCCTGAAGAAACAAAGCCTTCCCGGTCCCGGCCGGGAAGGCGTCATAAAATCGAGGGAGACATGACATGTGCATCGCCTGCACCCACACGATCCACCGCGCCCAGCATAATTTCGGCTGGAACAAGGATTTCACCCCCGCCGTCGTCGCCAAGCCCGGCGAGACGATCCACTTCGATTGCATGGATTCATCGGGTGGCCAGCTCGGAAGCGACGCGACGCTCGAAACGCTGAACGCGCTCGATTTCGGCAAGATCAACCCGGTCTCCGGCCCGGTCTATATCGAAGGCGCCAAACCCGGCGATGCGGTGAAGGTGACGCTACGCAAATTCATTCCGTCGGGCGTCGGTTGGACGGCCAATATTCCAGGCTTCGGCCTGCTTGCCGACCAATTCAAGGATCCGGCGCTGCACGTCTGGTCTTATGACGCCAACAGCATGGTGCCCGCTCTTTATGGTCCGGGCGGCCGCGTGCCGCTGAAGCCCTTTGCCGGCACGATCGGCGTCGCCCCCGCCGAGCCCGGCACCCACTCCGTCGTTCCCCCACGTCGCGTCGGCGGCAACATGGACATCCGCGACCTGACGGCGGGGGTGACGCTCTACCTGCCCGTCGAGGTCGACGGCGCGCTGTTTTCGATAGGCGACACCCATGCCGCGCAGGGCGATGGCGAAGTCTGCGGCACGGCGATCGAAAGCCAGATGAACGTCGAAGCGACGATCGAGCTCGTCAAGGACGCCAAGCTGCAGACGCCGCGCTTCACCACGACCGAACCGGTGACCCGCCATCTCGACGGCGCCGGTTACGAGGTCACGACAGGCATCGGCCCTGACCTGATGACCGGGGCGCGCGAAAGCGTCATGCGCATGATCGATCTTCTCGGCGCCGAACACGGCATGAGCGCCGTCGATGCCTATCTGCTCTGCTCCGTCTGCGGCGATCTGCGCATCAGCGAGATCGTCGACCAGCCGAACTGGGTGGTTTCCTTCTACTTCCCGAGGATCGTGTTCTCGTGAACGAAGCCATGCCCGCCGCGGCACCGGTGCTCAGCCTTCGCAATCTGAGCGTTGATGCCCGCACCCCCGAAGGCCGCAAGCCGGTGCTCGAGGATGTCAGCTTCGAGCTTGCAAGCGGCGAAACGCTCTGCATCGCCGGCGAATCCGGCTCGGGGAAGTCGGTCACCTCGCTGTCGATCATGGGGCTCTTGCCGAAAGCCTCGCTGCGGGTCGCCTCCGGCAGCGTGCTGCTTGGCGAGCGCGACCTGCTCACGCTTTCCGACCGGGCGATGCGCAGCGTGCGCGGTGGCGATATCGCCATGGTGTTCCAGGAGCCGATGACCTCGCTCAACCCGGTCATGTCGGTCGGCAACCAGCTGACCGAGGCAATCCGCGCGCACCAGGGCAGCAACAATGCTGAGGCGGTGGCGCTGAAGATGCTCGATGCAGTGCAGATCACCGAGCCGGCCCGGCGGCTGAAGCAATATCCGCACGAGCTGTCCGGCGGCATGCGCCAACGGGTGATGATCGCCATGGCGCTCTCCTGCCGGCCGAAGGTGCTGATCGCCGACGAGCCGACGACGGCACTCGACGTCACCGTGCAGGCGCAGATCCTCAGACTGATGCGCGAGTTGAAGCGCGAATTCGGCGCCTCGATCATCCTGATCACCCATGACATGGGCGTCGTCGCCGAAATGGCCGACCGCGTCGTCATCATGCAGAATGGCAGGATCGTCGAGCAGGGAACGGCGCTCGCCATCTTCCAACGACCGAAGGAGGCCTATACCCAGCAATTGCTCGCCGCCGTCCCGCGGCTCGGCGCGCTTGCCGGCACCGACCGTCCGCCGCGCATCACGCAGCGCGCCGTCGAGACGCTGCATCCGGACCGCACGCCGGTTCTGAACGTGCGCGACCTCACCGTCACCTATGGCAGTGCCGCAAGCCGGTTTTTCAAGGGCAAGCCGCCGGTTGCAGCCGTCGAAGGCGTTTCCATCGATATCCTGCCGGGCGAAACGCTCGGCCTCGTCGGCGAAAGCGGCTCCGGCAAATCGACGACGGGCAAGGCCGTGCTCGGTCTCATCCCCTTCAAGGGCAATGTCCTGATCGACGGCCGCAATATCGCCGGCCTCAGCCAGCGCGAGATGCGGCCCGTGCGCCGCTCGGCGCAGATGATCTTCCAGGATCCCTATGCCTCGCTCGATCCGCGCATGGCCGTCGGCAAGGCGATCGGCGAACCGATGCTCATCCACGGCATCGGCAACCACAGCGAACGGCAGGACCGCGTCGCCGAACTGCTGCGGCGGGTCGGCCTGACACCCGATGCGGCGACGCGCTATCCGCACGAATTCTCAGGCGGCCAGCGCCAGCGCATCTGTATTGCCCGGGCCCTGGCACTGGAGCCGAAGCTGATCGTCGCCGACGAGAGCGTCGCAGCGCTTGACGTCTCGGTCCGCGCCCGGGTGCTCGACCTGCTGCTCGAACTGCAGGAGACGATGGGGCTCGCCTATCTCTTCATCTCCCACGACATGGCGGTGGTCGAGCGCATGTCGCACAACGTCGCCGTCATGCGCGCCGGCCGCATCATCGAAACCGGCACACGGCGGGATATCTTCGAAAACCCGAGAGATGACTACACCCGCGCGCTGATCGCCGCGGTTCCGATCCCCGATCCGGAGGTCTATCGCGGCAAGGAAGCGCATGCGTGATTGAAGGTTTGAGACTGACTAAAATGTCGACGAGGAGCGCCTCGTCGGCTGACCGCGTTTCGTAAAAGAGACGCGCGCCGCGTCGGTCGCAGGATTGTCATTTTCGGGGTGACATCAGCCCCGTTCTCTGCGAAAAAGAGCGCGATGAGAGACAGGGGCGCCCGTCGACAGACGGGCTGAGAAGCACCCTTCGAACCTGAACCGGATAATGCCGGCGGAGGGAGTCGCTCGGGGTCGCGGCATCGCCCGCACGAACCGCCCCGTGCCCGCCCCCGCCTGAAAGGGGCCATATGCAGACCAAGACCACACCCGGAGCGATGCTGAAGGCGATGCGCGAGAAGCCGCCGCTCGTTCAGTGCATCACCAATTACGTCGCCATGAACATTGCCGCAAATGTTCTGCTTGCATCAGGCGCCTCGCCCGCCATGGTGCATGCCGCTGAAGAAGCCGGCGAGTTCGCCGGGATCGCCAGTGCGCTGACCATCAATATCGGCACGCTGTCGACGCAATGGATCGACGGCATGCAGGCAGCGGCGAAGGCGGCGACATCCGCCGGCAAACCCTGGGTGCTCGATCCGGTCGCGCATTATGCGACGGCTTTCCGCCGTAACGCCGTCGCCGACCTCCTGGCGCTGCGTCCGACCATCATCCGCGGCAACGCTTCCGAAATTATAGCGCTGGCCGGCGGAGAGAGCCGCGGCCAGGGCGTCGACAGCCGCGACCCGGTCGAACAGGCGGAAGGTTCGGCGCGATGGCTCGCTGAGCTGCAGCGGGCGGTCGTTGCCGTTACCGGCGCGGTTGATTTCGTCACCGACGGCGAGCGGGCCGTGCGCATCGAAGGCGGATCGGCCTTGATGCCGCAGGTCACAGCGCTCGGCTGCTCGCTCACCTGCCTCGTCGGCGCCTTTGCCGCGACGGCACCTGAGGATATCTTCGGCGCGACGGTTGCGGCACTTGCAACCTTCGCCATCGCCGGCGAGGAGGCCGCACTTGGAGCGGCCGGGCCCGGCTCCTTCTCCTGGCGCTTCCTCGATGCGCTGGCCGCGCTCGACGCCGAAACGCTTGACGCCAGGGCAAGGATATCAGCGGCATGAAGGCTTTCGACCTTTCGCTCTATCTCGTCCTCGACCCCGATCTTTGCGCCGGGATCGGCATGGTCGAAACTGCGCGCCTTGCCATTGCCGGCGGCGCCACCATGGTGCAACTGCGCGTCAAACATGCCGGCACCATCGGGATGATCGAGACCGGCCGCGCCCTGAAACAGGCATTGGATGGAACCGGCGCCCTCCTCATCGTCAACGACGATGTCGAGGCGGCCATCGCCATCGGCGCTGACGGGTTGCATATCGGCCAGGAGGACATGGATGCGATGAGAGCGCGGACGATGATCGGCCCCGACATGATCCTTGGCCTGTCGGTCGAGAGCGAGGCGCTTGCGAACGCGGTCGACCCTGATCTCGTCGACTACACGGGCGTCGGGCCAGTGTTTGCGACGCCGACCAAGGCCGACCACAAGCAGCCGATCGGCTTTGACGGCCTTGCAAGGCTGGTGAAGGCCTCGCCGGTGCCGTCCGTCGCTATCGGCGGGCTCAAGGCGGATCATGTCGCCCAGGTGTTCGCCGCCGGCGCCAGCGGGCTTGCCGTTGTCTCCGCCATCTGCGGCACGCCCGACCCCGAAGCGGCCACGCGCCGCATCGCTGCAGAAATCCGAAAGGCCCGCGCATGATCCGCAACGTTCTCTCGATCGCCGGCTCCGATCCCTCCGGCGGCGCCGGCATCCAGGCGGATCTCAAGGCTTTTTCCGCCCGCGGCGTCTACGGCATGGCGGTGCTGACCGCGCTGACGGCGCAGAACACGCAAGGCGTCAGCGGCGTGCATCTGGTGCCGCCGCAATTCGTCGCCGACCAGATCAATGCCGTCTTTGCCGATGTCCGCGTCGACGCCGTCAAGATCGGCATGATCGCCAATGCTGGCATCGCCGAAGCCGTTGCCGGTGCGCTGACTGACCACCGCGACATTCCGATCGTTATCGACCCGGTCATGATCGCCAAGGGTGGAGCCGCTCTGCTCGCGCCCGAAGCGGTCGACGTACTGACCCGCCGGCTGCTGCCGCTTGCCACGCTGCTGACCCCGAACCTGCCCGAAGCCGCCGCCCTACTGCACCAGCCGGTCGCGACAAACCGGGCGGAGATGGCGGCGCAGGCCGAGCGCTTGCGGGCGCTTGGACCGGCCGCAGTGCTGGTCAAGGGCGGCCATCTCGACAGCGACGAGAGCCCTGACGTGCTTGCCACTGCCGCCGGCCTGCACTGGTTCGAAGCCAGGCGCGTGCCGACCAAGAACACCCATGGCACCGGCTGTACGCTCTCCAGCGCCCTGACGGCCGAGCTCGCCAAGGGCGCCTCGGCGCAAGAGGCCGTCGCCATCGCCAAGGAGTATCTCGCCGGCGCGGTCGCCGCTGCCGGACACCTAAGCGTCGGCTCCGGCCACGGCCCGGTGCAGCATTTTCATGCGCTTTGGGAAGACGGCGAATAGGCGCTCGTTCCACCAATATTCCGCCAATCGACAACGGCCCGGCCTTCCCGGGCCGTTTTTGTGTCCGGCACCTACTTTGCGTCGAAACCGCGGAGGGCGGCGGCGGGTCGCGCCTTTGGCCGTTTGAAAAACCTTGTTGACAAGCCCGGCCAGATAGCCAAGTCTATGACACTAAAAGGGGATATGTTCCGCAATAACGGAATAACTGGAGGAGTGACGGGTGCCAGACCTGCTTGTGAGCCTATATTCCACTGAGCTCGCCGACCTGAAACGCAAAGCCGGCGATGTCGGCGTCTCCATCCGTCCGGCCCTCCCCCCGGAACTGCATCTTATCGTCAGCTGGGTTCGCGAACGGTTCAGCGAGAACTGGGCAAGCGAAGTCGCGGTCGCCTTCTCCCGCCAGCCCGTTGCCTGCCTGATATCAGTCGAAAACGGCAAGCTCCTGGGCTTTGCCTGCTATGACACGACGGCGCGCGGCTTCTTCGGCCCGACCGGCGTCGATCCCGACGCCCGCGGCAAGGGCATCGGGCTCGCCCTCTTTTCCGCCTGCCTTCAGACCATGAAGACGCTCGGCCACGCCTATGCCTTCATCGGCGATGCCGGCCCGGTCGATTTCTACGCCAGGACCGCAGGTGCAACCATCATCCCCGCCCCCGACAAGGGCATCTACGAAGGCATGCTGAGAAGCACGCCGAAATGACCATCTGATCCCGGAGTTACAGAATTGTCCTCGACCCCGCTCGCCCTTTTCGTCGGCCTTCCGAATCCCACTATTTCGGATGATGAATTCGCCCTCTTTCGCGAAACCAATCCGCTCGGCCTCTTCGTCGGCCGGCGCAATCAGCGCGAGCCGGAGCAGACGAGGCGCCTGATCGACCGCTTCCGCGAAGCCGTCGGCCGCGACGACGCGCCTGTCTTCACCGACCAGGAAGGCGGCCGCGTTCAGCATCTCGATGCCGGCCCCTGGCCGCTCTTCCGCAGTTTCGGCCAGTTTTCCGAACTTGCACGCCGCGATTTCGATCTCGGCAAAAAAGCACTGCGCCTTTCCTCCCAGGCCATGGGCGCGATGATGACGGAACTCGGCCTTTCCAGCGGCTGCTCGCCCGTTCTCGACCTCGTCTTCGAGACGACGAGTGCGGTCATCGGCGCCCGCTCCTTCGCCCCTGATCCCGATTTCGTCGCTGCCCTCGGCCGCGAGGTGGTCGATGGCCTGCTCGAGACCGGCAACATGCCTGTCATCAAACATATTCCCGGCCATGGCCGGGCGACGCTCGACTCCCACAAGGAGCGTCCGGTCGTCAATGCCAGCCGTGAGACGCTCACCGCCACCGACTTCAAGCCCTTCGTGGCACTGAAGGATACGCCCTGGGCCATGGTCGCCCATGTCGTCTACTCGGCCTATGACGCTGAGCTGCCGGCGTCGGTCTCGCCTGTTATGCACGACGTGATCCGCAACGACATGGGCTATGAGGGCGTGCTGATTTCCGACTGCATCTTCATGCAGTCGCTCTCCGGCACCCTGCCGGAACGCGTCAAACAGGTGCTCGACGCAGGTTACGACATTGCGCTCCACAGCCACGGCGACATTCCGGAAAGCGAAGCCGCCGCCAAGGCCGCCCGCCCGCTGACGGAAGCCGCCCTCAAGCGCATCGCCGCCGGCAAGGCCCGCCTCGGCAATCTCAAGATCGATGTCCGCGCCGCCCATGCGGAAGTCGAAGACATGTTTGCAAGCGCGTTGGTCTCCTGACCGGCACCTCATCTCTCACCGCATAAGAAAAGGGGAATAAGACATGAAAAAATATCTTCTTGCCGCCGCCGCACTAACGCTGCTTTCGGGATCTGCCATGGCGCAAACGATCCTCACAGTGAATATCGAACCGGCGACGACCTGGGTCCGCAACTTCAATCCGTTCAACCAGACCTCGTCGCGCCAGTCCACGCTCGACTTCATCTACGAGCCGCTGGTCGTCTTCAATCGCTTCGACAGCAACAAGCCGGTCTATCGCCTGGCCGAAAGCTTCAAGCTCTCCGACGACCTGAAGAGCATCGATTTCAAGCTGCGCCCGAACCTGAAATGGTCGGACGGTAAGCCGCTGACCGCAGCCGACGTCAAGTTCACCTATGATTACCTGAAGAAATTTCCGGCGCTCGACTTCGTCAGCATCTGGACCTTCATCACCGATATCAAGGCCGTCGACGGCCAGACGGTGCGCTTCACGCTCGCCAATCCGAGCTCGCTTGCGGCCGAGCAGATCTCGCAATTGCCGATCGTTCCGGAACATGTGTGGAAGGACGTCGCTGATCCGGTGACCTTCGCCAACGAGACCCCTGTTGGCAGCGGCCCGCTGACGGAAGTGCCGCGCTTCACCGGCCAGACCTACGACCAGTGTCGCAACCCGAATTACTGGGACAACGAGCACCTGAAGGTCGATTGCATGCGCTTCCCGCAGCTTGCCGACAACAATCAGATGCTGACGGCAACGGCCGACGGCACGCTCGACTGGGGCGTCTCCTTCATTCCCGATATCGACAATGTCTATGTTTCCAAGGATCCGGCGCATTTCCACTACTGGTATTCGCCAAGCAGCATGGTCGCCTTCCTGTTCAACCTGGAAACGGCGAACGAGAACAACAAGAAGGCCTTCAACGACCTGAAGTTCCGCCGTGCCGTCTCGATGGCACTCGACCGCAAGACGATGATCGACGTCGCAGGCTACGGCTATCCGACGCTGAACGAAGACCCCGGCCTGATGGGCGAGCTTTACAAGAGCTGGGCGGACCCGTCCGTCAAGGCCGACTTCGGCAAGTTCGCGACCTATGATGCCGATGCTGCCAAGGCCTTGCTCGACGAGGCGGGCTACAACGACAAGGACGGCGACGGCTTCCGCGACAATCCCGACGGCACCAAGATCTCCTTCTCGATCATCGTCCCCAGCGCCTGGACGGACTGGATCGACACCGTCAACCTCGCGGTCGAGGGCATGCAGGCGGTCGGCATCGACGCCAAGATCGAAACGCCGGAGGAAGCAGTCTGGACCGGCAACCTCATCAACGGCACCTTCGATGCGGCGATCAACAGCCTGCCGGCATCGGCCTCGCCCTATTACCCCTACAAGCGCGCTTTCAGTGCTTCGGATAAGGGCAAGACCCGCTTCACCGCGCAGCGCTGGTTCAACCCGGAGGTCGAGAAACTCGTCACCGAGTTCACCCATACCGCCGACCTTGCCAAGCAGAAGGACGCGATGAACAAGGCGCAACGCATCGTCGCCGAAAACATGCCTGTCATTCCGGTGTTCAACAATCCGAACTGGTATCAGTACAACACCAAGCGCTTCACCGGCTGGTCGACCAAGGAAAACCCCTTCGTCAATCCGTCGATCTCGCGGACCAATCCGGCACGCCTGCTGAACCTGCTGGCCCTCGAGCCGGTGAAGTAAGCATCGCAATCCTCGGGAGCGGCGTAAAGCGCCGCTTCCGTCACGACGGAGTTCCCATGGCTTTCCTGCTTCGCCGCCTCGTCTTCTACATGGCAGCCTTCATCGCGGCAGCGACAATCAATTTCTTCCTGCCGCGGCTGATGCCGGGCGATCCCGTGCAGATCATGTTTTCCAGCGCCGGCACCGAATTGCCGCCGGAAAGCCTGCAGGCGCTGAAGCTTACCTTCGGCTTCGTCGACGGTCCGCTCTGGCAACAATACCTCACCTATCTCGGCAGCATCTTCACCGGCGATCTCGGCCGCTCGATCAAGTATTTTCCGCTGCCGGTCACCTCGGTGCTCGGCCATGCACTCGTCTGGACCGTCGGCCTGATGGGCACGGCGACGATTGTCAGCTTCGCGCTCGGCACCTTTCTCGGCATCGTCGCCGCCTGGCGCCGCGGCAGCACGTTCGATGTCATCGTCTCCGTCGGCGCGATCTTCGCCACCTCGGTGCCGGCCGTCGTCACCTCGCTGATCGTGCTCTTCATTTTCGGCTTCACGCTCGGCTGGTTTCCGAACGGTTATGCCGCCGACCCATCGCTCGATCCGGCCTTCAGCCTGCAATATATCGGCAGCCTCGCCTATCACGGCATCCTGCCGATGGTGACGCTCTGCACCGTGCTGATCGGCGGCTTCACCGTCACCATGCGCAACAACATGATCAACCTGCTCGGCGAGGATTATATCATCATGGCCCGCGCCAAGGGCCTTTCCGACCGGCATGTGATGCTATGGTACGCGGCGCGCAACGCCCTGCTGCCGACCGTCTCCAGCCTTGCCATCGCCATCGGCACCATCCTCGGCGGCTCCCTGGTAACGGAAGTGGTCTATAACTATCCCGGCCTTGGCAATATTCTATACCAGGCGATCCTCGCCCGCGACTATCCCGTCATCCAGGGCCAGCTCCTCATCATGACCGCGACCATGCTGATCGCCAATTTTATCGTCGACGTCAGCTATGTGCTGCTTGACCCGCGGCTGAAGGGAGCGTGAGATGAAGACCCTGCTTCGAAATCGCAAGGCGCTGATCGGGCTTGCCATCATCGCCTTCATCGTCCTCGTCGCGATCGCAGCACCGCTGCTGACACACTACGATCCCGCCGCCCGCACCGGACGACCGCACCAGTCGCCGTCGCTCGATCATATCCTCGGCACCACCCGCATCGGCCAGGATGTCTTTGCCCGACTGATCTACGGCGCCCGCACTTCGCTTGCCGTCGGCTTCGGCGCCGGCCTGCTGATCACGCTCGTCGGCACCGCACTCGGCATCATCTCCGGCTATCGCGGCGGCAAGACCGACGAGATCATCAGCTTCTTCACCAATATGGTGCTGGTCGTTCCGAACCTACCGCTGCTGCTCGTGCTCGCCGCTTTCATCGGCCAGGCAAGCCCCCTCGTCATCGCCCTCATCCTCGGCGCCACCTCCTGGGCATGGGGTGCACGCGTCACCCGCGCCGAAACGCTCTCCGTCAAGCAGAAGGATTTCGTCAAATCGGCCGAGATGATGGGTGAGCCGCAATGGCGCATCATGACATTCGAGATCTTTCCCAACGTGATTTCAATCGTCGGCATCAATTTCATCGGCAGCGTCATCTTCGCGATCATCACCGAAGCGACGCTCGAGTTCCTCGGCCTCGGCGATCCGAGAGCGATCTCCTGGGGCACCATGCTCTACAATGCGCAGAAGGCTTCGGCCCTTTCGGTCGGCGCCTGGTGGGATATTCTCACCCCGTGCTTCGCGCTCGCCTTCCTCGGTATCGGCATGTCGCTCTTGAACTTCGCCGTCGACGAGATCGCCAATCCGCGGCTGCGCACCGGCAATCACCTGAAGCGCTGGTCCCTGCTCGTTCGAACAGGGGAGGGCCGCCTGTGACGCAGCCGCTGCTTTCGGTGAGGAACCTCACCATCGATTATATCGGCGAGGAGAAGGATTTCCGCGCCGTCGACGACGTCAGCTTCGATGTCGCGCCCGGCGAGGTCTTCGGCCTTGCCGGCGAATCCGGCTGCGGCAAGAGCACCATCGCTTTTGCCATCAGCCGCCTGCACAAGCCGCCGGCGCTGATCCGCAAAGAGAGCCGCATCCTGCTCGACGGCCGCGACGTGCTCGGCCTCGACCGCCAGGCGCTCAGCGCGTTTCGCTGGCGCGAGGTTGCGATGGTGTTCCAGAGCGCCATGAACTCGCTGAACCCGGTGCTGCGCATCGAGACGCAGTTCTACGACATGCTGCGCACCCACAAGGGCATGAGCCGTGCTGCAGCCCGCGACCGCACCGCCGAGATGCTGACACTCGTCGATATCGCGCCGGATCGCATGCGCGACTATCCGCACCAGTTTTCCGGCGGCATGCGCCAACGTATCGTCATCGCCATCTGCATGGCGCTCGATCCGAAGCTCGTCGTCATGGACGAACCGACGACAGCGCTCGACGTCGTCGTCCAGCGCGAAATCCTGCAGCGCATCAACGAACTGCGCCGCAGCTTCGGCTTTTCCGTGCTGTTCATCACCCATGATCTCGGGCTGATGGTGCAATTCTGCGACCGTATCGGCATCATGCTCGCAGGCCAACTGGTGGAGCAGAACACGGCCGAGGCGATCTACAGGACGCCCAGGCATGACTACACGAAGAAGCTCTGGGCCTCCTTCCCCTCGCTGCATGGAGGAGTGCTGTTATGACGGACGCCATTCTCGCACTCGACCAGGTGACGAAGACCTTCGGTCACGGCTCCGCGGCCGTGCATGCGGCGCGCGCCATCTCGTTTTCGCTGCATGCCGGCCGGGCACTGGCGCTGGTCGGTGAATCCGGCAGCGGCAAGACCACCTGCGCCCGCATGGCGATGCGCGAATATCTGCCGACATCGGGCCAGGTTCTCTACAAGGGCCGCCCTGTCGAGGCCGCCAAATCCGCCGAGATCGCCCGCTACCGCCGCTCGGTGCAGATGATCTTCCAGGACCCCTTCGCCTCGCTGAACCCCGCCCACACCATCGCCCATCATCTCCGGCGGCCGCTGAAGCTGCACCGCCCGGAGATCAAGGGGGCCGAGATCGACGTTGCGGTCCGCGAACTGCTTCAACGCGTCAGGCTCGATCCCGATCTCGTCGCGCCGAAATATCCGCACGAGCTCTCCGGCGGTCAGCGCCAGCGCGTCAACATCGCTCGTGCCTTGGCCGTCAAGCCGGAGGTGATCGTCGCCGACGAGCCGACCTCGATGCTTGACGTCTCGGTGCGCCTCGGTGTGCTGAACCTGTTGAACGAGATGAAGCAGGAGATGAATCTCGGCCTGCTCTACATCACCCATGATATCGCCACCGCCCGTTATGTCGCCGAGGACATCGCCGTGATGTATGCCGGCCAGATCGTCGAATGGGGCAACGTCGCCAAGGTGATCGACAATCCGCTGCATCCCTATACCCGTCTGCTGCTCTCGGCCGTACCCGATCCCGAGGTCCGCTTCGACGACCCGAAGGCCCGGCTGAGGCCCGACGAGGTAGAGGACATCCGCCGCCGTTCGGCCGTGCCGCAGGACGACATCGTCGAATTCGAGCAGGATCATTTCATGCGGATGATCTGAGGCCGGCTTGCTGGCCTCGTCGCCTGCCCTATGCTAGGGGACGCTTCCTTTCATGCGAGGCGAAGCCGTCATGCTGCCCTGGATCCAGCTCGATTCCGCGACCATTCCCGGTGAGAACGGCGAATTGCGGCTGAAGCAGCGCGGCAGCGAGTTCTCGATCATGCTTGGCGCCAACGAGCTGATGAACAGCCGCCTCAGCGGCTCGGAGGAAGCGCTGGCGACCCTGTCCTGGGATCGGATCAAGTCGCATCCGAAGCCGCGGATCCTGATCGGCGGGCTCGGCATGGGTTTCACCCTGCGCGCCGCTCTTGCCGTCCTTCCCGAAGATGCCGGCGTCATCGTCGCCGAACTGGTGCCGGCCGTGATCGCCTGGGCCCGCGGGCCGATGGCCGAGGTCTTCAAAGGCTGTCTCGACGATCGGCGCGTCGGCATCCATCAGGGCGATGTCGGCGAGGCGATCCGCGCCGGCAAGGCTGCCTATGACGCCATTCTGCTCGATGTCGATAACGGCCCTGACGGCCTGACCCGCAAATCCAACGACCGGCTCTACGATTTTGCCGGCCTTCGCGCCGCCAGCGACGCGTTGCGCCCCGGCGGCGTGCTCGCCGTCTGGTCGTCCGGTCCGGACCCCGATTTCACGCGGCGTCTCAAGGGCAGCGGGTTTGCCGTCGATGCGGTCAACACGCGCGCCAACGGCAAACGCGGCGGCGCCCGCCACGTCATCTGGCTGGCCGTCAAGCCGGTGAAATGACGTTCAAGCCGAAGCGATCCTGCGGGCGGCATTGATGGCGCGGCGGGCGCCGGAGCGCAGCTGCGCTGTCTCGGCACCGGCAATGACCAGATCGAAACCGAACTTCAGCAGTTCACCGGCCCGCTCGCCGTCGCCGGCAAAGGCGCAGGCGACTTTGCCATGGGCGCGGCAGCGTGAAACCGCATGCTGCATGGCGCTGTCGATCTCGGCGGCGTTCGGCGCCACCTGGTCGCCGTTCGAGAGTGCGATCGAAAGGTCGGAAGGACCGATGAAAATGCCATCGATACCGGCAACGCCAAGGATGTCGTCAATCGCCTCAAGGGCTGCCCGGGTCTCGATCATGGCAATGGCGACGGTAAGCGCATTGGCGTTCTTCAGATAATCATCGGCCGACAGGCCTGTATGGTTCAGCGCCAGGGACGGTCCCCAGCTGCGTTCCCCGAGAGGCGGGTATTTGGTGGCCTTGACGAAGGCTTGCGCGTCTTCGGCCGAATTGATCATCGGCGCGATGATGCCGGAGGCGCCGGCATCGAGCAGGCGCGAGGCGGACGCGAAATCACCGACCGGTATGCGCGCCAGCGCCGGCTTGCCGGCAAGCCGAACCTGGGCAACGGCGTTCGCGGCCGAGGGCATGTCCCACATGCCGTGCTGCATATCCAGCACGATGGCGTCGAAGGCCTCCTGCGCCAGGTGATTGGCGAGCGTGGCGTCGGGAATACCGATCCAGGCGGAGATCATGCCGCCTCGGTGGTGCCTGATCCGGTCCGCAAAGCCGTCGATTTCAGCTGCGCTCATGCCATTCTCCTCAATTCGACAGGCCGCCAGCGGCCAGATATTTCACCTCGAGGAACTCTTCAATGTCGAATTCCCTCAAAGCTATGCACGGTTGCCGGCTTATCCTCTCCGGCGCAGCCGTGAAATAATGACCGTCACGGCAATCCCCGCCGCAGCCATGATGCCTCCCCAGAGGATCCAGATGCTTTGGTTGATCATGAAACTGGACGCGGGATAGGGAAAATAACCGCTTCCCTGGGCGATCCAGATCAGCCCGAGGAGGATCAGGAGCAGTCCAACGGCGTATCCGACGGTTCGCAACATGCTTCGGCCCTTCCCTATGAATCGATGCCACAATGTCGATCGGCATCGGTCATGACAAGGCTTCTCTCCTTGAGCGCGAACATATTCCCGATGCAATGACGCGCCAGCCTCCGTCCGAATGTCATGTCCTGCCGACTTCATCCACCAGCCAGGTGCTGAGCCTCTCGCTATCAACATTTGCCGATCGCGGCGGTATCAGCCAGTAACCGCGGTCCCAGGCCTCGAGCGGCGGCCCGGCTTCCACCAGCATATGTGTGGAGAGAAGCGTATCGACCAGCCCCATCCAGCCGATCGCCACGCCCTGTTCGCTGAGAGCGGCCTGGACGACCAGCGAGTAGGTGTTGAAACTGACATCACCGCGGCCGGCATGGAGATCGCGAGTAACGGAGAATTCGGCGAGATAACTTCGCCAATCGAACCAGGGCGATGGCATCGGCGAGTCGAGATGAATCAGGATCGCTTTGGCAAGCTGCTGCGGATCGTCGAACGGACCGTTGCGATCGAGAAAGCCTCGCGTACAGACGGGCACGACCTTTTCCTGCAGCAGAAGCGATCCGATGGCGCCGAATTCCGCTTTGGTGCCGAAAACCACCACCACATCCGCGTCGTCACGAAAGCCGGGTTCAAGCCTTTGGGTCGCGACGATCTGTAGATCCGTTTCGGGGTGAAGCAGGCGAAAGCCGTGCATGCGCGGGATCAGCCAAAGCGCTGAAAAGGCATAGTCGGTTCTCAGCCTGACCACCGGCCTTTGAGCCTCAGTGCGGAAACTGCGCGCCAGGGCATCGATATCACCGACCGTCTTGGCGGCGACCTGGAAAAGCCGCTCTCCCTCCGCGGTCAACTCGACGCCGCGGTGCTGGCGGCGCAGCAGGGCGACGCCGAACTGCTCTTCCAGCCGCCGAATCTGATAACTGACAGCAGGCTGCGTAAGACCGAGACCTGCCGCCGCGGCCGAAAAGCTGCCGAGCCCTGCGACCTCCGTAAAGATGCGCATCCATCCCAGCTCAGGCCGGCGGTCTGGCATAAAAATTCCTTTTGGCAGCCATCGAAAAAAGCCAGCTTTACAGGCACTATGATACTGGCTTTGATAAGATCTGCAAATAGCAAGGGACGTCCCCTTCCAGCAAGATCGTCCCGGCCTTTGAGACCATAGGAGACAATGTCACATGGCGCATCCGAATATCCTCATCCTGATGGTCGATCAGTTGAATGGCACTTTCTTTCCCGATGGCCCCGCCGATTTTCTGCATACGCCGCATCTGAAATCATTGGCGGAGCGCTCCGTACGTTTTACCAACGCCTATACGGCAAGCCCGCTCTGCGCACCGGCGCGGGCCTCCTTCATGTCCGGGCAGTTGCCGAGCCGAACCCGCGTCTATGACAATGCGGCGGAGTTTGCCTCCGACATTCCGACCTATGCGCATCATCTGCGCGCTGCCGGATACCAGACGGCGCTGTCCGGCAAGATGCATTTCGTCGGCCCCGACCAGTTGCATGGCTTCGAGGAGCGCCTGACGACGGACATCTACCCGGCCGACTTCGGCTGGACGCCCGATTATGGCAAGCCCGGCGAGCGCATAGACTGGTGGTATCACAATCTGGGTTCGGTCACCGGCGCCGGCATTGCCGAGATCACCAACCAGATGGAGTATGACGACGAGGTCGCCTACCATGCCACCCGCAAGTTGTTCGATCTCTCGCGCGGCCATGACGAGCGCCCCTGGTGCCTGACCGTCAGTTTCACCCATCCGCACGATCCCTATGTTGCCCGCCGCAAATTCTGGGACCTCTATGAGGATTGCCCGGCACTAGACCCTTCGGTTGCGCCGATTGCCTTCGAGCGGCAGGACCCGCATTCGCAGCGTCTGATGAAAGCCTGCGATCACGACGCCTTCGACATCAGCGATGAGCAGATCAGGCGGGCAAGGCGCGGCTATTTCGCCAATATTTCCTATGTCGACGACAAGATCGGCGACATTCTCGGCGTCCTCGAACGGAGCCGCATGGCTGAAAACACGATCATCCTCTTTGCCTCCGACCATGGCGACATGCTCGGTGATCGCGGCCTCTGGTTCAAGATGAACTTCTTCGAAGGATCGGCCCGAGTTCCACTGATGATCGCAGCACCCGGCTGGAAGCCCAGACGGATCGACCAGCCTGTCTCCACACTCGACGTGACGCCGACGCTGGCGGGTCTTGCCGGGATCGATATCGCCTCGCTGAAGCCGTGGACCGAGGGCGAGGATCTCGCAGCACTTGCCGAAGGCACCGGCAGCCGCAGCCCGGTGCCGATGGAATATGCCGCAGAGGGTTCCGAGGCGCCGCTCGTCTGCATCCGAGACGGACGATACAAGATCTCGCTCTGCGAGAAGGATCCGCCGATGCTGTTTAATCTCGAGGCCGATCCGCAAGAACTCGACAATCTGGCGGCCGACCCGGCCCATGCCGAGATCTTGGCAAGGCTTGTCGAACAGGCCGGCCGGCGCTGGAACCTTTCCGATTTCGATGCAGCCGTGCGCGAAAGCCAGGCGCGCCGCTGGGTGGTCTATGCGGCACTACGCAACGGGGCCTATTATCCATGGGACTACCAGCCGCTGCAGAAAGCCTCGGAACGCTACATGCGCAATCACATGGATCTGAACGTGCTGGAGGAAAACCAAAGGTTCCCGCGCTAGAACAGGATGATTTTAGGCCGGGTCGGCCCAAAATTCTGAATCCTGTTCTACATTATCTAGTTAGAGCATGATGGCGTCCGAAAACCGCTCACACTTTTCGCCATCATGCTCTGGGAATGAGAAAGAAGTGCTTCTGATTTAAGCCGTCTTGCGCGCCGGCGCCTCGCGCAGGAAATCCTCGATGAACGTCTTTTGCAGCAGGATGCCGTCCCATTCATCGGGGAAGAAGGGCGAGTCGTAGATCAGCGTGAAGGGGCCGGCATAACCGGCCTTCTCGCACATCTCCAGGCACCTGCGGTAATCCTCGGCATCGAGACCGGCAACGCCGTAGTCGGCCTTGGCATGGCAGATTTCCGCCCGGCCCATGATATCGGCAAGGCCCTGATATTTCGCTGGCGCCGCCCAGTTGCCGAGGTCGCCGTTAAGCCCGACCTTGCCGTCCAACCGGTCTAGCAGCCAGTTCATTTCGACCGGCGACGGCAGCAGGTCGAACCAGTTCTCGACGACGACGCGCACACCGTTGCCTTCCGCCTTTTCCGCCAACCAGTTCAGATGATGGGCCGCGCGGGTAAGATTTTCCTCCGTCGGCTTCTGCTTGCCGGCAATGACGCGCATCCTCTCAGCCCCGAGGGCTGCGGCGATGTCGATCCACCCCGCCATCCACTTGACGTCGCGTTCGGCGGCCTCGGGATGGCTCGGATCACCGTCCTCGACGAGCAGCGTCTGGAACAGCACGTTCGAGGTCGCCATCGCATCGCGAAATTCGCTTATATAGGCGGCGTCGAGGCTCGGCAGATGGAAGGAACAGACCTCCAGCCGGTTGACGCCGCGTGCCGCAAGCGCCGCCGGAACATCGATCAACGCCGCAGCACCGGGACCATAGGGTTCCTTAGGCGCGGCACTTTTGTCGGGATCGGGGCTATAGGCATAAACGGCGCCAAGCAGCCGATGCAGCGACCATGTCGAAACCGCGAAACGTCCGTTTTGCAAAACCTGCACGTGTCTTCCTCCAGCATCTCCTCATGCCATCAATGGCAACTAAATCCCGGCGGTTCAATTGCCAATTCAGGCAAAATCGTCGCGGATGATCGGCTCGGCGGCAAGGGCAATCCCCAGCAGCGCCTCATCGCGATGGGTGGTGGCCGAAAGCAGCAATCCAACAGGCATGCCAGCCTCGCCGGTGCCGCAGGGAATGGAAACGCCGCACCAGTCGAGGAAATTGCCAAGTGCTGTGTTGCGCAACGTCTTGTTGTTCGTCGCGAAGAACAGCTCGTCATCCTGCTCCAGCGGCCCGATCGGCGGCGCGACATGGGCGACAGTCGGAAAGGCGAGCAGCCGGTCGCCGACCAGGCGCTCGACATCGGCGATCAGGCGGCTGCGCGCATCGAGGATCGCCAGGTAATCGGGCAGCGTCGTCTTGCTTCCGAGACGGGTGCGCATGACGACACGGTGGTCCATCCTGTCCGCATCCGGTCCGGCCAAGCGTTCGCGGTGAAGTGCGAAAGCCTCCGCCGTCACCAGCGGACCATATCTCGTCATCAGCTCGAATATCTCGTCGAAGGCGGGAATGACGGTACGGGCAACCTTGGCGCCGGCCTTTTGAAGACGTTCCAAAGCTGCCTCGAATGCAGCGACGACGCCGGCTTCCGCTCCGTCGAAGACGATGTTTTCAGGCACGATGAGTTCCAGCCCTTGCAGGGGAAGCTCAACGACATCAGGCGCCGTCAGGCCGCGCATTGCCACATCGATCCAGACCGCGTCCCTGACGCTGCGGCAGAGCGGCCCCAGCGAATCCAGGCTCTTTGCCAGCGGATAGACGCCTGCCATCGCGTGGCGACCGCGTGTCGCCTTGTAGCCGACGATACCGTTGAAGGCGGCGGGAATACGCACCGAGCCGCCGGTATCGGTGCCCATGGCGACCGGAACCAGTCCGGCGGCGACGACGACACCGGCGCCAGAGGACGAGCCGCCCGGAATGCGTGGAAGATCAGTGCCGCGCGGATTTACCGGCGTGCCGTAATGCGGATTGATGCCGAGGCCGGAAAAGGCGAACTCGCTCATATTTGTGCGTCCGACGGCGACCATGCCCGCCTGCCTGAGCAAAGCGACAACAGCCGCATCGCGCTTGGCCGGCATATCCTTTGCCAGAACGACGGAACCCGCCGTCGTCGGCAGGCCTTCCATGTCGAAAAGATCCTTCCAGGCAATCGGAATGCCATCCAGCAATCCAAGCGAGCGCCCTTCCCGCAGACGCCGCGAAGAGGCGCGCGCCTCCTCCATCGCCCGGCTTTCGAGCAATGTGGTGAAAACCGCCTTGTCGGCATAATGCGCGATGGAATCGAAAACCGCCTCGGTCACCTCGACCGGATCGACCGCGCCACCTTGAATGAGGACGGAAAGCTGCGCGACCGACATCGCGCCGTAGGATTTGCTCATGGGACTATCCAGAAGAGAGATGTTCCTCTCTGGACTACCCCGGATCATTCCGGTCAACCAGAGCTTCACGATATTTTGCATTTATTGGTACGATTTTTTGAACACTGCGTTTGAAGATCGCCCCTTCAATTGCCACGATCGAAGACACACATGCTGCTCGCATGCGGAAGCGGTTCGGCACGAGGGTGGGAGTTTGCCCTAAAGAGACCGGCGCCGCATGTGTTGCAGGAGTAATTGAAATGACAGATTGTGAAACTTTAAGCCGTCGCCAGGATATGGTGACACTTCATGCGAAAGAGGACGAAACCGCCGGTTTAGGCGAGCGCGATTATGTAGATCATGTCAGCGCCCAGAAACTTTCAGCCTTCGAGCGCATTGTCGTGGTCGGAGCGCTGGTTCTCTTGAGCTTTGCGGGGTTTGCCGCATATTCTTCCGGCAATACGGACCCGATGACGACATCGGCCATTGCCGCCCCGGCCGGCGATAACATGCCGCCGCACCCGGCCTACGGCCATTGCCGCGACAGCAGCCCTTACGCTGAGAGGGTTTGCTGATAGCAAAACATATTGCCGGGCGTGGAAACCTTGGCCCAGGCTGCATCGACAGCAGGAAAAGGGAAAAGGACCATGGCCGGCGACATCGACTTCAAGCTTCACCGCTTCATAGACGCCCAGAACGGCGTCTACGAACAAGCGCTCTTAGAGCTGAAAGCCGGGCGCAAGACCTCCCACTGGATGTGGTTCATCTTCCCGCAGGTCGCCGGTCTCGGTACGTCGGCGATGGCCGAAAAATATGCGATCCGCTCGGCGGAGGAAGCCGCCGCCTATCTCGCCGATCCTATTCTCTCAAGCCGGCTGCTGCGTTGCGTCGAGGCGATCCTGTCCGTGAACGGCCGATCGGCGCACGCAATCCTGGGTTCACCCGACGACCTCAAGCTGCGCTCGTCGATGACCTTGTTTGCCGCGATCAGCGATCACGGTTCGCCCTTCCACCAAGTGATCGAGCATTTTTATCAGGGAAAATTCGACGATCGAACGATGAAAATCCTCAGTGCCAGCACCGACTGATTTTATGCCGGTCGGCTTAAAATCTGAATACTGTCGCAAATTAAATAGTTATCGGCCCGGCCTGCTCTCCAGCGTAGCAATTTCCTCGGAAATTTCGCTCAGCCGCTGACGCAGATCGCTGTCGGTGCCGTCATCGACCTCTTCGTCGCCGAAACAATAGCGCGCATCATGGAGCTCCAGCTTGGCCTCAAGCTCGGCGCGTTTGGCATACAGGCGTTTGAGATAGACGTAGTTCATCTCCCTGCCTCCACATCGCTCTCGGGTTAGTGTGAAAACGGCATGGAAGCGGTAAGGTTCCCCTCCCACACACTTGTGGTCGTCAGGCGAAAGAAGCGATTGCCGCCTGGCAGGCCTTGGCGAAATGACCGCAGCAGCCGGCAGCGCCCATGGCCTGGCGGCTGACGCGCGCGCCTTCGAGCAGCAGCGTCAACGTATCGGCAAGAAGCTGGGGTTCGCGCGCGCCGGCCGCCGAACAGAGCGCAGCCAGGCGATCACGCTGTTCGGCCTTGTGCCGCTCGATCATTTCGTGGGCGGGATGGCCCTCGCCCTTCAGCTCGATGGCGGCATTGGCGAGATCGCAGCCGGCGGGCTCACCGTTCAGACATTGCGCCCGCAGTTCCACCCAGGCATCCAGCTGGGCGCGCGGATTGTCGGGATAGGCCGCTTCCAGATCTCGCCAGATGGTACCCGCCTTTTCGGAGGCGCGGCGCAGCGTTTCGCAGACGAGTTCGTCCTTCGAGCCGAAATGCCGGTAGAGCGTCATCTTGTTGGTCAGAGCCGCGTCGGCAATGGCATCGACGCCGATGCCGCGAATGCCGCGCTCGCGGAAAAGCTCCGAGGCGGTCGAGACGATACGCTCCCGCGGCGGGATGCGATCTTCTAGAACGGCTGCGGAGATTTCATTCGAAGTTTCTGATTTTTTTGAGGACGTAGTCCTTGACATCAATGTGACCGATCGGTAACAAATGCATTGTTACTTACCGGTAACACCACAAAACGCGAAAGTCAATGCCGAGGGCATGGCAGCGGAAAGTGGAACACGGGCGACCGCCCACGAAAGGAGGACAACCATGACAAAGACCAGAGATGACCTGACGATATCCGAAGCCCTTCGCGACCCCCTGATCGCCATGGTGTTGCGCGCCGACGGCGTAAAGCTTGAAGACTTCAAGCAACTCCTGGAGACGGCCGCCCGCAAACGCGAGCCGCGCTCGACATCGGTGGGCAATATGATCGGAGCACTCGCAAGCCGCGCCAATCTGCCGGCAATGCCCTGCTTCGGCTAAGGAAGCCGCCTAAACAGCTTGGGGATCTCTCCCTGCCCCCGTCGAGGGCTGCCGTCATAACCAGACGGCGGCCCTTGCCGCTTTAAAGGATCGGCTTGCCGCCGGTGACCGCGATTGTCGTGCCGGAGACGTAGCTCGACAAGGGATCGGCCAGCATCACATAGGCTGTGGCAAGCTCGGCCGGCTGTCCCGGCCGTTTCATCGGCACCTGCTTGCCGAAGTTACTGACGCTTTCTTCAGGCAGTGTCGATGGGATGAGCGGCGTCCAGATGGGCCCTGGCGCCACCGCATTGGCGCGAATGCCTTTCTCGGCCAGAAGCTGAGCAAGGCCGGCGGTGAAATTCTGGATCGCGCCCTTGGTCGTCGCATAGGCAAGCAGCGTTGGGTTCGGATTGTCCGAATTGATCGAAGCCGTGTTGATGATGGCGCTGCCGGGCTTCATATGGGCAACGGCCGCCTTGGTCAGGTAGAACATCGAATGGATATTGACCTTGAAGGTCAGTTCCCACTCTTCATCACTGATCTCGTCGATGCTCTTGAAGCTTGCCTGATGTGCGGCGTTGTTGACGAGAATGTCGATACCGCCGAGCTCCTTGACCGCCGTCTCGACGATCTGTCTGCAGTGGGCGGGATCCTGGATGTCACCGCTGACGAGGATAGCCTTGCGTCCGGCCTGCTCGACGAGCCGTTTCGTCTCATCGGCATCCTCATCCTCGTCGAGATAGGACAGCAGCAGATCGGCACCCTCCCTGGCATAGGCGATCGCCACTGCCCGGCCAATGCCGCTATCGCCGCCGGTGATGATCGCCCGCTTGCCCTTCAGCCGCTCGGAACCGCGATAGCTCTTTTCGCCATGGTCGGGAACCGGGTCCATCTGTGCCGTGAAACCCGGCATCGGCTGCTTCTGGGACGGGAAAGGCGGTGTGGGATAATTTGGCATCGTGACCTCCTGAGTTTCAGAGATCAAACTCGGCCTGGTGCTTGTTGTTCCAAGTCTCGCGGCGGAATGACCTTCTCGAGCAACCGCTCGCGCTGTGCGCGCTCACGGCCGTCGCCGCATCCTAAATTTCCGGTGATGATTGAAAACGGAGCCTCATCTGATCGGCCCAATCCGACTGGCAACCCGCGAAATGTTGCCATTTGCCACGGCGACAGCTATGCCATAGTAATGTAACATAGTCGCGTTTTCATGAGGGGCGTTGAATTGGACGGAAAGACATCAGCAGCAGTTTATTCCGAAGATGAGGGTGTTGCCGGCGAGACCGGTGGCAAGACCGCGCGTCGCGCGCGCGTCAGCGGCATCGACCGGGCGCTTCAGGTAATCGACCATCTTTACGAGACCGGATCGCCCGCCGGCGTCTATGCTATCGCCAAGGCGGTGAAGGCGCCGCTGTCGACCGTTTACGTCATCGTCGACGATCTCGTCGAGAAGAACATGCTGACGCGCCAGGCCGACGGCTCGATCTGGCTCGGCGCGCGGCTTTACCATTACGGCCTTGCCTATGCCAGGTCGCTGGATTTCATGAGCATCGCCACCCACGAAATGCACGATCTCTGCCGCCAGGCCGGCGAAACCGTGCAGGTCTGCGGCCGCGACGGCGACTATATGCTGGTGCTCGCCATGGCCGACGGTCCGAGCCATTTTCAGGTGGCGTCCCGCGTCGGCACAAGGGTGCCGCTGAACTGGACGGCCTCCGGCCGCCTGCTCGTCGGCCACCTGGCCGAAGACGAGCGCATCGAACTGTTCAAGCGCTGCGCCCGCTCTTCACCGACCGGCCGCGCCGAGATCGATCCAGGCACGCTGTCGGAAGCCGCCGGCAAGGCCTTCGAATCGCGCCTTTCGATCCAGGCGGGAGAATCCGACTACGCGGTTGCCTGCATCGCCTCGCCGATCTGCGATCGCGATGGCCAGTGCGTCGCCACCATTTCCATCGTGCTGCCGGAACAGAAGGCGTTTTCCGACGAGAACCACTATACGGCCCATGTGCGCAGTTCAGCGGAACGGATCGAAAAGCTGATGGGCTGGCGCAACCGCTAAGCATTTGCGCCCTTCAGCGGATCCTACCTGTAGGAATAGCCGTGGCTATGGCGCACCAGCTTGCGCGCCCGCGGCACATAGCGGCTGGCGGCAAAGGCATCGGCGCCCATCACCGCATAGCGCGGCTCGAACAGCTTATTGAGGACCGAAACGTCGCCGTTGGAATCCGTCGCCTCGAGATCGGAATCGACCAGGTCGAAAATAGTAAATTCCGCTTGCGAACCGACCGCAAGCCGGTTCTCCATCGACAGCTTGATGACGGATGCCGGTGCATGGGTGACGGCTTCCACCACCTTGTCGAAAGGCATGCCGACGCTGAGCAGCTTCGACATCGTCGTCGCCAGGTCCCAGACCGGGAAGTTCATCGAATGGCCGTGCAGGTCGGTCGAGATCGAGAACGGCAGAAGCCCGCGCGCGATCGCCGCCTCGGCGACCTTGAAGGAGAAGGAGGCGCCGCCATGGCCGATGTCGAGACGGATGCCTTCTGAGGCGCAGCGCTCGGCGAGATTGAAGAGGTCCTCGTCTTCCATGATGCTCGACCCGGCCTTGCCGTTGAAGCAGTGGGTGACGACGTCGCCGGGGCCGAGGATCTCCAGCACCTCGTCATAGAGCGCCGGCGGCTCGCCGACATGCACCATCATCGGCACTTTCAAGATCTTGGCGATCTTCTTGCCGAGCTTGACCGGGGTGACGCCCCAGGATCCGGTGATGACATGGCTGGCGCGCACCTTGATGCCGACGATGTGCTCGCTGTTTGCGGCATAGACTTCGAGGATGCGGTCGAGATCGATATCGCGGATATCCCGCAATTCCGCGACGCGGTTGCAGGCCACGAGGCCGATCGAGCCGAGATTGAGGAAGGCCTTGATGCGTTCGCGCGAGGGCTCGATGATATATTCGCGGAAGCCATGGAAATTCGCCTCACCAGCCGAACCGGCATCGACGAGCGTAGTGACGCCGCGCTCGAGGCCGCATTCGGACGGGCGGATGGAAATATCTGTGCCGCCGTGCCAGATATGCACGTGCAGATCGACCCAGCCCGGCGAAATGAAGGCGCCTTTGCCGTCGATGCGCGTCACATCCTGCGAGACGGAAAGCGACGGACCGATCTCGGCGATCCTGCCGTCGGCATTGACGAGGATGTCGGTCGCCCCCTCGGATGGGCCAGAACCGAAAGCCATCGGTTTGACATTGGTGAGGAGAAGCGGCTTCTTCGCCTGGTCGCCGGGCATGACATGCATTCCTTTCGAAGTCTTGGGCCGGGATTACTCCTCGGTCCTCCATCTAAAATTCCATAGTTATGCTATATAAATCTTTATAATAGAATAAAGCCGCGGATGCCGCTGTCAAGAACAATGACGTGGCCGACACCGCTGAGAAAATGGCAGCGGCGCGCTCCTTGCGAAGCGCGCCTATCTCGAAGATCCGATAAATTCGCGTTTATTTTCAATCCCCAAGGATCGAATAGTCGAGCCTTTGCAGGTGCTCCGGATCAGCGATGGCGTCGATCGCGGCGATCCTGCCATCGGCGATCGTCAGCGCCACGACGACGCGGAGCTGGCCCTGGATCTCCACGACGAACCCAAGCTCACCGCCGACGATGGCGATTTCGGCTGCCTGCGCCCGACCCTTGAAGGCTTCGGCCACGTCAGTTGCGCCGCGCATTTCGCCAATGGTGCCGAGGCGGGCGGCCGTCGCATCCGGCCGGAAGACGACGTCGGGGGCAAGCACCGCGATCAATCCCTCCAGATCGCCGTTGCGCGAGGCCGTCAGAAAGGCCTCGGCGATCGTCCGCTTACGGCCGAAATCGACATCTGGCGCTTCGTCCACCCCCTGCACCCGGCGGCGGGCGCGGCTTGCAAGCTGGCGGGTAGCGGCGGACGAACGGCCGATGATCGGCGCGATCTCGTCGAAGGGCAGATCGAACATGTCGTGAAGCACGAA
Source organism: Rhizobium sp. CRRU65 (assembly GCF_048551595.1). Classification (NCBI taxonomy): domain Bacteria; kingdom Pseudomonadati; phylum Pseudomonadota; class Alphaproteobacteria; order Hyphomicrobiales; family Rhizobiaceae; genus Rhizobium; species Rhizobium sp. CRRU65. The sequence goes on along the minus strand of NZ_JBLYZH010000002.1, from coordinate 285,226 downwards.
GGCGACACGTTCGGCGGGCGCCAGCGTCTGCAGCACGACGAGCAGCGCCAGACCGACCGAATCGGCGAAGGCGGCTTCGCGCTCGGGATCGTTCGCCGGATCGGCGATCCCGCCATGGTCGGGCACCTCCAGCGGCTCCTCGCGCCGGGTCTTGCGGGCGCGCAGCATGTCGAGGCAGATGCGCGCCACCACCGTCGTCAGCCAGCCGCCGAGATTGCCGACCCCTGTCGTATCGGTGCGGCTAAGCCGCAGCCAGGCCTCCTGAACGGCATCCTCCGCCTCGCTGCGCGAGCCGAGCATGCGAAAGGCTGCGGCCCTCAGATGCGCTCTGTTCGCCTCGAATTCTTCAGTCAGCCATTTTTTCTCGTCCATTTGTCACATTCCTCCGCTGCGTTCCGTCAAGGCCATGACGCATAAAACCCGGCCGATGTGACAGCGCCGGCGGATCGTCGAACACGAAACGTATAAGGAGACATATCATGCAGGAAAAAATGGTCATGCAGGAGCGAATGGGAAATCCCGCCCTCGTCCTTCCCGCGGCCATGCAGGCGCTCAATGCACTCAGCAAGGTGCCGACCGAAACCGGCCTTTCGCCAAAGCTGCTCGAACTCGTCAATCTGCGCGCCAGCCAGATCAACGGCTGCAGCGTCTGCATCGATGGTCATTGGCGCATTGCCCGCAAACACGGCGAGACCGATGAGCGGCTCTTTGCCGTCGCTGGCTGGCGCGACGCCCCCTATTATAGCGATGCTGAACGCGCCGCGCTTGGGCTGGCGGAGGCGATCACCCGCCTTAGCGATCGCGCGGATCCGGTGCCGGATGATATCTGGGATGAGGCGACCCGGCATTATGACGGAAAGAGCCTTGCGGCACTGGTCATCGCCATCGCCAACATCAATGTCTGGAACCGGCTGAACGTCGCCACCCGACAGGTCGCGGGGCAATGGAAGCCGTAAACGGCGGGGTTGCCGGCAGCGCGTCACGCCTGCGCTGCCGGCAACCATCATCCCGCTCTGCATGGCTTCAGGCCATGCGAGACAATCGGTCGTTCAGATGATGCCGCCGCCGCCGGCAGCGGATGCCGGGCGCTCGGCCGCCACTTGTCTGCGATAACCGCTGGCGCGGTAGACGGCGATCGGGTCGATTGCGCCGCCGGCCCTGCGGCGGGCTTCGGCCAGAATCGGCTCGACATCGGCGCGATAGGCGCGCTTCAGCGTTTCCGACGCCATCAGCGCGTCGTTATCGTCCTGGTAGCCGGAGAGCGCCTTGCGGTCGACGAGCAGTGCCTGCGCATAGGCACGGCGGATTTCGTTGGCGCTGTTGATCAGGCTTTCGATCGGGTCGGTGACATTGTGCGACTGGTCGATCATATGGGCCGGGTTGAAATCGTTGACGCCGCGCTGCTCGGCGTCGACCAGTTCGTTGAAGACGAGGAACAGCCGGTAGGGATCGATCGCGCCGGCGTCGAGATCATCATCGCCATATTTGGAATCGTTGAAGTGGAAGCCGCCGAGCTTGCCGAACTGGATCAGCCGAGCGACGATCATCTCGATATTGGTATTCGGCGCGTGGTGGCCGAGATCGACGAGGCAATAGGCCTTGGGGCCGAGCGTCTGGGCGATCAGGTAGTTGCTGCCCCAATCCTGCACGATGGTGGAATAGAAAGCCGGCTCGTACATCTTGTGCTCGGAAAACAGCTTCCAATCGTCGGGCAGCGCCTTGTAGATATCCGCCATCGAGGCAAGGTAACGCTCGAAAGCCTTGGTGAAATGGCTCTGGCCGGGGAAGTTCGAGCCGTCGCCGATCCAGACCGTCAATGCCTTGGAGCCGAGCGCCTTGCCGATCTCGATGCATTCGAGATTGTGCTCGACCGCTTGCGCCCGTGTTGCCGCATCGGTGTGGCTAAGCGAGCCGTATTTATAGGAATGGGCCTGGCCGGGCGCATCGGAAAATGTGTTCGAATTCATCGCATCGAAGCCGAGGCCGAGCGCGTTGCCCTTGGCCTTCAATTCGCTGGCATCCGCCTTGTCCCAGGGAATATGCAGCGAGACGTTCGGGGTCGCCTGCGTCAGCTGATTGATGACGGCGCAATCGTCGAGTTTGTCGAAGATGCCGCGCGGCTCGCCGGTGCCGGGGAAACGCGCAAAACGCGTGCCGCCGGTGCCGACGCCCCAGGAGGGAACGGCAACGAAGAATTCCGCAACCTTGCGGGTGACCGCCTCGATATCGACGCCGCGACGGGCAAGCGTCGCGCCCAGTGCCTCGTAGTCGGCTTTCAGAGCGGTTGCCCGCTTGTCGTTGTCAGTCGCGACCAGATCTGGCGCAATCCTGGAATCTGTCATCTATTCCTCCCTGGTCGCGAACCATAGGGGCACGGTTCGCGTTCAAACGCTTACATGTCTTCAAACGAAGGAGCTACGATGGACGTTGTCCGCATTCTTCTTGCGATCATCCTGCCGCCCCTTGGCGTATTCTTGCAGGTCGGGATCGGCCTGCATTTCTGGCTCAATATATTGCTGACACTCTGCGGCTATGTGCCGGGGATCATCCACGCAATATGGGTGATCCTCCGGAAATAGCTCTTCCGTTTGCTTACGCGTCCGGACGCAAAACCGAATCGCTCTAACGCGTAAAACTCTGCACGTTGCCGGCATCGACGTTGATGATGTTGCCGGTCGATTTCGCCGAAAGGTCCGAGGCGAGGAAATAGATCGCCTCGGCGATATCTTCCGGAAACACGTTGAGTTTCAGCATCGAACGCTTGCGGTAATGTTCCTCGAGATCGTCCACCTCGATCTTGGACGAGGCGGCGCGCTGCTCGCGCCATTCACCGCTCCAGATCTTCGAACCGCGCAGGACCGCGTCCGGATTGACCGTGTTGACGCGGATGCCGGCATCCGCGCCTTCCAGCGCCAGGCAGCGGGCCAGATGGATTTCGGCAGCCTTTGCGGTGCAATAGGCAGATGCATTCGGCGAGGCGGCAAGACCGTTTTTCGAAGCGACGAAGATGACGTTGCCGCCGAGCGCCTGACGGCGAAACAGGCGGAAGGCTTCACGCGAGACGAGGAAATAACCGGTCGCCAGAATATCGATATTGCGGTTCCACGTCGCAAGCTCGGTCAATTCGATCGGCGCGGAGGAGGCAATGCCGGCATTGGAGACGAGGATGTCGATGCCGCCGAATTCGACGCAGGCTTCCGCGAAGGAGGCGATCACCGCATCTTCCTTGGTGACGTCGAGCCGGACGCTGCGCACGGCGTCAGCGCCGAACTTCTTGACGAAATCGGCTTCGGTGCCTTCGAGCGCTGTCTGGTCGATATCGGCAAGCACCACGCAGGCGCCTTCGCCGACGAGGCGCGCGGCCGTCGCCCGACCGATGCCGCCGGCGCCGCCGGTGACGAAGGCGACGCGACCGGCAAGGCTCTTTGGCTTCGGCATGCGCTGCAGCTTGGCCTCTTCAAGCAGCCAATATTCGATATCGAAGGCTTCCTGCTCGGGCAGGCCCTGATATTCGGAGACCGTCGAGGCGCCGCGCATGACGTTGATGGCGTTGACGTAGAATTCGCTGGCGATGCGGGCCGTCGCCTTGTCGCGGGCAAAGGACAGCATGCCGACGCCGGGCACCAGGAAAATGACGGGATTGGCGTCGCGGATGGCGGGCGAATTGTCATGCTTGCAGTCGTTATAATAGCGGGCGTAGTCGGCGCGGTAATCCTCTAGCGCCTTGTCGAGACCGGCAACGATCGCGTCGACATCGGGCTTGGCCGGGTCGAAATCGACGATCAGCGGACGGATCTTGGTGCGCAGGAAATGGTCAGGGCAGCTGGTGCCGAGCGCGCCGAGCGGGCGCAGATCGCTGGAATTGACGAATTCGAGCACGGCATCCTGATCGTCGAAATGCCCGAGCTTGCGCTCCTGCTTGCCGATGCGGCCGCGAATCTCCGGCATCAGCCGGGCGGCGATGGCGCGGCGTTCGGCGACAGGCAGGCTTTGTGTCAGCGCGCCACCGAAAATCGTCTTGCCTTCGGTCTTTTCGGCAAACCAGACGATCGCCTTGTTGATGATATCGAGCGTCAGTTCGTAGCAGGCCTTGGCATCGTTTGCCCAGGTGAAGAGGCCGTGGCTCTCGAGCACGACACCCTTGGCATTCGGGTTTGCGGCGACGAATGCGCCGAGGTCGAGGCCGAGCTGGAAGCCCGGACGGCGCCAGGGCAGCCAGCCGATCTCGTCGCCGAAGATCTGCTGCGTCAATTCCTTCGAATTCTTAGACGCGGCGATCGCGATGATCGCGTCGGGATGCATGTGGTCGACATGGGTGAAAGGCACGAAACCATGCAGCGGCGTGTCGATCGAGGCAGCACGGGCGTTCAGGTTGAAGGTGCAGTGCGGCAGGAAGCCGACCATGCGGTCCTCGTCCTCGACGCCCTTGTAGATGCTCTTCAGCGATTCCAGCTTGTCCTGGTAGAGCGTCGCGAAACCGTCGAGCTTGATCGTGCCGACATCGCCGCCCGATCCCTTGACCCAGAGTACATTCACCTTGCCGCCGGTCAGCGGATCGGTTTCCAGCACCTTCGCCGAGGTGTTGCCGCCGCCGTAATTGGTGATGCGCTTGTCGGCGCCGAGCAGGTTGGAACGATAGAGCAGCTTGCCAGGCTCATCGAGGCCCGCCGCGTAAGCATCATCCCACCGGTTTTCCAAAAGCCGGACGTTCGCCGCCATGTCATCCTCCCATATGAAATCATCATCGGAGCGCAAAGTTCGCGCCCCTTTTCGCAGACGGTATCGCTCATCAAAACGGAGGTTGTCAATCGAAAACGATCAAATTCGATTATTGTGCAGCGCAATATGAAAATTTATGATCGTTTTTGATTGACACATTGTCATATGTGCGAAATAAACGATCGAAGGAGGAGCCCCATGCACGAACGCGAACGCCATCGCATCATTCTCAGCGCCGTTCAGGAAAAGTCCGTCGTGACGGTTCAGGATATTTCCGAACTGACAGAGGCTTCCGAGGCGACGATCCGGCGCGACATCGCGGCTCTCCATGTCCAGGGCAAGATCCGGCGTGTGCGCGGCGGCGCCGAGGCGGTACATCCGCCGCAGCTCGGCAATCTCGCCGGGCGTCCCTTCCGCGTTTCGGAATCCGTCAATATCGATAAGAAGCGCGCAATCGCACGCCAGGCCGTCGAGCTTTGCGATCCGGGCGATGCGATCATCATCAATGGCGGCACGACCACCTTCCAGATGGTGCATTTCATGGCGGCGCACCGCCTGCAGGTGATGACCAATTCTTTCGCGATCGCCGAACATCTGGTCAAACATTCGAAGAACACGGTGACGGTGCCAGGTGGCGCGATCTATCGCGAGCAGAGCCTGATCCTCTCTCCCTTCGACAATGACGCGATTCGCAATTTCTACGCCCGCCGATTCTTCATCGGCGCGCAGGGCATCGGCCCGCTCGGCATCATGGAAGCCGACGCGCTGATTATTCAAAGCGAACAGAAGCTGATGCATCAGGCCGACGAACTGGTCGTCATGGCCGATTCCAGCAAGTTCCATCGCCGGTCGAGCCTCATTTTATGCCCGCTCGAGCGTGTGTCTACGATCATCACCGATGACGGCATTCCAGAGGAATCCGTCAGGATGATCGAGAATGCCGGCATCAGGCTCATTGTCGCGAGCCCGGTCGCCCAGGCAATCAAGGAGGATTCCTCGTCGGTCGCATAAGGCGCCGGGGAGGTGTGAAGAGTGTCAATCAAGTGGGAGGATGAAAGCATGAAACTCGCAAAGAAACTCGCAATCGGCGTGGCATTTGCCGTCGCCATGATGGCCGGCACGGCTAGTGCTGCCGACATCAAGATCGGTCTCGTCGTCAAGTCGCTCGGCAACGGCTTCTTCGATGCTGCCAACAAGGGCGCGCAGGAAGCTGCCAAGGAGCTCGGCGGCGTCGAGGTCATCTATACCGGTCCGACGACGACGACGGCCGAAGGCCAGATCGAAGTCATCAACTCACTGATCGCTCAGGGCGTCAGCGCCATCGCCGTTTCGGCCAACGATCCCGACGCGCTCGTTCCGGCGCTGAAGAAGGCTGCACAGCGCGGCATCAAGGTTATCTCCTGGGATTCCGGCGTCGCACCTGAAGGCCGTATTCTGCAGCTCAACCCGTCGTCCAACGAACTGATCGGCAAGATGTGCCTGACGCTCGTCAAGGACCATCTTGACGGCGGCAAGGGTGACTTCGCCATCTTGTCGGCGACGACCACCTCGACCAACCAGAACATCTGGATCGACCAGATGAAGAAGCAGCTCAAGGATTTCCCGGGCCTCAACCTCGTCACCACGGTCTATGGCGACGATCTCTCGGACAAGTCCTATCGTGAAGCCGAAGGCCTCTTGAAGGCGAACCCGAACATCAAGGTCATCGTCGCTCCGACGACCGTCGGCGTTCTCGCCGCTTCCAAGGTCGTCGAAGACAAGGGTCTTGTCGGCAAGGTCTACGTCACCGGTCTCGGCCTGCCGTCCGAAATGGCCGGCGCGATCAAGTCGGGCGCCACGAAGGAATTCGCCATCTGGAACCCGATCGATCTCGGCTACTCCGCAACGCAGATCGCCTATCGCCTCGTCAAGGGCGAGACCGACGGCAAGCCGGGCAGCGAGATCGAAGTCGGCCGCATGGGCAAGATCAAGGTCGGCGACAATGGTGAAGCCGCCATGGCCGATCCCTTCGTCTACAATGCTTCGAATATCGACCAGTTCTCCAAGGTCTTCTGATCCGGAACCACCGCATTAAAGCCCGGCGGCCTGATGGCCGCCGGGATTCTCATTCGACACTGGTAGAAGCTTGATGAACGCTGCCTTTCAACAAACCGCCACGGACAGCAAAACCGGTGATGCGCCCGCCATTCTGGAAATGCGCGGCATCTCCCAGATCTTTCCGGGCGTGAAGGCGCTCGACAATGTCAGCATCGCGCTGCATCCCGGCACGGTGACCGCGCTGATCGGCGAAAACGGCGCCGGCAAATCGACGCTGGTCAAGATCCTGACCGGCATTTACAGGCCGAACGAAGGCGAGATTCTCGTCGACGGCCAGCCGGTGACCTTTGCCAGCGCCCAGGCCGCAATCGATGCCGGCGTCACCGCCATCCATCAGGAAACCGTGCTGTTCGACGAGCTGACGGTTGCCGAGAATATCTTCCTCGGCCACGCGCCGCGCACGCGTCTGCGCACCATCGACTGGCAGGCGATGAACAGCCGCGCCAAGGCGCTGCTGACTGCGCTCGAAAGCAATATCGATCCGACGATCCGGCTGAAGGACCTCTCGATCGCGCAGCGCCACCTGGTGGCGATTGCGCGCGCGCTGTCGATCGAGGCCCGCATCGTCATCATGGACGAACCGACGGCAGCCCTTTCCCGCAAGGAGATCGATGATCTCTTCCGCATCGTCCAGGGCCTGAGGGAAAAGGGCAAGGCGATCCTCTTCATCAGCCACAAGTTCGACGAGGTCTACGAGATCGCCGATGATTTCGTCGTCTTCCGCGACGGCCGCGCCGTCGGCCAGGGCCGGCTCAAGGAAACGCCGCAGGACGAGATCGTCCGCATGATGGTCGGTCGCGACGTCGAGAATGCTTTTCCGAAGGTCGATGTCGCCATCGGCGGCCCGGTTCTGGAGATCCGCAACTACAGCCACCGCACCGAATTCCGCGACATCTCCTTCACCCTGCGCCAGGGCGAAATTCTCGGCATTTACGGTCTGATCGGCGCCGGGCGTTCGGAACTGTCCCAATCGCTCTTCGGCATCACCAGGCCGGCCTCCGGCACCATGATGCTCGAAGGCCGCGAGATCACCATCCATTCGCCGCAGGATGCGATCCGCGCCGGCATCGTCTATGTGCCGGAGGAACGCGGCCGCCACGGGCTGGCGCTGCCGATGCCGATCTTCCAGAACATGACGCTGCCTTCGCTTACCCGCACCTCGCGCCGGGGCTTCCTCAGGGCGGCAGAAGAATTCGCGCTTGCCCGCAAATATGCCGAGCGGCTGGACCTACGCGCCGCCGCCCTTTCCGTCCCGGTCGGCACGCTGTCGGGCGGCAACCAGCAGAAGGTCGTCATCGGCAAATGGCTGGCGACGGCGCCGAAGGTCATCATCCTCGATGAACCGACAAAGGGCATCGACATCGGCTCGAAGGCGGCCGTGCACGGCTTCATCAGCGAACTCGCCGCCGAGGGCCTGTCGATCATCATGGTCTCGTCCGAACTGCCCGAGATCATCGGCATGTCGGACCGCGTCCTGGTGATGAAGGAGGGTCTCGCCGCCGGGATTTTCGACCGCGCCGAGCTGTCGCCGGAAGCGCTGGTGCGCGCTGCCACCGGCAATGCATGAGGCCCGCAATGCATAAGGCCCAGCAATTCATAAGGCCCAGGAATTCCTAAGGTATGAGCATGGCAAGACTGATCAGAAAACGCGAAACCCTGCTGTTCCTCATCATCGTCGTGATGATCGCGATCTTTTCGACGCGCGCTGCCGATTTCGCAACGCCGGAGAACCTCGCCGGCATTTTCAACGATACCTCGATCCTGATCATCCTGGCGCTGGCGCAGATGACGGTTATCTTGACGAAATCGATCGACCTGTCGGTCGCCGCCAACCTCGCCTTCACCGGCATGGCGGTCGCGATGATGAATGCCGCCTATCCCGACCTGCCGCTCGTCGTGCTGATCCTTGCCGCGATCGTCATCGGCGCCTGCCTTGGCGCCATCAACGGCTTTCTCGTCTGGGCGCTCGAAATCCCGCCGATCGTCGTCACACTCGGCACGCTCACCATCTATCGCGGCATGGCCTTCGTGCTTTCGGGTGGAGCGTGGGTCAATGCTCACCAGATGACGCCGGTCTTCCTGTCGGTGCCGCGCACGCCGATCCTCGGCCTGCCGGTTCTTGGCTGGGTGGGCATCGTCATCGTGCTGCTGATGTATGTCCTGCTCAGATACACCCAGTTCGGCCGCTCGGCCTATGCCACCGGCGGCAATCCGACCGCGGCCGTCTATGCCGGCATCGATACGGGCTGGACGAAATTCCTGGCCTTCGTTCTGTCGGGCGCGCTTGCCGGCCTTGCGAGCTATCTCTGGGTGTCGCGTTATGCTGTTGCCTATGTCGATATCGCCAACGGCTTCGAGCTCGATAGCGTTGCGGCCTGCGTCATCGGCGGCATTTCGATTGCCGGCGGCGTCGGCTCGGTCGCCGGCACCGTGCTCGGCGCGCTCTTCCTGGGCGTCATCAAGAATGCGCTGCCGGTGATCGGCATTTCGCCCTTCACGCAGATGGCGATCTCCGGAACCGTCATCATTCTCGCCGTCGCCTTCAACGCCAGGCGCGAGCGCAACCGCGGCCGCATCATCCTGCGCGACCGCGCCGCAGCCGAGATCAGAACGGAGGCCGCAGCATGAGCACCGTGTCCACCCACGAAAAGCGGGTCATCCCCGACCGCCTCGGCACACCCTTTCGCCGCATCGCCGCAAGCTGGGAAGTGCTGCTCTTTGCCGTCGCTGTGCTGATCTTCATCTTCAATTCGCTGGCTTCGCCCTATTTCCTCGATGCCTGGAACCTCTCGGACGCCACCTTCAATTTCACCGAAAAGGCAATGATTGCCTTCGCCATGGCGCTGCTCGTCATATCGGGTGAGATCGACCTCTCGGTCGCTGCGATCATCGCGCTCGCCTCGACGGCAATGGGCGCGGCAGCGCAGGTCGGCATCGGCACACCAGGCCTCGTCGCGATCGGCATCGGCACCGGCCTTGCCTGCGGCATCTTCAACGGCGTGCTGGTCTCGGTGCTGAAACTGCCGTCGATCGTCGTCACCATCGGCACGATGAGCCTTTTCCGCGGTATTTCCTATATCGTGCTCGGTGATCAGGCCTATGGCAAATACCCGGCTGATTTCGCCTATTTCGGCCAGGGTTATGTCGTCTGGGTATTCTCCTTCGAATTCGTGCTCTTCATCGTGCTGGCGATCCTTTTCGCCATCCTGCTGCATGCGACGAATTTCGGCCGGCAGGTCTATGCGATCGGCAACAACGACTTCGCCGCCCGATTCTCCGGCATTCCGGTCGAGCGCGTCAAATTCATCCTCTTCCTGTTGACCGGCGTCATGAGCGGCGTTGCCGCCGTCTGCCTGACCTCACGCCTCGGCTCGACCCGGCCGTCGATCGCCCAGGGCTGGGAACTCGAGGTCGTCACCATGGTCGTGCTCGGCGGCATCTCGATCCTCGGCGGCTCCGGCACCATCGTCGGCGTCGTCATCGCCGCCTTCGTCATGGGTCTCGTCACCTTCGGCCTCGGCCTGCTGAACGTGCCCGGCATCGTCATGTCGATCTTCATCGGCCTGCTTCTGATCATCACCATCGCCATCCCGATCATCGCCCGTCGCATCAAGGTCATGAGCTCCCGATGACTTTGGAAAAACACGCTTTCAAAATGCAGCTCAATCCCGGCATGGAAGCCGAATACCGCAGGCGGCATGACGAGATCTGGCCGGAACTGGTCGATCTCCTTCATAAATCAGGGGCCAGCGACTATTCCATCCATCTCGACCGCGAAACCAACACCCTGTTCGGCGTGTTGACGCGGCCGGCCGACCACACGATGGCGAGCCTGCCGGACCATCCGGTCGTGAAAAAATGGTGGGCGCACATGGCCGATATCATGGCGACCAATCCCGATAATTCACCGGTCCAGAGCGACCTGGTCACCGTCTTCCATATGCCATGAACGCCATCTCCTATCGCCGCATCGCAGTCCTCGATATCGGCAAGACCAATGCCAAGGTCGTCGTGCTCGACAGCGAGACGGGCGCCGAGATCGCCGTGTTGAAACGGCCGAATATCGCGATCAAAACCGGTCTCTATCCGCATTACGACGTGGAGGCTCTGTGGTCTTTTGCGCTCGATGCGCTGAAGAGCCTTGCGCGCGAACCTGGCTTCGACGCCATTTCGATCACAACCCATGGCGCCTCCGCAGCACTGCTTGGCCGGGACGGCACGCTTGCCATGCCTGTCATCGACTATGAACACGAATATCCGCAGGACATCCGCGACGCCTATACGCGGCTGCGCCCCTCCTTCGACGAAACCTTCTCGCCGCACCTGGCGATGGGTCTCAATGTCGGCGCGCAGCTGCACTACCAGAAGAGCGCCTTTCCCGAGGAATTCGCTAAGGTGGCGACCATCCTCACCTATGCGCAATATTGGACGGCGCGGCTGACGGGTGTTGCCGCCAATGAGCTGACCTCGCTCGGCTGTCATTCCGACCTCTGGAACCCCAAGGCCGGCCGCTATTCCTCGCTCGTCGACAGGCTCGCCATTCGCGACCTCATGGCGCCGATCCGTTCCGCCTTCGATGCACTCGGCCCGGTCCTGCCGGATATCGCCACGGAGCTCGGCCTCAACTCCCCCGTGCCGGTCTATTGCGGCATTCACGATTCCAATGCCTCGCTGCTGCCGCATCTGGTCAATCGCGAAGCGCCCTTCGCCGTCGTCTCCACCGGCACATGGGTCATCAATTTCGGCGTCGGCGGCGATCTCGATCATCTCGATCCGAAACGCGATGCGCTCGCCAATGTCGATGCCTATGGCCGTGCCGTCCCCTCCTCGCGTTTCATGGGTGGGCGGGAATTCGAGATCCTGTCGGCCGAGATCGGCCCTGCCGACGAAAATGACACTCAGGCGGCAATCGGCCCGATCATCGACAAGGGCATGATGCTGCTGCCGAATATCGCCCCGGGTTCAGGGCCTTTCCCGGGAAAGACAAGCCGCTGGATCGGTGCAGAGGAGGCAAGCCCCGAGGAGCGCTCTGCCGCTGCCTGCCTCTATCTCGCTTTGATGACCGATGCCTGCCTCGGACTGATTGGCGCCAAGGGCCCGGTTATCGTCGAAGGGCCTTTTGCGCTGAATGGGAGCTATCTCAAGCTGCTTGCCGCCCTGACCGGCCGCGAGGTCATGGCCCTTCCGGGTTCGACCGGCACCAGCCAGGGTGCGGCCCTTCTTACCGGCATCCGGCCAGTGTCGGGTGCCGAGACGCATGTTCCGCCGACCGATATCCCCGGACTGACCGCCTATCGCGCCCGCTGGCACGCGGCGATGGAATAGGAGTCTTTCCAAAAGCGGCCTTGTTCGTCCCAACCTTCTCGCTAGTGTGGCACCTCGAAAATCATGTCGAGGAGATAGCATGACAGAGACATTCGATCCCCGCGCCCTTGCCACCCGGCTTCACAGCCTGCGCCAGGCCGGCCGACAGGAAGCAACGAGCGCTTTCGCGCTGCCAACCGATCTCCATCAGGCGATGGAGGCGCAGGATTTGCTTGCCGCTGCGGGCGGCATTTCCAGCAATGCCTGGAAGGTGACGGTCTCGCCGCAGGGCCAGGCGGTCACCGGCCCGCTGCATCCCTATGCCGAAGCCGTCTCGGGCGCTGACATTCCATGGTATCCGGGCCTGAAATTCGAGACCGAGATCGCCGTCCGCCTCGGCAGCGACCTGCCGGTCCGCGCCGGCATTCCTTACAGCCGCACTGAGGTGGTCGAGGCGATATCCGCTGTCTATCTCGGCGCCGAGCTGCTGGTCAGCGCCGTGAAGGAAAGCGGCAACGTTTCGTTTCTGCTGTTCGTCGCCGACCGTCTCGGCAATAGCGGCTATGTGCTCGGCCCGAAGCTCGAAAAAAGCGTCGTCGATACCGCCGGTAGCACGCCGCTCAAGGTCACGCATGCCGGCCGCACGATCTATGATGGTCCGGCACAGCATCCGAAGGGCGACGTTCTCACCTGGCTCGTCGATTATGCCAATGACGGCTTGCGCCCGCAGACATCGCTGAAATCAGGTGCGCTCATCACGACGGGCACGTTGAGCGGCGCGATCGAACTGACCGAACCCGGCGAGATCGACATCCTGCTCGGCAATAGCAGCCTCAGCTTCTCTGTGTCGAAGGTCTGATTGACCCCGATTTTCCCTGGATTGGTGCCGGAATTGGCAATTGCCATCCGGTTCGGCCTGCGGTAATAAACTTGAGTACAAATTGAAGGTTTACTTCCGGCGCGTCGCCGGAGGCGGAAGTGGAAATGACGTTTCAACCGCGGATGCAAAACAAGATCCAGGGCTTTTCCGTCGTCGGCGGCGTGCATCGCCGCCTGTGGAACGGCATCGTCGCCGATGTCTGGGACGTGGAATGTGCCTCTTATGCCGGCGGCTATTACGTCTCGCGCGATCCGCGGCTGTTCATCATGCTCGACAAGCGGGGACCGGGCAATTCGCATATCAAGCTCTCGCCGAAGGAGCAGGGCACCGTCCAGGACACCGAGAAACGGCCGATCTCCTATGTGCCGGCCGGCATGGAAGTCTGGGCCGATCTGACCGACGTGCATTCGGTGCGCCACCTCGACATCCATTTCGACACCGAGACCGTCAGTCGCCGGCTGATGGAGGATATCGATCCACGCCGTCTCGAAAGCCCGCAGCTTCTGTTTTCCGATGAGCGGGTGCTGTCGCTGGCACAGCTGGTCGCCGCCGAATGCCTCAATCCGGAGCCGTTGCACGATCTCTATGGCGACGGCCTGGCGTTGGCGCTGATCATCGATGTCCTGAAAATTGCCAAGGCAATGCCGCGCAAACGCAGCAAGTTAGCCTCCTGGCAGCTTCGCCGCGCCACCGAATTCATCGAGGAAAACTGCCTGCGCAATATCCGCCTCGAGGAACTCGCCGGCCTGACAGGCCTGTCGCAATCGCATTTCAGCCATGCCTTCAAGGCCTCGACCGGCATCGCTCCGCATCAATGGCAGACCAATGTCCGGCTCGACAGGGCAAAGCGGCTGCTTGTCGAAAGCGAAAATGCGTTGACCGCAGTCGCCGCCGAAACCGGCTTTGCCGATCAGGCGCATTTTACCCGCGTCTTCCGCAAGCATATCGGCATCACGCCGGCGAGCTGGAAGAAGGCACAAGTTGCCTGATTGCAACGCTTGGCGGGCAATTGTTTGCAACGCGGAGAATTGCCCAAAAACGTTCAATTTTCCCCGATCGCGACAATCCACCCCGGTAAAACTGAGTTAATCACTCATCTTATTCAGGGCTTCGCCGCACGCGGGTATCGCGCGGCACGAGTGGGGTAGGACATATGCGCGGGCAGACCAGGGGTCTCAATTTCAAGGTAATTCTATTGGCAGGAGTGGCGATCGCCGGCCTGATCGCGGGCTCCGCCGCGGCGCAGGAAGCGAATTCGACTGAGCTCGCGCCGATCATCATCCAGGGCGGCGGCGACACCGCCACCAGTCCGGTCAAGGGCTATGTCGCCAAGAACTCCTCCGCCGGCTCGAAGAGCGACACTCCGCTCAACGAAATCCCGCAATCCGTCTCCGTCATCGGCACCCGTGAAATGGACGATCGCGGCATTACCAACAAGATCGACGAGGCGCTGCTTTATACGCCCGGCGTCACCTCGCAGCCCTTTGGCAACGACGGCGATACCGACTGGTTCTATATCCGCGGCTTCGACGCGACGCAGACCGGCGTCTACTTCGATAATCTGACGCTGTTCAGCTATGGCTTCGGCGGCTTCCAGCTCGATCCCTTCATGCTGGAGCGCGTCGAGGTGCTGAAGGGTCCGGCCTCCGTGCTATACGGCGGAGCAAACCCCGGCGGCATCGTCAATCTCGTCCGCAAGCGCCCGCTCGACGAGCCGCTGTTTTATACCGAGATCGGCATCAACAGCAACGGCAACGCCTTCACCGGCTTCGATGTCTCCGACAAGGTCGGCTCCAGCGGAACGATGAGCTATCGCATCACCGGCAAGGTTGCCGGCGGCGACAATTATTCGGATTTTTCCGAGGATCTGCGCGGCTTCATCATGCCGCAGCTCACCATTTCGCCGGATGACAGCACGAGCCTGACGGTCTGGGGTTACCTCGCCGGGCTCGACCAGGTGCATACCGGCAACGGCTTCTTCCCTTATGTCGGCACTGTCGAGGATGCGCCTTTCGGCAAGATCGACCGCGACGCCTTCTATGGCGAGCCCGACATCGACAACGGCAGCTATGTGCAGAAAATGATCGGCTACGAATTCGAGCATGAATTCGACAATGGCATCAAGTTCTCGCAAAATGCGCGCTACGGCCATCTCGACAAGCATGAGATCGGCCCCTACCTGAACGGCTGGGTCGGCGGCGTGCCGACGGGTCCGGACTACCAGCTGGCGCGCATCGGCTTCGAAGGCCGCTCGGGGGTCGATAGCGTCTCGATCGACAACCGGCTCGAAGGCGAGACCGAAATCGGCGGCGCCACGCATAATCTTCTCGTCGGGCTCGACTACACCTATTACCGCCTCGAAAATTGGCAGGCCTGCTGCGGCTCCAATTCGATCAGCGCAACCGATCCCATCTATGGCACGACACAGGGCGCCAATTTCGTCTATGCGGACGGCGTCGTCACCAAGAACCAGATCGGCGTCTACGCCCAGGATCGGATCCATTTCGGCGATGGCTGGCTGCTGACGCTCAACGGCCGCTACGACTATGTCGATATCGACCAGGACGCCGTAATCGGCACGACCTACAGCACCAACGACAGCGCGCTCAGCGGCCGCATCGGCCTTGCCTATGAGTTCGACAATGGCTTGACGCCCTATGTCAGTGCTGCGACTTTCTTCAACCCGCTGGTCGGCACCGGTGTTTCCGGCGCGTTGAAGCCGGAAGAGGGCGAGCAGTTCGAAGGCGGCATCAAGTATGAGCCG
This sequence comes from Rhizobium sp. CRRU65, assembly GCF_048551595.1. Classification (NCBI taxonomy): domain Bacteria; kingdom Pseudomonadati; phylum Pseudomonadota; class Alphaproteobacteria; order Hyphomicrobiales; family Rhizobiaceae; genus Rhizobium; species Rhizobium sp. CRRU65. The sequence continues at coordinate 269,462 of NZ_JBLYZH010000002.1, read as the reverse complement.
GCCTTCATCGACGGCTCGCTGACCGCCTCGGTCTTTCACATCAACAAGCGCAACAACACGGTGACCAACCCGCTGACCTTCGCCCAGAGCCAGCTCGGCGAGGTGGTTTCGCGCGGCGCCGAACTCGAGGGCAAGGTCAATATCAACGAGAACTGGAAGCTTCTCGCTTCGCTTGCCTATACCGACATGGAGGTGATGGAGAACGACGCCAATCCGGCGCTGGTCGGCAATTCACCCTATATCGTCCCGAAGGTGACGGCCTCTCTCTGGGTCGACTACACGCTGACGACAGGAGCTTTCGAGGGCATGAGCTTTGGTGCCGGCGTCCGCCATCAGGGCTGGTCCTGGGCCGATGAGGCCAATACCGAGAAGGTGCCGGCCGCCACCCTCGTCGACGCTGCGATCCGATATGAGAAGGAAAACTGGGGCGCCTCGCTCAACGTCGCGAACCTCTTCGACAAGGAATATGTCAAGGGTTGCGGCGGGCTGACCGTCTGCGGTTACGGCGATGCCCGCACCATCACCTTCAAGCTCAGCAGGAAGTGGTAAGTTGACAATCTGAGTTTAGTTTTGCAGGAACCTGTGGGGAAAGGGAGGGCCTGCCCTCCCGAACCCGTTGCAGCGCCGAACCTGGAGCAGACCATGCCTTCGCCTTTCCTTGCCCTGTCGGCGATAGATTATGCCATCGGGCCGAAATCCATCCTGTCCGGCATCGACCTGACGCTTGAGCGCGGCCGCATTTACGGACTGGTGGGGCCGAACGGTTCCGGCAAGAGCACGCTTTTGAAGATCATCGCCCGCCAGGTCGCGCCGAAGTCCGGCGCCATCTCCTTCGACGGCAAGCCGGCGGGTGACTGGGGCAGCCGGGCCTTTGCCCGGCACGTCGCCTACATGGCGCAATTCACGCCGGCGAGCGACGGGATGACCGTGCGGGAACTCGTGGCGCTCGGCCGTTTTCCCTGGCACGGCACGCTTGGCCGCTTCACCGCGACGGATCGCAACATGGTCGAGGAGGCGATCGTCCGCACCGAGCTCGAGGATTTTGCCGATCGTCCCGTCGCCAGCATGTCCGGCGGCGAACGCCAGCGCGCCTGGATCGCCATGATGCTCGCCCAGGACGCCCGCTGCCTGCTGCTCGACGAGCCGACGTCGGCGCTCGACCTCGCCCATCAGGCCAGCGTTCTCTCGCTGGTCAAGGAACTCAGCCATGAACGCGGGCTGACCGTCATCATCGTGCTACACGATATCAACCTCGCTGCGCGCTATTGCGACGCGATCATCGCGCTCAACCGCGGCCGGATCACTGCCGAGGGCACGCCCTCCGAAATCATGCAGGCCGACACGCTGCAGTCGATCTTCGGTGTCGGCATGGGCGTCTTCCCGCATCCGGTTCGAAACGAGCCGGTCAGCTATCTGTTGTAGACCATGGCTGTTTTCTCCCGCAGGCAGTTTCTGGCCGGTGCGGCGGCCTTGCTCTCCGCCCCCGCGCGTTTGCGGGCGGCGGAGGGCTTGCGCGTTGCGACACTCGATTGGGCGCTGCTTGAAACGCTGCTGGCAATCGGCGCGAATGTCGTTGCGGCGACGGAACTGCGGCAATTCCGCGAGGTGGCGGTCACGCCTGACGTGCCGGCCACGACTGCCGATCTTGGCCTGCGCGGCACGCCGAATTTCGAGGTGCTGCGGTTTGTACGGCCGGACCTGATCTTCAACTCGAACTTCTATGCCTGGGCAGACCAACGCATGCGCGGAGTCGCGCCTGTGGAAAGCCATGCGATCTACAAACCCGGCGAAAGCCCCTTTTCGCTTGCCGAACAGGCCACACTTGCAATCGGCGAGCGCCTGCAGCTTGCCACCGCCAGACAGTTGACCGAAGAGCTTGCAGCCAGGCTCGATCGCCACCGGGCCCTCCTTGCCGCCGGTGACGGGCGGCCGGTGATCCCGATCAATCTCGGCGATGCCAGGCATTTCCGCGTCTTCGGCTCCGACAGCATGTTCGGCGAGGTGCTGAAACGCGTCGGCCTCACCAATGCCTGGCAGGCTCAGACCAGCTACTCGGCCGCCGCTCCCGTCGGCATTGAGATATTGGCATCGCTGCCCGACGCCTGGATCGTGATGATCCCGCCACACCCGGCCGATGCGCTCGCCACGCTGGCGACCAGCAGCTTCTGGAATGCGTTGCCGGCCGTGCGCGAAAAACGCGTGCTGATGCTCGGTTCGATCAATCCCTATGGCGCACTGCCGGCGGCCGGCCGCTTTGCCGATTTTCTGGCGGAGGGGCTTCAACATGCATGGAATGGTTAGCCGCGCCAAGCCCGCAGGAAGCGCGGGCACGCCCGTCTTGGCGATATTACTGCCCGTACTCTGCATCACGGCCTTCGCACTCCTCATCGTAACGCGTCCTGAGGTTCCGAAGGGCGATGCCGATGCAGCCATGCTGAACAGCGTGCTGCTCTGGAACAGCATCATGCCCCGCGCCATGCTGGCACTGATCGCCGGTGCGGCACTCGGCCTTTCCGGCACATTGTTGCAGCGTGTCCTGCGCAATCCGATCGCCGATGCCTCCACGCTCGGCATCGCCTCCGGGGCGGAACTGGCAATGACCGCGGCCATGGGCTTCTCGCCCCTGCTCATCGGATTTTCGCGCGAGATGGCCGCCTTCGGCGGCGGGCTCGCGGCTGTCGCCATCGTGCTGGCTTTGAGCTGGCGGCGCGGGCTCGATCCGGTGACCGTGGCACTCTCCGGCCTGATCGTCAGCCTGATCGCCTCCGCCCTCAGCGTCACGCTGATCCTTTCGCGCGGCGAATATGCCATGTCGATCTATATCTGGGGCGCCGGTTCGCTCAGTCAGCAGGATTGGAACGGCGCACTCTCGCTCGGGCCCCGGCTTATCCTCGGCTTTGCCGCCGCTCTTCTCCTGGTGCGGCCGCTCCGCATCCTTGCCCTCGACGACAGCGGCGCCAGGAGCCTCGGCCTTGCCCTGCATTCGACCCGCCTGGCGATCATCGCACTCGCCGTCTGGCTTGCCGCCTCGGTGATATCAGAGGTCGGCGTCATCGGTTTCGTCGGGCTCGCAGCTCCGGCCATCGCAAGGCTTGCCGGCGCACGCAGCACCGGCAAACTGATGCTGACAGCGCCGCTGATGGGCGCCGGCCTGCTGTTCCTGACCGATTGCCTCACCCAGATCCTCGGCCCCGGCTTTACCGACCTTGCGCCGACGGGAGCCGCAACCGCCCTGCTCGGCGGTCCCTTATTGCTTTGCCTGCTGCCCAGCGTGCATTCCGTTTCGGCCGTTGCCACCCAGTCGAACGCAGCGCTGAACAGGCTCGCTAAGCCGCTTCTGGCCCTTGGCGCGCTTTTTACTGCCCTCGCCCTGATCTTCGCCGTCGTCCTCACCCTCGGCCCTGCCGAGGACGGCTGGCATGTCGCGACCGGCTCGCTCTTGACCGATCTCCTGCCCTTCCGACTGCCGCGAACGATCGTGGCGGCCGGGGCTGGCGCTATGCTGGCGGCAGCCGGCTTCATCATGCAGCGCGTCACCGGCAATCCGATCGCCAGCCCCGAGGTCCTGGGCGTCAGCAGCGGAGCCGGTGCAGGTCTGACCGTGGCGCTCTTCCTCTTCGGCTTCCCCTCGCCCATCATCATGCTGCTTGCCATGGCGCTCGGCGCGCTGGCAGCCTTCCTTGCAATGATCGCCATAGCAGCCCGCGCCCAATTCTCGCCGGAACGCATGCTGCTTGCCGGCGTCGGCATCGGCTCCTTCGCCATGGCGATCGTGACCATGGTGCTCGCAAAGGGCGATATGCGCGGCTATATCCTGCTGACATGGCTTTCCGGCTCGACCAACCGCGCCGGCGCCTTCGAAGCCTGGACGGCCATCATCTCGCTCGTCGTGCTGACGGCGCCCTTGCCCTTCCTCAGCCGCTGGCTGACGATCCTGCCGCTTGGCGCCGGCCCCAGCCGCGCTGCCGGCCTTCATGTCGGGGCAAGCCGACTGGCGCTTGCCATCCTCGCCGCGCTGATGACGGCGATCGCCTCATTCCTTGTCGGGCCGCTCAGCCTCACCGGCCTGATTGCGCCGCATCTTGCCCGCCTTGCCGGCTTCCGCGCCCCGGGCCACCAGCTGACGGCGAGCCTTCTCCTCGGCGCCGGCGTGCTGATGGCGGCGGACTGGCTGTCGCGCGTCGTCATCTACCCCTACCAGGTGCCGGTCGGCCTCTTCGCCGCCCTGATTGGCGGCCCCTATCTCATCTGGCTGCTTTCGCGAAAGGAGGTTCAGCAATGATGGCTGAACGATTTACAGTATCCGGCATCGCGATCACCGCCGATCCCGGCAGAATGCTCGACGAGATCTGCACACATTTCGTCGAGCACGGCACCGTCACCCGAAACGGCGACGCCGTGACAGTCGAGACGATGATCGGCAAGGCCGATATAAGTCGAGACGGCCAGGCACTCGCGATCGAGCTCTCCTGCCGGAGTGCGCGAGCGCTGCAGAATGTGCGGGCCATCCTTGCCGAACACCTGTTCGACTTTGCCGGCGAGGCGACGCTGGAGCTCACCTGGTCCGATGCTCCAAAGGCGGACCGCCTGCCCGATCTGCGCGAAATCCGCGTCATCGGCGCCAAAAACATCACCCCGCATATGCGCCGGGTTACCGTCGCCTGCGACGACACCAGGCATTTTGCCGATGGCGGTCTGCATTTTCGCCTGCTCATTCCGCCGAAGGGGCGCCCACCCGTGTGGCCGCAATTGCGCCCCGATGGCCGCATCCACTGGGCGAGCGGCGAAGACGCACTGACCGTGCGCATCTATACGATCCGCAGCGTCTATGTGGAGCGGGGCGAGATGGAGATCGATTTCGTCCTGCATGAGGGCGACAACATGCCCGGCGCCGAATGGGCGATCAACGCCAAGCCGGGCGACATCGCCGGCGCCCTCGGGCCGGGCGGCGGCGGAGTTCCCGACGCAACGTCGATCATCCTTGCCGGTGACGAGACGGCGCTGCCCGCCATCTCCCGCATCGCCGCCGATATCCCCGAGGGAAGGCGGCTCACGATCTTTCTTGAAATCGACAGCGTCGCGGAAGAACAGCCCCTGCCCTCGGCGGGCATTCTCGATGTCACCTGGATGCATCGAAACGGCAAACCGGCCGGCACGCTTGATATGATCGAGAAATCAATCAAGAACGCGCTCAGCGATGCGGATGCCGACACCTTCGTATGGGCCGGCTGCGAAAGGGCGGAAGCCAAGCGCATTCGCGACTTCCTGAAGACCGAGCGCGGCCATGACCGCCGGAGGATGAGCATCGGCGCCTATTGGGAGCGCTGATCAGCGCTTACGCCTTCTCGCGGAACATCTCGATGATGGCGGAAAAGTCCCTTCCGCCATGTCCTAGTTTGTCGAAGAGCGCATAAAGCTGCGCGGCTTCCGCGCCGAGCGGCGTGGAGGCGCCGCTTGTCAGCGCCGCCTCCTGCGAAAGCCTGAGATCCTTCAGCATCAGAGCTGCGGCAAAACCCGGCTTGTAGTCATTGTTCGCCGGCGAGGTCGGCACCGGTCCGGGCACCGGACAATAGGTATTGATCGACCAGCACTGGCCCGACGAGGTCGAGGCGACGTCGAACAGCGCCTGATGCGAGAGACCAAGTTTCTCGGCGAGCACGAAGGCCTCGCAGACGCCCACCATCGAAATGCCCAATATCATGTTGTTGCAGATCTTCGCCGCCTGGCCGGCGCCGGCCTCGCCGCAATGGATGATCTTCTTTCCCATCGCCTCCAGGATCGGCTTCGCCCTGGCGAAGGCGTCTTCCGTGCCGCCGGCCATGAAGGTCAGCGTGCCCGCGGTCGCCCCGCCCGTGCCGCCGGAGACCGGGGCGTCGAGCGACAGGCAGCTTGCGGCCTTGGCCATCTCATGCGCCTTGCGGCTGCTCTCGACATCGATGGTCGAGCAATCGATGACCAGCGTCCCTTGCGCGGCGGACTGCAGGATATCGGTCCAGGCGGTCAGCACGTGTTTGCCCTGCGGCAGCATGGTGATGATGATCTCCGCGTCCTTGACCGCCTGGCTGGCATGGCTTGCCGGCTTGACGCCGCTCTCCTCGGCCGCCTTCAGCACCGAAGCCGCGAGATCGAAACCGAGCACCTCGTGACCTGATTTGACCAGATTGGCCGCCATCGGCCCACCCATGTTGCCAAGCCCGATGAATGCGATCCTTGCCATGCTCTTCTCCTATCGATTGTCTTCGAGGATCATTGCTGCCGCCTTTTCGGCGATCATGATCGTCGGCGAATTGGTGTTGCCCGAGGTGATCGACGGCATCACCGAGGCGTCGGCGATCCTCAGCTTGCCGAGCGCCCGGAATCTCAGCCTAGGATCGACGACGCTGTCCCTGTCGGCGCCCATGCGGCAGGTGCCGACGGGATGGAAGATCGTCGTGCCGATCTCGCCCGCCGCCCGCTCCAGATCGGCCTCCGTCTGATAGGCGGGGCCCGGCTTGAATTCCTCCGGCCTGAAACGGGCAAATGAAGGCTGCGCGACGATCCTGCGGGTCAACCGTATTGAACGGACAGCTATGTCACGATCGCGCTGCGTCGAGAGGTATTTGGGGCTGATCGTCGGCTGGGCGGCAAAATCCGGGCTGGACAGGTGCACCGAACCCCGGCTTTCCGGCCTCAGATTGCAGACACTCGCGGTGATTGCCGGGAAAGGGTGGACGGGATCGCCGAACTTCTCCAGCGAGACCGGCTGCACATGATATTGCAGGTCGGGCGTTTCCCGGTCCGGGCCTGATCGGGTGAAGATGCCAAGCTGGCTCGGTGCCATCGCCATCGGCCCTGAGCGGCGCACGAGATATTCGAGCCCGATCGCCGCCTTGCCGATCAGCTTCGTCGCCTTCTCGTTCAGCGTCGGAACGCCTGTCACCTTGTAGGCCAGACGCAGTTGCAGATGGTCCTGCAGGTTCTCACCGACACCCTTGACCTCGGTGACGACATCGACGCCGGCACGCTGGAGAACCTCGCCCCGGCCGATGCCTGACAGTTCCAGGATATGCGGAGAACCGATCGATCCGGCGGACAGGACGGTTTCTTTCACCGCGTAGGCGCGTTTCGCTACGCCCCGATGCTGGAATTCGACGCCGGCAACGGCGCCTTCCTCCACCAGCAGCCGCCGAACCTGCGCCTTGGTCAGGACGGTCAGGTTGGAGCGCCTCATTACCGGGCGCAGGAAGGCCTTCGAGGTGTTCCAGCGAATGCCGGAACGCTGGTTGACGTCGAAATAACCCGAGCCTTCGTTGCTGCCGCGGTTGAAATCCGCGGTCTCCGGAATGCCCGCTTCCCTGGCCGCCTGCTGAAAGGCATCGAGCACGGCCCAGCGCACACGCGCCTTCTCGATGCGCCACTCGCCGCCGGCACCATGCATCTCGTCTTCGCCGCGATAAAAATCCTCGGACTTGCGGAAGAAGGGCAAAACATCGTCCCAACCCCAGCCGCTGCAGCCCATCTGCCGCCAGAGGTCGTAATCGCGCGCCTGGCCGCGCATGTAGATCATGCCGTTGATCGACGAACAGCCGCCGAGAACCTTGCCGCGCGGATAGCTCAGCGCCCGACCGTTCAGTCCCGCTTCCGGCGCCGTGGTGAAGCACCAGTCGGTACGCGGATTGTTGATGCAATAGAGATAACCGACCGGAATATGGATCCAGTGATAGTTGTCGCTGCCGCCGGCTTCGAGCAGCAGCACCCGGCTCCGGCCATCGGCAGACAGCCGGTTGGCGAGCACGCAGCCGGCGCTGCCTGCCCCGACGATGATGTAGTCGTAACGATCCATGCCCCGACGAGACTCCAGATGCTTGCCGCTTCCCTCTCCCCGCAGCACGGGGAGAGGGAGAGTCGCAGCGCCGCCGCCCGTCTCTTTTCCCGGGAAAAGTAATTCTTTCCGGAAAGAGAGAGGTCCGCCCGTTCAGCGGCGATAGACGAAGCCCAGTTTCCGCCCCAGCCGCGAGGCGTAGAATTCGCCGATGATGCCGCGGCGGAAGATCAGCACGCAGACCATGAAGACGATGCCAGTGATGATCGTCACCGGGAATTCCGAGGTGGCGAGGTAGTTTTCCAGCGCCACCACCAGCCCGGCGCCGAAGAGCGGGCCGATCAGCGTGCCGATGCCGCCGAGCAGCGTCATCAGGATCACCTCGCCCGACATCTGCCAGGCGACGTCGGTCAGCGTCGCAAACTGGAAGACGATCGATTTCACAGCACCCGCGAGCCCGGCAAGCGCTGCCGACATGACGAAGGCGCCGAGCTTGTAGCGCGCTACGGAGTAACCGAGCGAGATCGCCCGTTGCTCGTTTTCGCGGATCGATTTCAGGATCATGCCGAAAGGCGAGTTGATGAAGCGCCAGATGATCAAGACGCCGATGATGAAAACAGCCAGCACGAAATAATACATGTTGGTCGAGCTGTTCAGATCGATGAAGCCGAAGAGATGGCCGCGCGGCACCGACTGGATGCCGTCCTCGCCCTCGGTGAACTCCGCCTGCAGGCAGAAGAAGAAGAACATCTGCGACAGCGCCAGCGTGATCATCGCGAAATAGATGCCCTGGCGGCGGATGGCGAAGAAACCCATGACGAGACCGAGAAACGCCGCACCCGCCACGCCGATCAGGATGCCGAGTTCCGGCGGCAGGCCCCATGCCTTCACTGTATATGCGGTGAAATAGGCCGCGCCCCCGAAAAAGGTGGCGTGGCCGAAGGACAGCAGGCCGGTATAGCCGAGCAGCAGGTTGAAGGCGCAGGCAAAGAGCGCGAAGCAGAGCAGCTTCATCAGGAAGATCGGATAGAAAAAGAACGGCGCCAGCAGCAGGATCAGCAGCCCCGCCAGCAGAAAACCCGCCTGCACTGAAAGAGCGGTACGGCTTTTTTCCGTTTCGATGGTTTCGGTGACGTCAGCCATGTCAAGCATCCCGTCCGAAGAGGCCCGCGGGCCTGATGAGAAGCACGATCGCCATGATGACGAAGATCACGATGTTGGACGCCTCGGGATAGAAGACCTTGGTCAGGCCCTCGGCGATGCCGAGCACATAACCGGTGATGATCGCGCCCATGATCGATCCCATGCCGCCGACGACGACAACGGCGAAGACGACGATGATCATGTTCGAGCCCATCAGCGGCGAGACCTGGTAGATCGGCGCCGCCAGCACGCCGGCAAAGGCGGCAAGACCCGCCCCGAGCGCGTAGGTGAGCGTCAGGAGCACCGGCACGTTGACGCCGAAGACCTGGACCAGCACGGCGTTTTCGGTAGCGGCACGCAGGTAAGCCCCGAGTTTGGTCTTCTCGATCAGCAGCCAGGTGCCGAGGCAGACGACGAGCGAAACGACCACCACCCAGCCGCGATAGATCGGCAGGAACATGAAGCCGAGATTGGCGCCGCCGGCGAGCGCTGCCGGCGTCGCATAGGGCTGGCCGGAGGAGCCATAGAGATAGCGGAAGGTGCCCTCGACCGCGAGCGCCAGCCCGAAGGTGAAGAGCAGGCCGTAGAGCGGATCGAGATCGTAGAGGCGGCGCAGGAAGAGCCGCTCGATGATTGCACCGGCAAGGCCGACGATAACGGGTGCCAGGATTAGCGATGGCCAGTAGCCGATGCCGGCATAGGTCAGCAGCAGGTAGGCGACGAAGGCGCCGAGCATATATTGCGCGCCATGGGCGAAGTTGATCACTCTCAGCAGGCCGAAGATGATGGCGAGGCCGAGGCTGAGCAGCGCGTAGAACGAGCCGTTGATCAGGCCGATCAGCAGCTGGCCGAGCAGCGCCTGCAGGGGAATGCCGAAGATCATCGTCATCTGATCACACTCCCAGAACCTTGTGCAGCGTATCCATGCGCTGCGGTAGTTCACCGACCGGGAATTCCGACACCATCTGCCCATGATCCATCAGATAGAAGCGATCGGCAATACGGCTGGCGAAACGGAAATTCTGCTCGACGAGCAGGATCGTCATGCCGCGCTCCTTCAGGGTCTTCAGCACCTCGCCGATGCGCTGGACGATCACGGGGGCAAGCCCCTCCGTCGGTTCGTCGAGAATGAGCAGCCTGACGCCGGTACGCAGGATTCGGGCGATCGCCAGCATCTGCTGCTCGCCGCCTGATAGTTTGGTGCCCGGGCTGCCGCGGCGCTCGTAGAGATTGGGAAAGAGCTCGTAGATTTCGTCGAGCGTCATCCCCCCTTCTGCCACGACAGGCGGCAGCAGCAGGTTTTCCGAAACGGTGAGCGTCGAGAAGATGCCGCGCTCCTCCGGCACGAATCCGATGCCCCGATGAGCCGTCTTGTGCAGCGGCACCTGCATCATGTCGCTGCCGGCAAAGCTGATCTTGCCCTTCCGGGCACGCACAATGCCGGTGATGGTGCGCAGCGTCGTCGTCTTGCCGACGCCGTTTCGGCCGAGAATGGTGATCATCTCGCCTTCGTTCACACGCATGTCGACGCCGTGCAGGACGTGGCTTTCGCCGTACCAGGCATTGAGCCCCTGGACTTCGAGGAGAGTGGCCATCAATGCTCCTCCGTGCCCATATAGGCCACGCGTACGCGCTCATCCTGGCTGACGGTGGCATAATCGCCCGCGGCGAGGATCTCGCCGCGCTGCAGCACGGTGACGTGCTGGCAGATATTGGCGACGACGGAGAGATTGTGTTCGACCATCAGCACCGCCCGGTCGCGGGCGACCTCGCGGATGATCGAGGAAACGACGCCGACATCCTCCTGGCCCATGCCGGCCATCGGCTCGTCGAGCAGCAGCACCTTCGGATCCAGCGCCAGCGTTGTCGCGATCTCCAGCACGCGCTTGCGGCCATAGGAAAGATCGGCGGCGATATGGTCACGCTCCTTGGAAAGCCCGACGCTGGCCAGCAATTGCTCGGCGCGCCCATTCAGCCGGTCGAGCGCCGAAATCGGCCGCCAGAACTGCGTGGAAAGATTGTTCGGTCGCTGCAGCGCCACGCGCACATTGTCGAGAACGGTCAGATGCGGGAAGACCGCCGAGATCTGGAAAGAGCGGACCAGCCCCATGCGCGCCACCTTGTCGGGCGACGTCTTGGTGATATCGGTGCCCATCAGCGTGATCGTGCCTGAGGTCGGCTGCAGGAACTTCGTCAGCAGATTGAAGACCGTCGTCTTGCCGGCGCCATTCGGGCCGATCAGCGCATGCACACTTGCGTCATGCACGTCGAGATCGACATTCTTGACGGCGGTGAAGCCGCCGAAATCACGGCGCAGGCCGCGGGCGGACAAGACCACCCGCGGCTTTTCCTGAGTTTCAATTGCGGAAACCGCCATCGTGCCTACTTCACCAGATCGCAGCCGCTCTTGGCGGGATCGATATAGGCTTCCTTGCCGGGAATGGTGGCGAGCACGTTGAAATAATCCCACGGCTCCTTGCTTTCGGAAGGCTTCTTGACCTGCAGCAGGTACATGTCATGGATCATCCGGCCATTGGCGCCGACCGTGCCGCCGCGGCCGAAGACGTCATCGACCGGCAGTTCATGCAACTGCTTGGCGACGGCTTCCGTCTCGTCGGTGCCGGCCTTCTGCACCGCCTTCAGATATTGCGTCACTGCCGAATAGGTGCCCGTATGGATCATGTTCGGCATCTTGCCGGTGCGGGCGAAGAATTTTTTGGCGAAGGCGCGGCTTTCGTCGTCGCGATTCCAGTAAAACCCTTCCGTCAGCGTCAACCCTTGAGCCGCTTCGAGGCCGAGGCCATGGACTTCGGCGAGCGTGAAGAGCAGCGCCGCCAGATGCTGGCCGCCCTGGGTGATGCCGAATTCGGCCGCTTGCTTGATGGCGTTCGAGGTGTCGAGGCCGGCATTGGCAAGGCCGATCACCTTGGCGCCGGACGATTGCGCCTGCAACAGGAAGGACGAGAAGTCCTGGGTCGAGAGCGGATGGCGGACGGCGCCGACCACCTTGCCGCCGCTTGCCTTGACATAATCGCTGGTCTGCTGTTCCAGCGAATAGCCGAAGGCATAGTCGGCAGTCAGGAAGAACCAGCTATCGCCGCCCTGCTTGACGAGCGCGCCACCGGTGCCGACGGCCAGTGCATGGGTGTCATAGGCCCAGTGGAAGCCATAAGGCGAGCAGGCCTTGCCGGTCAGATCCGTCGTCGCAGCACCCGTGACGATGTCGATCTTCTTTTTCTCCTTGGCGATTGCCTGCACGGCGAGCGCCACCGACGAGGTCGTCAGTTCCATGATCGCATCCACCTGCTCGGTATCGTACCATTGGCGGGCGATATTGGAGGCGATATCAGGCTTGTTCTGGTGGTCGGCATCGACGATCTCGACCGGAACATCCAGCACCTTGCCGCCGAAATCCTCGACCGCCATCTTGGCGGCTTCGACGGAGGACTTGCCGCCGAAATCGGCATAGACACCCGACTGGTCGTTCAGGATGCCGATCTTGACCTTGCCGTCGGTCGCGCTCTGCGCGAGCACCGCTGTGCTGCTTGCAAGCAGAAATGCAACTGATGCAATGAGATTCTTTCGCATATGATCTCCTCCCAGAGATTGGCCAGATTGCCGATCTGTTCAAATTTGGCCAGCCGCACTCCTCAGAACGACGGACCCTCCCCCTACGATCACGGAAATTCCGCCCTGAGGCAACGGGTGATTTACAACTAATTCCAAACAGTATCTGTTCGTTTTTGAACAGAGGGGACCGCGATGAACAATCCACCGCAGTTTACTTGGGACGATCTGCAGTTTTTTCTAGCCGTCGCCCGCACGGGACAGCTGTCGACGGCGGCCCGCCAGCTGCGCTCCAGCCATGCCACCGTCTCGCGCCGCATCGACCGACTGGAGTTCACCCTCAAGGTCAAGCTGTTCGAGCGCAATCCGCGCGGTTACGTGTTGACCGCCATGGGCACCCGCTTCGTCGAGACGGCCGAGAGGATGGAACAGGAGACCGAGCGGCTGCGCGCCGACCTCGCCGACGGCTCGATGGCGCAGCGCGGCCTGGTGCGGCTCAGCGCGCCGGAGGGTTTTGCCAACTTCTTCTTCGCAACCGTGCTGCCGCAGTTTGCCGCCCAGCATCCGCATCTATCGCTCGAACTGGTGACGATCCAGCAGATCATGTCGCTGTCGCGCAAGGAGGCCGATCTTTCCGTCGTGCTCGATGAGCCGAAGGGCGGGCCGTATTTTGCCGAGAAGCTGACCGACTATCATCTGCAGATCTATGGCTCGCGCGACTATCTGGCGAAGGCCGCACCGATCAGCTGCCGTGAGGACCTGCTCGGCCATCCCTTCGTCAGCTATATCGAGGAGATGATTTTCGCGCCGGGCCTGGATTATCTGGGCGATGTGCACCCGCGCATCAAGCCGCAGTTCCAGAGCTCCAGCATCTTCGCACAGCTTACTGCAACCAGAAACGGTCTCGGCCTTTGCATCCTGCCTTATTTCTTCGCCAGCCGTTATCCCGAACTCGTGCGCGTGCTGCCAGACGAGATCGACCTCAAGCGCCATTACTGGATCACCTGTCATCGCGACCTCAAACAGGCGCCGCGCGTGCGCGCCGTCATCGACTTCCTGCGCGAGGCGGTGCGCGGCGAGGATGCGCGCTTCGTGCCGCCCTATGTCACCGCTGCCGGCCCGGCGCGCCGGGCAAAGGTGGAAACCTGACTACTTCAGGAATTCAGTCCGATGCGGGGTGAAAGCATCGATCAGCCGGCCCTTTTCCAGCGCCTTGACGCCGTGGACCAGATTGGGGGGCACGATGAAGCTGCCGCCCTGTTTCAGCACTTCGGTCCGGTCGTCGATCGTCACTTCGAAACTGCCTTCGGCGACGTAGCTGGCCTGGATGTGCGGATGAGAATGGGCCGCACCCACGGCGCCGCTTTCGAAGACCACTTCCACCAGCATCATCTCGGGCAGATAGGTCATGATGCGCCTGACGACGCCGGGCTCGGGATTGACCCATTCGGCGCCTTCGGCCGATACGAACAGATCGCTTGACGACATTTCCGCCTCCTCGTTCCAGAATCGATCGTGGGCAAAGTGGATCATGCCGACGCTTTTGAAAAGATGGCCGGGCCTGTCTTTTCGACGCGACCGCCGTCTGTTGACGCGGTCGGCTGGCGGGTCTATGGCCAACTTGAGCGAGGCAAGCTGAGGAGACACCGCCATGCAGCATACGCGCGAAGTTTTCGACTGGGCCGATCCGTTCCGCCTGGTAGAGCAACTGACCAGCGAAGAGCGCATGGTGCAGGACACCGCCCATGCCTATGCGCAGGAAAAGCTTGCTCCCCGCGTTCTCGACGCCTTCCGCAATGAAAAGACCGATCCTGAGATCTTCCGCGAAATGGGTGAACTCGGGCTGCTCGGCCCGACCATCTCGCCGGATTATGGCGGCGCCGGTCTCGGTTACGTCGCCTACGGCCTGATCGCCCGCGAGGTCGAAAAGGTCGACAGCGGTTACCGCTCGATGATGAGCGTCCAGTCCTCACTGGTGATGGTGCCGATCGAAACCTTCGGGTCTGAGGCGCAGAAGCTGAAATACCTGCCGAAACTCGCCACCGGCGAATGGATCGGCTGCTTCGGCCTGACCGAACCCGATCATGGCTCCGACCCCGGCTCGATGGCGACACGCGCCAAGAAAGTCGACGGCGGCTACAGCCTCACCGGCTCGAAGACCTGGATCTCCAACGCGCCGATCGCCGATGTCTTCGTCGTCTGGGCAAAGACCGAGGACGGCCTCATCCGTGGCTTCATCCTCGAAAAGGGCTGGAAAGGGCTTTCGGCTCCCGCCATCCACGGCAAGGTGGGCTTGCGCGCCTCGATAACAGGCGAAGTGGTGATGGACGGGGTCTTCGTGCCGGAGGAAAACCTTCTGCCTGATGTCACCGGCCTCAAGGGACCATTCACCTGCCTCAACTCGGCCCGTTTCGGCATCGCCTGGGGCGCACTTGGTGCTGCCGAGGATTGTTATGCCAGAGCCCGGCAATATACGCTCGAGCGCAAGCAGTTCGGCCGGCCGCTTGCCGCCAACCAGCTGATCCAGAAGAAGCTCGCCGACATGGCGGCGGAGATCTCGCTCGGCCTTCAAGGCTGCCTGCGGCTTGGCCGCATGAAGGAGGAAGGCCATCCGCCGGTGGAGCTGACCTCGATCTTGAAGCGCAACAGCTGCGGCAAGGCGCTGGAGATTGCGCGGGCGGCCCGCGACATGCTCGGCGGCAACGGCATCTCCGACGAATTCGGCATCGCCCGTCATCTCGTCAACCTCGAAGTGGTCAACACCTATGAGGGCACGCACGACATCCACGCGCTGATCATCGGCCGGGCGATCACCGGCATTGCCGCCTTTGCGAACTAATACATGCCGCCCAAAAGTGTGCAGCGGTTTTGGGACAACGGTGTGCATAAAACAGAGACCTAAGCGCGTCGCATGATTCCGGTTTGACGCGACGCGCTTAGCCTTTGACGCGAAAGGGCGAATTGCCACGCGCCTGACAATGTGCAACCTTCCCTGACGACGGCAAGAGCCGGCAAAAAGGGGATCATGCATGTTTCTGCTTCTTGCATTACTGATTGGTGTCATTGCCGGGCTTCGCACGATGACCGCGCCTGCCGCCGTTGCCTGGGGCGCGGCGCTTGGATGGTTTGATGTCTCGCAGACGCCGCTTGCCTTCATGGGTTACCAGTGGACGCCGTGGATCTTCACGCTTCTCGCCATCGTCGAACTGATCGCTGACCAGTTGCCGACCACGCCGTCGCGCAAGGTGCCGATGCAGTTCGGCGCCCGCATCGTCTCCGGCGCGCTGGCCGGCGCCACGATCGGCGCCGCCAGCAGCCTGCTTTTCGGCGGGCTGATTGCCGGCGTGATCGGCGCCGTCATCGGCACATATGGTGGCGCCGCCGTCCGCGGCAGACTTGCCGCGTCCTTCGGCAAGGATCTGCCGGCCGCTCTCATCGAGGATGCCGTCGCCGTCATCGGCGCGGTGCTGATCGTGGGGGCCGTCGCATGAAAAGCTTCGACGCCATCGTTATCGGCGCCGGCCAGGCCGGCCCGTTTCTTGCCGCAAGGATGGTCGAAAAGGGCATGAAGGTGGCGCTGATCGAGCGCAAGTTCCTCGGCGGCACCTGCGTCAACGCCGGCTGCATGCCGACGAAAACGCTGGTCGCCAGCGCCCGCGCCGCCCATGTCGCAAGAAACGGCGCCACCTACGGCGTCAATATCCCAGGCGAGATCGCCATCGACATGAAGGTGGTCAGGGCGCGCGCCGAAACCGTGACCATGAACGCCCGCAACGGCCTGATCGGCTGGTTCGCCGGCATGGACGGCATGACCGTTATCTATGGCCACGCCCGTTTCGAGGACCCGAAGACCGTCAGCGTCAACGGCGAAACACTGACCGCACCGCGCATCTTTCTCAATGTCGGAGCACGGCCAGTCATCCCCGATCTGCCCGGGATCAACGATATCGATTACCTCACCAGCACTTCGATCATCGATCTCGACTCCCTGCCACGGCATCTGGCCGTCATCGGCGGCAGTTATATCGGGCTGGAATTCGCGCAGATGTATCGCCGTTTCGGCGCCGAAGTCAGCGTTATCGAGCATGGTCCGAAGCTCGCATCGCGCGAGGACGAGGATATATCCGACGCGATCGCCGACGTCCTGCGCTCGGAGGGCATCGACATTCATACCGGCGCCAGCGACATCGCCTTTTCCAAGAGCAGCGACGGAATAACGGTCGCCACCGATTCAGCGAGGATCGATGCGAGCCATGTGCTGATTGCCACCGGCCGCAAACCGAACACCGACGATCTCGGCCTCGATGCCGCCGGCGTCATCACCGACGGACGCGGCTTCATTACCGTCGACGACAAGCTTGCCACCAATGTCGACGGCATCTGGGCGCTCGGCGACTGTAACGGCCACGGCGCCTTCACTCACACCTCCTACAATGATTTCGAGATCGCCGCCGCCAATCTGCTCGACAGCGACGACCGCAAACTCTCGAGCCGCATCCTGGCCTATGCGCTCTATATCGACCCGCCGCTTGGCCGTGTCGGCATGACGGAGAAGCAGGCGCGCGCCTCGGGACACAAGATCCTGATCTCGACCCGGCCGATGAGCCGCGTCGGCCGCGCCAACGAGCGCGGCGAGACCAAGGGATTCATGAAGGTGATCGCCGACGCCGAGACCAAAAAAATCCTCGGCGCGGCGATACTCGGCATCGAGGGCGACGAGGTGATCCACGGCATCATCGATGCGATGAATGCAGGAACGACCTATCCCGCATTGCAATGGTCGGTGCCTATCCATCCGACGGTGTCGGAGCTGATCCCGACGCTGCTTGGGGATTTGAAGCCGGTTTAGCGATGAATTGATGCTTCGAAATCGACAGCTGGAGGCGGGCTGAGTGTCTATCGAACTGCTGATCGAGCACTACGGCCTGTTGGCGATATTTCTGGGCGCGGCCTTCGAAGGCGAAACAGCCGCCTTCCTCGGCGGCGTCATTTCCCATCGCGGACTGCTGACCTATTGGTCGGCGTCGCTCGCGGCAACGGCAGGATCCTTCGCCGGCGATCAGTTCTGGTTCTTCGCCGGCCGTTATGCGGCTCGATGGGGTCTCGTGCGCCGGCTGATGGAAAGGCCGGCGCTGGCGCGCGCCACCCGCCTTCTGGAAAGATATCCGACCGGCTTCATCCTTGCGTTTCGTTTCCTGGTGGGATTGCGGACGATCAGCCCGATCGTCATCGGGACAACGCGAATAGCGACCGGAAAATTCATCATCCTGAATGCCGTGGCCGCGTTTGCGTGGGGGCAGCTTTTCACGGCGCTCGGCTATCTCTTCGGGCACGGCATCCAACAGACATTGGGCCACCTTCCGCTGCACCGTCATCTGCTGATTGCAATCGGAGCCGCGGCTGTCGTCGCAGCCGCGGCCCTTGTCTTTCGCAAGATGAAACTGAGCGCCAGGCACTCATAGCGGTATGACGTCCTAGAACAGGATGATTTTAGGCCGGGTCGGCCTAAAACCCGAATCCTGTTCTAAATTATATAGTTGGAGCATGTTGTTGTCCGAAAACCGATCACACTTTTCGGCATCATCATGCTCTAGTCCATCACGATTTGCAGCTTCACGTCGCTTGGCCGGGCCTCGACGGCGCGATCAAACGCCTTGATCGAATCTTCGAACTTAAAGGTCTCTGATATCAGCGGCTTCAGATCCACGCGTCCCGAGCCGAGCAGCGCGATCGAGCGCTCATACTGATGCGCGTAGCGGAACACTGTCTCGATGCGGATTTCCTTGGTGGATGCCGTCGAGACGTCGAAGCCGATCGGGTTGACCGGCAGGCCGACGACGACGATGACGCCGCCTGGGCGCGGCAGCGCCATGATCGTCTCCCAGGCCTTCGGCGAGCCGGAGCATTCGAAGACGACATCGGCGCCCCAGCCGTCGGTCAGCCGGGCAACCTCTTCGGCCAGGTTCTTCTCGCGGATATTGACCGGAATGACGCCCTGGTACTGCGCGGCGATATCGAGCTTCGGCTGGGCAAGATCGGCGACGATCGCGCGGGCGCAGCCGCCGGCAAGCGCCGCGATCGCCACCATCGTGCCGATCGGCCCGGCGCCGAGGACGACGGCAGTATCACCAGGCGTAATCTTCGCCTTGGTGGCCGCCTGCATGCCGACGGCGAAGGGCTCGACCATGGCGCCTTCGGCGAAGCTGACATTGTCGGGCAGCTTGAAGGTGTAGTTGGCGGGATGCACGACCTCCGGCGTCAGCACGCCGTGGATCGGCGGGGTCGCCCAGAAGGTCACGGCCGGGTCGATATTGTACATGCCGAGCCGGCTTGCCTTGGAATTCGGATCGGGAATGCCGGGCTCCATGCAGACGCGGTCGCCGACTTTCAGATGCGTGACGCCGGCGCCGACCTCGACCACCGTGCCCGCCGCCTCATGGCCGAGCACCATCGGCGCGTTGACGATGAAGGGGCCGATCTTGCCGTGCGTGTAATAATGCACGTCTGAACCGCAGACGCCGACCGTGTGGATCCTGATCTTTACCTCGCCGGGGCCGGTTTCGAGCGGCAGATCGATATCGCGGAGCGCAAGCTCATGCTGGCGCTCGAGGACAAGCGCACGGACTTTGGTCATCGTCGGTTTCCTTCCCTAGTGGCTTGCCCATGGTTTCATCGGGCAGCGTTGAAGCCGACTATAAAGCCCGAAGCCTTCCCAATTCAACCAGATTGCAAAGGCTTTTGCTCAACAAATGAAAAACTGCTCACGCAGATCTGCCGCGGCTCAGCACCGGCAGCGGCCCGCCCGAAAACTGCACCAGGCTGGTCCGATGGCGAGCGGCCCCGTAAGGGCATTTATAAGATTTTTATATTGATGGCCCGTCGTCCGTCTCGAACCTTTATGCGCTTCGGCTCCATATTGATGTCCGAGAGGTCGGAAGATCATCTCCACGCCAGAAAGCATGAAAGGCGGCCTCCCAGCGCCCTTTGTCTTGTCTGACTCCAAGAAGAACAACAGGAGTCACGATCATGATGGATATCATTTTACTTAGCACCGCGATCATATTCTTCGCGCTGTGCTTTGCCTACACCCGAGCCTGCGACAGGCTTTGACAGGAAAAACGACGATGACCCTCGATTATGTCTTGAGCGGTGCCGTGACCGTGTTTCTCACCGTTTACCTCACCTACGCTCTCCTTCGCCCAGAACGCTTTTGAAGAGAACTGGCGTTTCTGAGGTCGCGCATGCGCGACCGAGAGGCAGCCGGGTATTGAAAGTTTACCTCCATGACCCTCAACGGATGGCTTCAGATCCTGCTTTACTGCGGGATCGTCCTCGTGCTCGTCAAACCGCTCGGCGGCTACATGACGCGTGTCTTCAACGGCGAGCGCACTTTCCTGTCACCGGTCCTCGTTCCGATCGAACGGGGGCTTTACCGCATTGCCGGCACCAGCGAACGCGAGGAACAGCATTGGACCTCCTATGCCTTCGCCATGCTGCTCTTCAGCCTGCTCGGCGTCATCATACTTTACGCGCTGCAACGCCTGCAGGCCGGCCTTCCCTATAATCCGGCCGGCATGGCAGCCGTCCCGCCCGAGCTTTCCTTCAACACCGCCGTCAGCTTCGTCAGCAACACCAACTGGCAGAACTACGGCGGCGAAAGCACGATGTCCTACCTGACCCAGATGGCCGGCTTCACCGTCCAGAACTTCGTCTCTGCGGCGACGGGCATCGCCATCGCG
Organism: Rhizobium sp. CRRU65; assembly: GCF_048551595.1. Taxonomy (NCBI): domain Bacteria; kingdom Pseudomonadati; phylum Pseudomonadota; class Alphaproteobacteria; order Hyphomicrobiales; family Rhizobiaceae; genus Rhizobium; species Rhizobium sp. CRRU65. Next base: position 249,212 of record NZ_JBLYZH010000002.1, on the reverse strand, counting down.
CTCGCCTTCATCCGCGCCTTCTCGCGCGCTTCGGGCAAGGCCGTCGGCAATTTCTGGGTCGATATGACGAGGGCGACCTTCTACGTGCTGCTGCCGATCTGCATCGTGCTGACACTGGTCTACGTCTACCTCGGCGTCCCGCAGACGCTTGGCGCTTATGTCAATGCCACCACGCTCGAAGGTGCGCAGCAGACGATTGCGGTAGGGCCTGTCGCCTCGCAGCTTGCGATCAAGATGCTCGGCACCAATGGCGGCGGCTTCTTCAACGCCAATTCGGCCCATCCGTTCGAAAATCCCGACGCGATCTCCAATCTCATCCAGATGGTCTCGATCTTCGCGATCGGCGCGGCTTTGACCAACGTCTTCGGCCGCATGGTCGGCAACCAGCGCCAGGGCTGGGCGATCCTTGCCACGATGGGCATCCTGTTCATCGCCGGCGTCACCGTCACCTATTGGGCGGAAGCCGCCGGCAACCCTCTGATGCATGCCTTCGGTCTCAGCGGCGGCAATATGGAAGGCAAGGAAGTCCGCTTCGGCGTCGCCCTATCCTCGTTGTTTGCGGTCATCACCACGGCGGCCTCGTGTGGCGCCGTCAATGCGATGCACGGCAGCTTCACCGCGCTTGGCGGCCTCGTACCGCTGATCAACATGCAGCTCGGCGAAGTCATCGTCGGCGGCGTCGGCGCGGGCTTTTACGGCATTCTGCTCTTCATCATCGTCGCCGTCTTCGTCGCCGGTCTGATGGTCGGCCGCACGCCGGAATATCTCGGCAAGAAGATCGAGGCCAAGGAAATGAAGATGGCCGTTCTCGCCATCCTCTGCCTGCCGCTCGCCATGCTGGTCTTCACCGCAATCGCGAGCGTCCTTCCGAGTGCGGTTGCATCGGTGGGGACCGCCGGTCCGCACGGCTTCTCCGAAATCCTCTATGCCTATAGCTCGGCTGCGGCCAATAACGGCTCGGCTTTCGGCGGCCTCACCGGCAATACGCCCTGGTACAACATCACCCTTGGCCTCGGCATGCTGATGGGCCGCTTCCTGGTCATCATCCCGGCGCTTGCCATCGCCGGTTCGCTGATCGCCAAGAAGTCGGTTCCAGCCTCGGCAGGCACCTTCCCGACGGATGGTCCGCTGTTCGTCGGCCTGCTCGTCGGCACGATCCTGATCGTCGGCGGCCTGACCTTCTTCCCGGCGCTGGCGCTCGGCCCTGTCGTCGAGCACCTGGTCATGATCGCCGGCCAGACCTTCTGAGGTGATGTCATGATCCTCCGTCACAGGCTTCGCAACGCCTTCCACCCTCGTCCCGGTGCGCCGGGACGAGAGAATGGCCCCCGAGACCCCAAGCCTCCGACGTCATCCTAGTGATGATGGCAGGCCTCCTCGTCATCGCCGCCACCTTCAAGATCCTACAGGGCTGACCGGCTTCCGGTTCGCCATCCTCGTTTCAAAGCTGGAGTCTCTTATGAGCCAGGCAAAATCCGCGAGCGTCATGGACTCTCGCATCCTCATTCCGGCCGTGGGGGCCGCTTTCAAGAAGCTCAACCCGCGGGCGCTTGCCAGAAACCCGGTCATGTTTGTCGTGGCCACGGTCTCGGTACTGACCACCGTTCTTTTCCTGCGCGATCTGGTGGCGGGCAACGGCAATCTCGGCTTCTCGTTCCAGATCAATATCTGGCTCTGGTTCACCGTGCTCTTTGCCAATTTCGCCGAAGCCGTCGCCGAAGGCCGCGGCAAGGCGCAGGCGGATTCGCTGCGCAAGGCGCGTATCGAAACCCAGGCGAAGCTTCTGACCGGTACGGACCGCACCCAATTCAAGTTGGTGCCCGGTACCAGCCTGAAGGTTGGCGATGTCGTGATCGTCGATGCCGGTGACATCATCCCGTCGGACGGCGAAGTGATCGAAGGTGTGGCCTCGGTCAACGAAGCGGCGATAACAGGCGAATCCGCCCCTGTCATCCGTGAATCCGGCGGCGATCGCTCGGCCGTCACCGGCGGCACGCAGGTGCTTTCCGACTGGATCCGCGTGCGCATCACCGCGGCGGCCGGCTCGACCTTCATCGACCGGATGATTGCGCTCGTCGAAGGTGCGGAGCGCCAGAAGACCCCGAACGAGATCGCGCTCAACATCCTGCTTGCCGGCATGACGCTGATCTTCGTGCTCGCCACCGCGACGATCCCGAGCTTTGCCATTTATGCCGGCGGCTCGATCCCGATCATCGTGCTCGTCGCCCTCTTCGTCACGCTGATCCCGACGACGATCGGCGCGCTGCTGTCGGCAATCGGCATCGCCGGCATGGACCGCCTCGTTCGCTTCAACGTGCTCGCCATGTCCGGCCGCGCGGTCGAAGCCGCCGGCGACGTCGATACGCTGCTGCTCGACAAGACCGGCACGATCACGCTCGGCAATCGTCAGGCGACGACCTTCCGCCCGGTTCGCGGCGTTTCCGAACAGGATCTCGCCGATGCCGCCCAGCTCGCCTCGCTTGCCGACGAAACGCCGGAAGGCCGCTCCATCGTCGTGCTCGCCAAGGAGAAATATGCGATCCGCGGCCGCGACATGGCAAGCCTCAAGGCGACCTTCGTGCCCTTCACCGCCCAGACCCGCATGAGCGGTGTCGATCTCGACGGTTCCTCGATCCGCAAGGGTGCGGTCGATGCGGTGCTGGCTCATGTCAACGGCGATGCATCCTCGAAGAATGGCAGCGAGGTCGTGCGCGAGCTGCAGTCGATCGCCGACGAAGTCGCCAAATCGGGCGGCACGCCGCTGGCGGTCGCCCGCGACGGCAGGCTGCTCGGCGTCATCCAGCTGAAGGACATCGTCAAGGGCGGCATCCGCGAGCGCTTCACCGAACTTCGCAGCATGGGTATCCGCACCGTGATGATAACAGGCGACAACCCGCTGACGGCAGCGGCCATCGCCGCCGAGGCCGGCGTCGACGACTTCCTCGCCCAGGCAACGCCGGAGATGAAGCTGGCGCTGATGCGCGAGGAACAGTCGAAGGGCAAGCTCGTCGCCATGTGCGGCGACGGCACCAACGATGCGCCGGCGCTCGCCCAGGCCGATGTCGGCGTCGCCATGAACACCGGCACGGTCGCTGCCCGCGAGGCCGGCAACATGGTCGATCTCGATTCGGACCCGACAAAGCTCATCGAGATCGTCGAGATCGGCAAGCAGCTGTTGATGACGCGCGGCGCGCTGACGACGTTTTCGATCGCCAACGACATCGCCAAGTACTTCGCCATCATCCCGGCGATGTTCCTGACCTTCTATCCGCAGCTCGGCGTCTTGAACATCATGGGACTGTCGACGCCGCAAAGCGCCGTCCTCTCGGCGATCATCTTCAACGCGCTGATCATCATCGCGCTGATCCCGCTGTCGCTGAAGGGTGTCCGCTACCGTCCGATCGGCGCCGGCGCGCTACTGTCGCGCAACCTGCTGATCTACGGCGCCGGCGGCATCATCGTCCCCTTCATCGGCATCAAGGCGATCGACATGGCTGTCGCAGCCCTCGGCCTCGCCTAACGGATTCCGTCTGAACACTCGAAGGAGTAAGACAATGTTGAAAGAACTTCGTCCGGCGGTCGTCATGATCGTCGCCACCACCGCCATTACCGGCCTGCTTTATCCGCTCGCCATGACGGGTGCTGCCCAGGCCCTCTTCCCGGCCCAGGCGAACGGCAGCCTGATCGGGAACAACGGCCAGGTGATCGGCTCGACGCTGATCGGCCAGGCCTTCACCAGCGACAAATATTTCCACGGCCGCCCCTCGGCCGCCGGCGACGGCTACAATGCCGCCGCCTCCAGCGGCTCGAACCTTGGCCCGACCAGCCAGAAGCTGATCGACCGCGTCAAGGGCGACTATGAGGCCGCCAAGGCTGCAAACCCGAATGCGGAGGTGCCCGCCGACCTCGTCACCGCTTCGGGCAGCGGCCTCGATCCTGATATCTCGCCGGAGGCTGCTTACTTCCAGGTGCAGCGCGTCGCCAAGGCGCGAAGCCTTGATGAGGCCAAGGTCAAGGCGCTGGTCGACGGCGCCGTCCAAGGCCGCGAACTCGGCATTCTCGGCGAACCCAGGGTCGATGTTCTGGCGTTGAATCAGAGCCTTGATGCTTCTATGACTCAGTGACCCTGGCAGGCTGGGCGCCCTTTTTCTTCCCATCGCTGCGCTAACCGGAGGGGCGAAGGATAGGAAGATATAGCGCCCGTCCTCGGCAGCCATCTGCAGAAAGACCATACGCATGCCAGACGACAGTCGCGACCAGGCCGGCAGGCCCTCGCCCGATGCGCTTCTCGAAAAAGCCCGGGCTGAAACGCGCGGCCGTCTGAAGATCTTTCTCGGAGCCGCACCCGGTGTCGGCAAGACTTACGAGATGCTCGTCTCCGGCCGTGCCAAGATCGCCGACGGTCTCGATGTCGTCATCGGCGTCGTCGAGACCCACGACCGTAAGGAGACCGAAGCGCTTATCCCCGGCTTCGAGATCATCCCTCGCGTCGAAATCAGCTACAGGGGCCGGGCGCTCGAGGAAATGGACCTCGACGGCATCCTTGCCCGCCGGCCTGATCTCGTGCTGGTCGACGAACTCGCCCACACCAATGCCGAGGGCAGCCGCCATCCGAAGCGTTATCTCGACGTCAAGGAATTGCTCGATCGCGGTATCGACGTCTATACGACGCTGAACATCCAGCACGTCGAAAGCCTGAACGACGTCGTCTCGCAGATCACCCGCATCCGCGTGCGCGAGACTGTGCCGGACTCGATCATCGACCTTGCCGACGACATCGAGATCATCGACCTGACGCCGGATGATCTGATCAAGCGCCTGCATGACGGCAAGGTCTACATGCCGCGCACCGCCGAGCGGGCGCTGACCAACTATTTCACGCCTGGCAACCTGACGGCGCTCAGAGAACTTGCGCTGCGCAAGACCGCCCAGCGCGTCGACGACCAGTTGCTTTCCCATATGCAGGCCCATGCAATTTCCGGCCCATGGGCGGCGGGCGAGCGGGTGCTCGTTTCGGTCGACCACCATTCACGTTCCGCTTCGCTGGTGCGTTACGCCGCCCGCATGGCCTCGCGGCTGCGTGCGCCATGGGCCGCCGTCTATATCGAGACCAACCGCTCGATCAATCTGACCGAAGCCGAACGCGATACCGTCGCCGCGACGCTGCGCCTCGCCGAGCAGCTCGGTGGCGAGGCGATTACCCTTCCCGGTCGCGAGGTGGCTGAAGAGCTCGTCGGCCACGCCACTGCCAACAACGTCACCCATATCGTCATCGGCGCCCCGAAGAAGCCGACATGGCGGGACTGGTGGGGCCGCTCGATCACCGACGAGCTGATCCGCAGGGCCGGCGAGATCAGCGTCCATGTCATTTCCGGCAATGAGAAGGACGGCACCACCGCGCGCGGCGTGAGGGCGGCGGCCACCCCGCCGCCACTGGATCTCAGGGCCTATCTGCTGGCGACCGGTTATGTCGCCATCGCGCTCGCCGTCGGCGTCGTGCTCGACCAGGTGCTCGACGTGCGCAACCTCGCCCTCGTCTTTCTGATGGCCGTGCTGACCTCAGCCGTCCTCCACGGCCTGCGGCCGGCCCTTTACAGTTGCATCCTCAGCGCGCTGTCCTTCAACTTCTTCTTCCTGCCGCCGCGCTACACGCTGACGATCAGCGATCCGGAAAGCGTGCTTGCGCTCTTCTTCTTCCTGGGCGTCGCCATCATCGCCAGCAACCTGACGGCGACCGTGCAGCGCCAGGCCGCCGCCGCCCGCCAGCGGGCGCGCACGACCGAAGATCTCTATCTCTTCTCGAAAAAGCTCGCCGGCACCGGCACGCTCGATGACGTGCTCTGGGCAACCGCCTTCCAGCTTGCCTCGATGCTGAAGGTCCGCGTCGTGCTGCTGCTGCCGGAAGAGGGCAGCATCGCCGTCAAGGCCGGTTATCCGCCTGATGATACGCTCGATGACGCGGATATTGCCGCCGCCCGCTGGGCCTGGGAGCACAACCACGCCGCCGGCCGCGGCGCCGATACCCTGCCCGGCGCCAAGCGCCTCTATGTGCCGCTGAGAACCGGGCGCACCGCCGTCGGCGTCATCGGCCTCGACAGCGACCGCCGCGACGGGCCGCTGCTGACGCCGGAGCAACAGCGGCTGCTCGATGCGCTCGCCGACCAGGCGGCCCTTGCCATCGAACGTGTGCAGCTCGTCGCCGATGTCGACCGGGCAAGACTTGGGGCCGAAGCCGATCGGTTGCGCTCGGCGTTGCTCACATCGATCTCGCACGACCTGAAGACACCGCTTGCCGCCATCCTCGGCGCCGCCGGCACGCTGCGCGACTATTTCGCCTCGATGCCGGAGGAGGATCGCAGCGATCTGCTGTCGACCGTCGTCGACGAATCCGAACGCCTCAACCGCTTCATCGCCAATCTGCTCGACATGACCAAGATCGAATCCGGCGCGATGGAACCGAACTCCGCACTGCATTATGCCGGCGATATCGTCGGCAGCGCACTTCGCCGTGCCGCAAAGATCCTCGACGGCCACAAGACAGAGATGAGTATTCCCGCCGACCTGCCGATGGTGCGCGTCGATCCCGTCCTGTTTGAGCAGGTGATCTTCAACCTGCTCGACAATGCCGCGAAATATGCGCCCGAGCAATCGGTGATCCATATCGAGGGCTGGGCCGATGCCGACAACGTCGTCGTGCAGATTTCGGACGAAGGCCCAGGCATTCCGCCGACCGATCTCACCCGCGTCTTCGACACCTTCTACCGCGTGCGCAAGGGCGATCAGGTGCGCGCCGGCACCGGGCTTGGCCTTTCCATCTGCCGCGGCTTCATCGAGGCGATGGGCGGCACGATCACCGCCGGCAACCGGACGGGCCGTCCGGGCGCCGTCTTCACCATCCGCCTGCCGAAACCCAACGACATTCCGAAAGTGGATGAACTCCGATGACCGGTTCAGCCGTCAAAATCCTCGTCGTCGACGACGAGCCTCCGATCCGCAAGCTGCTCCGCGTCGGCCTGACCGCGCAGGGCTACGAGGTCCAGGAGGCGCCGAATGCCAGCGCCGCCCGTCAGTCGGTCGCCGACGGCATGCCCGATCTCATCGTGCTCGACCTCGGCCTGCCCGACACATCAGGCCACGATCTGCTAAAGGAGTGGCGCGACGAAGGGCTTTCCATGCCCGTCGTCATTCTGTCCAGCCGCACCGACGAGGCCGGTATCGTCAAGGCGCTGGAAAGCGGCGCCGACGATTACGTCACCAAGCCCTTCGGTATCAACGAGCTCGGCGCCCGCATCCGCGTGGCGCTGCGCCACCGCCTGCAGCAGCAGGGCGAAAAGGCGATCTTCCAGACCGGCGGGCTGTCGATCGATCTCGTCAAGCGCATCGTCAAGGTCGAAGGCGCGGAAATAAAGCTGTCGCCGAAGGAATACGACATCCTGCGCGTGCTCGCCCAGCATGCCGGCAAGGTGCTGACACACCAGTTTCTTCTAAAGCAGGTATGGGGGCCGGCGGCGGATGTGCAGTATCTGCGCGTCTATGTCCGGCAGCTGCGGCAAAAGGTCGAGCAGATTCCCGACCAGCCGCACTATATCACCACCGAGACCGGCGTTGGCTACCGGCTCAGGGAACCGGATTGAACTCCCTTCCCTCCCGCTGCCGGAACACTATCGAGCCGAGCAGTATCGAGCCGAACAGTATCGAGAATGACATGAACCTTCCCAACATCATCCGCCCGGAACACACCTTCATCGGCGTGTCGGCGCCGACGAAATGGCGCGCGCTGCAGACCATCGCCGACAAGGCCGCCAAGGCTTTCTCCGTCGACGGCCAGACCATCCTGAAGGCGCTCGAAGCGCGTGAGAAGCTCGGCTCGACGGGGATCGGCAACGGCATCGCCATCCCGCATGCGGCAATCGACGGCATGACCAGCCCGCGCGGCCTTCTCCTCCGCTTTGCCCATCCGCTGGATTTCGAGGCGATCGACGATATCCCGACGGATATCGCCTTCGTGCTGCTCTTCGGGGAAAACAATCGCGGCGAATATCTGAACGTGCTTTCTGCGATCGCCAGGCGGCTGCAATCGGACGGCACGCTTGTCGCCATGCGCAAGGCAAGAACGGTCGACGAATACTATTCCGATTTCATCGCCGATTCACGGGTATGACGTCCAAATTGAATAGCGGGAGCATGATGTCGTCCGAAAACCGCTCACACGTTTCGGCATCATAAAAAAGGCGCGGCCCGAAGGCCGCGCCCGCTCGTCTGCAATCAGACTATCTTAGAAATCGCGCTGGAAGCGCAGGAAGCCGAACACGTCGTCGTCGCCTTCGTCCTCATCGTGATATTGCACGCTGAGCTTCGTACGCAGGTCTTCGACGATCTGGTAGTCGATGGTGACACCGGTCGTGTAGGCGCTGCCGCCGGTGAAACCGTTGCCGTCAGCCTCGAGAGCAATGTTCTCGAAGTACTGGAAGCCCGGGGTGACCGACCACTTGTCGTTGATCTTCAAGGCATACTCTGCTGCGATCGTCCATTCGGACTCTTCGTAGTAGTAGTTGGCGCCGCTTGCCCATACGCCGGCAATGCCGAGCGTGCCCGGGCCGATGTCGGCATAAACGATACCGCGGACAGCGACTTCGCTGGTGTCGGTGTCGTAACCGGCAAGCAGGTAAGCGCTGATGGCGCCGGCCTTGTAGGAGACCTGGCCTGCGACACCAAAGTTGTTCGGGCCGTCGCCCGGCTTGGTGGCGTAGACTTCTTCGAGTTCGTCGACCGAGATGCCGGCCGCGAAAGCGCCATTCTCGTACTGATAACGGATCGAGTTGTGGGTCGTCTCGTTGCTGGCGAGCGTATCGGTCTCGCCGCTCATGTCGTCATCCCACCAGCTGTACAGCTTACCGGCGCGGAAACCGGCAATGTCGAGATAGCCTTCATCGAGCAATGCTTCCTGATCGGAGGCATTGTCGGCATTGTAACGCAGCGTGATGACGCCGGTGAGCGTGCCGTACTCGGTGTCGTTCTTGGTCTGGAAGGTGACCTGACCACGAGTCCAGAAGTTTACGTCGGAATCGCCGGAAATATGGTCACCGAAGCGCACTTCGGTACGGATATAACCGCCGATCGAAAGGCATGTTTCCGTCCCCGGAATATAAAAATAGCCGGTACCGTAGGCGTCGCAAACGCGAACATATTCCACGGGCTCGGGTTCCGCCGCCACGATGGCGTCGGCTGCGCGGGCTCCGGAGGCCGCGGCAAGGGCGGCAACGGAGGCAAAGAGGATAGTTCTGATATTCATTTTGAATGGCCCTAACAGGTTTGGAATGCGAGGCGCACTTCAAGGGTACCCCCGCGTAGCAGTCGGCGAATACGACCGCACGGGAGCCATATAGGAATCCGCAAGTGTCATCGCGGCAAAATCTTGGCAAAAATCTGCATCACCATGTCGTTTTCGTGGAGGAACTGTGGCCAAAAAAACACGGCCCTACGGCAGGGCAGCGCCGAGCGACCAATTGGCCGCGGCCAACTTCGGCACGTCCATTTCCAAATTGCCGCTTAAATGGAATGGCATTCTAACAGCCATGCCGGAACCGGAAGAACCTTTGTTTCATTATACGACCGAGTTGATAGAGTTAAGGCAGAAAACAGGAGGGTTCCCCATGCAGACACAACGGCTCACCCGGCTCATCGCAGCTGCGGTCATGGCAGCCAGCTTCGCGATCGGAAGCATTGCTCCGGCATTCGCAGATCAGACGCTTCTTAACGTTTCCTACGATCCGACCCGCGAATTGTATAAGGATTTCAATGCCGCCTTTGCCGCCAAGTGGCAAAAGGACAATGGTGAAACCCTGGCGATCCAGGCTTCGCATGGCGGTTCCGGCGCCCAGGCCCGCTCGGTCATCGACGGTCTCGACGCCGATGTCGTGACACTTGCCCTCGAAGGCGATATCGACGCCATCGCCAAGGCGACCGGCAAGATCCCGGCCGACTGGAAGACCAAGTTCCCCAACAATTCGACGCCTTATACGTCGACGATCGTCTTCCTCGTGCGCAAGGGCAACCCGAAAGGCATCAAGGATTGGGGAGACCTGGTCAAGGACGACGTGCAGGTGATCACCCCGAACCCGAAGACATCGGGCGGCGCGCGCTGGAACTTCCTTGCCGCATGGGCATGGGCCAAGCAGTCAAATGGCGGCGATGAAGCCAAGGCGCAGGAATACGTTGCGAAACTGCTGCAGCACGTCCCGGTTCTCGACACCGGCGCTCGCGGCGCCACGACCACCTTTGTCCAGCGCGGCCTCGGCGATGTGCTGCTCGCCTGGGAAAACGAAGCCTATCTTTCGCTCGAAGAGCTCGGTCCCGACCAGTTCGAGATCGTAACACCGACCTTCTCCATCCGCGCCGATCCGCCGGTCGCCGTCGTCGACGGCAATGTCGACAAGAAGGGCACGCGCAAGGTCGCCGAAGCCTATCTCAACTACCTCTATTCGGACGAAGGCCAGAAGATCGCCGCCAAGCACTACTATCGGCCGACCAAGCCGGAAGCCGCCGATCCGGCTGACATCGCCCGCTTCCCGAAGCTGACGCTGGCGACCATCGACGACTTCGGCGGCTGGAAGGACGCACAGCCTAAATTCTTCGGCGACGGCGGCGTATTTGACCAAATCTACAAGCCGGCCCAATAATAGACTTCATGAAAGCACATAGCCCCACGCGGTGGCGGTTCAAACGGCCGAGCGTCATTCCGGGTTTCGGAATGGCGCTCGGCTTTACCTTGACCTGGCTCACCCTTCTTATCCTCATCCCGCTCTCGGGCCTTGCCGTCCGGTCGAGCGCGCTCGGCTGGGAGAAATTCTGGTCGATCGCGCTCGATCCGCGCACGCTGAACGCGTTGCGCATAAGCTTCGGCAGCGCCTTCATCGCCGCGATCGTCAATGCCGTCTTCGGCATCATTCTCGCCTGGGTGCTGGTGCGTTACCGCTTCCCCGGCAAGCGCATCATCGATGCCATGGTCGACCTGCCCTTCGCGCTGCCGACCGCCGTTGCCGGCATCGCACTGACGACGCTCTATGCGCCGAACGGCTGGATCGGCCAGTTCCTGACGCCGCTCGGCATCAAGATCGCCTTTACGCCTACCGGCATCGTCGTGGCGCTGATCTTCGTCGGCCTGCCCTTCGTGGTGCGTACCGTGCAGCCGGTCATGGAGGAGATCGACAAGGAAGTGGAGGAGGCCGCGGCAACGCTCGGCGCCAATCGCTTCCAGACGATTTTCCGCGTGTTGCTGCCGGGGCTGGCGCCCGCCGTGCTCACCGGCTTTGCGCTGGCCTTTGCCCGCGGCGTCGGCGAATACGGCTCGGTCATCTTCATCGCCGGCAACCTGCCGTTCAAATCGGAGATCGCGCCGCTGCTGATCATCATCAAGCTCGAAGAGTATAATTATGCGGCAGCGACCGGCATTGCGGCGATCATGCTGATCATTTCGTTCGCCATGCTGCTCGTCATCAATCTCATCCAGAGCTGGAGCAGGCGGAGGTACGGCTATGGCGCTTGATGCGACCGCTCAACCAACGAAGCTGCGTTCGGTGACCACCGAAAACAGGATCGCGCGCTTCAGCCTGATCATCCTCTCGCTCGTCTTCCTGCTGCTGATCCTGCTTCTGCCGCTCGCAGCCGTCTTCGTCGAGGCCTTCCGCAAGGGGGCCGGCCCGTTCCTCCAGGCGCTCGCGGACGCCGAGACCTTCTCGGCGATCCGCCTGACACTGATCGTTGCCGGCGTCAGCGTGCCGCTCAACCTCGTCTTCGGGGTTGCTGCCGCCTGGGCGATCGCCAAGTTCGAGTTCAAGGGCAAGGCTTTCCTGACGACGCTGATCGACCTGCCCTTCTCGGTCTCGCCCGTCATATCGGGCCTGGTCTTCGTTCTGCTGTTCGGCGCCAATACCTGGCTCGGACAGTGGTTCAGCGCTCACGACATCAAGATCCTATTCGCCGTGCCGGGGTTGATCCTCGCCACCATGTTCGTCACCTTCCCCTTCGTCGCCCGCGAGCTGATCCCGCTGATGCAGGAACAGGGAACGGCCGACGAGGAGGCCGCCCTTTCGCTCGGCGCCAGCGGCTGGCAGACCTTCTGGCACGTGACGCTGCCGAACATCAAATGGGGACTGCTCTACGGCGTGCTTCTCTGCAACGCCCGCGCCATGGGCGAATTCGGCGCCGTCTCGGTGGTATCCGGCCACATCCGCGGCCAGACGAACACCATGCCGCTGCAGGTAGAAATTCTCTACAACGAGTATAATTTCACCGGCGCTTTTGCGGTCGCCACGCTTTTGGCCTTGCTCGCGCTCGTAACTCTTGTTTTGAAGACGCTGCTGGAAATGCGCTATAGCGCAGAAATCGCCGCCAGCCGGCGGCACTGAAGGATTTGGAATGGAAGTACGCGTTCAAAACATTCGCAAGGAATTCGATCGTTTTCCGGCGCTGCACGATGTCTCGCTCGACATCCGCTCCGGCGAGCTGATCGCACTGCTCGGTCCATCGGGCTCCGGCAAGACGACATTGCTGCGGCTGATCGCCGGCCTCGAAAGCCCGACGGAGGGGCTGATCTTCTTCGGCGACGAGGATGCCTCGAAGAAATCAGTGCAGCAGCGCAATATCGGCTTCGTCTTCCAGCACTATGCTCTCTTCCGCTACATGACGGTGCTCGAAAACGTCTCCTTCGGCCTGAAGGTCAGAAACAGTGCGCGGCGGCCGCCGAAGGCCGATATCCGCAGGCGGGCGCTGGAACTGCTCGACCTTGTCCAGCTTTCGGGTCTCGAAAAACGCTACCCAGCCCAGCTTTCTGGCGGCCAGCGCCAGCGTGTGGCGCTCGCCCGCGCCATGGCCGTCGAGCCGAACGTGCTGCTGCTCGACGAACCCTTCGGCGCGCTCGACGCCCAGGTGCGCAAGGACCTGCGCAAGTGGCTGCGCGATATCCACGATCGCACCGGACATACCACAGTCTTCGTCACCCACGACCAGGATGAGGCGCTGGAGCTTGCCGACCGCGTCGTCGTCATGAGCCAGGGCGCGATCGAACAAGTGGGCACGCCGGACCAGGTTTACGACAATCCGAATTCTCCCTTCGTCTTCGGCTTCATCGGCCAGTCGAACTGCCTGCAGGTCGAGATATCAGACGGCGACATTCGGTTCGAAGGTCGCTCGCTCGGCCTCAATGCCGAAGGCGAGCCGGATGGCACGGCGCAGCTCTATTTCCGCCCGCACGACGTCAGGCTTTGCGAATCAGCTGAAAACTGTATCGCCGGCCAGCCGGTCTCCAGCCGCCGCGTGGCAGGCACCCGCCATATCGAATTGGATATCGGCAATGATCGCCCGCATATCGAGATCGAATTGCCACCGAGCGAGGCCGACAGGCTTGACCGCAACCGGGTAGCCTTCAAGCCGACCCGCTGGAAACTGTTCCGCAGCTGACGGGGATTGGTGACGCTAACACCTTGAATTTCTGCACCATTTATCCCTAAATCGATTCCGATTTAGGGGATTATGCAGGAGGCCATCGCCGGAATCGTATTTGGCGAGAGTCCCTTAAGGTTTTTGTTATCTATGGTTGTTTGTATTTCAGTCATATGACGAGTAAAACGTTTACGCTTAACCATTAAGGGCTGGACTAATCCCATAGGAGGCACCTGGCGTTGAGGGCGGAGATTTCCTTTGGAAAATCCCTGATCGGGATTTTGTTCGTGGGACTGGCAGCTGCAAGCTGCACAACGACATCGAAACCGGCGGCAACGGCGGCGAACAGCAAGACGAAGCCGGGCCAAGCGGCGAAAGTCACGTTCAATTATACGGCCAAAGACCGCGAGTGCCTGCAGCGCGCGATGTATTTCGAATCGCTGCATTCGGACAAGGACGGCTACATGGCTGTCGGGACCGTGGTCATGAACAGGCTCACCTCCGGCGCCTATCCGACGTCGATCTGCGGCGTGGTGGCCCAGAAACGGCAGTTCGCGCCCGGCGTGATGACGCGCGAAGTCAAGCCGCAGGCGGAAACCGAGCTTGCCAGCGCGGCCGATGCAATCCTTGTTAAGGGCGCACGCCATCCTGCGGTGAAGGACGCGATGTTCTTCCACACCGATGGGCTGAAATTCCCGTACGACAACATGCACTATGTGACGGTTGCCGGCGGCAACGCCTTCTACGAGAAGCGCGACTCCAACGGCATGCTTGAAACGCCGCCGCCGCTGCCCTCCTACGAGGTGGCGATGAACTATGTGCCCGGCGAAAGCATGCTGCCGCCGCAATTCGAGGCCCTGATACCCTCGGCGGTTCCCGTTCCTCTCCCGGCGCCAGACCCCATGGCGACGGCGAGCACGGGGCAGATGCGGATCACGGCGCCGGTGACCGCGCCGGAAACATCCCCGGTAACATCGGTCGAGCCCGAGCCGGGAATGCCCATTGCGATCCCTATCCCCCGGCCCGCCTATGACAGCGTGATGCTGCGTGAAAGCCTTCCAGCGAACGGCGGTTGAACCAACCGCCGTTCCGGTATGAGTTAGATGGAAGCGCGCTTTTGCTGGACTTGTTTTAGGCGCGCTCTTCCCAAACCCTCGCCAGTTCCACGATCGTCTTCACGGCCTTTTCCATGTCCTGGCGGCTCACCCATTCGAGCGGCGAGTGGAAGGCGTGGCCGCCGGCGAAGATGTTCGGGCACGGCAGCCCCATGAAGGAAAGACGCGAGCCATCGGTGCCGCCGCGGATGCTGCCGCGCACCGGCGTCATGCCGGCCCGGCGCACCGCTTCGATCGCGTTGTCGACGATCTCCGGGTGACGATCGAGCACCACCTTCATGTTGCGATACTGCTCCTTCACCTCAAAATGATAGGTCGAGCCGGGATAGACTGCCATCACGTCCTTGACGATGCCTTCGAGCATCGCTTCCTTTTCCGTGAGACCCTTGTCGGTGAAATCACGGATGATAAAGCTCAGCGACGACTTCTCCATCGAACCGGTCACGCCTGTGGGATGGATGAAGCCCTGCTGGCCTTCCGTGGTCTCGGGGGCAATATCCCTCGGCAGCCGGTCGATGATGGCGCCAGCGATTTTGATGGCGTTTTCCATGCGGCCCTTGGCAAAGCCGGGATGGATCGCCACACCTGATATGCTGATCTCGACGCCGTCGGCCGAAAACGTCTCATCCTCGATATGGCCGACCGTCTCGCCGTCCATCGTATAGGCGAAGTCGGCACCGAGTTTCTTCAGGTCGACCTTGTTGACGCCGCGCCCGACTTCCTCGTCGGGCGTGAACAGGATCTTGATCGTCCCGTGCCTGATATCTGGATTGCCGACGAGTATCTGAGCCGCGGTCATGATTTCGGCCAGTCCGGCCTTGTCGTCGGCGCCGAGCAATGTCGTTCCATCGGTCGTGACGATATCATTGCCAATCTGGTTCTGCAGTTCGGGATGATCGCTGACGCGGATCACCCGGCCGGTGTCGCCGGCAAGCTTGATATCGCCGCCGGCAAAATTCCTGATGATCTGCGGCTTGACATCAGTGCCGCTGAAATCGGGTGCCGTATCCATGTGCGAGCAGAAACAGATGACCGGCACCGTCTTGTCGCTATTGGCCGGAATGGTCGCGTAGACATAGCCGTGTTCATCGAGATGCGCGTCCGCAAGACCGATCTTCAGCAGTTCATCGACCAGAACGCGGCCGAGATCCTTCTGCTTGCCGGTGGTCGGCTGCGTCGACGAGGTAGGGTCGGATTGCGTGTCGATAACGACATAACGGAGAAAGCGGTCGAGAACAGTGTCGGTCATGGCATCCAATCCAGCAAGATCACACGGACGATATAGCCCTCATGGGCGATGCGGCAAAAGATTTTTCCGCTCGCAGCACGTGAGGAATGATCGTGCAATCCCTTTCATGCGCCCCTGTCTGATATCGGAACCGAGACCACATGTGAAACCAGCCTGCCGTCGCTGACCTCATGCATGAGGAAGGACGGAGCGTCGATCACCGAAAGATCGGCACGGCCGTCCAGCAGAAGCGGATTGGGCGGGCAAAGGGAGCCGCAGGTCTGGACAGTCATCGATCCCAGCCGGCCAAAAGCGTGTCGGTGAACATGGCCGCAGAGAATCGCCAGCGGTAGCCTGTCGATCGTCTTCAGGGTGCTGAGAAGCGCACTGCCGTTTCTGCATCCGACCTGGTCCAGCACCTCGATGCCGATCCGCAACGGCGGCTGATGCATGAAGAGAAGGGAGGGCGTCGTCACATCCGCAAGCGCGCTCGTCAGCCATGGCAGGTGCGGCAGGACGTCGCCGTAACTCTGACCGGCAACGGTCACATCGACACCGAAGAGGGTCAGCCCATCGACGGCTGTCCGGAAATGCATCGGTCCCGTCGCATTGATCCCCGTGCCGACAGCGACAAGTTCGGAGCGCATCAATTGCACATCGTCACCGTTGCCCGGCAACAGATGGACGGGGCAGTCCAGCGACCGCAGGTTTTCGGCGACAAGGCGATAGCCGTGCCGCCATCGGTCGTTTACCAGATCTCCGGTGACAACAAGCACATCCGGGCGGAACGTTTTCAGCCAACCTATCGCTCGCTCCAGCGTCCGCAGCGACGAAAGGTCTGGCCCCGCATGGATATCGGAAATCTGCGCAACGAGCATGTTCTGCCTCCCCGCCCCTGCCGGAGACACTATGCCGAAACCGACAGCATCGGGCTACCGGCCTAACCGTTCAATCGACGCGTTTTCCCTCGCCGTCGAACACATGCAAATATTGAGCCGGGAAGGCCACATTGACCTTGGGACCTGCCTTCAGCGCTTCGCGGTTCAGCGTGAAGATCTTGAACGGCAGACCATGCAGGGCAAGGTGCAGGATGATGCCGAAGCCTGTCGGTTCGACGAGTTCCACATCCGCGGCAAGCCCCGCCCCGCCGTCACTCATCAGCACATGCTCCGGCCGGATGCCGAGCGTCACCTTTGCGCCGTCTGAAAGCGGCAAAGGCTTTGCAAGCGGCACGATCGTGCCGTCCTTCAGCTTCACGCCGCCGGCATCATAGCTGGCCTCGAGGAAATTCATCCCAGGCGAGCCGATGAAGCCGGCAACGAAGAGATTGGCGGGGCGGTCGTAGAGTTCCAGGGGACTGCCGACCTGCTGGACCACTCCGCCATGCATGGCGACAATCCGGTCCGCCAGCGTCATTGCCTCGATCTGGTCGTGGGTCACGTAGATCGAGGTCGCCTTCAGGTCGCCATGCAGCTTCTTGATTTCGGCGCGCATCTGTTCGCGCAGGCGCGCATCGAGGTTGGACAGCGGTTCATCGAACAGGAAGGCCTTGGGCTGGCGCACGATGGCGCGGCCCATGGCGACGCGCTGTCGCTGGCCACCGGAAAGCGCCTTCGGCCTGCGTTCGAGCAACGGATCGAGGCCGAGCTTTGCGGCAGCCGCGGCGACCGCGCCTGCAATCTTCTCCTTCGCCACCTTCCGCAGCCTGAGGCTGTAGCTCATATTGCCGGCGACATTCATATGCGGGTAAAGCGCGTAGGACTGGAACACCATGGCGATGTCGCGGTCCTTGGGATGCAACTCGTTGACCCTATTGCCGGCGATGCGGATCTCGCCTGATGTGACCTCCTCAAGCCCGGCGATCATCCGCAGCAGCGTGGACTTGCCGCAGCCGGACGGACCGACGAGCACGACGAATTCGCCGTCCTGGATTTCCAGGTTGACGCCGTGCAGCACCTGCACATGGCCATAGGCTTTGCGGATATTCCGGATATCGATCGATGCCATTTGTTTAACCCTTGACCGCGCCGGCCGTCAGGCCCTGGACGAGATAGCGCTGGATGAGCAGGAAGAAGAGGCCGGCCGGAATGAGCGCCATGACGCCCGCCGCCATCATCTGCCCGAAATCCACCGAGAATTTCGAAACGAAGGTAAGAAGGCCAACCGGGAAGGTCGCCGCGTCATTGCCGTTGATCAGCATCAGCGCGAAGAGCAGTTCGCTCCAGGCGGCGGTGAAGACGAAACCGAGTGTGGCGGCGATCCCCGGCAGCGTCAGCGGCAGGATGATCTGGCGAAATGCCGTGAACTGCGTCGCGCCGTCGATCTTCGCCGCCTCTTCGAGATCCCTTGGGATGCCGTCGAAGAAAGACTGCATCAGGAAGGTGGCGAAAGGCACGTTGAAGGCGGTGTAGACGATGACGAGCCCGGTCAGGCTGTTGGTCAGATGCAGCGGCGACAGGATCTTGAAGATCGGCGCGACCAGCATGACCAGCGGGAACATCTGGGTCAGCAGCATCAGAGCGACAATCCAGTATTTTGCCCGGAAATTGAAGCGGGAAAGCGCATACCCCGATAGCGAGGCGCAGATGGTCACGGTGATGGCCGTCGAGGCCGAGACGATCAGGCTGTTCTTGAAGAAGGTCGGAAAGGCGCTGTGCCGCAGGACAAAGGCATAATGATCCCAAGTCGTGCGCGACGGCCACATGCGCACGCCCTCGCTATAGAGCAGGTCGTTCGGCGTCACCGAGACCTTGAGCAGCCAGAACAGCGGAAAGAGCGCGAAGGCGATGTAGCAGAGGATCGCCAGACGGTGTGCGATGGTGGGAATGACGGATCGTCTCATGATCTCAATCCTTGTTCAGCAGCGTCTGCCGGAGCAGGATGATCAGCATCGAATAGGCAAGCAGCAGTACGAGCAGCACCAGCGCGATCGCCGAGGCATAACCGAAATCGAGCCGCCTGAAGGCTGTCGTGAAGATGTAGCTGGCGACGATCTGCGTTCGGTCTGCCGGCCCGCCATTGGTCATGACGACGATGAGATCGGCGAAATTGGAAATCCACACGGTGCGCAGCAGCACGGTGATGGCGATCGTTGGCGCCAGAAACGGCAGGGTGATCGAGCGGAAACGCTGGAACCAGCCGGCGCCGTCGATCGACGCCGCCTCATAGAGATCGCGCGGGATCGCCTGCAAGGCGGCGAGCAGGGTAATGGCGAAGAAGGGAATGCCCCACCAGACATTGGCGACGATCGGCCCCCACATCGCATAGTTGGGATCGGAGAGGATATTGCCCGGCTCATGCATCAGCCCAAGGGCGAAGAGCCAGTGCGGGATCGGCCCGATGACGGGATTGAACAGCCAGGCCCAGTTGAGGCCGGCAAGAAAGGACGGCACGGCCCAGGGCAGGAAGACCAGCGCCTGGGCGATTGCCCGGCCCTTGAACGGCTTGTCGAGCAGCAGCGCCAGGATCAGCCCGAAAACGAACTGCAGGACGACGGAAGCGCCTGTCCACCACAGCGTGTTCCTCAGCGCACCGTAGAAGGCGGCGTCGCCTGAAAGCTCGCGGAAATGATCGAGCCCGATGAAGCCGCCGGAAAACGGATTGAGCAGCTGGATATCGCGGAAGGCGTAGGAAATGCCGACCGTCAGCGGCACCAGCATCACCGCAATGATCAGGATCAGCGACGGCGCGCTGTAGAGATAGGGCTCCGAAGCATCGGCAACGCGACGCAGCCATGGTCTGCGGTCGCGACGCATGTCGAGCGTATCGGCGGAAATGGTCATCAGCCAAAAGGTCCCGTTCGCGGCGTTCTGCGCCGTCTGTGTCATCAAAAAAGCGGCGGCGGCCTGTTCCGAGGCCGCCGCCGTCAGTCCGTCGCTTATTTCTTGGCGAGGAACTTCTGCTGCGCCTTGGTGAGGTATTCCGCCCACTGGTCGGCCAGATCCTTCGCCGAGATATCGCCGAGCATCGCCTGTTGCGAGGTCTTGATCGCTAGCGAATCCTTGAAGAAGGCGAATTCCTCGAGATAGGTCGGCATGACTGTTGGTACCGTGTTCGGGTCGGCCAGTTCCTCGAACCAGCCCTTGAACTGGTCACCGGCGTAGAAGGGATCCTTCTCGGCCGCCGTATAGGCCGGCAGGGCGCCGATGCGCTTGTTCCACTCGATATTGCCTTCCGGCCCTTCGAGCGTGGCGATCAGCTTCCAGGAGAGATCCTTGTTGCCGCTGGTCGTGAACATCGACCAGCCGCCATAGCCGATCGTCGGGAAGGACTTGCCGTCAGGCCCCTTCGGCAGCGGCATGACGCCGAAATCCTCCTTCTTCATGCGTTCGGCAATGGCGATCAACGCATCCGGATCCTGATCGAGGAATGCGCAGGTGCCAGAATAGAAGCCGGCGACGACCTCGTTGAAGCCCCAGTTGACGCTGTCCTTCGGCGCATAGCCCTTCTTGTAGAGATCGACCATCCATTCGATGCCCTTGGCCCAGCCGGGGCTGTTCATTGTCGAGGTGCCGTCGTCGTTGAAATACTTGTTCGAGCCGGCCATCGAGGCGGCGAAGATCATCCAGCCATTGAGGCCGCCCGCTCCGCCGCGCATGCAGTAGCCGTATTTGCCGGACAGTTTGGAAACCTTCTCCGAAGCGGCGGTGAATTCTTCCATCGTCTTCGGCGGCGCGGCGACGCCGGCTTCGGCAAGCAGCTTCTTGTTGTAGAACATCGCCCTGAGATAGAATCCGTAGGGCAGCATATAGGCGGTGTTCTTGACGTCGCGGCCGAGTTCGAGCGCGCGCGGCGTCAGCTCCTTGGTGTGCTCCCACTTTGCAAGGTAGGGCTCTAAGCTCTCGAGCATGCCGTTATTGGCATAGAGCGACAGCCAGGTATCGGGCATTTCCATCACATCGGGCACGTCGCCGGCAGACACCATAGTCGCGAACTTCTGGAACGCCTCGTTCCAGGGCAACGAGATGATGTCGACTTTGGTGCCGGGATTGGCGGCTTCGAACTTGCCGACGATCGATTTCAGCGTTTCGGTGCGCTCCGGGCTGGTGATGACTTCGACAAGCTTGAGCGTCGTATCGGCAAAGGCCGTGCCCGCCATCATCGAAGCAAAGATCGTCGAGATTATTAGTTTTTTCATGGCTCAGTTCCCCCTTATTAGGTTTCTCTCGGGTTTCAGGATTGTGAGGCGGCGGCGAGCGCCTCCTCGATGTCTCTCCACAAAGCCTCGGTTCCTTCGAGGCCGACATGGAGACGTACGGATCGCGCATGGATGCCGAAGGCATGTGCGGAATTCGGCTGTGCTTTCTGCTGGAGCACCACCTCGCCCGGTACGATCAGGCTTTCATGTCCACCCCAGCTTACGCCCAGTTTGAAGAGCTTGAGGTGATCGGCGAAGGCACGGATATCCACGCCGTCGCGGAATATGAAGGAAAACAGGCCCGAGGTGCCGATGAGGCCAGTGGGCAGACGGTTGGCGAGCCCCGGATGGCAGACCGTTTCCACCACGCCGAGCTTCTGAAGGCGCCTGGCGATTTCAAGCGCCGATGCCTCGTGGGCTTTCATGCGCAGCGGCAGCGTGCGCAACCCGCGGATCAGCAGCCAGGCGTCGAACGGCGAAAGCTTGCCGCCGAGATAGGGATAGGCCTCGGCCTTGACACGCGCGATCATCGCCTTCGAGCCGGCGATGACGCCGGCCACCACATCGCTGTGGCCGCCGAGATATTTCGAGGCTGAATGGATGACGAGATCGACGCCGAGCGTCAGCGGCCGCTGGAAGAACGGGCTTGCCCAGCTGTTGTCGATCATCGAGACGGCGCCATGTTGTCTGGCGAGTGCTGCGAGCGCGCCGACGTCATGCGCCTCCATCACCCAGCTCGTCGGGCTTTCCATGTAGAAGAGTTTGGCGCCGGGCAGCGCCTTGGCGACCGCCTCCTCGTCGCGTCCGTCGACATAGGTCACCTCGATCTTCATCCGCTTCAGGATGGTGCCGAACAGGCGAAAGGCATCGGGATAGACATGCTTGACGGCAACGATGCGGTCGCCCGGCTCGACGAAGCTTAAGACCGCCGATGAGATCGCCGCCATGCCGCTTGCAAAACCCAGCGCATCCTCGGCACCTTCGAGCTTGGCGAGCATTTCTTCGAAGGCACGCACCGTCGGGTTCAGGCCGCGCGTATAGATCGGCCGCACCCTCTCGCCGCGATAAGAGGCGATCATGTCGTCATAATCGGAAAAGGTGAAAAGCGAGGTCTGGAAAATCGGCGGCACGACGGCGTCGGCGAAGTTGCCTTCGTCGTGCGCCGTGATGAGGGAAGCAAGATCGAACGGTTCAGAGCCGTTGCTCATTTGGACATTTCCTTGATGTCTTCCTCGACGATATCGAGAATTTTCAATGTTTCGGCGCGCGCCGCCTCGGGATCCCCGGCAGCGATCGCGTTAAAAAGGGTGCGATGAAAGGGAAAGGACCGGCGCGCGAAATCCTGCCGGTCGAACGGATGCTCCCAGAAGCGCTCGAAGGTCTCGCGCATCTGCTCGAGAAGCTGGCGAAACAGCGGATTGTGGGTGGCGTCGTAGACGGCGAGATGGAAGGCCAGATCCTCCGGCCCGGAGGTACCCTTCTCCAAGTGCACCCGCTCCATCGCGTCCAGCTTTTCCTCGATGACGACGAGGTCTGTGTTCGTGCGCCGCCGGGCCGCGACCATGCCCGCCTCGCATTCGATGCCGCGTCGAACCTCCAGCGTCTGCAGCAGCACGTCGCGCAGATGAACCGTGTCGAAAGACAGCGGCATGTGGATCGTCGCCCTGGAAACCGGTTTCAGCAGATAGGTACCGCTGCCCTTACGCGTCTCGATGACGCCGAGCGCCTGGAAGTGGCGTATCGCCTCGCGAATGGTCGAGCGGCCGACGGCAAGGGCTGCCATCAACTCGCGCTCGGCCGGAAGCCTATCGCCCGCCTTCAACCTGGCTTCCTCGACATAATCCGCTAGCGCATCGGTCACCTGACGCGCGCGGTCCATGACTGGAAGCGGCCGGATCACCGGCCTGTCGCTGCTATTTGCCTTCATGGTTCCCCATTTTCTTGTCAGGCAGCCGACCTCTGTAATTGGTCTGACATCTTAGCATTTCTCAAAGATGGAAAGACGTCAAGGGGCGTTTGTTGGTCGGCCGGCCGCTCCACAATTCCCTTTGCACCTCCGAAATGGTTTCAGCGCGGCGCTTACCGCGGGCACGCAGTGGAACCGCCTCTCTCTTCAGGTGTTCCTGTCGATCAGCAGGGAGCTTTCAAATGACCTACGTCGCATCGCCAAGCTACGACCGTAACGACGCCAGCCGCGCTTCGAACCTTCGTCAGTGTCTCGAGACCGCCAGACGCCGCCTCGATGAGATATCGCACAACTCGGAAACCGAGAAAATTGAAACGCTCGTGGCTTCCGCCGTCGAGGCGGGTTGGGAAGAGGATGAAGTGCGCGAGGCCCTGAGCGCCGGCGACGAGCAAGGAAACAAGATGCCGGAGCACAAACCACCCGTCCCAACGATCGGCGTGGTCCCTTCGTCATCTTTTTGACAAGTGGCGGATGCTAGCGCGGTCCTGGCAAGCGGCGGGATCTCGGCTTATCTCGCCGTGTGATCACCTGTGCGGATAATGTTGCCCAATCGCCACCACCCAGGCGCCGATGGTGTTCCGTCAGGCATGCTCGAGACGCTCGACGTCCGGCGGGACCAAAGCGCGTGGAAGCGGCCCGCCCGGCGTCAGATCTCCTGTTCATTGGTGGCCGGTCGGCAAGAAAGACTCGTCCAACCCTCCGGCATGATCCTCTCTCCGGCAAACAGTCTGACCGTGGCGTGAAAAAGCGTCGGCGCCGACCTAGTTAGTCACCGACGGCCGGGGATGGCGGCCGTCGGACTTTTGAACTTACAATCAACGACAAGAGGATAAGTTGATGAAAAGGACGTTTCTATATTATTGCACTTTGATATCCGCGCTATCGGCGATGACGGCTTCTATTGTCGGCGCGCCCGCTCTCGCCGAAGAGTTTGTTGCTTCGCAGAGCAAGACGGTCGTCGAAACCAACAAGGGCAGTCTCGTCGGCGCACTCGACGATGGCATCTTTAGCTATCTTGGCGTCCCCTATGCACATGCCGACCGCTTCATGCCGGCGGAAGAGGTCGCGCCCTGGAAAGGCATCCGCCCCGCGGTCACCTATGGCGAGAACTGCTTCATCCCCCGCATGAAGGAAGTGGCCGGCGACGAACTCTTCAATCCGCACCGCTATCTGCCGATGAGCGAAGCCTGCCAGTTCCTGAACATCTGGACGCCGGCGATCAACGACGGAAAGAAACGGCCGGTCATGGTCTGGATCCATGGGGGCGGCTTCACCAATGGTTCAGGCATCGAACTGACCTCGTATGACGGCCACAATCTGAGCAAGGACGGTGATGTCGTCGTCGTCACCCTCAACCACCGGCTCAACGTGCTCGGCTTCCTCGATCTTTCCGCTTACGGAGAGAAATACAAACGGACGGGCAATGCCAGCGTCACCGATCTCGTCGCCGCGCTGAAATGGGTCCACGACAATGCCGCGGCCTTCGGCGGCGATCCCGGCAACGTGACGATTTTCGGCCAGTCCGGCGGCGGCTACAAGGTGCGCGCCTTGATGGGGACGCCTTCGGCGAAGGGCCTCTTCCAGAAGGCCATCGTTCAGAGCGGCTCCCGGAGCGATTCCGTCGTCGATCAGGCATCCTCGCGGAAGGTGGCCGAACTGACGCTTGCCAACCTCGGTCTCAAGGCTGAGGAAATCGACAAGCTTGCCGACGTCGACTACTACGATCTCCTTGCCGCGGCCGACAAGGCCATCAAGGACGCGACCGCCCAAGGCGCAAAAGACGCCCGCTACGCACCTGTTCAGGACGGGGACTACATTCCGGTGAACCCCGTCGGGACAGAGTGGGTTGACCAGGCCAAGGACATTCCGCTGATGGTCGGAAACACCCTCAACGAGTTCGAGACGGTGATCAATCACAAGGCGGGCGAGCTTCTTGCCGACAACAAGAACAACTGGGACGAAGACAAGTCCGAGGCCAAGCTGAAGGAGCGCTTCGCCGACAAATCCGACGCGGTCGGCAAGGCATTCATGGCGGCCTACCCCGAGAAAAAGATCGCCGACGCCTATTTCCTGGATCTGCGCTTCCGGCCGGGAGCCATCCGTGATCTCGACCTGAAGGCGAAGCAGAACGGGGCTCCGGTCTACTCCTACATGTTCGCCTACGAGTCACCGGTCCTGGATGGGATTGCCATGGCCTGGCATTGCTCGGAACTGCCCTACGTGTTTGCGAACGCCGCTCTGGTCAAGACGTCGACCGGTGGTGGGAGCGACGCCCTGGCGCTTTCCAGGAAGGTGAGCCAGGCCTGGGTCAACTTCGCGCGCAACGGCAAGCCGAGCGCCGAGGGCTTGCCCGACTGGCCGGCCTACACAACCGACAAGCCGGCGACCATGGTTCTCGACAAGTCCCGCGTGTCAGTCGATCTCGATCGCAAGCTGCTGCAGGCGGCGGGCGCTCTCTAACGAGATTTGCAGGATGGGACATACGGCGCCTGACGACATCGACCAACCGGCACCGGCGGCGCATTTGCTGGTCCCGATCAGGCATCGACATCGGCTGAAATCGTCACCTCCTTGAAGGCGTCGAGTTCAGCCAACCGCTCGACCAGCGCCTTGCGGATCGAGGCATAGCTGCCGGCGCCAAGCGCCAGCCGCTTCGGAGCCAAGTGTTGTTCGGCAGCCTCGATCATCGCCTGCGCCATCTTGACGGGGTCACCCTTGGCCTCGAACCTGCCGTCGGCGATAGCGCGGCGGATGTCGCCGGCCGGCGTCGCGTCATAGGCTTTCATCGGCCGCGGCGCGACCAGCCCGCGGCCAAAATCGGTCCGCGCCGGACCTGGCTCGGCGATGATGAATTCGATGCCGAAGGGGGCGACCTCCTGCGAAACGGCTTCGATGAAGCCTTCGATGCCCCACTTGGTCGCGTGATAGAGGCTGAAATTCGGATAGGCGATTTGCCCGCCTTCCGAAGACACCTACAGGATGCGGCCGCCGCCCTGCGCCCGCATATGCGGCAGTGCTGCCCGGATCACCTGGATCGAGCCGACCAGGTTGGTATCGATCTGATGGCGGATCTGTTCGTCGCTGACCTCTTCGGCAGCACCGAACAGGCCGTAGCCGGCATTGCTGACGACGACGTCGATCCGGCCCATCGCTCCAAAAGCGGCGTCGACGACCGAGCGCACCGTCCCATCATTGCTGACGTCAAGCGTCGCGATCCAGAGGTTGTCGCCGTAATGCGACTTCAAATCATCGAGCGCTGCCGGCTTGCGCACTGTCGCCGCGACGCGATCGCCGCGCGCCAGCAATTTTTCGGTCATGATGCGCCCGAAACCGGAGGAGGCGCCAGTAATCATCCATGTCTTTCCCATTGTCTTTACCTTTCATGCCGCGGCATTGCGGCTGCTCTTGAAGGTAAAGATAGATAAGCCTATTCCTGCTTCCATCCGTCGAATGCTGCATGAGTTGGTGAATTCTAGCCATGAATTACAAGCCGGGCCTTGCCGATCTGAGAGCCTTGTCTGCTATCGTCAACCATCGCAGCTTCCGCAAGGCTGCCGACGAGTTGGGCCTGTCGCCTTCGACGCTCAGCCATATGATGCGTTCGCTCGAAGCCAATATGGGCGTTCGGCTTCTCCACCGGACGACCCGCAGCGTGGCGGCGACGGAGGCCGGCGAGCGCCTCGTTACCCGTCTGACGCCACTGTTCAGGGATTTCGATCTGGCGCTCGAGGAGGTCAACGAATTCCGCGGCCATCCCAGCGGCACGTTGCGGGTCAATACCAGCGAGATCGCCGCGCGGGTGCTGCTCGATGCCGCCGTCCCGACCTTTCTCAGCCGCTATCCCGACATGTCGCTCGATCTCGTCACCGACAATCGGCTCGTCGATGTCGTTGCCGACGGTTTCGATGCCGGCATAAGACTTCGCGAGGCGGTGCCGCTCGATATGATCGCGGTGGAATTCGGCGGAGATACCCGCTTTGTTGCCGTCGCTTCGCCGGCCTATCTGGCAGCGCATCCGGCGCCGCAGACACCGGACGCATTAAAGACCCACGCCTGCATCCGCTTCCGGCTGCCAAGCGGCAAGCTCTTCCGCTGGGAGTTCGAAAAACACGGCCACGAGATTGCCCTCGACGTTCCGGGCGTGCTGACGCTCGACCATGTCGAGCTGATGGCGCAGGCGGCGGCAAAGGGGCTCGGCATCGCCTATGTCTCGGATCGCACCGCCCGGCCGTTACTCGAAAGCGGCGCGCTCGTCACGGTGCTGGACGACTGGTGTCCTGCCATTCCGGGCCTCTGTCTCTATTATCCCGGGCACCGTCACGTGCCGCGGGGTTTGCGGGCCTTCATCACGGTGCTGACCAAGGTCGAGCGTCACGGCAGATAGGCCGCCTTCAGAAGGTTTCGATCCGGGAGTTGATCCAGCGGACAAAGAACGAGGCAGGCGGAGCGAGACGTTCAAAACTGCGCGCGACCAGCCAGTAGGCGCCGTGGGCAACGGCAAGGTCGGACAGGCGAAGCAACCGGCCCGCCCTGATCTCTTCCTCGGCGAAGATATCGTCCATCAGTGCTATGCCCTGCCCGCGCAGGACCGCCTGCATGACCAGCCCGCCATCGGCATAGACCGGCCCCCGCGCGATTTCCGGCATGGCGATGCCTGCCATCTCGAACCAGCGGAACCACACGTCGCGGGTCTCCTCATGCAACAGCGTATGACAGAGCATGTCTTCCGGGCGGTCGATCGCAGGCCCTCCCTTGAGCAGCGCAGGTGCCGCGACCGGCACCATCCTGACATCGGCGAGATGCCCGCTCTCCGTCCTCGGCCAGGCGGTCACGCTGGCGCTGTGGCGGATGGCGATCTCGGCCTGTCCGCCTCGGAACTCGACCAGGCGTGAATCGGCGTCGATCGTCACGTCGATCTCAGGATGCCGTTCGCGAAACTCCGGCAGGCGGGGAACGAGCCAGCACGCCGCGAAGGAAGGTTCCACGCTGATCGTCAGCGCTGCCCTCGCCGGTCGGCTGCGGATTTCTTCCAGGGATTCGTCGATCCGGTCGAAGGATGACGTCAGGATCGCCAGCAGCTTGTTGCCCGATGCGGTCAAATGGACGCCGCGATGGCAGCGCTCGAAGAGCGCTTCGCCCAGCAACGTCTCCAGCTCGCGGATCTGCCGGCTGACCGCCGCCTGCGAGATGAACAGCTCCTGCGCCGCCAGCGTGAAGCTCTCGAGGCGGCCGGCGACCTCGAAACTCCGCAGAGCCGTCAATGGCAGGCGTCCGCGCTTCATCCATAACCTCAAGTCATTCGAGGCCGACGATAAGCTCGTTTGAAGGCGCGAGGCAAGGGGCGGCATATGATTGCGAAGGAGAGATATCGATGCGCAAGCGGATATTCGAGATCATGTTGAACGCCATCCGGCTTGTGACGTTTCAGCCATGGCTGAGTGAAAGCGCCGGCCGAAGTGACAACGGCGACAGCACCCGCTGTCGCCATGACATCAACCCGCAACCGGTTCCAGATCGATCAGCGCCTTGATCGGCAGGTGGTCGGAGGCGATACGCGCGAGCGGCGTATCATGTGCTTCCACCTCCGAGATGATCCCCTTGCGGTTGGCGATGATGCGGTCGAGCGCCAGAAGCGGCAGGCCGGCGGGGAAACTCGGGACGGCGGGCGGCAGCGGTCCGAAGGCGGATTGAAAGGTGTTGAGCGAAGACCGGTCGCCGAGCCGCCATTCGTTGAGGTCGCCGAGCAGGATGGTCGGCATCTCGTGCCTGTCGTTGATCAGTTCGACCAGCATGCGGGCCTGCTGGGCTCTGCTGTGGCGCAGCAGCCCGAAATGCGCGGCGATGATGCGCAGCACCCCGCCCTTCTCGAGTTCGATCTCGGCAACCAGCGCGCCGCGCGGTTCGAGCCCCGGCAGCTTGACCTGATGCACGTCATGCACCAGCCCCTTCTTGAAGAGCACGACATTGCCGTGCCAGCCATGCGCCTTCGCCATGCCGGCAATCGGGACCGCGATCAGTCCCGTTTCCCGCTCCAGCCGCCCGAGATCGAGAATGCCGGTGCGCTCGCCAAAGCGCGTATCGGCCTCCTGCAACGCGATCACATCGGCGCCGATTTCGTGGATGACGCGGCTGGTGCGCTCCGGATCGAAGCGGCGGTCGGTGCCGATGCACTTGTGCACGTTGTAGGAGGCGATCAGCGTCCCCGCACTGGGCGGCCTTGCCTCCGTATAGGCTGCATTGAGCCGCTTTTTCCTGCTCCTGATCGAGGCGAGAATGCTGGCGGGAAGGCTGTCTTTTCTGGCGTGCATCGGCAGGCGCACTTGTTCCGTTGATCGAAAAGGCTTGTCTCAGCAGTATAGGCGGGCAAGCCGGACTTGCCACGTCCAATCACAAAAAATCCTTCAGAGATAGGGCGACCCTAGCCATAGCACCTTCTCAAGCAGCCGCACCGGGAAGGGTCGTGCCTGCAGCCCCTCAAGCGTCACGGGCGTCGCGGTTTTCAAGGTTTCCTCGATGTGCTCGTCGATCTCGGCGGCGAAGCCCTCGTTCAGCACTTCGAGATCGACCTCGAAATTCAGCCGCAGCGACCGCGGATCGAGATTGGAAGAGCCGACATAGGCCCAGGTACCGTCGATCGTCAGCAGTTTCGAATGGCTGAAGCTGCCGGTGGAGCGCCAGATGCGGCAGTAATTCTTGAGGATCTGATCGAACTGCGCCGTCATCGCCCGGTCGACCAGCACGAGGTTGTTGAGCGCGGGCACGACGATATCGACTTCGACGCCACGCCGCGCCGCCGTCACCAGGGCGCTGATGAGTTCGCGGTCCGGCAGGAAATAGGGCGACATGATGCGGATCGACTGGCGCGCCACGGAAAAGGCGCCCATCAGCATCTTGTGGTTGGTCTCGACGCTGCGATCCGGGCCGGAGGCGACGACGCGCATCAGGATGGGATCGCCGGGACTGCGCTCCGGCGGTTCGATGCGCCAGGGCTCGTCGTTCAACAACTCCTGCGTCGAGAAGCGCCAGTCTTCGGCGGCGAGGTCGAAAAGGTCGGCCACGACAGGGCCGGTGACGCTGAAGTGCGTGTCGTGGGCAAAGCTCTCGCCTGTTGCCTCCTCGCTGAAGCCCGCCCTGATGTTCATCCCGCCCGTCAGCGCGATTTTCCCGTCGACGATCAGGATCTTGCGGTGGGTGCGCAGATTGGCATAGGGCAGCCGTAAACCCATGATGACATTGCCGTTGAAGACGGCAACGGTGACGCCGCCTTCCCTCAGATGGCCGAGAATGCTCGGCACCGAATAACGCGCGCCGACCGCGTCGATCAGCACCCGGACTTCCACACCACGGCTGGCCGCCGCAATCAGCGCATCGGCGATGCGAAGGCCGACCGCATCGCGGTCGAAAATATAGGTTTCGAGCAGGATGCTGCGCGCCGCCTCGTCGATGGCGGTCTTCATCGCCGCATAGGCCTCGTCGCCGGTTTCCAGCACATCGATCGTATTGCCTGAAGTCAGCGGATTGCGCGTCACTCGGTCGCCGAGCGTCTGCAGCGCCGCGAAGCGGCGGCCGAACTGGCTGATCACCGTCTCTGCCTCGGCATCGAAGGTCTCGAGTTCGTCGAATTCGGCCGCAAGCAGCAGCGCGTCGCGCCGCACGCTCAACGATTTGCGGCGGATGCGGTTGATGCCGGCAATCGCATAGAGCACCGCGCCGATGATCGGAGACAGAATGATGACGCCGACCCAGCCAATCGCGGCGCGCACCTCCTCCTTGGTCATCGCGGCATGGATCGCCGCGGCAGCCCCCATGGCGATCGAAACGACAAAGAGGATATGCGGCCAGTAGGTCGACAGGAGATAGAACATCGCTGGCGAATATAGCCGCGAAACGCCGGCGATCAATCACAACGCTGTTCTCTCATGACGCGAAATTTTTTGCCGTGACCATTTTACCGCCGCCGCCCGCTTCACCGCGGGAACAATGCCGGCACAGATCGATTGATCCCGAGG
The DNA here is from genome assembly GCF_048551595.1 of Rhizobium sp. CRRU65. Lineage (NCBI taxonomy): Bacteria > Pseudomonadati > Pseudomonadota > Alphaproteobacteria > Hyphomicrobiales > Rhizobiaceae > Rhizobium > Rhizobium sp. CRRU65. The sequence goes on along the minus strand of NZ_JBLYZH010000002.1, from coordinate 218,317 downwards.
AGATGAGGGTCGCCATCATGACCATAGCCGCAAATGTCGGTCCCGCCTGGGCGCTTGAAGTCGCGAATGCCGACAGCATTGCCGAACTTTGGCATCAGGCCGAAGACTGCACCCGTTGTGATCTCTACAGGAATGCCACGCAAATCGTCTTCGGCGAAGGTTCCGGGAAAGCCGAGATCGTCCTCATTGGCGAGCAGCCGGGGGACCAGGAGGATTTGACCGGCAGGCCCTTTGTCGGCCCCGCCGGCCGGCTGCTCGATCACTGCCTCGAAGAGGCCGGTCTCGATCGTCAACGCTGTTATGTCACCAATGCGGTCAAGCACTTCAAGTTCACGCCGCGCGGCAAACGGCGGCTGCATGCAAAACCGAATGCCGGCGAGATCAGGCGGTGCGCCTGGTGGCTCGGCGCAGAGCTCAACATCCTGCGGCCGAAGCTCGTCGTGACGCTCGGTGCAAGTGCGCTGTATGCGTTGCTTGGCCCGAAAGCAAAGCTGACGCCGGAGCGCGGCCATATCCTGCATCCGACAAACCATCCGCCTGTTCTGGTCACCATCCACCCCTCCTATCTCTTGCGCATCCGTAACGAGGCGGACCGAGACCAGCAGCGCCGGGATTTCGTGTCAGATCTGCACAAGGCCGCGGAGTTTCGGCCCCGGTAAACCTCGATTCTCAACCCTAATATGCTGCGATGCGAAATATTTCCGGTTGCGGCGCGATTTCGCTTGAAAGAGCTCCCCTCCTCTGGAACCATCCGAGCAGTATCGCGTTCGAACGACGGCATCATGTGACTGGAGATCAGCGATGGCAGAAACTCGGGAAGAGTGGATCAAAAAACGTGCATACACCCTCTGGGAAGAAGAGGGATATCCGACAGGGCGAGATTCCATTCATTGGGAACAGGCACGAGACGAGCGCGACGCGCTCGAGGGCTCTGCTGCGTCTTCCAACGGCAAGGAAGCCAAACCCAAGGCGAAGCGCAGCGTGACGGGCAGCAAGGCCAACGGCGTCGTGACACCGGCACCGAAGCGGGCTGCAAGCCGCAAGACGGCGTCCTGAACACTGGATTACCGAGCAAGTCTATTAAAAAGGGCGTCGTCGCGACGCCCTTTGATCTCGTTTTGTCATATGCCTGAATTAGTTTTGCTTTAGGGATTCCACGATGGGCTTCCATGCGGGGGTGAACAGAGGCCGAATGACGCTGCAAGCTTTGAGGCTTCCGAAAAAAGTTGAATCTTCGTCCGATAACCGGGAACAAGAAGGTGCGATGATTGTTTATGGCGCAACGAGGAAGTTGCCATGAAGGACAGTCATACCGAAATCCTCTTTTTAGCCAGCAGCCGCGCTTCGACCGCGATCGTGTGAGGGATGGAGATGTCGCTCCTCATCGTCGCCGCGCTGCTCTACCTCGGTCTCGCCCTTGGCTTCATCCTTGTCGTCGATAACCTCGTCGGACTGGTTTTCCGCGATCCCCGTGCGCCCGCGCAGTTGCCCTTCTTCCACATCGGCCGCGCTTTGGTCGCTTCACAAAAGCTCAATCGAAAATAACCTCCCGGGCACCGCCGCAAACCGCGAAAAGCGTTGAACACCCGGCAGTCAGGGATATTTCGATCGCGCCCTTTTCCTCCCATCGTTAGCCTCTATGTTGAAGCTTTGGAAGGGCTGGACCCCGAGCCGACCGATCACATCGGTGCGGCAGACGACAAGGAAGCGATTTTGAATGAGAAGCGTCGGGGACGGCTGGCCGAGAGGTGGAGGCGAAATCGGCGAATTGTTACGGCATCCGGATTTCCACGCCGTCGGTCTCGGTCCGGTCGAAAGCTGGCCTGCCTCTCTCAAGCACGTCGCCGAAATGGTGTTGAATTCCCGCCAGCCCAAATTCGTCGCCTGGGGTCCGGATCTCGCTTTTCTCTACAATGAAGCCTATGTGCCCGTTTTCCCCGAGCGGCATCCCGATGCCCTCGGACGACCCTTCCGCGAGGTCTGGGCAGATATCTGGGAACAGTTCTCGCCGATCGTCACCAGCACGCTCGAAGGCAGTTCGCAGCTCTTCAAGGAGCTGCTTATCCCGATGCGCCGCGACGGCCGTACCGAAGACACCTGGTTCACCTTCTCATACACGCCGCTGCGCGACGATGACGGCAGGGTCGCCGGCATCCTCTGCGCGGCCCTTGATGTTACCGACCAGGTGTCGGCCAAGCGCGGCGAACAAAGCGCGCTGGAAGAACTGCGTGCAAAATCGGAGGCACTTGCGGTTGTCAACCGGGCGGGTGCGGCGATCACCGCCGAGCCCAGTGTCGAACGCCTCACCCAGATTGTCGTCGATGCCGGCGTGACGCTGACCGGCGCGGAATTCGGCGCCTTTTTCTACAATGTCGATGATGGCGAGGGTGGCAGCTACATGCTCTATGCCCTCTCCGGTGTCGATCGGAAGAACTTCGAGAAATTCCCGATGCCGCGCAATACCAAGGTCTTCGCGCCGACCTTCAACGGCGAAGGCATTATGCGCTCCGACGACATCCTGCTCGACCCGCGCTACGGGCAGAATGCGCCGCATGCTGGCATGCCGAAGGGCCATCTTCCCGTCAGGAGCTATCTTGCCGTGCCGGTGAAATCACGCGACGGCGGCGTCATCGGCGGCTTGTTCTTCGGCCACGGCCAGCCCGGCCGTTTTTCCCAAGCGGCCGAGGCGAGCCTCGTCAGTCTCGCCGGCCAATCGGCCGTCGCGATCGACAATATCCGGCTTTTCCGTGCCGCCAAAATCGAAATCGACCAGCGCCGCAATATGGAAGATCAGCTGCGGAAACTTAATGAAATGCTCGAGGTCCGCGTCGCGGCCGAGATTGCCGAGCGCCAGCAGGCCGAAGCAGCGCTCCAGCAGTCGCAGAAGATGGAATCGATCGGCAAGCTCACCGGCGGCGTTGCCCATGATTTCAACAATCTGCTGCAGGTGATCTCAGGCAACCTGCAGCTTCTGGGCAAGGACGTGGCAGAGAGCGGTCGGGCCAAGGAACGCATTTCCAACGCGCTTGCCGCCGTCGAACGCGGCTCGCGGCTGGCAAGCCAGTTGCTCGCCTTCGGCCGCCGGCAACCGTTGGAGCCGAAGGTCGTCAATATTGGCCGTCTCGTCACCGGCATGGACGACATGCTGCGCCGCGCGCTCGGCGAGGAGATCGAAGTCGAGACCATGGTCTCAGGTGGGCTCTGGAACAGCTTTGCCGATCCGACCCAGATCGAGAACGCACTGCTCAACCTTGCGATCAACTCCCGAGACGCGATGGCTGGCCCCGGTAAGCTGACGATCGAGGTCGGCAACGCCTTCCTCGACGACACCTACAGCCGCACCCATCCTGAAGTCACCGCCGGCCAATATGTCGTGCTGGCGGTTACCGATACCGGATCCGGCATGATGCAGGAGGTCATAGAACAGGCCTTCGAGCCTTTCTTCTCGACCAAGCCGGAAGGCAAGGGTACCGGTCTTGGCCTGTCGATGGTCTATGGCTTCGTCAAGCAGTCCGGTGGCCACGTGAAGATCTACAGCGAGATCGGCGAAGGCACGACCGTCAAGCTCTATCTGCCCCGCTCGTTCCAGAGCGAGGATCGCATCACCAATGTCGACAGCGTGCCGGCGACCGGGGGCACGGAAACCATCCTCGTCGCCGAGGATGACGAGGGTGTGCGCACGACTGTCGTCGAGATGCTGACGGATCTCGGCTACTACGTGTTGAAGGCCAAGGATGCGCAAAGCGCGCTCACCGTGATCGAAAGCGGCGCCCATATCGACCTGCTCTTTACCGATGTCGTCATGCCCGGGCCGTTGCGGAGCCCGGAGCTTGCGCGCATGGCACGCGAGCGTCTGCCTGACATCGCCGTGCTCTACACATCGGGCTATACCGAAAATTCGATCGTCCATGGCGGCAGGCTCGATCCCGGCCTCGAACTGCTCTCCAAACCCTATACGCGCGAGGAACTCGCCCGCAAGATCCGCCACGTGCTTACCATCAGGACGCAACGCCGCCAAGGGGCGAGCGATGCCGCGGTGGCCGCTCCCAAACATCCCGAGGTCGCCCGTGAAAAGCTGAAGCTGTTGCTGGTGGAAGACGACGCCTTCATCCGCATGGATACCGCCGAGCTTTTGCAGGATCTCGGCTATGACGTCATCGAGGCTGATAGTGGCGAACGGGGCGTGGAAATCCTCCGACATACCATCGTCGACATCATCGTCGCCGATGTCGGCCTGCCCGGCATGTCGGGTCAGGCCTTTGCCGCGAAGGCGCGTGAGGCCTTTCCTTCGGTCGGACTGGTCTTTGCCACCGGCAACAGCAGCCTGCCGGATGCAAATCATCTCCCCGGCTCGGTGCTGCTGTCGAAACCTTTCAGCAGCATAGCGCTCGACCAGGCGGTCAAGAACGCCGTCCAACAACGGCCTGGCGTGTAGGCCAGTCACGATATGCTACAACTTTTGCTTTATGCGTCGGCGCCGTCGAGCTCAGGATATTTCCGCATCAGATCCACCTCGCTGGTGCAACTTTCGTCGCGCGCCGTCAGCTCGATCGAGATCGTGTCGGCAGGGTTGAGACGGCCATCATCGTGATGGCTGCCGCCATCGTGAAAACTGCCATCGTCGTGATAGACGGGAATGCGCGCACCGCTCTGACTGACCAGCACGGCATCACGCTCGAAGCCCCTCCGTAGCAGCCAGTCACGCGGCGCCATCAAACGGATGTCGACCTCATAGGCACGCCCCTTCCCGTGCTTGAGGCTGACGGTATAGATGACCGGTGATACCTGGCCGTTCACGTCAATCGCACCGTTTCCATCGGCTTTGACGATGTGTTTTTCCATGTTCTCGGCTGCTTCTTATGCACATCGGAAACCTGACAAACCCGGCTTTTGTTCCGAATTCGGCCCAATGACCTGGGCGGGAACTTTTGGGCTCCGTACCGGTTCAGTCCCTTTGCAAACCACAGGAGGCCGAGATGCCGAGAGGTGATAAATCCGACTATACCGACAAGCAGAAGCGCAAAGCCGAGCACATCGAGGAGGGCTACGAGGATCGCGGCGTCTCCGAGAAGGAAGCCGAACGGCGTGCTTGGGCGACCGTCAACAAGGAAAGCGGCGGCGGCAACAAATCCGGTTCCGGCCGCGGCAAGAAGGATACGCATGAATCCTCCGAAAAGGGCGGCCGCGTCGGCGGTGCGGCATCCGCCGCACGCTCGAAGGAGGAACGTTCCGCTTCCGCGAAGAAGGCCGCGGCGACGCGCAAGCGTAACGAACACCACAGCCACCATTGACTAGGATGCGGCAGCGGAGGCTTTCCGCCAGCCACACGGGGAGTTTTAGACCCATGGCCAAATCGAAAAAGAAATGGTCTCAGGACGTCACCGAACGCAGCGATGCGATGGACCTGAAGGAAGGCGTGTTCAAATCGGACGATCCGAGGAAGATTGCCCGTTCCGTCAAGCACTCCGCCGAGGAGAGTGATCGCCGCAAGTCGAGCCCTTATCGCGCTGCCATGTCGATGCTGACCTTCTACATTAACCGCGCGGGCGACCAACTGACGAAAAAGCGGCGCGGAACCCTTGAAAAGGCCAAGGACGAACTGCGAAAAGACTTTGGTCGTAAACCGAAGGATTGAGCAGCCATGGCATACGAGCTTTATTATTGGGACGGCATTCAAGGCCGTGGCGAATTCGTGCGGTTGGCGCTGGAAGAAGTCGGCGCCGCATATATCGACGTTACCCGCCAGCCCGGGCGCGGCACCGCCGCCATGATGGACGTGATGGAGAGCGAAAGCGAAACGCACATTCCCTTTGCGCCACCGTTCCTGAAGGACGGCGACCTTATTATACCGCATGTCGCCAACATCCTGTTTTATCTCGGACCGAAACTCGGCCTTGCGCCTGAGGATGACGGCCTTCGCCATGTCGTCAACGGCCTGCAGCTGACCGTCACCGATTTCGTCGCCGAAGCGCATGATACGCATCACCCGATCGACATGTCGCTTTATTACGAGGACCAGAAGCCAGAGGCAAAAGCCCGCTCGGCCGCCTTCATCCGCGACCGCATTCCGAAATTCCTCGGTTATTTCGAGCGGGTGCTGCGACAGAACCCGAAAGGCCCCAACCATCTGGTCGGCGATGCGCTGACCTATGTCGACCTCTCGCTCTTCCAGGTAATCGAGGGCCTGAATTACGCCTTTCCGAAAGCCATGACGAAGCGCAAGGCGGAATATCCCTGCCTCTTGGCTCTGCATGACGCGGTCGCGAAGCGTCCGAACATCGCCAGCTATCTCGCCTCCGCCCGCCGCCTCGCCTTCAACGAGGAAGGGATTTTCAGGCATTATCCTGAGCTGGACGGTGCCGGCTGAGACAAGAGAAATTTCAGGAAAAGTGCGAAGCGGTTTTCGCCAGGCAAAGCGCGAAGCGGTTTTGCCGGGACTGCGTAAAAGTAAAAGGATAGAGCGGCTTCTGCGCTTCCGTTAAAGCCGAACTAAAAGCCGTTCATTCCAGCGGAACGGCCGCATCGAAGAAATTTCCCCATGGATGATCCTTCGGCCGGGTCTCCAACCGTTGCGGCACGTTGGCGAGCGTGAAAGCGGCCGGACCGCTCACCTCGTTCAATTCTGACCAATCCAGCGGCATGGAAACCGGCGCGCCCGATCGTGCCCGCGTCGAATAGGCCGCGACCGCCGTGTTGCCGCGGCCGTTGCGGAGATAATCGATGTAGATATGTCCACCGCGTTTTGCCTTTGTCGCGGTTGCCAGATATTTGTCCGGCGCATCGGCCGACATGCTTTCGGCCAGTGAATGGGCGAAATCCTTCACCTCGGCCCAGCCGGCCTTCGGCGAAAGCGGCGTCACCACATGCAGCCCCTTGCCGCCCGACGTCTTGACGAAGGCAGCCAGGCCGCGGGCTTCCAGCCGCGACTTCAATTCAAGCGCTGCTGCTATCACCGCGCTCCAGGTCACGTCTTCGCCGGGATCGAGGTCCATGGTGACCATATCGGGTCTTTCCCAATTGTCGGCCGTTGCCCCCCAGGGATGAATTTCGAGCACGGCCGACTGCACCAGCGCCACGAGACCGTTGAAATCGCCGATGCGCAGCAAATTTTCGCCGTCCGCATCCTGCGGGTCGGCGATCTCCTCGATGTGCGGATTCATGCCCTTCCAGGCATGTTTCTGGAAAAATCGCTGTTGGCCCTTTATGCCGTCCGGCAAACGCAACAATGCCAAGGGCCGGTTGACGACATAAGGCGCCATGAATGGCCAGACCGCCGCGTAGTAATCCGCCAGCGCCTGCTTGGTCACGCCCTCGTCCGGCCAGTAGAGCCGGTCGGGATGCGTCAAGGATACGTCCGATGCCGGCGTATGTCTGGGGCTCATTCTTCGATCTCGCTTGTGAGGAAATCAAGTAGCCTGTTTTCCTCGGCCCGCAAGCCCCGCAGCGGCTCGTTGCCAGTCTCGATCAGCGGATGATCGTTGCCGGCGAGCGCGATGATCGCGGGATGGATATAGCTCGAGCGCGAGATCGCCGGTGTGTTGTGTAGCGCCTCGGCCGCGGCCTCCGACATCTGCTTCACGGTCGGCCGGCCGCCACCGAGGATCGTCTCGCGCGCCGCTCCGAAAGCCGCCAGCGATCCGGCCCAGGTGCGAAAGGTCTTCGCCGAAATCGGAATGCCCGATATCTCGGCCAGATAGGCGTTCAATCGCCCGGAATCGATTGGCTTCAGCGTCCCGCTTTCGTCCTTCCAGACGAAGAGTTGGCGGCCTGGCAGGTCGGCTATCTCCTCCAGGATCTTCTGCAGCCTGGGATGCTTGAGACTGCGCTGGACGCGCTTGCCACCTTTCGCACGGAATTTCAGTTCGATCTGCCCGTCGACGATCTTCAGGTGGCGTTTTAGCAGCGTCGTTGCGCCATAGGTGCCGTTCTCCCTGACATAGGCCTGATTGCCGACGCGTAGGTGCGCCTCGTCGAGCAGCGTCGTCAAGGCCGCAAGCACGCCATTGACATCCTCTGCACCGGTATCGAGATGGCGCAGCACGGTGCGGCGTATTCGAGGCAGCGCCCGGCCGAACTCGATCAATTGATGGAATTTTCCCGCACTTCGGAAGGATTGCCATTCCTTATGGTAGCGGTATTGCTTGCGCCCGCGCGCATCGAAGCCTGTCGCCTGCAAATGGCCGTTGTCGTAGAGGCAGATCCAGACATTCTCATAGGCTGGGGGCAGACCGAGCGCGCCTATGCGCGCCCGCTGCAATTCGTCGGCAAGCGTCGTACCGTCGGGCATCACATAGCTGAAGCCCTTACCCTTCCTTCGCCTGCGGATGCCTGGTTCGGTGTCGCTGACATAGACAAGACCAAGGTCGGTGATGGCTTCGGCATTCATGTTCTCTGCGACCCGTTACTTACTCCTGCGGCCGAACTGGAACCAGCGGCGACGCTCGGCTTTTGTCGCGCCTTTCGGCGGCTCGGTTTGTCCCTTCGGCGCGAAGACCGCCACGCTCTGGGCATAGACGATGACCGGATTCTCTGGTTCGCGCACCTCGAAAGAACCCGTCTCCGAGCCCGTGTCGAGAACCCTCGACCACTGTTTCAGCCCATTCACCACGGGCAGATGAACCTCGCAGTCGCCACCTGCATTGAAGACGAGGAACAGGTCGTCCATCTCCTCGGTGTCCGGTGCATGCACGCTCCTCGAGACGTATACGCCGAGTACCTGCAAACCGTCGTCGTTCCAGGCCCCATCGTCCATGAAACCGCCGTCCGGCTTGTACCAGGCGATCTCGATGCGCCCGTCGTCGGCTGTCTCTCCGGTCAGGAACCGCTCCTGCCGCAAGACGGGATGGGCCTTGCGGAAGGCGACGGCCTGCCGGCAGAAATCGAGGAAGGGGTCGTCGAGCCCCGACCAATCCGTCCAGCCGATCTCGTTGTCCTGGCAATAGGCGTTGTTGTTGCCGCCTTGGCTGTTGCCCAGCTCGTCGCCGGCAAGGATCATCGGAACCCCTTGGGAGAGCATCAGCGTCGCCATCATGTTGCGGCGCCGCCGCGCCCGAAGGCTGTTGATGTCCTCGTTATCCGTCACGCCTTCGGCACCCATATTGTCCGAATGATTGTCCGAATGTCCGTCCCTGTTATCCTCGCCGTTCGCGTCATTGTGCTTGTCGTCGAAGGAAACCGTGTCCATCAACGTGAAGCCGTCATGGGCCGACAGCAGATTGATCGATGACGTCGCGCCGCGATCCGAGTGGTTGAACTGTACCGCCGAGCCGGTGATGCGTTGCGAGATCTCCGAGACCATGCCGCCATCGCCCTTCCAAAAGCGACGCACGTCGTCACGAAACTTGTCGTTCCACTCACGGAAGGGATGTGGAAAGCCGCCAACCTGATAACCGCCATCGCCCACGTCCCAAGGCTCGGCGATCAGCTTGACACCGGCAAGGATCGGATCCTGGCGGATTGCGCCGAAGAACAGGCCCTGCCGATCGAATTCCATATCCTGGCGGCCGAGCGTGCTGGCAAGGTCGAAACGGAAGCCGTCGATATGCATGACGCCGACCCAGTAGCGCAGGCTGTCGAGCACCATGCGCATTACCATGGGATTGGCGGCATTCAGCGTGTTTCCGGTCCCCGTGGTATCGAAGGTGTGGCGCGGATCGTCGGGAGAGAGAATGTAATAGCTCGCATTGTCGAGCCCGCGGAAGGACAGCGTCGGCCCTTTCTCGCTGCCTTCGGCGGTATGGTTATAGACCACGTCCATGATGACTTCGATGCCGGCGGCATGGAACTTCTTCACCATGGTTTTGATTTCGGTGATCTTGTCGCCGGACATGTAGCGTGATTGCGGCGCGAAGAAGCCGAGTGTCTGATAGCCCCAATAATTGCGTAGGTTGTTTTCCAGGAGATAACGATCGTCGAGGAAATATTGGATCGGCAGAAGCTCGATCGCCGAGATGCCGAGCTTGACGAGATGGTCGATGATCGGATCGCTGCACATGCCGAGAAAGGTGCCGCGTAGCCGGTCTGGCACCTTCGGATGGATCATCGTCAGGCCGCGCACATGCGCCTCGTAGATGATGGTGTCGGGCCAGGGACGGCGGATCGCCTCTTCACCCGCCCAATCGAAGTCCGGATCCTGCACCACGCCCTTGACCATGAAGGGGGCGCTGTCACGCTCGTCGAAGGAAAGGTCGTCCTCGCCGATCTGGTAACCGAACAGCGCGTCATCCCATTTAAGCTCGCCCGTCACTTGTTTGGCATAGGGGTCGAGCAGGAGCTTGTTCGGATTGAAGCGATGGCCGGCTTGTGGGTCATAGGGGCCGTGGGCGCGATAACCGTAGACCGTGCCCGGGCCGACGCCGGCGATATAGCCCGACCAGATGTCGCCTTCGCGCTTCGGCAACGGCAGCCGGGCAATCTCGTTCTTTCCGTCAGGCGAGAAGAGGCAGAGCTCCATCTGTTCCGCATGGGCGGAGAATACCGCGAAATGGGTGCCAGAACCCGTATACTCCGCTCCCAGCTCCGGCTTGAGGAAGTCGAGTTCCGAAAATGAAAAGCTCATGGTGCCCCGCTTGGTGAAAAGAACAAGCGGGAAACGTCACGGCGGTTCGAAAGTTCCCTTTTTTAAAAAGGGAAAGCGAGGATCTTGCCCGCCGATCGAGGCGTTCACGGCATCAGCTGGCCGCCATTGACCTCGATGATCTGGCCGGTGATGTAGCCCGACAGCGTCGGCGAGGCGAGGAAGAGATAGGCGCCGACGCAATCTTCCGACGTGCCGACGAAGCCCATCGGGATCGACTTGCGCTGCAGCTCCATCTGCTCGTCATTGGTATAACGCTCGTGGAAGGGTGTGGCGATAACGCCCGGCGCCACTGCGTTGACTCGGATCCGGTCGGGGACGAATTCCTTGGCATGGCCGCGCGTGATCGTCGAAACGAAGCCCTTGGACGCCGCATAGAGGATCGCACCATTGCCGCCGCCATTGCGCGCAGCGATCGAGGTGGTGTTGATGATGAATCCACCCTGCTTCTTCAGCCAAGGATGCGCCGCACGTGTTGCCGCCAGCACCGAGCGGGCGTTGAGGTCCATGACCGCGGCATAATGGGCGTCGGTATATTCCGAGGTCGGCTTGCGCCCCAGCATGCCGCCGGCATTGTTGATGAGCCCGTCGAGATGACCGAAGGTCTTCGCCGTCTCCTCGACGACACGCTCGGTCTCGCCTTCCCTCGACACGTCGCCCTGGATCAGGTGCACGGTGCCGCCGGCAGACCGGATCTCGTCTGCAAGCTTCTCCGCCGGTTCGCGGCTGGCATTGTAATGCACGCCGACCTTGGCCCCTTGAGCCGCAAAGGCGCGGGCCAGCGCCGCGCCGATCCCGGTCGAGGCGCCGGTGATCAGCACGGCCTTGCCGGACAGGTCCGGCAGCTTGATGGATGCGAGCGATTGCGCAAGTTCGACCATGGCGACGATTGCCTCCCGAATAACCAAGGACATAGGTGATGAAACGACTAGGAGAAGTCTTATCAGGGGAAATCGGCGAAGGGCAATGCACGAAAGGGAGAGATTCGCAGGGTGCCTAGTCCCGACCAGCGGGATTGAGTTCCCGAGAGAGATCGACAAGTGTCGCGCCCCGGCCTGGCAATGTTTCCTTGCTGCTTTCGATATAAGGACCATAGGCATCGAGGAAAGACTGCACGGTATCATTGAAGAAGACCGCGGTTGTCTCCTTGGAGCAGAGCGACGCACTCACGCAAAGACCAAGCCGGTTGAAGAAATAGACGACCTCCCTGACCTGCTCCTGGCGTGCGGGCTCCTGCGCGATCCGACGGTTGAAGGACTGCAGCAGGTTGTCCCTGGCGTGTCCGCTCGTCTCAGCCGTCTTCCTGTCGGCGGGCGGGACCGTCGCGATGAACGCCGTGTAGAACTCACGAAGTTCACCATAGGCTTGCCGATAGCCCTGCGTTTCCCAGGTCTCAATGAGGGTGAGCGTATATTTCGTCCGTTCGGTCTCCTGGTTCTCGCGGTACTCGAAGACTGCCCAAAAGATTCCCCCCACCGCGCCGACGAAGGTCACAACGGTGATAATGCTGCTCAGAAGCGACCAGCCGGCATCGGAAACGTAGAAGAAAGAGAGGCCGGCCGGCCGCCTGGATGATGGCTGGCTCATGGCTTGCAGTTCTCGACCAGATCGAACCGCACCGACGGATCGATCGTGCCTTCGTGACCATCCAGCAACCGCTTCAGGCAAACAAGGCCTGCCTCATCGAAGATGTAGACGGAGCGTAGCTCGCGCTGGTTCCGTGCTGTGGATTCACCTCCGGGCGGTAATAGCCCGGGCATCCGATCAAGACCGCGGCGTTCGCGTCCGTCGTCCCCGGCGCAGGCGGAGAGATCGACCTCCGCATTGCTCGTTTCCGCGCTCCGGGCGGTTGAAAGAAACTTTTCATAGTCCTGACGGAAGCATTTTGCCCTTACCTCATCCAGCTCGACGACCTCGTCACAAATGAGGCACGCGGCGCCGGCGGCGGCAGGTGCGAGAAGCAGCATGGCAGCTGCCAGGGCCGCAACCGTTTTATACGCGTCGCGAAATCTAAAAGAGGGCATAGTCTCCCACCAGTCGGCTGTTGATGATCCAGGGTGTCTGCTTGCCGTCGCTCGCCGCGAAAACCAGCGTCTTGACGCCGCGATACAGTTCGGAGGCCTCGATGCGACCATTGTGATTGTGGTCATAACGATCGCGTTCCTTTCCAAGGACGGTAACGATCGCGTTGGTGAACAGGCCGCCGACCTCCCGCCGCCCAAGCGACTCCTGTCGCCCCTTCGCAGCGGCGAGAATGGTGAGATTGGATTTAAGGGCGACGAGGCTGTTGGCGAGATCGTCGTTGGTGGTGAAAGCCCCGGTTCCCGCGGCGCCGGAGTGGCAGGCGTCAAGAAGGATGGTGATACGCGCCTCGGTCCTTTCGAACAGCGCGGCCAGCCGGTCGAAAGGCAAGGCTGTGTGTTCGAGATCCGTTGGATCGGTGGCAGACGTCGCGAAATAGAAACGCCCATTGCGATCCTGCATGCCATGGCCGGCCAGAAACAGGACCGCGTGGTCCCCACGGACCAGCCCGTCCAGCAGTCGCGCCGTCGCCTCCAGTATGGCCTCGGGTGTGGCACGCCTGTCCTTCGGCCCTGCCTCGCCGCGGAACGGTGGCTCTTTACCAAGCGGCTCGGTCAGCGTTTCGAGCACCGTGCCTGCATCGCGCAGAGGGTAATTGAGCGAACGGAGGCGCTCATCCTCGTAAGTGTTCACGCCGATGACGAGCGCGCGGGTGACCGCACGGCGCGCAAGCGGCTCGCCGAGATCAGCCGATACCGGGAGGCTCGCCAGGCCCGCAGAATTGAATCCGATGACCGACACCCAACGCGCGTCCTTGAGCCTCTCGATCGACACTGCATTTCCGATGGTGGCTGCATCAACCGTTCCGGTCAGAACACCGTCCTGAAAAACGGACATATGCACCGTCTCAGCCGGGTCGAAGTGCAATACGGCTCTTACGCGACTGCCGTTTTCCTCGAGCGCAATCTCGCCTGTCAACGACGGCGGTACGCCCACCTCGGCGACGGCCTGCGGCGTCTGCCCTCGATCAAGAACGGCGCGCGCCAGATCTGGGACCTGGCGCGCTATGCCGAACCGGTCGAGACTATACTGTCCAACCCTACCGGGAAACTTCAGATCGATGAGGGCGGCGGCCTCGGCTGTCGCGTCGTAAAAGTAGTCCCTGGTCCAGACCGCGATCTCGTCGTCGGCGATGCGCCCGGACAGAAGCGACTGCCTATCGTCCAGAATGGCGTGAATATAGAAGTTGCCGTCAGAATTAAGTTGCACCGCATGGCGACGGTCTTTCGTCAACCAGGCGTCGACGAGGAGGTCGCCATTCGGAAGATTCTCGCCGATCCAGAGGAACTTCTGTGTTGCGCGGTCACGCACGGTAATGACGCCGTTGCCGGGCGCATAGGTCAGCAGCAGGTCGTCATTGGCTTTGATACGAAAAGCGTGCTGGTACCACAGACGATGGGCATTGTTTTCGAAGAAAAATGCGCCTTCCGCCTGAAGTGCCGCACTCGCCGCCGGCGCGGGGCGCGCGATATCCATGACGTAAAGGGCAGCATAGGGCCTGAGGCTCCCGAACGTCGCCCCCGCGACACACTCCGCACGCGCCACCCATACCGCCCCGCGAGACGTGCGGACGGTCGAGACCTCGACAACATCGCGAGGCGCCGACAGCGAGCCCATGCCCCCCGAGCTTGAGGATTCTCCGAGCAGAAGATGTTCACAGTCGGAGATGGGACCCTCCTCCCCGACGGGCAGAGCCCAGTCGAATCGCCAGCCCGCACGCTCCGCCTCGCGGCGGAAGCGCCCCATCGCCTCTGCGGATCGTTTCAGCCGCTGGTCGCGATCAAGCGCGTGAAGGGCGTTGTTTTCACCCGCGGCGTAGGACGCGAGGAGGCGTTCACCGTCGACCATTGGATCGAGCGCGACGCCGAGGCGCAAGAGTTGTTCGGGCAAGGCAGCGGCGAGAGGCGTGTCGTTGCCGGCTCTGGTGGAGCCTTGGTCGTTCGATGCCACGGCGGTATCGATCATGACTGCCTGAAGCTCAATTTTGGCCAACGTGCGCGACAGGCTCTCCGTAAAATCGCGGGGGCGGCGGCTGTCGGCTTCCGCGACCTCCCAGTCTTCCCAGGTACTGGTCGTCTTGAAGCCGCCGGCAACATCGAATTCCCGAGCGACACTGACGGGCGACACCATGCCAAGCGACCAGAACATATGAAAATGAAGGGGAATTGTCTCGCCACCTTCGGAACTGTAAGCGCCCGAAGAATTCGCGATCGAGGCGTAATCCGGGTTCTGGAGCGCACCAACGCGGTAGCCGGCGCCACCCCAGATGGCGTAGGCAGCATTCTCCAGATCGATCGCCACCCGCGTTTGACCGCGTTGCGCCGTGCAGCAAGACGGCCCGGTAATCTGTTCCCGTATGCGCAAATGATCGCCGAAGGTAGAGGAAAAATTCACCTCCGCCCAAGGCGCGAGTGTGGTGAAGACGACACTGTCGCCGAGCGCCCAGCGAAGGTCGCCGGCATCCGCTGTCGCAGCCGTATGCCCATCGACCATGTCGACGATGTCGAGCCGGCCATTATGCTCGACGCCGATGAAGCGGTGGGTTGGCGAGATCTGCAGGTGTGTGCCTGCCCGCTCGACGATTTCCGTCCCGCTTGCCGCATCCAGCAGAAGAAAGCGGGTATCGTTGAGGAGGATGCGGCGGGAGAATTTAGGGATATCGATGCTATGTGTGAACGCCGCGCGGCCCTCGGCGGTGTTGAGGACGATCTCGGCGGGCGCCGGTGCGATTTCGAGCCGCTCGGACCCTTCCTTCAGAACGATCTCCTCCTCGCAGGCGCGCAGATAACCCACCAATGAGACGGATAGGTTCAAAGGCCCGGCTTGCAGCGGAATGGTTGAAACTGAACCACTCGCCGCGGCGCCACGCGTCGCCAGAGCGACCATGGCGCGTGTCTTGCCGAGACCGGTTTTGATCGCGAACGGATTGGGTGCATCAGGACCCAACGCGACATGCCCCTTGCCTTTAAAACGGACGGGCTGTTCTGCTTTGACCATGAACCAAACCGGTATGCGATCTTCGAGCGTGTTGCCCGACCACTCGATCGCAAAGCTGTTTCCGGCGCGGAGCGGTCCCTGATGCGGCAGTGTCCATTGGAATTTTTCGGCCAGGCGCCGGAGCGTCTCCTTCTCCTCGTCGCATGACCCGCCGAGCCTGCGAGCAGCTTGCTTCACGCGGGCCTGGAAGCCTTCCAGCGGCTCGCCCTCGTGCCACCCGACCGCTCCATCCACGATCGGTCCCGGACCGCGGGTGGGTGGAGGTGCTAAACCCGCTTTCCGGCCATCGAAAACGCCGCTTTTTGCGGCTGCGTAGGGTTTCGGCGAGCCCTTTGCGGACTTAAGGAAACATACCCCGCCGCTCGGGTTGAACGTATAGGCTCGGCACATGTCGGTTTCCGAGCAGATCGCGATACATTCGCCTTCCTTCAGGCCACGCAGAAGCGGATCGGTCAGCCCATGTCGAATGTCATCGCCGCCAAGATCCGTATTCGGCTGCGAGGTCCAGGTTCCTTCGGACACGGTGGCCTCGGCCAGTTCGTCGGCAAGACGGGAGAACTGGCCAGGGAAGGGATCCTGGCCGCTACGAAGCCTGGCGAGGAGGGTAGCACATGCCTTTCCAACCCGGTCGTACTCGGGGCCGAATTGCGCGAGACCGAAGGACATCGACCATGTCCCCAACTTGAGGTTCAGCGACCGCCCGGAGGAAAGGCGGGCGATGAGCGCTGCATCGCGACCGGCATCGAGGACCGGTCTCTTGCGGATGCCATCGAGGGGAAGCGTTGCCTCAGGGCCTCGATCCACCGTCAGACCCGCGCTAGAGACCGACGGTGTCGAGTAGCCCGCTACCTCTTCGAAATCAAGGACCACACCGGCTTCGGCATCGCAGGCAAGACGAAGGCAGACTTTGCTGTAGCCGGTGGAGGCGCAGATTTTGCTGCCGATCCCCGTGTCGTCCGGCTGCCACGGTGGCAAGGCCGCATCGCCGACAACCGGGCCTGTCCTATGGGAAAGCTCCTCATCCATGTTGACGGCATGTGCCTCGCGGATCGATGCCGGCGCCTCCCAGTTCCGATCGGCTGCCCAGGCCGCCATGGCAGCCATGGTCGCTTGGTCTGTCTGGCCATTCACCGGCCCCGAATAGTAGCCGAGCCGTGAGAGGGCCGATTGAACGCGACGAACAGTCCCATCTTCTGGACCAGAGCCTGGACGATCCTGTTCTGCGACCTGTCCCTGCGCGCGTTCAGCTTCAAGAGAATTGAGATGCGCGACACGTAGGGTTGTTGGAGCCTCCCATCCCCGGTCGCGTGCCCACGCTACCACCGAACTCCACGTCTCGACCCCGGCATTTCCGTCGATCGGACCATGATAGTAACCGAGCGCTTCCAGGGCACGCTGCAGGCGTTGCACTTGCGATCTTGTCAGCTGTGATTGAAGAGTCGGTATCGGTTTAGACGGTGGGCTACCAGCATCTGGCGGCGCGGCATCACGTGTGACGCCGTCGGTCAAGCTCCTGATGATGTCGAGTGGAGACTGCGCCAGAGCCGGCTGCGACAGCAACATGATACATGCCAGAGCAATCCCTATTACCCTCATTGATGCAGCATGGCCCCCAGCCAAAAGTTAATAAAGAGTATACTGCCGAAGAACTGAGGGTTCCTCAAGTGAATATTTAAGGATTGGTGCGTCTTACCCGTTACCGCCCTAGCAGAGCGCGTCGCCGTGTCGTCCGCTACTACACCAATACGAACTCGACTTTTGCGTGAATCAAGTATATTCCTTGCCTTGCAACGCTTTGTTCTTTCGCAATCCAGAATGACACACAAGCCAGCGGATGTGAATGATCGCGGTCCGGCTGGTCCTCGTCCATTTTTTACGGTGGAGGCGAATGTGCCGCCTGCGGTGTTGGCGATCTGGCGGCAAAAGTCGCGACGATGCGAAAACCTTGAGTGGGCGTTCACCGACGTCCACTCTCGATACTGCTCGTGAGGGCTTTAAGGCGCCGGTTACGGCGCCATGCCGAAGGCAGGCTGTGGTTTCTGGCGGGCGAGAGGCGGGAACGCGAGCGCTATCGCCGCGGCCCCCAGCCCGACCATCGCGGAGCCGATGAACAGCCAGGAATAATTGGCGAAGGTGTCGAATATCCAGCCGCCGATGAGAGGGCCGAAGGCCATGCCGAGGCTGGAGAGCATCGTCGCCGCGCCGAAGACCGTGCCGATGATGCGCGGCCCGAAATATTCCCGCGCCAGCACGGCATAAAGCGGCATCACACCGCCATAGGCGCTGCCGAAGACGATGGCGAGCGCGTAGAATTCACCGAGCTGGCTGACGAGGAGATAGGTCGCAAGGGCCGCCGCCTGCACGAGCAGGCCGGCGACCAGCACCGGCTTCACCCCGATCCTGTCGGCAAGGCTGCCATAGAGCAGCCGGCCGCCCAATCCCGCCAGACCCTCGACGCTGTAGATGCTGACGGCCGCCATCGGTGCGACGCCGCAGATCGTCGCATAGTTCACCATGTGGAAGATCGGCCCGGAATGTGCCGCACAGCAGGCAAAAAAGGTCAGGCCAAGCACGATGAATTGCGGCGATCGAAAGACCTTCGACAGTTGCGGCCGGGCGCCGTCGGCCGCGAACTCGGTTCCGGTGTCAGTAGTCTCGGCGGGCGGACGCCTGACGAGAAACGCGGCCGGCACGAGCAGCACCCAGGCCGCAACGCCGATGATCAGCATGGCCGGCCGCCATTCATAGGTTGAGATCAACCAACGCGCGAAAGGTGAGATCGTCATCGGCGCGACGCCCATGCCAGCCGAGACCAGCGACACCGCAAGCCCGCGGTTTTCGTCGAACCAGGCGGTCGTCGCCGCGATCATCGGCGCGAAGAACGTGCTGGCGGCCAGCCCGACGAGGATGCCGTAGGTTAGCTGGAACTGCAGCAGCGTTTCGGCCCGGCTCGCTAGGACCAGCGCCAAGCCGAGCAGCACGGACCCGATCATCACGACGATGCGCGGGCCGAAGCGGTCGCTTGCCGCCCCCCAGAAGAAGCCGCCGAAACCCATGACGATGAAGTTCAGCGTCATCGCGCTTGCTATGCCGACATGCGACCAGCCGGTCGCCGTTGCAATCGGCTCCTGAAAGATCGCCAACGAGAACATCGCGCCGAGCGCAACGCATGTCATCAATGCGCCCGCAGCGACGATGACCCAACGATAGGAAACACTCATGGCTACATAACCTCCATGCCGACAGAGTGATCGCGGCGCATGCGGCAAGCCTACCGCATTTCGCGCCTGCGATCTCAAGACGTTTGAACCGCCGCGATTTCGACAGCGCACTCACATCTTTTTTAAGTGTCGAACCGGCAATGGCCCTATCGGCAATGCGCTCTGATCCTCGAAACTAGTCCAATCCCAGTCTCTGAAACAGTTCGGTCGGCGCGCCATACTGCTCGACGACTTGCCGCATAAGATGCAGCATTCGTTCTCGCTCTTCGCGCCGATCCTGCCAGAGGTCGCGCTTTTGGCCTGGATCATTGCGTCGATCAAATAGCAGCGGCTGGCTGTCCAGGTTCCGCCGGTCTCCGGGGCCGTCGGGGGTGATGGGAATTTTCCATTGCGGCATGTCGATACCGGGAATGTAATAGCCATGATCGACCGGCCTGTCCTGCGGCTCGATGGTGGTGGGCACCATGGTCGAGTACGCGTAAAGCGGCTTTTCGCGATCCGGCGGCTGGATCAGCGTCCATTCGCCATCGGTGCAGCAGATGCCTTGCCCGAATGTCCCGTATATGACGGCGTTCCGCGCGTTGCTGGTCTCGCCTTTGAGAAGCGGCAGAAATGAATGCGAATGCGTCTGTCGTGGCGGCTCGACGCCGGCCATAGCCAGGATCGACGCGAAGAGGTCGACGGTCGACGTCAGATTTTTTATCGCGCCACCATTGGCTTGGAAGCCGGGGTGCCAGACGAGCAGCGGGATGTTTGCGTGGCTGTCGAAATGCGGGAATTGTTTGCCATAGCCGCCGCGTTCGCCGAGGTCGTGTCCGTGATCGGTGGTGACGATAACAGCCGTGTCGTCCCAGAGCTCAAGTTCGTCCAGGGTTGTGAACAGCTTGCCCAGCCACCGGTCCGTCATCGTCAGCTTGGCGCCATACTGGGAGCGAACGAAAGCCAGTTCCTCGGGGCTCGCCTGGCTCATGAACTCCGCCTGACGCGCCGCATCCTGATAGGGCGGCCACAGCGTGAAGCGGTCGCGCGCCGCACCGTCACCGTACATCGATGCATAGGGCTCCGGCACATCGAAGGGTTCATGCACGTCGAAGGACTCGACCTGCAGAAAAAACGGCTTTCCGGTTTTCGGTTTGGCCAGCCATTCGCTGGCTGATGTCATCACCTTGGCGGGAAAGAAATCGGCCTCATCGTTGAAGTTCGCGACATTGGAGAAGTAGCGATGGCCATAGCCCGGACGCCATTTCTCGATATTGTGCGCCCATCGCGGCAGATCCGCCTCCGGCACGAGCGGTTCCCAGAAATCCAGCTCGTGCCCTCGAATGAATTCCGCGCCTTGGAAGCTCTGGATGTAGCCGTTCGCCGACTCCTCCCAGTAGTGATAGTGATCGGTGACGATCGCGGTGGTGTAGCCCGCACTCTCCAGCAGTTTCGGCAGACGAAGGTCGAAGGGTTCGAGCGGGCCCCAAGGACGCCATTGCATGCCGCTGAAGCCGGCAAAAATCTCACGCCGCGCCGGCATGCAGGGCAGGCTGCCGACGAAGTGATTGTCAAAACGCCAGGCCTTTTGCGCAAATGACTGAAGGTTCGGTGTCGCAAACTCAGTTCCGCCATAGGCCGAAAGAGCATTGCGGTTAACGCTGTCGATAAGCACGAGGATGATGTTCATGGAAGGACCTTCGATGTTCGTTCGAGGCTTTCACGCCGCTACAGCTTCACCGCACCGGCCGCGAGATCGGAGACCAGCTTTCGTTGAAGCAGCATGAAAAGGACAAGCGTGGGCAGCGTCGAAATCACCGATGCCGTCATCACCAGATTCCATTGGGTGGTGTATTCGCCGAAGAAGCCGGCCAGCCCGACCGGCACGGTCTTGTTTTCGTCCGCTGTCATCAGTGTCAGGGCAAACAGAAATTCATCCCACCCCGACACGAAGGCGTTGACCGCGACCGTCACCACACCCGGCCAGGCGATCGGCAAAATGACCTTGAAGATGATCTGGATCGTGGAGGCGCCGTCGAGCTTGGCTGCCTCGTCGAGATCCTGGGGAATTGTGTCGAGGTAGCCGAGAAGCAGATAGATGGCGAATGGCAGGTTCATGGCCGTATAGGACAGAACCAGGCTCAGCGGATTGTTGATCAGCCCGACGGCGAAAAACATCGAATAAAGCGGCGTGATCAGGATCACGTAGGGAAATAGCTGCGTGCAGATCACCAGGATCAGCAACAGGCCGCGGCCGCGGAAATCGCGGTTGCGCGAAAAACCATAGGCGGTGATCAGCGCGATGGTCACGGCCGCGACAGTCGAGATTGTGCAGACGACGAGGCTGTTTCTGAGGTAGTTCGGGAACGGCGAATTCTGAAGGAGGGTGTAGTAGTTTTCCAGGGTGACGCTGGTGAACAGCTGAAACGTCCGGGTGAAGATTTCCTTGTCCGGGCGGAAGGAAATCAGAACCACCCAAATGAAGGGGAACGCCAAAATCAGCAGCAGGCCGATACCCAGAATGACGGTGATCAGGTCCCTGGCGAACCTGATATGCCGCGCTTTATGCGTCATCGAAACATTCATGACGACGCTCCCCGTTTCCCGCGGGAGAGAATCCCGAGATAGACGAGCGCGAAGGCGAACATCATCAGGCTCATGAGAACGCCGATGGCGGCACCCTCGCCGACGCGATAGTCGACAAACGAGACCGTATACATTTTCGTTGCCAGAACCTGGGTGTAGTCGCCCGGTCCTCCTCGGGTGGCGAGCCAGACGTAGACGAAATTGTTGAAGGTCCAGATCGTCGTCAGCAGCGCGACGACCGCGATCACGGGCTTCAGCATCGGCAGGATGATGCGCAAATGGATCTGAAACTCGGACGCGCCGTCGATGCGGGCCGCTTCCCTGAGTTCCCTCGGAATCGACTGCAGCGCCGCGAGAAAGGTGATGATGACGAAAGGAAGCTCGCGCCAGATCAACATCGTTTCGACCGCGCCCCAGACCGTCGACGTCCTGGAAAGGAACGGAATTCCCCTGTCGATGAGCCCCGTCGACAGGAGAAACTGGTTGACCGCGCCATAGCGGGGATCGAGCAGCCACTTCCAGGCGGCGACGGCGACGACCGGCGGCGTTACGAAGGGGACAAGCACCAGCGACCGGACGAGCCAGCCGATGCGCCATCTGGCGAAGACCTCGGCGTTGAGAAGGATCGCCAGCGCAAGTCCGAGTGCCAATCGAATGACGACCGTCACGAATGTCAGCAGGAAAGCGGTGTTGAATAAGGCGCCGGCAATTCCATCATTCTTGAGGACGGCGGCGAAGTTGGCAAAGCCGACCCACCGACCCTCCTTTCCCAGATCGAAAAGGCTAAGATCCTGAAAGCTGAGCGCGATATTGTAGAATGCCGGGCCGGCAAAAAAGATTGCCAGGATGAGCATCGCCGGCATGACCAGGCCATAAGGCTCGAAATGCCAACTCCGGAATGATCCTCGTCTTTCGGCGCGCTTGGCCAGCGCGCCGTCCGGGTTTGCGGAAACAGACATCATCAGCCCTTGCCGCGGGCAAGCAAGTCGTTGAGCTCCTTGATGATGACATCCGCAGCCTCATCAGGGTTGCGCTGCCCGGAGAATACGGCGCCGAACTCACGATTGATGAGCGCTGTCATGCTCGACACCTTGATCGGGGACGAGATGTAGCGCTCGAAGGTCTGCGCCAACGGAAGCATCGTTACATAGCCCTGTTCGGCCGGCGGAAACTGGAGCTGTGAAAGCAGCGACTTCTGCGAGGGATATTGGTTGTAGGTTTTGAAGGTCTCTGGGCCGACCAGATATTTGACGAACTCCCAGGCCTCCTTCTGATGCTTGGTGTTGGGATTGATGCCCAGCGCACGTCCGCCAAGATGGGAGATGCGCTTTTCCGTCCCTTTCGGGATCGGTGCGGTCAGCAGCGGCTTTTCAGATTGTTTCTCGGCGGCCCTGAAGGTTTGCGGCGGAAAGAAAGTGATCGCGCAGTCGCCTCGGCCGAGCCCGCCGATCAGCTCGGGATCGCCCCAGGCATTCACGGTGATGAGGTTTTCGGGCGCCGTTCCGTCCACGAAAAACTGGTTGAAATAGTTCATCGCCGCCGCCAGTTGCTCCGGCGTCACCGCCACCTTCCATTTCCCCGGGCTTTCCTCCGTGACCAAGGTCGAGCCGTTGCTCCAGAGGTAATAATTTACCAGCGTCCACATGCCGCTGTCGGGTGCGCTGCCTGCGGGGAAGCAGAAACCGTATTGTTCGGTCCCACCACCTTCGGTGGTCAACTTCTTGGCAGCTGCCGCAAGATCGTCCCAGCTATCGGGAAAGTTCGAGACACCTGCTGCCTGCAGGAGATCCGGGCGATAGGCCATCGAGAATGTATCCGCCGTCCATGGCAGGCCGAAGATTTTGCCATCGAGGGTGGCGAGGTCGAGAGCCAGAAAATCGTCGGTGCCGGCTCCCGGCGCATTCGATTGGATGAGAGGGCTAAGATCGAGGAGCAGCTTTGATCGCGCGAGATCACGCGTCCACACGAAAGCCAGCTGCTGAACATCCGGTCCCGCACCGGCGGGAATTTCGCGCGCCAACTGGGCAAGCGTGTCGCCGCCCGACATCGTCTCCAATTTGACCTGGACATCGGGATGACTAGAGTTCCAGGCCTCGACGGCGGCAATCAGGCCTTGAATTTCGGTCGGGGGATCGAATTGACGAAACGTCAGCTGGACCTTGTCCTGCGCCGCCGATGGAGCGACCGCAAAAATCATCGACGCCGCCGTCGTCGCGGCGAAAATCAACTGCCGGCCTATGCCATTTTTAAACATCGGTTCCTCCTCCTTCTATCCCCATCCCGCGCCCCGATTTCCTTGTCGAAGGCTTATTCTTCTGTGTAGAGCGTCCGTCGAGAACGTGCTCATCGGCGCGAAATTCCCTTTCATGAGGGGCTTTCGCAGCTCTTGGCACGCTCGAATTAGTCTACTATTGTTGTGTACAATGTGGCGCAGATGGTGCTGAGGTCAAATGCAAACATGCTATATGTTATGCATAAGTCGCATAGGGAGGGAGACGGATGCGGGAGCTACGCCAATTCGTCGAAGTGGCAAACCAGCGATCGATCTCGCGTGCCGCCAAGAAGCTGAATATTTCGCAGCCGGCGCTTTCCCGGGCTATCCGGCAACTCGAAGACAGCTACGGCGTTCCGCTGTTCAACAGGACCGGCGCCGGCGTCGAATTGAGCGTTTACGGTTCAGCCCTTTATAGCCGGGCGGTGCGGATATTGCCGGCGCTCGATGAAGCGAAAGAAGAGATCGAACATCTTCAGGGCCGCGCCAAGGCCGTTATTCGCATAGCCACCGGCGATCTTTGGGGGCTCGTCATATTGCCGGGGATCATAAAAGCCTTCAGCCGGACGCATCCGGGTGTCGTCGTCCACGTCGAGATCGCCGATGACGGTACACGTTTCGAAGGGATGCGGCACGGCGTCTACGATCTCGTCTTCGGAACGCTCTCCTACAAATATGAAGCCGTCATGCAAGTCGAGTTCGAAACGCTGGCAAGACAGGCGACCTACATCTACTGCCACAAGGATCATCACCTGGCCAAAGCGGCGACCGTCACCCTCGATGATCTTCTGCGTCAGCGCTGGATCAGCCCCGGTTACGGAGATGATGAAGGGCCTGGTCAACTCGAGCGTCAGACCCGGGATTTTGCGGTTCGTGTGGACTCCATGTTGCAGGCTCTGTTGATCATGCAGGGTTCGCCGCTGGTGATGGCCGCCTCCAGCGGCTTTGCGAAATTGTTCGATGGGTTCGGGATCAGACCGGTGATGTTCCAGGACCACGGCCGCGTACAGGAATCGGGCGCAATCTACTTTCCGCGCGCGCTCGAAAAATCTCCGGTCCGCGATTTCCTGCGTTTGGTGCGTGGTTCGATGCCGTTGTTGGCGTTGCCCGAATTCTCGCTTCCTGAAACTGCGTGATCAAAGCGTGCGAAACATCACCAATGCGTCGACATAGCCCTGCGTCGGATGAAGAAAGACGCCCGGGAGCCGGCCGACGATATCGAAGCCGAGAGATTGCCACAGCGCGACCGCGCGTTCGTTGCTGCTGACGACGAAGTTGAACTGCATCGCCCGAAAGCCGCTGGCGCGGGCATGCTCCAGGGAATTCACATGCATCAGCCGAGCGACGCCGCGGCCGCTTGCTGCAGCATCGGTCATGTAACCGCAGTTGCAGACATGCCGGCCGCCACCTGCCTGATTGGCCTTGATGTAATAGGTGCCGAGGATCACGCCATCCGCTTCGGCGACGAAGGTCTCGCGGTCCGGTCCCATCCAGTAGGCCAGCGCATCAGCTTCGCTCAAATCGCGATCGAGCGCATAGGTTTCGCCGGCGCGGATCGTCGGACCGATGATCCTCCAGATGGCGCTTCGATCGTTCTTGTCTGCGGGTCGGATCAGCATGCCCGATCTCTAACGAAACCGGGCACGCCGCGCAACGGGTCGGCAGCCTCCGGCGAAAGCTGGAAGCGTCCCGGCCTCAAACCCTTTCAAGTGCTATCGCAATCCCCTGCCCGACGCCGATGCACATGGTCGACAGCGAATATTGTCCGCCGGTCTGCAAAAGCTCGAGGGCAGCCGTGCCGGTGATGCGTGCACCCGACATGCCAAGCGGATGGCCGAGCGCGATCGCGCCGCCATTGCGGTTCACCCGCGCATCATCATCGGCAATGCCGAGCGCGCGCAGCACCGCCAGCCCCTGGCTGGCAAAGGCCTCGTTGAGTTCGATCACGTCGAACTGATCCGCGGTCATGCCGAGCCGTGCCATCAGCTTGCGCGAGGCCGGGATCGGCCCGACGCCCATCACCCTTGGCGGAACGGCGGCAGCCGCGCCGCCGAGGATGCGGGCGATCGGCGTCAGGCCGTATTTCCGCGCCGCCGCTTCCGAAGCGACGATCAGCGCCGCCGCCCCGTCATTGACGCCGGAGGCATTGCCTGCTGTCACCGTGCCGCCTTCTTTTTTGAAAGGTGTCGCGAGTTTCGCCAGCGTTTCGATCGTGGTTGCGCGCGGATGCTCGTCCTTGTCGACGATAACAGGATCGCCCTTGCGCTGCGAGATGGTCACCGGGGTGATCTCCTTCGCCAACCGTCCGTTCGCCTGGGCGGCGGCGGCCTTCGCCTGGCTTCGCACCGCGAAGGCATCCTGATCCTCGCGGCTGACATGATAGTCCTCGGCGACATTCTCGCCAGTCTCCGGCATGGAATCGACGCCGTACTGCTTCTTCATCAGCGGGTTGACGAAGCGCCAGCCGATCGTCGTGTCATGGATTTCGGCGGCCCGTGAAAAGGCCGTCTCGGCCTTCGGCATGACGAACGGCGCGCGTGACATGCTCTCGACGCCACCAGCGATCATCAGCTCGGCTTCGCCCGCGCGGATGGCGCGTGCGGCCGTGATCACCGCATCCATGCCGGAGCCGCAGAGCCGGTTGATCGTCGTGCCGGGGACGGCGATCGGCAGGCCGGCGAGCAGAGCCGACATGCGCGCAACATTGCGGTTGTCCTCACCCGCCTGGTTGGCGCAGCCGAAGATCACATCGTCGACGGCTTCCCAATCGACGGCGGCATTTCGTTGCATCAGTGCCTTCAGCGGGATGGCACCGAGATCGTCGGCCCGCACCTGGGAGAGCGAGCCGGCGAAACGGCCGATCGGCGTTCTGATATAGTCGCAGATAAAGGCTTCGGTCATGGCTTTTCCTCAGAGTTTCGGGACGACAAGGTCGGCAACCGGCCCTTCGACGTGCAGCGGCGCACCGGTCATCGCCTGCAATTCCTCCTGCGACATCGCGGCCAGTTTCTCGCGCAGGACGAAACGTCCGTTGACGATGTCGACGACGGCGTGGCTGGTATAGACGCGGGTGATGCAGGCAACGCCGGTCAGCGGGAAGGTGCATGTCTCCACCAGTTTCGGCTCGCCTGTCTTAGTGACGTGCTCGGTAATGACGCAGACCTGCTTGGCGCCGTGCACCAGGTCCATGGCGCCGCCGACGGCCGGCACGCCTTTGCTGCCCACCCGCCAGTTGGCAAGGTCGCCGCTCTGGGCAACCTGATAGGCGCCGAGGATCGCGACGTCGAGATGGCCGCCGCGCACCATCGCGAAGCTGTCGGCGTGATGGAAGAAGGCGGCACCCGGCTTCAGCGTTACCGCCTTCTTGCCAGCATTGATCAGGTCCCAATCCTCCTCGCCTGCCGCCGGCGGCTCGCCGAAGTTCAGGATGCCGTTTTCGGTGTGGAAGATCGCCTGACGGCCGGGGGGCTGATAGCGGGCGACCATTTCGGGAAAGCCGATGCCGAGGTTCACATAGGCGCCGTCGGCAATATCCTGCGCGGCGCGCCAGGCGATCTGCGCATTGGAAAGCTTGATGTCTTCGCGGGTGTTGATGGGGCGGGTGTTGATGGTCATACGTAGGCCACTCCGGCTCGAATGAGCTCTTCTTCCTGCTGGGGATTGGAAACAGTGACGACGCGGTCGACGAAGATGCCTGGTGTCACCACCTGCTCGGGATCGATGCCGCCGGCCGGCACGATCGATGACACCTGGACGATGGTCTTCGCAGCTGCCATGCACATCAGCGGATTGAAGTTGCGGCCGGCCTTGTTGTAGGTGAGGTTGCCCTGGATATCGCCGATCGCAGCCTTGACGATCGCGAAGTCGGCCTTCAGCCAGCGCTCCTGCACATAGTGGCGGCCATCGAATTCGGCGATGACCTTGCCGTTGGCCAGTTCGGTGCCGTAGGCGGTCGGCGTATAGAAAGCCGGGATGCCGGCTCCGCCGGCGCGGATGCGCTCGGCAAGCGTTCCCTGCGGCACCAGCTCGAGCTCAATTTCGCCGGCCAGATATTTATCCGTGAAGGCGCGCGGATCCGACGAACGCGGGAATGAGCAGATCATCTTTCTGACCATGCCGGCATCGATCATCGCTGCAATGCCGATGCGCCCGTTGCCGGCATTGTTGTTGATCACGGTGAGGTTCTTGGAGCCCTTGTCGATCAAGGCATGAATGAGCTCGATCGGGGCGCCCGAGCCACCAAAACCACCGATCATGACGGTCGCGCCATCACCGATCTCAGAGACGGCTTCCGCCGTGCTCCCGACTGTCTTGTCCATGCGTGACCTCTCCTTGGCTACTCGGTCGGGGAACTCCCATCCCGTCCTCTGGCGTAGACATAAAGTGCCGCGGGCCAAGCGGCAACGTATTTGTGCGATATTTGACATTTGTTCATATATCGCACAAATTGAGATGAATCCATTGGAGACTGGACCCATGCGCGAAACGGATTTCGTCAGTGGCTTTGCCCGCGGCCTGAAGGTGATCGAAGCTTTCGGCGAAACGCGACAGCGGCTTTCCATCGCCGAGGCCGCCAAGCTGACGGAGCTCGACCGCGCCACTGTGCGCCGCTCGCTGCTGACGCTCGCCGAGCTCGGATATGCCGATTATGACGGCAAGTTCTTCACGCTGACGCCGAAGATCCTGCGGCTTGGCCATGCCTATCTCGCAGCGACGCCGCTGCCGGCGCTGCTGCAGCCGCATCTCGATCTTCTCTCGGAAAAGGCCGGCCAGAGCGCCTCGGCCTCGGTGCTCGATGGCACCGACATCGTCTATATCGCCCGCGCCTCGCAACGCCGCGTCATGTCGATCAACCTCACCCCCGGCAGCCGCCTGCCCGCCTACTGCGCCTCGATGGGGCGCGTGCTGCTCGCAGCCCTTAGCGAGAGCGAGGCGCGCGCCATCCTCGCCCGCAGCGAGCTGAAGCAAAACACGCCGAATACGAAGACCGATCCGGAGGACCTCATCACCGAATTCCGCCGGGTCCGCACTGACGGTTACGCCATCATCGATCAGGAGCTGGAGATCGGCCTCTGCTCTATCGCGGTGCCTGTCGACAACGACCGCGGCGAAACGGTCGCGGCGATCAATATCGGCGCGCCGGCCGCCCTCGTCCCGGCGGCCGAGATGAAGGAGCGCTATCTGCCGCTGCTGAAGGAAACACAGGCCGCGTTGCGGCCGCTGCTGCGCCGGTGAGCCACCGCAATCTCGGCTTCCCTCGGGCTCCCCGCACCCCGCAACGCCAGTTCGATGCGCAGAACGCAGCCGTCGCCGTCTCGCGCGGCGCTCCACTCGCAACGCGCAATGCGTCTGATTTCGAGGGGCTCGGCTTGCAGATCATCAATCCGTGGAAGGATCTCTAAGTCCCTCGCATCGCAGAATTCTGAACCATCTAAAATCAGCCGAGACCCAAGCACTCCCACTTGATGTATCATAATTTCCGATATACATCACTTCAGCGGAAATAGTGGAGGAATGATGGAACGCTCGTTTTTGACGATTGCCGCTGGCGAGAATAATGATGCGATACGCGCGCTTTCGGCACCGGCGCGACTCGAGATGCTCAAGTTGCTTTGCGCCAAAGGGCCGATGAATATCAACGATATCGCACGTGCCCTTTCTCTTCCTCAATCGACTGTCGCCACCGGGATCCAGATTTTGGAAGACGCCCGGCTTGTCGATTCGCAGTTGACGAAGGCCCGCAAGGGAAACCAGAAGATCTGCTCGGCGATCTACAGCGAAATTCTGATCAGTTTCGAGGAAAGTGCGGCCCAAAGGGCCAACAATATCATCGAAGTCGAGATGCCGGTCGGGCTCTACACCAGCTGTGACGTCCATGCGCCGTGTGGTCTTTGCTCCACCGAGAGCGTCATCGGCCCGCTCGATGTTCCCGACTATTTTCTCGACCCGCAGCGCATGCAGGCCGGGCTCGTCTGGTTCGGCCGGGGTTATGTGGAATATAAATTCCCCAACAATGCTAAGGTGTTAAACAAGGATATCCGCGCCATCGAGTTTTCGCTGGAGTTGTCGTCTGAGGTGCCTGGCACCAATCCGGACTGGCCGTCCGACATAACGCTCTGGGTCAACGGCATGGCCATCGGCACCTGGACGTCGCCCGGCGACTACGGCGACAAGCGCGGCGCCTTCACGCCGGCATGGTGGAAGCTCGAAGGCTCGCAATATGGGATGATGAAGACCTGGCGGATTTCCACCCGCGGGACCTTCATCGACGGTATCGCCGCCTCGAATGTCACGCTCAGCGACCTCGCGCTTGCCCAGCACTCCTCGATCCGGCTGCGGGTCGGCATCGCCGAAAATGCCGGTCATACTGGCGGCGTGAATATTTTCGGGCGTAGCTTCGGAAATCACGGGCGCGATATCATCATGCGACTGCATGTCTGAAAAATAAAAATCGGAAATCTTGATTTAAATATTACGTTTCTTTCCGGTTCCGGTTGCCGATAAAGGCGCCCAAATAACTGTAATTAAACAATTTTTTCTGAACTCCATATTAGTATGATTAAAGTCGCAACTTGGTTGACACAACAACATTCCTGATATCAAGTTAGAGGCAAGAAAACAAAATATCTGATACATAAACGGGAGGATCCGTTGAAGACGAACGTTGTGGTTCACCGCGATTTCCGCATCGCGACCATTGATTCCAGGCTCTACAGTTCATTTCTAGAGCATCTCGGCAGGGCGATCTACGGGGGCATTTATGAACCCGGTCACCCGACGGCCGATGAGGACGGATTCCGCCAGGATGTCCTTGATCTCGTCCGTGATCTCGACACGCCCTATTGCCGCTATCCCGGAGGCAACTTCGTCTCGGCCTATAATTGGGAAGACGGCGTCGGCCCGCGTGCCGAGCGCCCGGTGCGCCTCGACCTTGCCTGGCGCACCCGCGAAGCCAACCAGATCGGCGTCAATGAATTCGTCGACTGGTGCAAGAAGGCAAATACCAAGCCGATGCTCGCCGTCAATCTCGGATCACGCGGCCTGGATGCGGCTCGCAATTTCCTCGAATATTGCAATCATCCCGGCGGCACCTACTGGTCGGATCTGCGCCGCAAGCACGGCTGGTCTAATCCGCACGATGTCAAATTGTGGTGCCTCGGCAACGAGATGGATGGCCCCTGGCAGGTCGGCCACAAGTCGGCCTATGAATATGGCCGGCTGGCGGATGAGACGGCCAAAGCCATGCGCGGCTTCGACAAGTCGCTTGAGCTCGTGGTCTGCGGCTCGTCCAATTCCGACATGAAGACTTA
Organism: Rhizobium sp. CRRU65; assembly: GCF_048551595.1. NCBI lineage: Bacteria > Pseudomonadati > Pseudomonadota > Alphaproteobacteria > Hyphomicrobiales > Rhizobiaceae > Rhizobium > Rhizobium sp. CRRU65. Next base: position 187,294 of record NZ_JBLYZH010000002.1, on the reverse strand, counting down.
TCCCGAGTGGGAAGCCCAGGTCCTCGAGCAGTGCTATGACAGCGCCGACCATATCTCGCTGCATATGTATTTTGCCAACCGCGAGAAAAATACCCTCAACTATCTTGCCCGCGCGACGAAGCTCGACCGCTACATCACCACGATCGGCGGCGTGATCGACTACATCAAGGCGAAAAAACGCTCGAAGAAGACGATCGGCATTTCCTTCGACGAATGGAATGTCTGGTATCATTCCAACCAGCAGGACAAGGAGATCCTGGCGCGCGACGAATGGCCGGATGCGCCGCATCTCTTGGAAGACATCTATAATTTCGAAGACGTGCTGCAGGTCGGCGGCATCCTCAACACCTTCATCCGACGTTCCGACCGGGTGCGCATCGCCTGCATCGCGCAGCTCGTCAACGTCATTGCCCCGATCATGACCGAGGACGGCGGTGCGGCGTGGCGCCAGACCATCTATTACCCGTTCTATTACGCCTCCAGATATGGCCGTGGAACGGCACTGCAGCTGGTCGTCGATGGCCCGACCTATGACAGCGACGAGGAGAACGACGTCCCCTATCTCGACGTATCGGCAGTCCATTCCGAAGACGGCAAGACGCTGACCTTCTTTGCCGTCAACCGCCATCCGAGCACGGCGCTCGATCTCGATGTGCGACTGGAAGGCTTCGGAAATGCCCGGGTGGTCGAGCAGGTGGAGATGACCCACGGCGACCTGGAAGCCGTCAATACGGCGGTGCGGCCGAAGACGGTCGCCCCCGTCAACGTCGAGAGTGGAAAGATCGAGGATGGACGCCTGCGGGCGGCGCTGAAACCGTTCTCCTACAACGTCATCCGGCTGTCGGTGTGACAGCTACCGCCGGGTAGCCCATTGGGGGCACGCCCCGGCTGAAAATATTCGGCTCGCTGCGAGGAGGCAGGGAGCCGGAGAGATGGTTCACTGAGGTCCCGGACCTGATTGTTCAAGTCCTGACGCTTCTGCGAACCGACAACCGCGACGTGCCCATGCGTGCCTTTGCGGCCGCCGTATCGTCGCTTTCTAGGGAGGAGTTCATGCAACAGTGGAAGAGGCTCGCATTTGGCGTCGCGCTGGCCGCACTCGGCCTGACAGCGACGGCCAAGGCCGATGACTACACCTCCTTGCCGCGCAAGGAGACGCTCATCGTCGAAAATCCGGAAGGGACGATCAAAAATCCCGGCTGGTTCAACATCTGGGTCAATGGCGGCGGCGGCGTATCGACCGGCCTGCAGCAGCTGACCATGGATACGCTCTGGTATATCGACCCCGAACAAGGGCTTGGCGGCGCGACCTGGGACAATTCTCTGGCTGCCGACAAGCCGCAATACAATGCCGACTTTACCGAGATGACCGTGAAACTGCGCAAGGGGCTCTTCTGGAGCGATGGCGTGGAGTTCACGGCAGACGACGTGGTCTATACCGTGAAGACGCAGATGGATCACCCCGGAATGGTCTGGAGTGCTGCCTTCTCGGTGCAGGTGGCAAGCGTCGAGGCGACCGACCCCTCGACTGTGGTGTTCAAGCTAAAGAAGCCCAATTCGCGCTTCCATGCCATCTTCACCGTTCGCTGGAACGGCGCCTGGATCATGCCCAAGCATGTTTTCGAGAAAGTCGAAGATCCGCTTCGTTATGATTTCGCCAATCCCGTTTCGCTCGGCGCCTACAAGCTCAAGTCCTACGACCCCCAGGGCAAGTGGTATACCTGGGAGAAGCGCGACGACTGGCAGCGGACATCGCTTGCCCGCTTCGGCGAGCCGGCTCCGAAATATGTGACCTATGCCGATCCCGGCCCGCCGGATAAACGCACCATCGCTCAGCTCGAGCACAATCTCGATATCATTCACGACAACACGCCCGAGGGCATGTTCACGCTGAAGGAAAAATCCAAGACGATCGAAACCTGGTTCCCGGGTTTCCCCTTCGCCCATCCGGACCCGACGCTTCCGGCCGTGATCTTCAACACCCAGAATCCGCCCTTCGACAATGCCGATGTACGCTGGGCGCTTGCCCTGCTGATCGACATCAAGGCGGTGGATATGGCGAGCTATCGCGGGGCAGCGACGCTTTCGGCGCTCGGCGTGCCGCCGACGGCGGCCACGATGAAGGACTACCAGGCGCCGATGCAGGATTGGCTGAAGAATTTCGAGATCGATACCGGCAAGAGCAAGATCAAGCCTTATGACCCGACGGTCGGGCAACAGATCGCCGATATCCTGCGCAAGCAGCCGAAGTTCAAGGACCAGATCCCGACCGACCCGGAGGCGATCAGCGGTGCCTTCGGCTATGGCTGGTGGAAACCGGATCCGAAGGCTGCCGGCGAACTGCTGGAGAAGGCAGGCTTCAAGAAATCCGGCGGCAAATGGCTGACCCCTGATGGACAGCCCTTCAAGATCCGGATGACGGTGGAAGGCGACACACGCTCGGTCTTCACCCGCGCCGGGACGTTGATCGCACAGCAATGGGCCGCATTCGGCATCGACGCCAAAGCCGTGCCGGCCGCGAAACTTTGGCAGACGGCGCTACAGCCCGGCGATTTCCAGGTTGCGATCGCCTGGAGCGTCGAGACCTGGGGCGGCGATCCCGACCTGTCGTTCTTCCTGGACAGCTGGCATTCGCAGTTCGTGGCCAAGAAGGGTGACAATCAGCCGCCGCGCAACTGGCAGCGCTGGAGCAATCCGGAGCTCGACAAGATCATCGAAAGCATTCGCGGCATCAGCGCCGACGATCCGAAGGGCGTCGAGCTCGGCAAGGATTATCTGAAGCTGGTCGCCCGCGAAATGCCGACGATCCCGCTGATGTCGTATAACGTCTTCACCTCGATGGATACGACCTATTGGACCGGTTATCCGACGATCGCTGATCCCTATACCGATCCGGTGCCGAATTGGGCCAACTCCAGGCTGATGATGGTCAAGCTGAAGCCGGCACAACCGAAATAATCCTCCCAACGCCGGCGCGAGTGTTGCGCGCCGGCCCCCTAATCGACGGGCATGTGGCATGTCCGTCGATCCTTTCCACTTGATGAAGGGAACCAGAGAGGAACCACCGCCCTATGACGTCCTATCTGATCTTTGTGCTGAAGCGGTTCGGTCAGTTTCTGCTCGTTGTATTTCTTGGCGTGACCATCACATTCTTCGTCACCCACCTGACCCCGATCGATCCGGTCGAAGAAAGCATAGGCGCCATCACCCAGATGGGGCAGTCCGATCCGAATGCGATCGAACTGATGCGCCAGTCGCTTCGCGAGCTTTACGGCATGGAGGGCTCGATCTGGCAGCAATACCTGCATTTCTGGCTGCGGCTTGCGACCGGTGATCTCGGTCCCTCGCTATCGGCTTTCCCCACGCCCGTTTCCACCATCATCCTGCGATCCCTGCCCTGGACAATCGGACTGATGACGGTATCGACGCTGATCACCTTCGTGCTCGGCAATGCGATCGGCGCGCTCGCCGGCTATTACCGCAAGGACATGGTGCTGAAGGCCGTCAGCCTCGTCTTCATCGCCCTGCTTCCCATTCCCTATTACATCCTCGCCTTCGTGCTTCTGATTGTGTTCGGCTATCTCTGGCCGGTGCTGCCGATCAATGGCGGCTACGAGATGAACGCCAATCTGGACCTCTCCTTTGCCCTGGTCTTCGATATCCTGAAACACTCGATCCTGCCGGCCTTGTCGCTGATCATGGTCGGTGCCGGCAGCTGGTTGATCGGGATGCGCGCGCTCGTTTCCAACATCATCACCGAGGATTACGTCGTCTTCGCCGAGCTTGGCGGCGTTCCGAAGCGAAAGATCCTGCGCTCCTACATCGCCCGCAATGCCATGGTGCCGCAGTTCACCGGGCTTGCCATGTCGCTCGGCGCGATCTTCAACGGCACGGTCATCACCGAAATCGTCTTCGGCTATCCGGGCATCGGCAACCTGCTGATCGAAGCGGTGCATGCCGGCGACTATAGCCTGGTGCTCGGCCTCAGCGCATTGTCGATCGTCGGCGTCGCCGCCGCCGTCTTCATCATCGACATTCTGAGCCCGCTGATCGACCCGCGCATCAAGGTGGAATAGAGCATGTTTACGATCGTCCGCGACCTCGCGCGCCAGAATATGGAATTCCTCTGCGGCCTGCTGCTCTTTGCCGTCATCGTCGCATTGATAGTGGTGTCCTATTTCTCGCCTTACGGCGCGACCGACATCTATCTTCTGCCGCCCGATATGCCGCCCGATGGCGAATATTGGCTCGGCACGACGTCGCGCGGCCAGGACGTTTTCTGGCAGCTGACAACCGCGCTCAGGAACACCCTGTTTTTTGGCATCGGCGTCGCCTTCATTTCACGCATCATCTCGCTGGTCGTCGGCCTCGTCGCCGGCTATGCCGGCGGCGCGGTCGACCGGGTGCTGATGGCCATCAACGACAGCGTCATGGTCATCCCGCAATTTCCGCTGCTGATCCTGTTCTACTTCGTGCTGAAGGACAGCATGACCTGGACGGCGCTGATCCTCATCATGGCCGCGCTCGGCTGGTCCTATGATGCACGCCTCATCCGTTCGGTGGCGATCAGCCTGAAGACGAGATCCTTCACCACCCAGAGCGTCTATTCCGGCATGAGCATGCGCAAGATCCTCGTCGAGGAGCACCTGCCCTATGTTCTGCCGATCGTCTTTGCCACCACGATGAACAACATGATCTGGTCGATCGGCATGGAGATCACCCTGTCGGTGCTCGGCTTCACCGATATCGAGACGCCGACCATGGGCATGATGATCTATTGGGCCAATGCGCATTCGGCGCTGATATCAGGCATTTGGTGGTGGGTGGCCGCCCCCGTCGCCGTCATCGTCGTCCTCTTCCTGGCGCTCTTCCTGCTGTCCATGTCGATGAACGAATACAACGATCCGCGCAGCCGGCTGAACCGGATGGGAAGTTAGTATGGATCCTTTGGTCGAAATTGAGAATCTGAAAGCCTATTACCGTGCCTTCCTCTACGGCGTCGATCGCGAGGTGCGCGCCGTCGACGATATCAGCCTGACCATCGCCCGCGGCGAGGTCTATGGCGTCGCCGGTGAATCGAGCAGCGGCAAGACGACCTTGATCAAGACCATTGCCGGCGCGATCCGGCCGCCGCTGAGGGTCGTGTCCGGGAAAGTGACATTCCATTTCGACGGCGGCACCCAGGATATCTATGCGATGAAGCCGGAGGATCGGCTGGCGCTGCGCTGGAAGCATCTGTCCTATATCATGCAGGGCTCAATGAATGTGCTCAATCCGGTGCGCCGGATCCGTCATTCCTTCACCGATTTCGCCTTTCGCCACATGAAGGTCAGCGGCCCGGTCTTTCTCGAAAGGGTCGCCACCCATCTGCAGCGGCTGAAGCTGGATCCGCATCTGCTCGATGCCTATCCCCACGAACTCTCCGGCGGCATGCGCCAGCGCATGACCATTGCGCTGGCCACCATCCTGACGCCGGAATTCATCATCGCCGACGAACCGACGACCGCGCTCGACGTCATCGTTCAGCGCGACGTGCTGTCGATGATCCGCGAGATCCAACGCGAGATGGGCTCGTCCTTCCTGTTCGTCACCCATGATATGGGGGTTCACGCGACGGTCTCCGACCGCATCGGCATTGTCTATGCCGGGCGTCTTGTCGAGGAAGCGCCGACCGCCAAACTCTTCAACAAACCGCTCCACCCCTATACGCAGCACCTCGTCGGCAGCCTGCCGCGCATCGGCGATGCGACGGCCCGCCCTTCGCTGGAGGGGCGTCCGCCTAACCTCGCCATGCCGCCGGAAGGCTGCCGGTTTCATCCGCGCTGTCCCAAGCGCATGGAGATCTGCTCGCAGAAGGTTCCGCCGCTCGTCACTGTCGAGCCGCAGCGGCGCGTGGCGTGTTTTGCCGTTACGGGAGATCAGGTTTGAGCGCTCTTCTTAGCCTCTCGCACGTCACGAAGGTCTACCGGCAGGGCGGCATGCTCGGCCGGCGGCTGATCACGGCGGTCAAGGACGTCAGCTTCGAATTGGGAGCGGAGCCGGAGATCCTGTCGATCGTTGGAGAATCCGGCTCGGGAAAATCGACGATCGCGGCGATGATCCTCGGCCAGACCGAACCAACGGAAGGCGAGCTTCAATTCAGCGGCAGGACCGTCGCCATCCATAGTCGATCCGAACGCAAGGCTTTCATGAAAGAGGTCCAGCCGGTTCTGCAGAACCCCTTCGAAGCCTTCAATCCGCTGAAACGTGTCGACCGTTATCTCTTCGAGACCGCCCGCAATTTTTCGTTCTCGGGAAACCGGCCGGACCGAGAGCAGGCGGAGAAGATGGCGGATGCCGCCTTGGTCCATGTCGGCCTGACTTTGGAAGAAGTGAAAGGGCGGTTCCCCCACGAATTGTCGGGCGGCCAGCTTCAGCGCGTCGCCATCGCCCGCGCGCTGATCCCGCAACCCCGGCTGCTGGTGGCCGACGAACCGGTATCCATGGTCGACGCATCGCTGCGCATGGCGATCGTCAATCTCTTCGGCCGCCTGAAAAACGAGCTCGGTCTTTCGATCGTCTACATCACCCACGACCTCGCCACCGCCTATTACATCAGCGACAACATCATCATCATGCGCAAGGGCGAAATCGTCGAACGCGGACAGGCGCGGGCCGTGCTGGATGATCCCCAGCATGAGTATTCGCGGGCGCTGAAGGACGCGGTCCTTGCCGCCGATTTCAGCCCGGCACAGTGAGCGGCGCGGGGAGATGCGGGCAATGCTACGTCTGTTAACCGGATCCAGCACGAATAGGCAGCTTCCCTCTATCGGACGCTGGCAAGTTTAGCGTTGCCTTAAAGAAACCGTGCAAGGATGAGGGTCTGTCATCCACGCCGGCAACCCGATGAAGTTTCGAAGAAATCTCGCTCGCTCTGCAGTAAGTCATACCAGCGCATTCGCTCCCGCAATATTTGCCGCAATTATTGCAGCAATCGTCGTTTGGGTAGCAACGAACTGGCGGCTGGAGCGATCGCTTGCCGATGAGCGCTCGATCGTTGCCGGCGAGCTTGCTACCATATCCTCCCGGCTTCAGACGAACCTCAATAGCAATGTGAAGCTGTTGCAGGGGCTGGCGGCCGGCATCGCAGTCAATCCAGAGATGGGCCAAAACGGATTTTCCAAACTTGCCGCGCAGATCCTGCAACCCGATTCGCAATTGCGAAGCTTCGCTGCCGCGCCCGACATGGTGGTCAGCTGGGTTTATCCGGAGAACGGAAACGAAAAGGCCATCGGGCTCGACTACCGAAACAATGAGAAGCAACGGGCTGCCGCGATGCTGGCGCGCAACACCCACAATATCGTTCTGACAGGCCCAGTGGAGCTTGTCCAAGGTGGAACCGCTTTTGTCGTCAGGTGCCCGGTCTACATCAATAACGGAACAAGCCAGGTCTTTTGGGGCCTGCTTTCCGGAATAGTCGACATACCGAAGCTTTACCAGGAAAGTGGCCTTGCTTCGACCGAGCTTGAGATCGCCATCAGCACCGTACCGGAGCCGAATTCGCCCAAACAGGTTTTTTTCGGCAGCCTGGCAACTTTTTCAAGCAAACCGGTTCAGACATCCGTTGACATGGTTTATGGCCGATGGACCCTCGCCGCACTCCCAAGACCGCGATGGGGCCAAAATAATGGGATCGGTATTTTTGAGTTCTACGCCAGCCTGTTGGCATTATGTGTCGTTGCACCGATTGTCTGGATCGGCTTTCTGACCGGATCACGCCAAAGAACGATCGAAAAGCTTCGCCTTCACAAGAAAAAGCTCGTTCGAGCACGACAGAGGCTGGAGCATCTCTCATTGCATGACGCATTGACGGGGCTTCCCAATCGACGATTTGTCGACCGGATGATCTCGCAACCGCCGAGACCCCGTCCACAAGATTGTCTGATATTCATTCACATCGACCTGGATCGATTTAAGGAGATCAACGATACGAGAGGGCATGCTGGCGGTGACGCGGTCTTGCAAGCAACGGCTTCTCGCCTTGCCGATTTGGTTGGTCCAAACGACGTAGCGGCTCGGATCGGTGGAGATGAGTTCATCTTCGCCAGTTGGAGTGCCGATCCGGAGCCGAAGGCAACCGCATTGGCACGACAAATTGTCGATACGCTCGATCAGCCCCTCATCATCGACGATGCGGCGTGTGTTGTCGGTGCAAGCGTCGGCGTCGCCTGGGAGACTGAACGTGCTCTCGGTCCGGACCTCGGCCAATTGCTTCTCAATGCCGATTTGGCTTTGTACGAGGCAAAGAAGGCGGGTCGCGGCCGCGCGGCGGTTTTTACGGAAGAGCTTCGCAGCGCCGCGATCCACTCGAAAGAATTGGCGGACGAATTCAAGCAAGCGCTAGATCGCGATGAACTCGTTGCGTTCTTTCAACCGCAGTTCGATGCAAATACGTTGGACCTTGCCGGCGTCGAGACACTTGCCCGTTGGGATCACCCGCAAAAAGGTCTGCTCGCCCCGGACAAATTTCTGGACGTTGCGGAAAAACTGGGGCGCACCGGCGACATGGATAGGCTGATCCTGCAAAAGGCCCTATTCGAGCTGACAAGATGGGACAGTCTGGGAATGCAAATTCCACGTGTCTCTGTCAACATTTCAGCGCGTCGATTGGCGCAGCCAAATCTGCTTGCCGAGCTGTCCGAACTTCCCATAGCGAAAGGTCGCCTGTGTTTCGAGCTGCTCGAGACAATCTCCTTCAATGATCTTCAACCTGTTCTCAAAGAGATCATTCCAGCCGTCAAAAAGCTTGGCATCGAAATCGAGATCGATGACTTCGGCACCGAACATGCCAGCATTGTCAGTTTGCTTCGATTTGAGCCGCGACGACTGAAGATCGATCGCGAAATTATCAAGCCGATTGTCGCGTCTCCATCTCAGCGCCGCCTGGTCTCCTCCATTATCGAAATCGGCCGATCGCAGAACATCGACATCGTTGCAGAGGGCGTGGAGACAATGGACCATGCGAAGATCCTGAAGGATCTCGGTTGCCATATATTGCAAGGTTACGCTCTGGCACGGCCAATGACCTCGGAGCAGTTGATTGAATTTTATTGTGTGAAGGACAAAGGAATGACAGAGGCAGGCCGATAGCCAAGCCCCGCATTCCCTGCATGATTATCTTCCGTCGATCCTCGACTTATTGCAGCCAATCGCCTGTGGTCCGACCCAAACATCTACATCCCAAGCCCCAAGCTCTTGCCCCGCGAAAGCGACCGCTTCAACTCCATCTGCTGGGTGAGCTCCGCACGATGACTACGATCGGCAAGGCGGGCAACCTGGCGGATACGCTCGACGTCACCATCCCGATCCGGTCCCACTCGCTTCAGCTGATCCGCGAGATCTGAGGGATCGGCCCGACCGAAGCGCGTTTCGATCGCAGTAGCGATGTCCTTTGCTTCGGCAAGCGCGCGACGCCCCTCGGGTGTTCCCGCCAATTGCTCGACGAACTTTGCCTTGTCGCTATAGGGGAGATCGTCGAGATTGCGCAGCAGCGCCTCACTCTGGCGGCTCGGCCCCAGAACCTCGACCCCGTCCTGCTTTTCCCGCTTCCAGCGCTCCGAGCCGCATTCAGCCGCAAGGCGACGCTGCCAGGTGTTGGCGGATTGGCGAACATGCGACGCCAGCGCATCGATCCTTGAAAGCGCGTGTTTGCGTTCGGCGTTGTCTCCGAACAGGCCGGTCTTGCCGACGAGCGCACCGATCGTTTCGGGCAAAGTGCTGAGTTGACTGGCGAGCGCGACCGGATCTGCATTCTCATCCAGGATGCGGCCGCGCAAGGCTTCCATTGCCGCTGGCGCGTCTTTGAACACCTGCGATGCAAGCTGCTTTGCCGCCGCCCAATCTCGTTCGAATGCCGGCATTGCCTTTGCCCGTCCAACCGCTTCGACGCTCATCGCATAGGTCTTCACCGCCGCAACGAGCACGCGGCGTTCATCGTCACGTTCATCGCGACGTTCATCGACATTGGGATCCTGGTGCGAAGAGCCGCCATCGGCGATGGTGCGGGCTGCGTGCGGTGTAGGCTCTTGCAGTGGCTTGGGAACCGCCGTGTCCGGGATGCGCTCTGCCTCCCTGGTGATCGCAGCCGGGGCGACATCACTCTCGCCCTGCCCCCGGCGATCCTCCATGCCGCGCCGATTGGCAAAGTCATGCGTATAGTCAAGCGTCGTCTCCTTCACGCCTGAGCGGCTCAGTGCCTCCGTCAGGGCGCGCTCCGTCTTGAACGCATCCAGCCCCGCATAGAGCTGCACCGCCTCGCGATGACGGGTCATCGCCACGTAGGTCAGATGCCGGTCCATCGTCGTCGACGCGAGAACAAAACTCCGGTCGACGGTAGCGCCTTGCGTCTTGTGGATCGTCGTGGCGTAGCCGTGGTCAAAGGCTTGGTAACGATTGACCGGTACGGTCATCTGGCGTTGCCCATCTTGCGTCTGCGCCTTGCCGTCAAGCCGAACCTGTATTGCGTCCGGTTGGACGGCGATCACCTCGCCCAGCATGCCATTCTTGACGGCGAGATCGCGATCGTTCTCCAGAAAAACGATGCGGTCGCCACGCGCAAAGGATCGCTTCCCATTGTTGGTCTGGTAGGTGAGTTCCTCACCCTTATCACCAGGCGGGTTACTGCCCTTTGCCAACTCGCCGCTTTCCTGCAACCGAGCGCGAATGCCGGCATTGATCGCAGCCACATCTATCCGCCGATGAGCCATCGCAATGCGTGTGTCGTTGGGATGTGCCGATCGGTCAGCGACGTAATCGGCAATGATCGCCTTCAGGGTTTCCGCGCGATCCGTCTTCAGATGAAGGCTTCCCCGTGCCTCGTAGGCCGACAGTCCGGCTGCGGTCCGATGCGAGGCGAAGTCGATCGAGGCCTGCTTTTGCCAATCGGTTCTTTGACGGCGCACTTCCGACAGTTGCGCATGGCCGACGGCTTCGGCAATCGCCCGAAACGGTGCGCCCGCGCCGATCGCCTGAAGCTGTTCATGATCGCCGACCAGGACGAGCTTGGCGCCGGCCCGTTTGACCTCGTCGACGAAGCGGGCGAGCTGACGACTGCCGACCATGCCACCCTCGTCGATAACGAAGACGTCACGAGCATTGAGCCGACCGCGATCAGCCTGCCAGGAGTACTCCCAGGACGCCAAGGTGCGGCTCGATATGCCGGACGATTGCTCCAGGCCTTCCGCCGCCTTGCCGGCCAATGCCGCGCCATGAACGCGATAACCTTGCGCTTCCCAGGCCTGGCGGGCAGCTGCCAGCATCGTGCTCTTGCCGGCACCGGCAAAGCCGATCACCACGGCGATCTGCGAGGCGCCGGTGACATGCTCGATCGCCTGGCGCTGTTCAGCCGACAGCCCCTGCCCCGGTGAAGGATTTCCCGCCTGGATCGATCTGTCCTGATCGGCGATGGCCGCATCGACATTGCGCTTCGCCACACCGTGGTTTTGGCGCGTCTTCATCGCAACAGTGGCTGTTGCCATCGCACCCTCGATCGCCACCATCTCGACCGTCGAATAGCGTGCCTCTCCATCGCGGCCGCGAACACTCGAACTGTCGGGCCTCAGCTCGACGAGGGCTTTTGACGCCATCACCGATGCAAAGGCGTTCTGGAAGGTCTGCGCATCGTCATTGATAGTGCGATGCAGAGCCCTGGCAATGTCATAACGGTTAAAGACGCTTTTCTCGTTGGTAATCAGCTTCAATATCTCTTCGGGTCGCCGGCGAATGATCTCGGCATTGCGATCGGCCGATTGCGGTGAGATGCGCACGCGTGAGACTTCGCCACCCTGGCGATTAATCTCAGTGGCATGCACACCGACATGTTCGCTCGGCTCGATCGTGATCCCGGCTTCCAGATGCGAACGATGATCGATACGGATATCGAGGCCGGCCCTCTCAAGGTGCGTGTTGGCAAGATGCTCCCACGCCTGTCTGAGATCCTTCAGCTGCAGCTGCGATGGCGGCAGGTGATTGGCGAGAAGCCATCTGTTCTCCCGCTCGAGCAGCGTCTTGTCGCCAAGACCGGTTTCCCTCACCTCACGCGTCGTCATCATCAGATGCGCATGGCTGTTTCTGATATCGCTTCCCTCACCTGGCCGATGGATCGCGAAGTCGACGGCAGCGCCGTAGCGGTTGGCGAGATCTTCGGCAAAGGCCCGCGTCAGCGCCAGTCGCTGGTCGGAACTCAATTCGTGTGGCAGGGCGATTTCGAATTCGCGGGCAATCCGGGCGTCACTTCGCTTCTCGGCACGCTCGGCGGCATTCCACAAGGCCGATCGCTTCATCGCCCAATAGGCGGAAGACCCAGTCGGCAAGACGATCTCGGCATGCTCGACACCTTTCCTGTTGCTAAAATCATGGGTTAGCCCATCACGCTCGTTGGTCAGCCGCTCGGCGGCACGATAGGCGGCGGACGCCACGGCACTCCGGCCACCGCTGCGGGCGATCGGCTTCATGCTGAGATGATAGATCGCCATCGCCATCCCTTTGTTAGCGGGCCGCCGGCCCGCGCTTTGAGTTGCCCAGCAACTCGTAAGTGCGCCCTTGTGCCTTCGTCGCTTGGCGCCTTCGGGCACTGGTGGGAGCACGCGGCAATCTCCCGATGACCTCGTAAGCCGTTCAGCCGGTTGCTTCCACGCGCAGATTTGCGAGTAGCCGACATGCACCCATCGCGGCAGCATCTGCGCATGCGATCGTGTGCGGTCATTGTCCTGATGGCGCTGGGCCGATCGCTGATTGTGGAACAGGGAGACAATGACAGTGGCACGTAAATCCATCGGCGAACGGCTGGCGCAGCTGGAAGCCCAGCGAAAGACATTGCAGATCCGTCTCGGCAAACAGGAACGCGCCATCGATACGCGCCGCAAGGTGCTGATCGGTGCACTGGTGCTGCATCGGCTGGAGAATGATCGCGATGTGCAGATCGGCGCAGGACTGGCAGCCTGGCTCAGATCGGAACTGCCAAAGTTCCTGACCCGCGATGGCGATCGGGATCTGTTCGACGATCTGCTGAAGCCACAGCTACACGAACCGTCGCGCGGCAATATCGGCAATGTCGGCAACGGGAGTGCAGTGTGATGATCCATGCCATCAAGATCAAGATTGCCTTGGCAAACATGATGCGCGTGGCGGCCCGCGATCCGCTCTGGGCGATCGTCGCTCTGATCACGTTTCCGCTGCGATATGCCAAGTCGTTCGTCATGGGTGCATTTGGCTATTTGCTTGTCGTGTTCACCGTCTACTTCGGGATCGACTACCTCAGACGCGTGATGCTCGGCGGCCACAGGGGTGACGTCATCTGGCATATCGGCGATTGGGTGGTCATTCTTTTTGCCGTCGCGCTGCTCATACGATTGTTGTCGGTTCCCTTGATCACGCATTGCGGATCGGCGATGGACGATACGCATGGGTCTGCGCGCTTTGCCGGCCGAAGAGAGATTGCGCCGCTCACCAAGGCGGGCGGTGGCCTGCCGGCCAGCGGCCGATCGTTGCGACGAAGTTGCGCTATTATGCCGATCCGGAATTCGTCGGAATGTTTGGCAAGCAGGACAGATAAGGCAGGAGAGATGAACCAGGCGGTTCACATCACCCCGATGAACCGATCGGCGCGCGTCTTGGACGCATTCGCAGTCGCGGCAGCGGAAGATCCGTCATGACAGCGTGCTTGTGATTCCAGCCTTATTGATTGGCGCAACTGCTGAGTACCGGAGTCATCACCTTCACGTGCTCATCGATCCGCTCGAGCACTTTTTCCGGGACGACGGCCCGTTCCGGAAGGCTCCACCAATGCCTGTTGACGCGTTCAACGACATCGATGACCGCCTTGAGCACAGCCGGCTCCGGCAGCCTCGCGCGGTTGGCGAAGATCTTCCATCGCTGCGCGACGAGCGCCTTGAAGGAGCGCTCGCCGCCGAGCGACAGCGCCATCGCGTCGGCGGGAATATAGGGCACGGTCGACAGGACATCGTAGATCGGCGCGAGCTCCGACTTGTCGCCATTGCCACGATAGATCAGCGACCAGTTTTTGAGGTGCATGTCGCCATTGCCGGTTATTGCCGTCAGGGCCAGACGGCGTACGAACTCGAGGGCGGCCGTCGGCGAGATGGCGACACCGAGGGCGGAGGCTATATCGTGGTATGCCGCGGCCTCGTATTTGCGCGAGGGATAAATGCCGAAGACCTGGGCGAAATCCTCGATATGGATTCGTTCGGCGCCGGCGCCCCGATCGAAGCGTTTGACCAGGAGGACCTTTCCGTCCGACAGCGTGTCGAACTCCTCGGGGATCCCTTCGAAATCGGACTTCTCGACAAGCTCGCGTTCTGGCACTTCCATGCCGATCGCTGCAGCCAATGCAAGGTTGGCGTACTCGTTTTCAGAGACACCAGGAAACGATGTCGAAGGAAACTTTGCGATGTAATGGCCCTGCTCGTCACCCATCGGCAAGGTTAGGCCACCACCCCTGCCAGTGTTCTTCATCACCGAGAGTTTCATCTGCACACCCGCGAGTGAAAACCGGGCTTTCGGCTTGCCCCTCGACGCGTCCTCGATCACCGCCGTCGTGCCACCGCTCGGTACAACGCGGACAGCGCCCGGCAGGTCCTGACCGAGTGCGGCCAGTAGATCAAAATCGTTGCCCGCGCGCACATGACCTGCGTGGTGCTTTTCCATCGCCTCGCGCAATTTGTCTTCAGGAAGAAGATTGGCGAAGAACGCCGGCAAGGCGCCGGCAATTGGCTTGGGATCCTTGCGCAACCCTCCCGTCGCCGCCCGGAATGACAGGCTAAGGACTGGGAACCCACCCGTCGCGCGATAAGCTTCATCGAAGCTGAACGCATTGAAATCTCCAGGCGTCCTGACGAGTGTCCCGACCTTCAGATCGTTCAGCAGCACCTCAAGCGAAGGAATGGCGTTGGGAGCCTGAAACATCTTAGCCATGATCGTTATCGTCGGGGCGGGAGATGAAAGCCGGGAGATCATCGTCGTCATGTGGGCGCAGCAAGGCCTCGACCGCGGGAACCATTGCTTGGGGGATCATCATCATTTCCAGGCCGAGCGCGCGGGCGACATTCAGCAAAGTCGTCGCGCGAGCCGCGGCGACCCCCGTCTCGATGTCGCGATAACGAGGGCGCGAAATGCCAGCCAAATCGGCGACCTGTTCCTGGGTCATTGCCGAGGCCTGTCGTGCCTTCTTCAATAACCGCCCGATTTCGAGCAAAGCCGCCGAATCTGGGGTCATGATGATACCTGCGCGTTTCATTCGACATTGCACTGATACGTATAGATATCTTCTTGTCCCCGTTGTCAATGAAATAGATCTGTTTACGGATCATATTAGAGCAAACGATATGTTTAGAGATCATCGCCAGGCCTGCCTTAACCTCAACGGATAGGGCCGCCTCCAATTTGCCTGGCCAAGAGACCGTGGTGTTCAACACGCGGCGGCACTGTGTCGGAAATTGCCGAGCAGCGTGTCGCCCGCCCGCTGCTGACGCCCGCCGATCGTTGCGATGAAGTCGCGCTATTATTCGGACCCGGAATTCGCCGGATTGTTCGCCAGGCGGGAGAGATGAGCCAAGCGGTTCGCATCACCCGGATGAATCGATCGGGCCTGACCGATTCACAAATGTCGTTGGACGACGCCGCCTGGTGTTTGCGATTCTGCCGGCATGACAGTTCAGCCCTATCGTCTCTACATCGAACGCATCGATCCATCGAAGAACATGGCCCGCTTTTATGCGCTGTCGATCGAGCCGAACCTCTTCGGCGAGACCTCGCTGGTGCGCAGCTGGGGACGCATCGGCAGCCGCGGGCAGCAGAAGATCCATGTCTTCGATAGCGAGGCAAAAGCCGTCGATCTCCTGCTCAGCCTTTTGCGCAAGAAGCGGTCGCGAGGCTACCTTCCGTTGCAGTGATCGGCATCCGCGTCTCTCATGCCTGAGCGAAGGAAGAGACAGTTGAGTGAAGGAAGAGACGGCTCACGCCGCCTCCTCCTCGTCGAGTTCCGGCTGCAGGGAATGCAGATAGTCGACGGCGCGCTGCGCATGTGCTGCCGCCGAGAAGATGGCGCGCTTGTCGTGGTCGAGAACCTTCAGCCAGCCATCGAGATAGCTGGCGTGGTCGGGGCGCGGTTCGAGCTCTGGGACGATGCCGAGATCGGCGCAGAGAAACGCGCTGCCGAGTTCGGCAATCAGCTCTTCGCGGGCGCGTTCGCTCCTGTCTTTTGCGTAGCGGCTGAGATCGCGATCAAGCCGTCGCGGGGCGGCGGTCCAGTGGGTCATCTCGTGGCTGAGGACGGCGACATAGGAAGCATCGTCCCGGAAGGCATCCGGGCATGGCATCTGGATGTAATCACGCTGAGCGGCATAATAGGCAGCCGACCCACCGTGGCGGATCAGTGCGCCGGTATTGGCAAAGAAGCGGCCGGCATTGCCGATGCGGCTCATCGGATCCTGGAGAGGTGCGACGTCGTCAAAGCGGCCGTTAAGACCGGCGATCTGATCGATGTTGAACACCGTGTAGGCTTTGAGGAATGGAATATCCTGTTCGATCTCGCTGCCCGTCTCGGTCGTCTCGGTGCGGATGAACGAACTGGCAAAGACCACGGTTGTACCGGTTTCGCCCTTGCGCACCGCGCCGCCGAGTTCGATTGCCTGGCGAAACGTCATCCAGCGTGATGAGGCAAAGCCGCGGGCGAAGGCTTGCGACCAGAGCAGCAAGACATTGATCCCGGTGTAGGGTTGGCCGTTGTGGCGCAGTGGCCGGCTGACCTCACTTGCCGCATGTCCCGTCGTCCAGGGTTTGGTCCATGGCCGCACGCCCCGTTCGAGATCGGCGATGATCGTGTTGGTGATGCGGCTGTAGATATCGGATCGTTGATTGGATTGTTGCCTGCTCATGTTGGAACCTCCGTTTCGAGGTCGCGGCGATCGCGACCTGCTACGGCGGTCCAAAAGCCGGGCTGCAAGCGGCGCCTGCACCCGCAGGGCCGAAACGCAGTGGAGGACGGCAAAGCCGTTGCCGGCGGCGCGAGCCTGGCAGGACCCAAAGCCGGGGCAGGACGCGATGGTCGAAGTCTAGGTGGGAGGTTTTGACGCAGGCGGACGTAGCAAATCCGCGAGACGGCGTCACATCGCTCGCGTCGCGGCTGCACGCGACGGCGATGGCTTGCTCGGCCGGCCCGACGATCGCCATTGCCCCGGCGAGCGACTGACGCGCAAGACAGGCCAAACGGAGCTTCAAGCGTAGCCCATGTCCCTACGCCGCGCGCACCCTGTCCCGTCCGCTCAACTTGGCAGCGTAGAGCGCTTGATCGGCGCGTCGATAAAGCTCTGAAGCGCTGTCTGACGAGGCGCAAGCGGCGATACCGGCGGAGCAGGTGTAGCTGAAGTCGGGTGATTCAGGCAGAGGCCGGGAGAAGCGGATCACCGTCAGCATGCACTCGACCATGGCAATGGCGTCTTCCGGCCCGGTTGCCGGCATCACGAGAAGGAACTCTTCTCCGCCGATCCGTCCAAAACAATCGTTGCGGCGAACATTCTGATGAATGCGATGAGCAAAATCGCGCAGGACGACATCTCCGGCATGGTGACCAAGCCTATCGTTGATGTGCTTGAAATTGTCGATGTCGAATACGGCAAGGCATCCGTTGTTTCCGTGCCGGGCGGCTGTCAGCATGTCGTCGACGCGTGCCATCACAAAGCGGCGGTTGGCGACACCCGTGAGTTCGTCGGTGTAAGAAGCCTTGATCGCCTGGTCCCGATCCTGCCGGACAGTCCTGCCATGTACTCGTAAACTGGTGATGTCGCTGGCAATGCACAACATCCAACCGTTCTTCTGGACCGCCTCGGTCATCCAAAACCACCGGCCATCGCACAGGTCCGTCTCGAAAGCTCGATAGCCGATCTTGCCGCGGCGTGACTGCGTCGAGCGCAGCCACTCGTCGAAATTGCTCGTCCGAATGACAGTGCCTCGCGCGGGCTCGAAATTGCGCCGCATGAGATCAGGCCAGAGTGGAGTTTCATCGGGCTCGATGAAATAGACAGAACGAAAGGCGCTGTTGGCGTACCGCAGCCGGTCATGACCATCGTAGACGGCAATGAGCGTCTCTGTGCGTCCAGAAAGGTGCAGAAGCTGCTCGAAAATTTCGTCCATACCGAACACTGCCTGGTTGCCTTGGCATGACATGGCGCGGAAACCCTATGAGAAAAGAGCCGCCCCGCAAGTAAAGGCGCCTCCAGTGATTACGGAAACGTCAACGACATGTCCGTTTTCAATCGTGATTGGACATCGGCCGCGACCTGAGCGACGCTGTTTTCGGGAGGCGGACCATCTATTTTTCCGGAGATAGGAGGCCGAAATGGAACAGTACGCACTCGATCAGTTGAAAACCATCGCAACGGTCAGCCCGACCTGCAAGCGCCTCGAAATAACGCGGCGCGAACGGCTTGAACGGTGGGCCGAAAGTCTCGAACGCAGCCCCAGACCGTTTCTCAAGACACTTCACGAAACCGAATATCAGCCGATTTCAGATCGGCTTGCCCTGCGCGATGACGGCACGCCCATCTCCGTCGCGTTCGCTGATCCCATTCTGCGGGCGGCGGGAATGGAAAATGACAGCTATGGAGAAGCCAAACGGTTCTTCGAACTCAGCGACGAGCAATTGCATGATCTCGTGTGCTTCTGCCATTTCGGTGAACGCGTCAGCGCGGCAGTCGTCGCTCGCCGTTTGCGGAAGATGTCAGGTTCCAAACCAAGTGGGTTTTTCGCTCAACTGCGCGCGTTCTTTGGCTAAGCACGGTTAAGGCGGCTGCTGTTGCTTGCCTCGGAAGAAAGGGCCGCCGGGTCATCGGCTGGTCCTCGTTTCGACGCGTGCCGACGTCGTCAGCTCAAACCGACCACACTCGCACCCGTGGGCTGACGACGTGTCGCCAACATCGCTCGCGCGGCATCCGATCCAAGGATGCCGCGGCGATGGTGAAGCGCGACAGCAGCTTATCCGTGGAACGGGGAACAATGTCGCCGCGACAGCGGTGAGCATGAAAACGGCAATCCGATGCGTTCTCCAAAATCGCGTCGCCGAACCCTCCAGCGATGTCACCTTGCTCCGGCCTCGGCAATGCCCGTTTCCGCGACGGGATCGGCCGCTGTTTTCCATACAGGTCAATGGCTCGCTTCGGCAAAGTTTCAGTTGACCGTTTTCGATGGGGAGGTGACATTCTCCTGTAGCGAGGCAGGAGGAAGAAACGATGGACGAGGCAGACCGTTGGCGCCATATGGCAAGCGCACCGAAAGACGGTAGTCGGATCCTGGTCACGATCCGGCCATCCGAGCAGGGGCCGGCGGAGGTCGATCTCGCGTACTGGTCGAATGGCGATCAGTTCGCGGGAGAAGGCTGGCGGGCATCCGACTCCTCGCCGGGGCAGATCATCGAATATGCCGAGCCGGAACTGAAATGTTGGATGC
The DNA here is from genome assembly GCF_048551595.1 of Rhizobium sp. CRRU65. Classification (NCBI taxonomy): domain Bacteria; kingdom Pseudomonadati; phylum Pseudomonadota; class Alphaproteobacteria; order Hyphomicrobiales; family Rhizobiaceae; genus Rhizobium; species Rhizobium sp. CRRU65. Next base: position 167,797 of record NZ_JBLYZH010000002.1, on the reverse strand, counting down.
CAATGCCTTCGGCCAGCCTTGGTCGCACGTCGATACCCCCACCCTGGGAGGGCGACGATGACCGGAACCTCGACGGGTCGGGGATCTGAAAAAATCGCGCTCAAGGACAATGTGACAAGCGGGTGTGGATTTGCCCTTCACGGGCTTCCTCGGATAACGAGCCCGTTCTCACGTTGTCGCGCCGCGAGTTGAAGCGGGATGGGCGATGTCTCGCATTGCGTAAATATCGGCCACGCTCGGAGAATTCCTGATCTTTCCCGGGAAGGCAAACCCGCGTTAAGCCGGCATGAGGGTTTCGCGTGCGAATTAGGAAGTGGGCGCCTCGCGACGCGTTTTTGAAGAACAGAGAAGGCAACTCCTTATTGGCGAACACGAAGTTCAGACACACGGGCTGGATGATCGTCATCATCCTATTCGCGATCGGGGCATTCCCACTGGAATCGACGGCGGCCACGGTGCGGGTCATAGACGGGGACACCATCCTTGTTGACCAAATCACGGTTCGGCTCGACGGAATCGACGCACCCGAGGCCGGACAGAAATGCGCTTCTCTCTCCGGACGGGATTGGCCCTGCGGCAAGGTCGCCATCGCGGCGATGGAGGAACTGGTGGCATCGGGAGACGTCGTCTGCGATGATCGCGGAGTGGACATCTATCAACGACAGCTGGGTGTATGTCGTGTCGGAAAGCGTGAGATCAATGCCGAAATGGTCGCGTCGGGCAACGCCTGGGCATTCCGAAAATACTCCACCGACTACGTCACACTCGAGGAAAAGGCCCACAGCGAACACCTGGGGATTTGGCAGGCTTCCACGATCCCCGCGTGGGAATATCGCGCCGACAGATGGAACGTGGCCGAGCAACAAGCGCCTAAGGGCTGCCCGATCAAAGGCAACATCTCCGAAAACGGCCATATCTACCATGCGCCTTGGTCTCCTTGGTACGACCGCACCAAGGTCGATACCAAGAAAGGCGAGCGCTGGTTTTGTGATGAAGCCCAGGCGCTGAAAGCCGGATGGCGGGCGCCGCAATGGGGCCATTGATCACGGAGACAGGGACTGAGCCCGTCTCCGGATCCTGATTTCGATGCGTCGCCGGGCCTCGACATTTCCTGCCTGCCCTACGGTGACGGTATCGCCCGGAAGTATCAATTGCGCCGCCGACATGGGAAGCACCGTTGCTTGCCCCAGTTTTGGATTCGCCTTGAGGATATTCGCGACGGCGATCGCCCGGGCCAGTCCCAGACCGGCGTTGTCGGCCGGCTCAAGGGCAGTGATTGGCAATTTACTGTCCAGGACATCGATGAAGGTTTTGTCGAGATTGGAATTTGTCCGGGCCAGCGGCTGCTCGTCGGTATGGCCAATGACCTCGATGACGTCGACCTGATAGCGAGACAGGTTATCCGCGATCTGGTCGGAGATGGACGTGCCCAGTTTCTGCTGAAATTCGTTTGTCAGCTCGGCGCTGCCTGACCTGAAATAATAGCCGCCCGCTTCGCTGAGATTGATGATGGGCGGCCACTCGTGTGGGCTTTTCGCCGCCGCGTTGGCGGTGACAAGCCTTTTGATCTCCGCGGGAGCGGCGTCGACATCTATGCCGTTGTCGTTCAGGACTTTCCGCAACGCGGCCAGTTTTTCGAGCTCCGACATCTCGACCCCGCTTTTCTGCAAGCGATCAACGGCCTGGCGGGCCGAAATCAGTTCGCGCCATTCCTTCTCGAACTTCTCCCGATCGACGGGTGAGAGGTTGCCGGCTCCAAGCCTGGCCTGAAGTTCGACCACCCGGGCGGTCGCGTCGAAATTGTCCTTCTTGAGCTCCGCCAGCTTTTGCTCGGTGACCCGCAGCACCCGTTCGGCCTCATATCGCTTTTTCCTTTCGGCAGTCACGAGCGCGGCGGCCACCAGCAGGAGACAAAAGACGAGCAGCAGCATGGATTCGGCCATGGTCAGGCCCAGAATGAGGCCGCGATTGTAGCCCTTATGCTCGAGCTTCGGGGTCTCGGCTATGTGCGCTGCCAATTGAACCACCTCTTACGCTCGATCGCTGATGCAGGTCGCGGCTTATCATCGACTTCAACCGGTTTGGCTGGCGAGGCTTCAAGACTGGCCAATTCGATCGTGGTTTCCTCAGAGACCGAACCAGCCCCCGTCGGAACGGCCGGCTCAGGACGGTCAGCGTACGTGCTCGGGCTCGGGCCTGCTTCAGGCGGCAACGGTGTCGGGGGCTTCTCAAGAGCGTTGGCGATACGGTCGAGCTTTTCTTCAAGGGTCTGCAGCGGCTGCAGCGCTTCCTTGGTCTGCTCGATATAGAAACGCCCTCGCTCGGTATCCGCCTCCATGCGCTTCAAATGGGCCTCGGTCATCTCCCTGATGGACTCGATGACCGGCGTGAGTTCGATCTTGATGACATCTTCCGGGGCACGTATCTCCCCAAGCCGTGTCCCGACGCTTTCCACCGCGCCGCCGAACTTATCGATGATCGTCGAAAGCTGGCCGGTGGTTTCGGTCAGTTTCGCCGCCGCGTTGTTGTTGCTGTCATTGATGGTCTTATTGTGGGATTCGATAATGGCCGAAAGCTGCTGCGCCGCCTCCTGAATGGGCTTGATCGCCTCTTTCGACAGGGATTCGATCGCCTTGCGAATATCTTCGCCGTTCTTCTCGGCCTGGCGGGCGATCTCGTCGAACCCCTCCGACAGCATCTGGTTGCTGACCCTGCGGTAGTTCGAAAACTCCCGGGCCGAGGAATCGAGCTCGGTTCTGACGCGCCTGGTCATCTCGGCAAGCTCGTGCCTGGCACTGCGCTCGATGTCCAACGGATCGCGACGCATCTGGTTGAACAGGATCCGGAGCGTCACCCCGGCAATCGTCGACGTCACCGCGATACCGAAGTTTCGCACGATCGTGTCGATGGAGGTCTCACCGGCAAATAGATAGAGCGACACCCCGAGGCTCGAGAGCGTGAACAGAAAGCCCATGTAGTAGAGATTGTCGCCGGCCTGCTCGTTATGCAGCCGGAAGCCCGCCAATAGCAGGGAAGCTAGAAAGTAGGTTGCCATCAGCAGCAACGGGACGACGGTGACGACCGCCGTCGACCATCCCCATAGCTTGGCCGTCCAGATGAACACCATGCCGCCGATGGTTGTGAGCGCAAACAGCACCAGCGGCCCGTAGTCGCGGATCGCGGATCTTGTCACCTCTCTCGAGGCCATCAGCGTTTTCCTTCCAGACGGATGAAACCGTCGAAGTAGCCGTTATTCTTTGTGATCCACTCTTTCCAGAATTCGGCCAGTTCCTCGGCGGAGAATTTCAGGTTTGGACGCTGAAACGCGAGGATCTTCACCGACACCCCGTCGAGAGATGTCCTGAACTTATCACGCGCCTCGCTTTTCTGAAATTTAGAATAGGCGACACCGTCGCGGTAGTTCGAAAACGCCGGCGTGTGTTCGATCATGTCGGAGGCGACGAACAGGGCCCTGGGCGTTCCGGCGGGGAGGCTCGAGAACACCTCGAGGTTGATCCGCTGGATTCCGGCCATGATCGGCGAGGCATCGCCCGCCTTGCCGGACGCCAGCCTGCCAGCTATTTCCTCGAGGGGCTTTTGAAAGCCCTTTTCCCAACGGTCCTGGATCAGTCGTGGATTGCTGGTCCATTCATCGGCGAGGTCGCCGCTGCCCGGATTGCAGCCGTGGAACGTACGCTCCGGCTCGCCTTCCTTCTCGGTCAGCGAATAGATATCGATGGCACCGCCGACTGGAACTCTGGTCACGATTTGCTGAAACTGGTTCTTGAGATCAAGCGCCGTCGTGTCGGAAATGGGATCGGTGACGTCAAGCAGGATGGCGGTTTCGGACGTCGCGCCGGTGACCGGGCAAAGGGAGGCCTTGTCGACCGCCACGGTGCTGCTTGCCCTGTATTTGAGCCACCCGAACGCGCCGATAATGGCGACAGACACCAAGCCAAGGGCGATGGCGCCGACAATCAGTCCGACGGAATTGCCACCCCGCCTACGGCTACGCCTGCTGGATCGCGCCAAGGCCGGCCTCCGGGAATATGTTGTCCAGCTTGTGATAATTTTCGACAGCGGCTTCGAACTCGGCACCGATCCTGCGAATCTGCTCCGACAGTTCCGCCTGAGCCGCCTGAATTCGACCGCTCAAGACCGCGTCATCCCATTCCTCGCTGGTGCGCAGCACCGGTGCCAGGCGCTCGAGCTTGTAGGGATGGGAAAAATACCCGGGCTCGGGTTCCGTCCGTCCCGCGCGGTTCGCGTCGCGATAGATCGTCAGCAGCGCGTTGGCGGCGCGCTCGAGATTGCTCTGATGCTCCGCAAACAGTCCCACGGTCCGCGTCCGGTGAGCGATGATGGCCGCGCATTCCTGGCGCCGCCCGCTGAGATCGCGCACGATCTCCTCGATCTTGGCGTTGTGATCGTCTCTTATGTCACGGAGGTTGTCGATGAGCTCGAGCTTCCGGTCGATGTAGTTCGCACGCGCGCTGTCCAACCGCTTCCTCACGCCGGCAAAACCCGGATAGGGATCCGTGAGGTAGCAGCCGTCGATGAAGGCCAGGATCGAAAAAAGCAGTCCGACGGCGAAGAGCATCCAGGAATTCAGTTCGGCAAGCTCCAGCGGCGCGTTTCCGAGCCGCGATATGACTTCCGCGCCGGCTCCGGAAAGAACGGTCGATGACACCTCGCGATAATGCGCCAGGGCTAAATTGATGCCCAGGGCGATGCAGATATAGGCGACCAGCCCACAGAACCCGAGCAGCTTGAAAAACAGGGATCGATGGACGAGGAAGCGAACGCAATAAACCGAGAACAGCAGAGCCGATCCGATGTTGAGGACGGCGAACGCGATCGCCTCCGTCACGCCGCCGACGATCCCCTGCTCGCTTCCCTTGGCGAGAAAGCTTCCATTCATGATCATCTCGAAGAGCACGAGGAAAACGATCAGGGCGATCTTGAACGCCTGCGCGGCGGCGGTCGAAACCTTCGCGGCGCGGTCGAGATTGTGTTTCGCCTTGAAGGATGACATCTCGTCCTCGGCGGCCTTCAGGTCGCGGCGCAGCCCGTGCAGTTCGTCGACGCCACTTGCCACCTCGGCCTTGAAGTCGGATACGCTCGACGCGTTGGCTTGCCGGATCAGTCCGAACTGCCCCTCGAAGTCGAGATTGCGCAGGCGACCCTCGAAGGTCTGAAATTTATCCTCGAGGACCTGATAGGAGGCGGCCTTCTCCTCCTCGATCCGAGAGACTATCCGCTGCTCGACCTCGTCCGGCGACGCGGCGCTTGGCGCGGGCCGATTAAGCTTGCCGTTCTCGGCACCCTTTGCCCGCAGATCGAGCGTGGAACTGGTCTTGTCAATATCGAGCGAAGGGAAGATGTCGGTCGAGGCACGAAAGTCGTGGCTGGATTCCCGAACGCCCTCCCAGAGCCTGTTCAATGCTTCAAAGCGCACGCGAAACCTTTAGTGGTTTGTTTACCAAATGATGCTGCTGAACTGGATATCGCAGCGGTTGTACGTGGTCCAGCGTCCGTTTCCTTCGCCGATACTAATCGAGCCATACGGTTAATCGAGATCTTTTCCAAACATACACGAAATGCTCGCGCCCACGGCAGATCGCGGCCAGTCTGCGGTCCTTTTCAAAGCCGCGCCGGTGATGGTTGATCGTTGTTGGTCCGAAAACACTTGTCCGGCGACCGAGCGAAATGGCTCGCGATCGGCCACGTGGCGCCAAAAATCCGTAACAGCATCGTGGCGGGCGGTCGCTGCCGCAGGCCCAAGCTTAACGCGCGGCCGTGCCGGCCACGGCAAGGCGCCCCTCCAAACAATGAGCATACCAGGCGAAGGCGCGTCCGCGCCGGCGCCAGTTCGCGCACGGCTTGACCGGTTAAAAGGGTAGCCGCAAGAGGGTTAGCGGAGCGCCGCTCGCAACGAGGACCGACTGCCCCCGGCAAGCCGTTCCGCTTGGGGCGCACCCGTGGAGCGACCTCTCAGCGCCCCCAGCAGGGTGACGACAATTCACATGCTCGGCCAGGCATTCAAGAGCTCGTCCAAACTCGTGCGCTGGCGACCAACAGGCGCAACGCAACAGGCCGGCCGCGCATTTCTCAAAACCAAAGCCGGCCACCTTGTCAGAAACCTGAATTGGCCGTTCCACTTGATCCTCCACGAGCCCACAAAGAGGCCGCAGATACACCATCTGGCGACCTCTTTTTCGCTTACCGATGATCAGCCTAGGCGACGACGGCGCCGGCTTTCAAACTGGTGAGAAGCTTGATGAGGGCCTGCGCACCCGCGGTGGAAGATGCCGGGTTCTGCCCAGTGATCAACATGCCGTCGGTGATAGCGAAGCTCTCCCAGTTCGCCTTCTTCTCATAGAGACCGCCGAGACGTTTGAGCTCGTCCTCAACAAGGAAAGGAACGACCTTCGTCAGTTGCACTTCCTCCTCCTCGCCATTGGTAAAGCCTGTCACCCGCTTTCCCTTGACGATCGGAGCGCCTCTATAGGTGACGCGGTGAAGCACGGCCGGCGCGTGGCAGACTGCCGCCACCGGCTTGCTGGAGTTGTAAAAGGACTCGATTAGCTTGATGGACTCCTGGTTGTCCACGAGATCCCACATGGGACCGTGCCCACCGGGATAAAAGACGGCGTCGAAATCTTCGGAACGGGCTTCGCTCAGCTTCTTGGTGCTCGCAAAAACCTTCTGCGCGGCCTCGTCGGCCTTGAACCGCGTCATGGCGGGCGTCTGATTTTCCGGCAGATCGCTCTTCGGATCGATCGGAGGTTGACCGCCTTTGGGGGACACGAGTGTCAAGTCGACGCCTGCATCGCGGAAGACGTAATACGGTGCGGCGCCCTCCTCCAGCCAAAAACCAGTCTTGCGCCCTGTACTTCCGAGGGTGTCGTGCGAGGTGAATACCATGAGGATCTTCATGCTTAGGCTCCTTCCACTTTTCTGAATTTGCAGCCGATCGGCTGCACGACTGGAAGCATGTCTTGGATCAGCCGGATTTGCATGTGCACGTTAGTATCGCCGATACCTTGGTATTGGTGGGCCTACCAGACCGAGACGTGTGTGCCTATCAGAGCTCGCCCGTCAGGAACTGCGCGCTGCCCATGCCGAACGACCAGTCCTCGTCCGAGTTGATATGCAGAGAGACCATCACGTCAGATGGCGCCACGTCGCAGCGAGCCTGGAGCGCACGCGTGAGGCTTGAATAGAAGGCCACCTTGGCATCTCGAGACCTCGGGCGGCTGGTTATTTCGAGCAGTAGGAACTTCTCGGTCCGGGTGATGTCGAGCCCAGTGTCAAGCGCGCGAATATTCGACGCCTCGTGCTCTTGAAGGATCTGGTATCTGTCTCTCCGCGGAACTCCGAAAGTCTCCACGACGACGTCGTGAATGGTATCAAGCAGCACGTCGACCTCCTGTGGCGAACGACCTTTCAGGATATGGATTTTGACGAGAGGCATTGGTGTCTCCAAAATTGCCGAAAACAGTGTCGCTGAGAACTGTCCTCCTGCTAGGGGGCCAAGGCTATTGCACGATGGTATTTCCGACGCCTCGACGGCACGGAGAAGCGATGGCGGATCCTTGCCGCAGCACCAGGCACGCCGGCTGGCTGGGATGAACCCACTTCGCTCACGGCATGCTCCGCATCCTGTTTGCCGAGCTGAGAGCTTCGGCTCCTTGCGTTCAGTTAGATCCGGCCGGCAGCGAAAAACGCACACGCCGCCGGTGATCACCGGCGGCGTGCATATTCATCCTCTGGAATACCGTGAGGTCAGGCTTTGCCTTCAGCCTTCTTCTTCCGGTATTGGACGGTTGGAAGGCCGCCCCAGCCCCAGTTGTCCAAGTCGACTTCCTCGATCACCACGTAAGTCGACTCCAGCGGCTTGTTGAGGACGTCGAGCATGACCTGGCTGACGCCAGCGATGATTGCGGCTTTCTCCTCGGGAGTTACCGACGCGCGATCTGGGGTCGTGCCCTCACGGGTTACTTGCACGGTGACTATGGGCATTTGCTATTCTCCTTGTTCGATGACTTCGTCGATCTGCTAGGCGGCCATTGCAGCGAGGTGCTTCTCAAGTTCGTCGACATGCGCATACCCAGCGCCCACCTTGCTGAGAGTTCCAGCCTTGTTCAAGAACAAGGTCGGGAAGCTTGAAACACCCATTCCTCGCACCGTCGCGAAGTCCGTTGCGGCTTCTTCGATCGTGCTACGCTTATTCCATTCTGCCAGGAATTCCTCCGAGCTGACGGGATGACCGAGTTCAGCGAGCGCGCGAGAACCGGTCTCAGCCAATGTGGCTCCGTCCGTCGTGTCGAGCGCGTCGACGTAGAAGGCATGCTGCAATGCCCGGAAGACGCTCAGAAGATCGGCTTCCGGCCTAAGAATGCGGGCGGCCACCACCGCACGGCACACGGGTTCGGTGTCGTAGACGAAGCCCTGTCTGGCAAGAAGGCCCTCTCGGTTGAACGGTACGCCGCTGGCTTCCTCGACCTTGCCCCAGTGGTGCAGTCTGAACTGTTTGCCCGCGTCATCGAGAACGTCGGTCGCGCCCGCGCGCAATCCACCGAGGAGGATCTTCAGGGATAGGTCCGGACGCCGCTCAAGCAGCAGCCCCATCTGTTTGCCGAATCCATAGCACCACGAGCACATCGGATCGGCGGCTAGTACAAGTTCCATTGTCTTTCCTTTCACTCGCATGCAGAACGCGCGGCGTATCCACGCCACGCGCCCGCGTGATATTCGAGACCTACCAGCGGCCGGCGTTCTGGCCACCGTCGACATGGAGGATCTCTCCAGTGACGAAGCTTGCGTCTTCGAGGTAGATCACAGCGTCGACAATGTCGCTGATCTCGCCCATGTGGCCGACGGGATGCAGCGCGGAGAGGAATTCGTGGGTCTCCGGAGCATGCATCGGGGTCTTGATGATGCCAGGAGACACGGCATTCACCCGGACGCCCGTCTTGGCGAACTCGATCGCCAGTTCCTTCGTGACGGCGTTAAGACCGCCCTTCGTGAGCGAAGCAAGGGCCGTGGGGACGCTCGACACCGGCTGGTTTACGAGGCTGGTCGTGATGCTGACAATGTGGCCGGAGCCCTGCTTGAGCATCTCCCTCGCAGCCCGCTGCGTAATGTGGAAGAAGCCCGAAACGTTCACGCCGAAGTTCAGATCATAATCTTCCTGAGTGAAGTCGACGAACGGCTTGGCAGTGAAGACGCCGGCATTGTTCACCAACGTGTCGATCCGACCGAAACGGTCAATCGCCTCGCGGATGACGCGCTCTGCGGTCTCGGAGTTGGAGATGTCGCCCGCCACGGCATGTACGCCATCGTCGGACCCTTGTTTGATTGAACGAGAGGTAGCGACGACGTGGTAGTTCCGCGCGCGGTAGGCGCGGACCAGACCTTCACCAATGCCCTGCGATGCACCGGTGATGACGGCGACCTTCTGCTGATTGCTCATGATATACATCCTTTCAATTGCATCGGTCCTTGTCGGGCCGCCCGTCGCCCTCGGCGTCGGTGCTATTGATTTAGATGCTGTCGACCATCGGGAGAATTGCCAGGCAGCGGCAGTCACTGAACCGTTTTTCGGCATAATTGTTAGCGCGCTCGTCGGCGGCCGTGGACCAGCTCGCTATCCCCACACCGCCTTAGTTAGCTCCTTCGTAAATGCGGTATCTCCCTTGCGCCCCGGCAGGCGGGTCGTGATTTCCTGAACAGTCCACTCGTTTCCATCCGGGTCATGAAAAATGAAATACGATGCGTAGCTTTTCCGCTCCGGATTCAGGCCAGCCGTGATGCCCACGCCGTTGGAATGATGAAAAATTCCGCCGACGTCATGAAATGGCTCGCTCGTTTCGACGCCTCGAGATAGGAGATCGCTACGTGCTGCCGGCAGATCCGAAACGACCAGGTGCAATCCCCGCGATGAACCAGAGGGGGCCGTAATTATATTCTGCCCGAACATCACGGAGCATCCAGATCCAGGCGGAGTGAACTGCACGATGCGGTAGTCGTCGCCTTGAAAATCAATATCGAAACGCCATCCGAGAGCTGCATAAAAAAGTTTGCTTCGGTCGACGTCGGAGACGGCGATCACCGCAAGCTCGAGTGTCATCGCAACTCCCGAGAGGGACTGCGGGGCTTCCTTGCTGGATGGTCTCAGTTCGCTATCCATATCAGTGCTCCTTTGAGATGGTCGCCGACGGATCCTAAAGGTGGCGACACGCGTCCCAAGCTTATGAACTCGCACCACGCCTGCCATTGCACTTAGGTATCGACGGCTTGGAAGCGGCCAGGACGCCGTGGGTTGGATGTACGACACCATCGTACCGTAGCCCCGTCGAGCCGAGGGATTCATCATAAGCCTCCCTGCGTAGCGCCAAAGGGCTGCGACGAGACCCAACGCGGCACCGCAAGAACAGGCGAGACAAATGTCAAACACGAAAATAATAGCCGAACCGTCCGAGCCTCCACTCAGCACTGCAGGAGAACTGCACGAACGAGGCAGACACCTCGGCCTCGCGATCGAGGCTCTTCGCACCAAGGTCAGAAACAGGGAAGCCACAGGCTGGTTTGCTTACCAGCACGAAATGGCACGTGACCCAGAGCAACGTCCCTCGTAAAGCTGTCCGAGCATTCGACCGTCGCTTGAGGCAGCGAACGTCCAATACCAAAGTGCACTTATGCGGGCTGCGTGGACGAGTTAGCTTTACTCATCGCCCCACCCCTCCAGGGCGAGAAGCTCTCAGGAGCACAGCGCTCCAGCACTCCTCCCCTCTGTTGGAGCGCGCGGATCCTCCAAGGCTCCGCCAAGGCCGTCTCCACCCGCCCGGAGACGGCCTTTTTTTGAAGTCGAACTTCCCAAGCAGGCGTCGCGTGCGCTCACGCGGATCTGGCAACCAATATCTATCAGACAAATGCCACCAGCGATGAAGGAACTGTCATGAAGAACAAACGTCCGGATGGAATCGAACGTTACGACCACCCGGCTGGCGGCTGGGACGCGCTTAAGGCCGTCGTGAAGACGCTGGCCCACCAGCAGATCGTCGCGCAAGGCAGCAAAACTCTACTCAAGGCCAACCAGCCGGAGGGATTCGACTGCCCAGGCTGCGCATGGCCCGACCCCAAGCACACGTCGTCGTTCGAATTCTGCGAAAACGGCGCCAAGGCGATTACGTGGGAATCCACCGCGAAGCGAACCGACGCCGAGTTCTTCAGGCAGCATAGCCGGTCCGAGCTTTGGACGTGGACGGATCATGAGCTCGAAGACGCCGGCCGCCTGACTCTGCCGTTGTGGTACGACCAAGGCACCGATCACTTCGAACAGATCGCGTGGGATGCGGCATTTGCGCTGATCGCAGCCGAGTTGAACAAGCTCGACGATCCGGACCAGGCCGAGTTCTACACCTCCGGCCGTGCCTCGAACGAAGCAGCGTTCCTCTATCAGCTATTCGTCCGCGCCTATGGCACCAACAATTTTCCCGACTGTTCAAACATGTGTCACGAAGCCACCAGCGTGGGGCTTCCGAAATCCATCGGCGTCGGCAAGGGAACCGTCACGCTCGAAGACTTCGATCATGCGGACGCGATCTTCAGCTTTGGGCACAATCCGGGCACGAACCATCCGCGCATGATGACGACATTGCATGAGGCGGCGCGCCGAGGCGTTCCAATCATCGTCTTCAACCCCTTGAAGGAGCGCGCGCTTGAGCGGTTCGCCGCGCCTCAAGATCCGGTAGAGATGGTCACCATGTCCTCAACGCCGATCGCTTCGGCCTACCACCAAGTCCGTGTCGGCGGGGATTTGGCCGTTTTGAAAGGTATGATGAAGGCGGTGCTCGAACGCGACGCGGCAAGTCTCGCTGCAGGCGGCATTGGCATACTTGATCGGCCCTTCATCGAAGAACATACCTCTGGCTTCGACATCCTACGTGCCGATATCGATGCGACCAGTTGGCAAGAGATAGTCGCGATCAGTGGCCTAACCCGGCAGGCCATCGAGAGCGCTGCCGACGTCTACGCGAACGCGAGGAACGTAATTGTCTGTTATGGCATGGGCATCACACAGCACGCCAAGGGCACGTACAACGTCCAGCACATCGCGAACCTCCTGATGCTGCGAGGAAACATTGGTCGAGAGGGTGCGGGAATCGCGCCCATCCGAGGCCACTCCAATGTTCAAGGAGATCGGACGGTAGGAATAACCGAAATTCCCAACAAGGCGCTACTCGATGGCATGGAACGCGCCTTTGGTTTTCGCCCGCCGAGCGACAAAGGTCACAACGCGATCGAGGCCGTTGAGGCCGCCATCGATGGCCGAGCGAAGGCCCTGATCTGTCTTGGCGGCAACCTCGCGGTCGCGATGTCCGATTCCGGGGCCACATTCTCGGGAATGCGGAACCTCGATCTGGCCGTCCATATCGCAACGAAGCTCAACCGTTCCCATCTGCTGACCGCGAAGACCACTCTCGTTCTGCCGTGTCTAGGACGGACGGACCTCGATATCCAGGCATCCGGCCGCCAGGCGGTCACTGTCGAGGATTCGATGTCCATGGTTCACGCTTCGCGAGGGTTTCTTCACCCACCTGGCGAACTTGTCCGATCCGAGCCGGCAATCATCGGAGGGATTGCAAGAGCTACGCTTGGTGACCGATATGGCATAGACTGGGAGGGCATGGTAGCGGACTACGACCACATCCGCGACAAGATCGAGGAGGTGTTTCCCGACTTCTACGAATTCAATACTCGCGTGCGCAAACCGGGCGGCTTTAGACTTGACGTCGCTGCTTCATTTCGCCGGTGGAACACGCCTGAGCGAAAGGCGAAGTTCCTCCCGTCTCCCGGTCTCTCCGAGGATACGCCCGCCGAGAGCGAAGGCGCCTTGATGCTGACGACTATTCGAAGTCACGATCAATATAACACCACCATCTACGGATTGGACGATCGTTATCGCGGCGTATTCGGTCGGCGCGACGTGGTTTTTATGAATGCGGAAGATCTCGCGGGTCGAGGCCTTAAGGACGGCGATCGCATCGAGGTCCGAGGGCTCATTGGCGAGGTTGATGACAACCATCTCGTTAGCGGTTTCACGGCGGTAGCCTACGACATTCCGAAGGGTTCCATCGCGGGCTACTATCCAGAGATGAACGTCGTCATCTCGCTCCGACACTTCGATCGCCAGTCCGGTACGCCGTCCTACAAGGGAGTGCCAGTCAGGGTGAAACTCGCAGATTGACAAACACCGAGACGGCTAGAGGCGTCAGTTTGTAGGCTGCCTCAAGACCCGCGAACCACGCTGATCGCGAGTAGGTGCCTGAGCCTCTCTTGCTCGGTCACTCCGTTCTGGTACCACCAAAGAAGGCCCCTCGCCGCATCCTCGGCTTCGGGGCTTTGTCTATCGTACTGTCGGTTCTCGCAATGCTCCTTGAGCAGACCACGCATCATGGACACGTGCTCCGAGCTTAGCACTGCCCCGCACATGCTGTAATGCAGCTTCATCATATCGGCGCCCTTGATACTATAGGTTATACAGGATTCGACGGATTGCAGCCGGCCCACACTGGTGAGCACGTAGAGAGCGATTTTTCCCCGCCTAAACGGGATTCACCGGACTGGGCAGGTACCCAGACGCGGATCGGAGCCGCTGGCCGCTGTATCGACACCAGGGCGCCAACCAGAGCTGCCATTGCGAATAAGATTGCGACGCCTGGGAAGATACTGCCCGACGGCTTGCGGTTCCTGTGAGACATAGTGTTCTCCTGACACCCGCCGACAAACGGCCTGGCTAGGAGCCCACTATGGCAACCAGCAGAGAGGGAAGCTGTTGCACATAGGTATTGCCAATACTTTCGTATTCCCAGGCTTCGTCAGCGAGCGGGCAACAACGTGGCCGTGCAGTTTCGAAGCCGCGTCGAAGCATCAGTCAAAGATCTACGAAGCTCATTGCTTCGCGCCGAGCAACCTCTTCGCCTGCAAAAGTCGAGGGGTAGACAGTCCTTCGCGGAACCGCTCGTAGACGGGACGAAGGATTTCTTGTGCCGCTCGAAGATCACCGCGGCTGGCCAGATATTCCGCGTAGCTCATGCCCGCTGTAAGTTCCCAATACAAACCGCCTTGAGCGGATGCTCTTAGGCCAGCCTCCCGAAAGAGGTCTACGGCTAAGCTCTCGTTCGCACCTTGTGCTGCGATGATCTCGCCTTTCTTTCGTAGAAGTTCGGGCATTATCCAGCGGTAGCTTTTTTCCACTGAAAATTTCTGTGCTCTGTCGATCTCCAAGAGCGCCTCGTCCAGACGTCCGGCCGCCTGCAACGCGGCTGCGAGTTCACACATGAAAAACGGATAGAACAGTAGATACGAGGATTCTTGCATGTCTCGAATGCCGGCTTGAAGAGCGTCGATCCCCTCCGCGGGCGAGCCTGAACGCGACGCCAGGCTGCCTCGGACGCATATGCCAACTGCGTAGAACGGTTTCAGACCATGCTGTAGTGCATGTGCAGTGAGTTCTTCGCCCCAGTGGCGTGCTCGCGCTTCGTTGTCCAGACTGAGTGACACGAAGGCGGACGCCCAGGCCAACGCGACGCAAAATACGAATGGTTGCTTGGTTGCACGGGCTTCATCGACTGAGTCTTCGGATGCTTGAGAAGCCACCTCCAATCGGCCCAACGAGATCAAGTTGACGGTGTCATGAGCCATTGAGGACGTCCGAATGTCCGCCCCGAGCCTGAGCATATCCGTACGACGATTGTTGGGCGGCGAATTCCTCGCCGCCCAATCAAGTCGGTCATGAGCTTCCACGTGGTGAGCCTGATAGGTCTGCGGGATGCCCGACAGCCAAGCTGCCGTGGCGCGTGACCTCGCATCGCCTCCGCCAGCGCCTTTCCCGTATTCTTGCGCGTAAACAAGCGCATCATCCAACTCCACCGATCGAGCGCTAAAAAGCCAGAGGGCGCAAGTAACGCGTTGCCGGTAGTCCTGGTCATCCAACGTTTCAGCGAGTGTTAGGGCGCGTGCGAGCACCGCTCTACCTTGCTCGCTCATACCCTGCGTATAAATCATCGCGAAGCCCAGGGCGCACTGTAGGACCAGTTCCGTACGTCCCCCCTCCTCTCCTTCGAGGCAGGAGAGCGCCTTTTTAGCCCATTCGCCTGACTCGGACACGAGCGAGGTCGCGGTCCAGAAATCGGAGGCAATTGCGGCGAGGCCTGCTCCGAGCTTTCCATCGCCCTCTGGAGAAAGCGCCCAGGTCAAAGCGGCTCGGAGATTATCGATCTCTCGGCGATACGGCCCCAGACCATCGATTGCCGACTGCAGCGAGTCTTCACTCGAAAATGGCTGAAATAACGAATGGAAGAAGGCCGTGGTCCGCCTCATCGTCATTCGATAGTCGGTGCCCCCTCCAAGCTTTTCCAGCGAATAGACCCGCACCGTCTCCAGAAGACGCCACCGCGGGGCTGCCTCCGTTCCGTCGAAGGTCACCAACGATTTCGTGACGAGGTTCGAGAGCCCGAGTGCGGTCTCTTCCTCGTCCTCCCCGCTGGCGGCCATCGCGGCCTCCAAGGTAAACCCTGCGGGATATACGGAGAGACTGTGCAGAAGGCGACGCTCTCCTTCGGGCAATAGTTCATAGCTCCAATCGAGCGCGGCCCGAAGCGTGCGGTGTCGAGGCAAGGCAGTACGGCGTCCGCCGGTCAGAAGAACGAAACGGTCATCCAATCGGCCGGCGATCTGTTGAAGCCCCAACGTGGCAGCACGGGCGGCGGCGAACTCTATGGCCAGGGGAATTCCATCCAGATGCCGGCAAATACCCGCGATAATCGAGACCCTGTCCCTGCTCGTCGTAAAGTCGGACTGCAACGCCCTCGTTCGGGCGACAAACAACTGAACCGCACTGTGCGTTAACGGATCACCAACCTTTTCGTTCGCGGGCACATCAAGCGGGGGAACACGATATGTAAACTCCCCCTCGATCCTGAGAAGTTCCCGACTCGTTGCGAGAACCGAAACGTTCGGGCAGGCGCGCAGCATCGCCTCGACCATCTCGGCAGCTGCATCGACAACATGTTCGCAATTGTCGATTAGAAGCAACATTTTCCGGTTACCAATTGCCCGCGCAACGAGCTCGGCAGAGACGTCGTCGCCTTGAAGGCGCAGATCGAGAGCCTGTGCAAGTGTAGTGGGAACAAGATTTGGATCC
The DNA here is from genome assembly GCF_048551595.1 of Rhizobium sp. CRRU65. Lineage (NCBI taxonomy): Bacteria > Pseudomonadati > Pseudomonadota > Alphaproteobacteria > Hyphomicrobiales > Rhizobiaceae > Rhizobium > Rhizobium sp. CRRU65. Next base: position 151,584 of record NZ_JBLYZH010000002.1, on the reverse strand, counting down.
GAGAGGGAAACCAGCTCCACAAAAAATGCATCCCCATCGATCGTCGGCTGCAGGCGGCGGGCGACTTCGGACGCGAGCACGGTTTTCCCTATCCCACCGGGTCCCGTCAGGGTTACAATTCGATAGGCCGACATGAGCGTCACGATATGAGAAATTGCAGCCTGACGGCCGATCAGCTCGGACGCTGCCGAGGGGATGTTAGTAACAAAATCCTCTCGTTCGCTCGACCGCACGAGCGTGGCGGACGTCGGATCGGCAAACCGCTTTTCGGGTTCCGTCCACTCGCCGAGTAGTCGATATCCGCGACCGGACACGGTACGCAGCAAGTCTCGGTCCTTTCCAAGCGCGCGCCTTATTGCAGAGATATGAACCTGGAGGGTGTTGTCCTCGACGACCATTCCAGGCCAGACGCGCTTCATCAGCTCGTCTTTCGTGACGATCCTACCCGAAGAAACTGCAAGTGTTTCGAGGATTTCGAACGCGCGACTGCCGAGCGGTACCGGAGCGCCCATCGCACGCAGCTCTCGCTTTTCGAGATCAAGCTCCCATCCGGAGTGCTCGAAGAGGCCTATCTCAATCTGTCCCAAAGCGACCCGAATCTATCTGGTTCAACCGCATCGATAAAATCACAGAGGGGCAGATTGCGCCAAGGGCACTTCAACAACTGGTAAGGGAATACTTCAGCTTTTTTCAGGATCTCTCACACCACTTAAGTCGCGAACGCATGCGTGCCGGTTTAAAAATCGCGGAGCACCTTCATTACGAGCAGCGTGAAGCATTCATAACAATCTCCCAGCCGCAGCACGTCGCGTGCACGATCGATGAGGACGAATGGCATGTTCCCCACAAAAAAACCGACTGATCTCTCGACAATGGCGACAACACTCTACAGCGATGCTTTGGTCGCCGTATTGGATAACGGGACCGAATTCGATCCCAATTTGCATCTACATATTTCGGGCATGGGCCGGCGACTACAACGGTTCACCTCAGCGCACGACTTGCTCAGCGGTGCCCAATCTGGACGCTTCAACTGCATCCTTGTTGACGCAAGCATGGCCGATCTGCCGGTTTCAGATCTAGCGCGATTGATTTGTTCTTACGCCGTGCACTGCCCAATCATCGTCGTCACCCCTAGCGGCAGTCCGGCCACGTCTGTTGCCACAACCAGATTCCGGGTGACCTTCCTCCCCAAGCAGGATGATCCCGCCGTAATTGCGGAGGAGGTAAACGCATCTATTCGTGCGTTCAACGAGGCGAACCGTTTGGAAGCCTATTTTCTCACGCTGACACCGCGAGAACGGCAAGTCATGAAGTTCGTGGTGGAAGGCTTGCTGAACAAGCAGGTGGCCTTCAAGTTGAACATTAGCGAGATCACCGTCAAAGCTCATCGTGGCCGGCTAATGAGAAAGATGAACGCCAGAACACTTCCTGACCTTTTGTATATGGCCGCAAGGCTCGGCCCCGCGTCAGGCTCCGTCGCGAACGAACTTTCGGCGTTCTGAGGCGCCGCAGCGCCTCCATGTTTAAGCACGAGCCGTAGCTGACCCGACACCATTGGACAGTAGCGCATTTCTGCCACCTGTCTGAAATGGACTCGCAAGGGCCTGTCGTGCGGCAGGCATTCAACAAGCGATCTTTGGAGACACAGCCATGAGCAACTCAAACAACGCGACCTGGACACGCCGCTCCTTTGGCGGAGTGGCACTCGGGCTGACGGCCGCAGGAATCCTCGCAGGGCGCGTCGAAGGTGCCGAGCAGATCAAAGGGCCGGTACGGCACAAGGGTATGTGCCTGGTTGCCGACAAGCGTATCGACGCCGGAGACCTGAATGTCGGATACGCCGAGCTCGGTCCTGAAGACGGCTCGCCCGTTATGCTGTTCCACGGCTGGCCCTACGACATCAACGCCTTCGCCGGGGTGGCGCCTTTGCTCGCGGAGCGTGGTCATCGTGTGATCGTGCCGCATCTGCGCGGATACGGCAGCACTAGATTCCTGTCCGATGACACTATGCGGAACGGCCAACAGTCGGCGCTTGCTGTCGACGCCCTCAAGCTGATGGACGCCTTGAAAATTGAAAAGGCGACGGTCGCCGGGTTCGACTGGGGTGCGCGGACCGCCGACATCGTCGCAGCGCTCTGGCCAGAACGATGCAGGGGTTTAGTATCCGTCAGCGGCTATCTCATAGGGAACCAAGCTGCTGGAAAGGCGCCCCTGCCCCCAGCCGCGGAGGTTCAGTGGTGGTATCAGTTCTACTTCGCCACGGACCGCGGTCGCGACGGCTATGAAAAATATACGAACGACTTCGCCAAGCTGATCTGGCGTCTCGCCTCGCCGCAGTGGAAGTTCGACGACACGACCTTCGATCGGAGTGCAGAAGCATTTACCAATCCCGATCACGTCTCGATCGTCGTTCATAACTACCGCTGGCGGCTGGGCCTGACGGAAGGTGAAAAACGGTTCGACGAATTCGAGACCAGGCTTGCGGCCGGTCCCGAGATCCATGTGCCGACGATCACGATGGAGGGCGACGCCAACGGAGCGCCTCATCCGGATCCCAACGCCTACGCCGCAAAGTTCAAGGCGAAATACGAACACCGTCTCGCGGCGGGCGGGATCGGCCACAATTTGCCGCAGGAGGCGCCCGAGGCGTTCGCCAAGGCGGTAAGAGATGTCGATTCCTGGGCGTGAGCAACCGGGGTCCCGACGCGCTCAATTATCGAAAAAATCGATGATCTCCATCCGAAAAACCACACTGGCGAGGCATCGCCTAGTCGTGAGATGGGAAGCGCTTCCGCCGGGAAGGCGTCAGAACGCCGTGGCTCCGGGTGCGAGCTCCTTGAAAGGATTCAACTTTGGAAATCGGTATCGATAGTTTTGCGATGCTCCTGCCCGACTCTGACACGGGTCGCCTGCAGTCGGCCGTCGATCGAATGGAGAGCGTACTTTCCGAGGTGGAGCTGGCGGACCAGGTCGGTCTGGACGTCTTCGGAATGGGCGAACACCACAGGAAAAACGCGCTTGATTCCGCGCCCGCCGTGATACTTGCCGCAGCGGCGGCGCGCACCAAGTCGATAAGGCTGACGAGCGCCGTCGCCGTCCTTAGCGCCTCCGATCCCGTCCGGCTTTTCCAGGAGTTCGCAACGCTGGACCTGATATCCCGCGGACGAGCGGAGATCGTGGTCGGTCGTGGCTCTTCCGTGGAGGCCTATCCCCTGTTTGGCTTCGACCTGAGGGACTACGATGCGCTGTTTGCGGAAAAGCTGGACCTACTGCTCAAGATCAGGGAGCAGCCCAACATCAAGTGGCAGGGCCGGTTTCGTCCTGCGATGAATGGCGAGGGTGTCTTCCCTCGTCCGCATCAGCCCAAATTGCCAATCTGGCTTGGCGCTGGCGGCACGCCCGAATCCTTCGTCCGCGCAGGGACTCTCGGCCTCCCGCTGATGGTGGCCATCATCGGAGGGAGCTTCGAGCGCTTTCTGCCCCTGGTCGAGCTCTATCGTCGAGCATGGCTCGTCGCCGGGCATCCCGCTGAAAACCAGCGGATAGGCGTCCACGCTCTTGGCTTTGTCGGAGAGACCGACGTGGCCGCAAAGAAAGCGTTTTTCCCCGGCTGGTTCCAAATGTTCACGGACGCCGGAAGAGAGCGCGGCTGGCCGCCGCCGACGCAGGCTCAGTTCGAGCATATGTGCGGGCCGGGTGGCGCGTTCCTCGTCGGCAGCCCCCAGACGGTGGCTGCCAAGATATCCCATGTTAACAGAACGTTGGGAGGAATTGCTCGCATCACCTTTCAGATGAGCACCGCCGCGCTCGACGCGGAAGCGATGCGTCGTTCGATCGAGCTGCTGGGAACCGACGTCGCGCCTTTGGTGCGTGGACAGCTTCGCGACTAGCGGGTGCGCGTCGCGCGGAGCGCCGACGTTTGCCGGCGCCCCATCTCTTCAACCGAAGATCAGTTTCTGATAGGCAGCCAGCATCTGCGGATCCTCGACGGACCCATGATGGTGAAGCTGTCGCCAACCGCCGTCCTTGCGTACAAACCACCGGGTCGTCCGGAAGGCGACATCAAGCGTCTCTGTCGCCGTCTGACATACTCCGCGTTCGCGGCCGACGAACAGGTGCCACTCGTCGCCGCCCTGGCTCGTAAAGTCGTGGAAGGTCACCTGAACCTTCGTTTTTCCCTTGAAGAGCTTTGAATACCCGTCGGCGATCTGGTCCCAACCGCGGCGGATGCCGCCGATCGGATTGTCCATGCTGGGATCCGAGCCGCCGAGCCAGACCTGTTCCAGCCCTTTGAGATCGCCAGCGTTGAAGGCTCGATAGAATCGTATCAAAGCATCCAAGGCGGTTCCATCGTCCTGCGCCGTCTCGCCGCCGTTAACTTCTGTGAGATGCCGGTCCATTGATTTTCTCCGTACTTCCTCAAAGGTGGCTGACGCACTTGGAAAGCATGTAACTCTCCTCGTACTGGCCAACTTGGTTTACCCGTCTCTACGTCAGGGCAGCATGCGCAATCGATACCAACCCTTCTATTGTACGATGGTGTCGAGCATAAATTTGGAGATACGCGACGATCGCATCGGAGAAGATAGAAGCGCGTGATTTTCAAGTGGGACGGACCGAGCGCCCTGCGGTCCTCGCATTCCGCTCGCTTGGAAACAGCAGGATCATCGCAACATAGATCGCGGCGCCGACTACGAGCGCGATGCTGGCGACGGCAAGCGCGAGATCGAACCCGGCGTCTACGTTCACCACGTGCCTCATGATCACTGCTACGGCAGGCGGCCCCATGATCTGTCCGATCGCGAACACCGCCGTCAGCAGTCCCATGTAACGCGCGTGGTGGCTCGATCTGATCCGCCTAACTTCGTTCATGGCGAAGAAGCTGATCGCAGTGAACGGCAGGCCTACGAGAACGCTGCTGAGTGCAAGACCGAAAGCGTCCTGCCAGATAACCGACAGCCCCACCCCGACCGCCTGCACGAGGTATGCGGCAATCAGATGGAGCCGCACGTCGGCGCTATGCGGAACGCGCGCCGCCAGCAGCGATCCGACGACTGCCGCGACCCCGAAAAGCGGCCAGAAGACGGTGAGCAAGGGTGAACCAGGAATGCTGTTCTTCGCGATCACCGGAAGATAGGTCGCCGTGACGATGTAGCCGAAGCCGGCCAGCCCGTATGCGATCGCAAATAGAGGCATTTCCGATTTCGGCACCTTGCCGGAGGCGCGCGTCGGCGCCCCCACCGAATAGGCGTCGGATGGCTTCGCGCTCTCGCCGAAGGTCTTCCAGATGATCCCGCTGATCGTGGCGGAGATCGCGGCGAATATCAGCCAGGCGGTGTGGCCGGACAGCCCGAGAATGGTCATCCCGCTGGCGGCCAGCCCGGACACGGCGATGCCTGCGCCGGGTCCCGTGAATATGGCGCTTCCGATCGAGCTGCCGGTTCCCGAAAGCTGGGCGAGACACCAACCGGAGGTGAAGACGAATCCGATCGCCGAAGCGACGCCCGCCAAGAACCGAAGAGCGACCCAGGCCTCGGCATAGGGCACTGACATCAGAGCCGTAAGCAGAACCGTGGCCACCAGTGTCAGGCGTATGACGAAGGTATGGTCCCACCTCTTGGGTACTGCCATCGCTGCCAATGCACCGACCAGGTAGCCGACGTAGTTGGCAGTCGCGAGTCCTCCGGCTCGCGAAAGATCAACGACGCCGTCGTGTAGCATCATCGGCAGAATTGGAGTGAATGCGAACCGACCGACGCCCATGGCGATGGCGAGGGACGCCGATCCCGCGAGCACGACCACATATGGGCTGGGGCTGTGTTTAGACATGACGCTGTCCTTTGTTCGATTGGAGATATGTCGCCACGAATTCGCGCGACGGCTGCTCCCCTTCAGGTAGATTGGTCGAGGTCTGCGTGAACCGTCAGTCTGCGGCAGGCTGTCTGCCGGGATCCGGAAGGATCTGCGGGATGCCGTCAGGTAGGACTGCGGCGTGCGATAACGTCCAACGCGGATTGGTAGAGCTCTCGCGTCAATTCCTCGGCACCAACTTTCAAAGCAAGACGGGAGGCCTGCCCCGACCAGAGGTTCGTAAAATCGTTCCTCGACTCCGCCTCGGCTTTTGCTCTGATGGGAACGAGAGCTCCTCCGGCAGTTGGAAATGCGGGCACGGCATCTGAGATTGGACCTAGATCGCGCATCAGACGGTTTACGATGCCTCTCGCTGGACGGCCGGTAAAAACGTTCGTTATCGCGGTGCTGTCGTCTCGGGCCGAAGCCAGCGCCTCTGCCTGAACTGCGGGAATCCTCGCCTCAGGGCAGAACAGGTAGGCTGTCCCGACCTGGACGGCGGAAGCTCCGAGCATCAGGGCGGCGGCGACACCTCTCCCGTCGGCGATCCCGCCGGCGGCGATGACCGGCACCCGCACCGCGTCGACCACCTGGGGCAGGAGCGCCATGATTCCAACCTGTGTCGTCATGTCCTGGCTCAAAAAATTCCCGCGATGTCCGCCGGCCTCGAAACCCATGGCGATGACCGCGTCGACGCCGTTTTTTTCGAGCCAGACGGCCTCGGCCACGGTCGTGGCGGATGATATGATCTTCGCGCCTGTCGCCTTCACACGCTGCACCAGTGACTTTTCGGGCAGCCCGAAATGAAAGCTCACGACCTCCGGTTTCAACTCCTCGACCACCTCGCAAAACGAAGAGTCGAATGGTGCACGGCCCGCCGCGGCGATCGGCGCGGCGGGGTCAAGTCCTGCGTCTACGAAGTAGGGCGCGAGCAGGGCTCTCCATCGCATCTGCGCTGCCACATCTTCGGCGGGGGAAACATGTGAGAAGAAGTTCACGTTCACAGGCGCGTGGGTAGCGCCGCGGATCTCATGGAGGGCCTGACGCAGCCCCTCGACGTTTAACTGAGCGCTTGGGAGAGATCCCAGACCGCCGGCCTTGGCCGCGGCGACGACCATTTCGACCGTCGTGGCTCCGGCCATCGGCGCCTGGATGATGGGAAGCTCGATTCCAAACAGGTCGAGAATTCGGCGATCCGGCCAGCGGGTCATGTGGACTCCTTGTCATGCGTGACGTTGCAACGCTGATACCTCCGGCCACTGACCCGCGTCTATTGGACCTTGGTGTCCTGAAGAGCGACCCAATCCGAAGGTATCGGGAACACCTTGGTACAATATCGGGGCCCGATTTTCGGCGCGATTGTCGTGGCAGAGCGGACGACGGCGCGACCGCCGGGAAGCTCCCGGCCGATGGCTGGATCAACGCATCACACGAGGAACAAAGCGACCGACCGCCACCTGGCGGACGAAGGGTACCCGCGTCGCCACAACGGAGGCAGGCATGAGCGTGCATAAGACTGTTATCATCACGGGCGCGTCGCAAGGGATCGGAGCCGGACTCGTCAAGACGTTCCTGGACAAGGGCTGGAACGTCGTCGGAACCTCTCGGAACATCAGCGAGAGCACGCTTTTCGACCGTGCGGGGCGATTGGAACTGATCAGCGGCGACGTCGCGGATCCGAAAACCGCCGAGCGGGCGGCGGCGGCGGCGATTGAGCAGTTCGGCTCGATCGACGCACTCGTGAACAATGCCGGAGTGTTCTTCACCAAACCGTTCCTCGAATACACCATCGACGATTTCCGGCGCCTGTGCGCGACGAACGTCGAGGGATTCCTCCATTTCACGCAGCGCGCGATCGGACAAATGCTGCGCCAGAAGTCCGGCGGGAGCGTCGTGACGATCACGTCGTCCCTGACGGACCATCCGATTGCCGGCGTGACCGCGTCGCTTCCAATGGTCACCAAGGGCGGCCTCAACGCCGTCACCAAGAGCCTGGCGCTGGAGTTCGCCAAGGACAACATCCGCGTCAACGCCCTGTCTCCGGGGGTGGTCGACACTCCTCTCCATGCGAAAAACCCGCGGTCCTTCCTCGAATCCTTGTCGCCGATGGGGACTATCACGGCGGTTCAGGAGATCGTCGACGGCGTCGTCTATCTGACGGAATCCTCCAACATCACCGGGGAGGTGCTGCACGTCGACAACGGCGCACATCTGGGCAAATGGTAGTCGCGAGCGCTGAGGCGCGCATCAAGGAACTGGCGATATGCCTCCCGAAGGCGCCCACGCCATTCGGCGCGTATGTCGAAGCGTTCCAAAGCGGCTCGCTGCTTTTCCTAAGCGGCATGCTACCGGTCGCCGGACATTTGCCACTCTATACGGGCCTCGTCGGCCGCGAGCTGTCCGTCGCCGAAGGCTACGACGCGGCGCGGGCGGCCTGCCTTAGTGGTCTAGCCGCCGCGCAGTCGCAGCTAGGAACGCTGGACAGGATCCGATCGGTCGCCAAGCTGGGAGTCTACATCGCCTGCCCCGCCGATTTCCATGAACACCCCAAAGTCGCCGATGGAGCGTCAGAGCTGTTGCTCGATGTGTTCGGTCCCGCCCGGCTCCCTCCCCGTGTCGTCCTCGGCGTTTCCAGCATACCGCTTGGAATGCCCGTCGAGGTCGAACTGGTCTTCGAGATCGGGCCAGCATTCGTCTCACAAACTCAAGAACGGAGCCAACCATGAAGGTCAGACAACCAACCAGGACAAGCGCCATCGCGATGTCGTCGAAAGCCCTTACCGCCGCGGCGCTACTGCTGCTTCCAGCGCTCGCCCTTTCCGGTCAGACGAAGGTCGCCGAGAAAGTGGATCGTGCTGCAGAGGTCAAGGCCGACCCAGGTCGGGAACATGCACAGATCAAGGTGGATAAGCGGACGCCCGCCTACTGGCGCGTCACCTTCGACAACCCGCCCTTCAACATCTTCGGACCGGAGACGATCCCTCAGATGGAGAAAGTGGTGGCCGAAATCGAGAGCGATCCTAATCTTCGAGTCGTCGTCTTCGACAGCGCTGTGCCGGGGTTCTTCCTCACCCACTACAACTTTACGCCGCCTCTCGCCGAATCCACCAGCCTCCCTTCTGGCCCGACCGGTTTGCACCCCCTGCCCGACATGCTGGTCCGTATCAGCAAGTCGCCAGTCGTCTCGATCGCGCTGATCCGCGGCCGCGCGACGGGGGTCGGAAGCGAGCTTGCTCTCGCCAGCGACATGCGCTTCGCGAGCCGTCAGAAAGCAATTCTCTCTCAGTGGGAGGTCGGTGCGGCACTCGTCCCCGGCGGCGGCCCGATGGCGCGGCTACCGCGGCTGATGGGGCGCGGTCGAGCGCTGGAGGTCCTGCTTGGCTCCGACGACATCAATGGCGATCTCGCTGAGAAGTACGGATACGTTAATCGCGCCTTCGACGACGACAAGCTCGATCCGTTCGTCGACGCTCTCGCTACCCGGATCTCTGGCTTTGATCGCCAGGCGATCGCCGACACCAAACGCCTGGTCGACTTCGCGAGCCTTCCGAGCGACCCCGAGATCGCCGCAGGCTGGGACGCCTTCATTACGTCGGTCCAGCGTCCGGCGGCGCAGAAGAACATCGGACGCCTGATGGACATGGGCCTGCAGAAGGACCCGGACATCGAGGCCAGGCTCGGACACTACACGCAAACTCTGGCCGACGAGTAGGCCGAGGCGGTGCCCGCGCAAGGACTCGGCAGGTCGCGCGGGCATCAACGTCCTTCAACGCACTCAACCACAAAGGAGAAGTCTCATGCACAGCCTTGAAAACCAGATCGTCGATTCCAGCTTTTCGGCCATCATCAACGCCCCGATCGAGACGATCGATATTCCGACATGGTGTTTTAACCTGCCGGAAGAGGAATACCAGGGATGCTCGCCTGCCCACATCGCAGCGGGCTTCACGACAGCGGACGACGGCACGCGGATGTCGATAAATGTCGAGACAATCGGCGGCAGTCTGATGGTCCAGCATTACCACGAAACACTCGGCGAAAAGGATCATCTCATCCTCGACTCCGATTCCGACGTCTTTACGCCGAACGGCCGGGTCACCATCCACGTCACCTGGGAACTGAGTGTGAAGAAGCTCGATGCGAACCGCTGCGAATTCACCAACCGGGTCCAATCCTACGCGACCGACGAGATGATGGCCTTCCTTGATCGCCAGGGCATCCCGTTCGAACTCTTCCGCACGCAGCGACAGCCGATGTCGATTGCTCACAACAAGGGCGAGACGCCGCTGTTCGCGGCGAGCATTGAGCGCGCGGCCCTGAAGAATTCGGCCACGAAAGCGGCTTGAGCCGAAGGAAAACATCATGACAGAACTTTCCTTTGATCGGAATAACACTGGCCTGCTGGTGGTCGACCCCTACAACGACTTCATCTCGGAGGGCGGCAAGATCTGGCCCCGAATTAAGGAGGTCGCCGAGGCGAACAACTGCGTGCCGCACATGCTCGAAGTGCTAACTGCCGCCCGCGAAGCCAAGCTCCGGGTCTTTTTCGCGATGCATCATCGCTATCGGGCCGGAGACTACGAGAATTGGAAGTATGTGGCGCCGATCCAGCGTGCGGCCTGGCACCGCAAGAGCTTCGAGTTCGGCACGTGGGGCGGTGAGTTTAGAGCCGAGTTCGTGCCCGTGGCCGGCGAGGTCGTCGCATCCGAGCATTGGTGCTCGAGCGGCTTTGCCAACACCGATCTCGATCTCGAGCTGAAGCGGCATGGCATCCAGCGTGTCATCGTGATCGGATTGGTGGCCCACACCTGCATCGAAGCAACCGTCCGGTACGCCGCCGAACTTGGCTACGACGTGACCGTCGTTAAGGATGCGGTCGCCGACTATTCGCCGGAAATGATGCATGCGGCACTGGAGGTCAATCTGCCCAGCTATGCCAGCGCCATCATCGACACCAAGGAAACCGTGGCGGCGATCGCCCTCACCCAGGAGGCGTAGGCAGCCATTTTACGGGCTACTTGCATTCGGGGGGCATCAAGCTTGCCGGATGCAGCTCCATTTGAAAAGTAATACTATTTGCATGCCGAGGGTTGGCAGGCCTCGCGTCGACGCCTATTTGAGGTCAAAGCCAACTGCCAACGGTTAGCGTCGAGCCTCCAACATGAGTGGAGGACAGTATCGGCTCTTCGTTTCGAAAGGATCCACGATGACACTCTCCGGCGACCTCCTCATCGGCGGCGCGAGCATGCGCGGCGCGGCCGCGACATTCTCCGCGATCAACCCAGCCAGCGGCAGCTCCATGGAGCCGAGCTTTGCGGGCGCGACCAGGGAGCAGGTCGAGCAAGCCGCGTCTTTGGCTTGGGACGCCTTCCCGGTCTACAAGGAAACATCGCTCGAGGATCGGGCCCGCTTCCTGGAAGCGATCGCGGAAGGAATTCTGGCCATCGGGGACGAACTCGTCCTGCGAGCAATCGACGAGACGGGACTGCCGCGCGGCCGCATCGAAGGAGAGCGCGCCCGAACGGTCGGACAGCTTCGGCTCTTCGCCAAGGAAGTCCGCGACGGCGTTTTCCAGGAACTGCGTTTCGATCCCGCCGACGCCGACCGCAAGCCGGTGGCGAAGCCTGATCTTCGGCTCCGCAACATCGCTCTCGGACCGGTCGTAGTGTTCGGGGCGTCGAACTTCCCCCTAGCCTTTTCCGTCGCTGGCGGCGACACTGCCTCCGCCCTCGCGGCCGGCTGTCCGGTGATCGTCAAGGCGCACTCCGCCCATCCCGGAACCTCTGCACTGGTTGGCAAGGCCGTCGTCGACGCCGTCGCTGCATGCGGGCTCCCGTCGGGGACTTTCGCGCTGTTGTTCGACGCAGGCTTCGAGGTCGGCCAGACCCTGGTCGCCGACCACCGGGTACGCGCAGTTGGCTTCACCGGCTCGCGCCGCGGCGGCACCGCGTTGATGAAGATCGCGTCGGAGCGGAAGCAGCCGATACCCGTCTACGCCGAAATGAGCAGCATCAACCCCGTAATCCTCTATCCAAACGCACTGCTGGGCCGGGGCGCGGAAATCGGGAGATCGTTCGCGGCTTCGCTGACCCTCGGCGCCGGTCAATTCTGCACGAATCCTGGTTTGATCATCGCCATCGAGGGAGCGGGCCTCGACGCTTTCATCGAGAGCGCAGCGGCGGCGTTGGCCGAAGCGCCGGCTCAGACCATGCTGACAGGCGGCATCTGCGAGGCGTATCGAAAGGGCGTGGCAAGGCTGTCGTCTTCACCGCCCGTCTCGCAGGTCTCTGCGGGGAAAAACGGAACGGCTCATCAAGCGTCTGCCGCGCTTTTCGAGACGACGGCGGCTGACTTTCTCGCCAATCCAGAGCTCCAGGAAGAGGTGTTCGGCGCGGCGGGGCTGATCGTTCGTTGCCACGACGACGACGACCTCCGTAAAGTGGTCGAATCCTTGGAAGGACAGTTGACGATCGCGCTACACGTGGATGCCAAGGACGTCGATGCGGCCTCGCAGATGATCCCGCAGTTGGAACTTCTCGCCGGCCGGCTCCTCGTCAACGGCTTCGGGACGGGCGTCGAAGTCTCCCCGGCGATGGTCCATGGCGGACCTTATCCGGCGACGTCGGACGGAAGATCGACGTCGGTCGGCACATTGGCGATCTATCGTTTCCTGCGCCCAGTCTCCTACCAGGACTTTCCGGTCGGCCTGCTTCCAGCCCCACTCAAGGATGTTAAGGCCGCCCCTCGCGCGTAGAAGATAAAAACTGGAGGGGGGCGGCTCACGCCCCCGCTCCTTGTCTTGCAGAGGTTAGACCTCTGAAGCCTTCGCAGCCATCGTGGCCTTCGCCCACCAGACCAGCTCGTCCAGCGCAGTCTTCGCCGATGGCAGGAGGTTTGCTTCGATCTCTTCGATCGGCTTGTTGCCGCCCATCGAGAAAACGGTGAAGAAGTCGCTGCCGCCGATATGAACGGCCGCATGCGTGGAAACCATCTGCAGCTCGACGCCGATTCCGCGAAGATGCTCAAGTGCGCGCGACCCGCCCGCGGTGCCGTAGGCGATCGCAGTGAACGGCTTGCGCGCCCATTCCACATAGGACTGGTCGAGGGCGTTCTTCAGCACGCCGGTGATCGAGCGATTGTATTCCGCGACAACGAAGATGTACCCGTCGTAGCGGGCGACGGTGTGCTGCCAACGAACGGCTTCGGCACTCTGGCTGGGTGCGTAGGCGTTCGACGCCACCTCGTCGAAGAACGGCAGGGGATGGTCACGCAGATCGACGATTTCGACGTCGATGTCGTCGCGGGCCTGAGCCTGCTTCAGTATCCACTGTGCGGGCTTGTCGGCGAAACGGGTCGGTCGGGTGGAGCCGATGATGATGGCGATCTTAGGTTTCGTAGGCATGGCATTCCTAATTTTATGTCGGGTTGATGATAATGACCCTCTGGGAGAGGATCAGTCGCTACTCAGGGCGTCTGCATAGGCATAAAGCCCAGGAGAACCTCCCGTCATGACGAACAGGACGTTCGATCCTGGCGCGATGACTTCGTTTTCGATATCGGACAGCAGGCCGGCAAAGGCTTTCCCTCCGTAGACGGGATCCAGAAGCAGGCCTTCAGAGCGGCCGACGAGCCTGATCGCTTCAATCATTTCGCACGTCGGCACGCCGTAGCCGCCACCGAGCTTCGCGCCGTCTATCGCCAGCTCCTCAGCTCGAATTCGGTCCTTCTTCCCGAGGAGGTCGAAGACCGCATTGACCTTCTCCACCGTCGCGGCGACGCATGTCTCCGCTGGCGAGAGCACGGTGTATGCTCTGATCCTGGAAGGATTTTTTCCGACCAGGGCATCTCCCACGGCCAGACCGGCGTGCATGCCGCCACTACCGTTCGGGATGACGACGTGGTCGAACGCGATGCCGATCTCAGTCGATTGCGCTGCGATTTCGAATGCGCAGTCGACGTAGCCCAGAGCTCCGACCGGCGTCGAACCGCCAAGCGTGCCCACGAAAGCCTTCCCTCCGGCCGCGGCGATCTCCGACGCGCGGGCCGTGGCGAACGCGCTCGCATCGTCGCCGGTGCCGAGGAGGTGGACGCGGGCGCCAAAGACCCGGTCCAACAAGACGTTGCCGTTGGCCTGGTAGATCTCGGTCCCGCGGGGCACCATTTGAGTGAGAACGACCTCGCATGCCAGTCCGGTTCTGGCGCAGGCGGCCGCGGCCAGACGGGCGAAATTTGACTGCACGCCGCCGGTTACGACGAGGGTATCGCAGCCTTTCGACCGGGCCTGGCCGATGAGGAATTCAAGCTTGCGGAGCTTGTTGCCCCCGCCCCCGAGTTCCATCAGATCGTCTCTCTTCGCCCAGATCGAGACGCCTCGTCGGCTCTCGCCGAGCACTTGCTCCAGACGATCCAGCCGCTGGATCGGCGTCGGTCCGTTCACCAGGCGTACGCGCGGAAACCGGTTCAAAAGATCCCAGTCGGACATCTCTGCCTCGCTTCTTGAGTGTTGTCGTACCGGTGTCAGGACGCTAGCGCCGGCGTCCGGTAGCGCGGGGCAGGAACGTTGCGAGAAAGGTTCGGCATCAGCTTCTGACGAGCCGCCTCGTATGCGTTCCAGTCGTCGATGTTGGGTACCGAAGGAAGGGTCATCAGTTCGCCCATGTCGAGACCGGCGAGTGCAGCATCGACCGCATCTTCGGCCTTCATGACGATCTGGTCGGGCAGGCGGTCGAGCGAGCCGCCCGATGCCTCCCAGAAAGGCGTCTCCACCGCGCCGGGAAGTACGGCCTGAATCCGGATGTTCTTTTCCGCCAGCTCCTTCTGCAGAGAGAACGTCAAAGCGATGACGAACGCCTTCGTTGCGCCGTAGACCCCGTTGAGGATTTCGGGGGCGACGCCCAACGCGGAGGCCATGTTGACGATCGTGCCGTGCTCACGTGCGACGAAGGACGGCGCGACGGCATAGACGAGACGAGTCAGAGCCGTCACGTTGATCGCAATCATTTTTTCCATCGCCTCGACGTCGGACATGAGCAACGGTTCGACCGCGCCGACCCCGGCATTGTTGACGAGCATGGTGATCGACGGGTCGCTCCGAAGGATTCCTTCAACCTTCAGCAGGTCGTCCCGTTGGCCAAGGTCGGCCCGGACGGTCTTTACGTTCCGACCGGTCGAACTTGCGATATCCTTGCTGATCCTGGCGAGCGCATCCTGGCTGCGCGCCACCAGTATCAGGTCGTAGCCGCGGCGGGCTAGCCTGTCGGCGTAGAGCGCGCCGATACCCGACGATCCACCGGTGATCAGCGCAGTGCCTCTTGGAAAGTTTGTCATTGTGGTTCTCCTTGATTGAGGTGAATTCGGAATGCTTGTCAGCGAAGCGTTCTGAACGCCGCACGCAGCTCCGATGCGAAAAGCTCCGGTTGCTCCCAGGCGGCGAAGTGCCCGCCCTTGTCGACTTTGCTGTAGTAGATGAGGTTGTGGTACGCCTTCTCGGCCCAGCTTTTCGGCGCCTGGTAGATCTCGCCGGGATAGACGGTGATCGCGGCCGGAATCTTGATGTCGACGGCGTTGAAGTTGTTGGCGTTGTTCTCCCAGTAGAGCCGCGCGCCAGACGTGGCCGTCCCGGTGAACCAGTAGAGAGAGATGTCGTCGAGCATCTCGTCCTTGCTCAGCGACTTCTCCGGATCGCCGCCGCTATAGGTCCAGTCGGCGAACTTGTCGTAGTACCAGGCGGCGAGACCGACCGGTGAATCGGTCAACGCATAGCCCAGCGTCTGCGGCCGCGTGACCATCATCAAAGCGTAGCCCGCGCCCTTCGTGTACAGCGCGTTCATCTGCTCGTAGGCGGCCTTCTCGTCTTCGGAAAGCCCGGCCGGCGCGGGTTCGCCATCGGCGAGCGCCTTTGCAATGTCGGGCGGAACGGTCGCCGGCATGTTCGTGTGAATGCCGAGCAGTCCGTCCGGTGCCTGCGCCGCCATCTTGTCGGATACGACAGCGCCCCAGTCCCCGCCCTGCGACACATAACGGTCGTAGCCGAGCCGCTTCATCAGCACGTGCCACGCCCGCCCGATGCGGTCCGGGCCCCATCCGGTTTCGCTTGGGACTTCCGAGAAGCCGTAGCCGGGCATCGACGGTATGACGACGTGGAAGGCGTCCTCCGCGGCGCCGCCGTGCGCGGTCGGATCGGTGAGCGGCCCGATCGTCTTGACGAGTTCGAGCACCGATCCGGGCCAGCCGTGCGTCATGATCAGCGGCAGGGCGTCCGCGTGCTTGGACTTGACGTGAATGAAGTGAATGTCGAGGCCGTCGATCCTGGTCATGAACTGCGTATGCGCGTTTAGCTTCTTCTCGCCGCGCCGCCAGTCGTATTCCTTGCCCCAGTACTCCACGAGCGGCTTTAGCTTTTGAAGCTGCGCGCCTTGCGAACGGTCGGAAACCGTCTCCTTGCCAGGCCAACGTGTCGCACGGACACGGCGGCGCAGCTCATCGACCTCCTCCTGCGGGATTGCGCACTTGAAGGGGCGGATAGCATCGCCCTCCGTCGCCGCCCTGACGGGCTTGGGGAGAATGCTGAGTGCGGCGGTCGCGGCTGTGACTGCAAGCAGTTGGCGCCGCGTCGTCGATAGTGCGGTTCTCGTTTCTACTCTTGCTGACATGACGTCCTCCGTTGAAACTGAATGGTTGGAATGCGTCTTAGGGATCGTCCGGCAGGGCTGGCGAGGATATTGTTCGAAGGTATCGGCGATACCAATGGATCGGTTACCGACGTTGCTCGACGCATCGACACCTTGGGACAATGGACATCGGGGACAGCGACGGCGCATCGTGCCGATCGCGGTGAAAGTGACCGCGATTAACAGGGAGATCGAGATGGCTATCCAAGAACCCACCCCAACCAAATCCGCGCGCGCGGATCACATCGACATGAAGCTCGAAGTCGTCGTCATTCCCGTGTCCGACGTCGATCGCGCCAAGTCCTTCTACACCGGCCTTGGCTGGAGGCTCGACGCCGACGTCTCTGGCAAGGACGGTTTTCGCGTCGTGCAGGTGACCCCTCCAGGATCGCCTTGCTCCATGATTTTCGGATCGAATGTGGCGGCCGCC
This sequence comes from Rhizobium sp. CRRU65, assembly GCF_048551595.1. Taxonomy (NCBI): domain Bacteria; kingdom Pseudomonadati; phylum Pseudomonadota; class Alphaproteobacteria; order Hyphomicrobiales; family Rhizobiaceae; genus Rhizobium; species Rhizobium sp. CRRU65. The sequence goes on along the minus strand of NZ_JBLYZH010000002.1, from coordinate 134,631 downwards.
TCACCCGGTTCCGCTCAAGGCCTCCACTTGGTCGTTACCGACATCGAGATGGCGCACGCGGCTCTTGCCTCCCGCGGCGCCGAGATGAGCGGCGTCTTTCACGACGCCGGCGGCGTCTTCCATCACAAGGGTGCCGACCAGCGGCTGCCAGGACCACATCCCTCCCGGTCGAGCTACGGTTCTTTCGCCTCCTTCTCCGACCCGGACGGAAACGGCTGGCTCCTACAGGAAGTCACGGCGAGACTTCCTGGTCGCATCGACACCAAAGGTGCAGCGTTCACATCCGCGGGCGACCTCGCAGAGGCGCTGCGCAGGGCCGCGGCCGCCCATGGCGAGCATGAGAAGCGCGACGGCGGCAAGCACGACGAGGCGTGGCCAGAATGGTACGCCGACTATCTGGTCAAAGAGCAGTCTGGCCAAACCCTGCCGACGTGACCTCCTGAACGAAAGCCTGCGCCCCAGGCAACCATCTCCGCCCCGACCATTGCGCAAGAACGCCGGTCCTCTCGTGCCGGCGTTCCCGCTGGCTACCGGCGACACTCGTCCGTCGGCCTCGGTTGACGAGCACCGAGCCGGTACCGAGCTCATCACCGTGACTGGGAGGTTAGCTGGGAAGCGCGTCGCGGAGAACCGTCGCTTGCCTGCAGACAGCCAACCGCGTTTCGGCACAATTATTCGAGGCTTCCGGATTCGGCGGCGATGCGTCCAAGTTCCGAACGTAGACGCGGCACTGCAAAGTCGATGAAGGTTCGAACTTTCGGAACGGCTGCGCGTCCTTGAGGGGCCAGGATGTGAACTGGCAGCGCAGGTGGCTCCGCCTGATGAAGAACGACCCTGAGGCGACCGTCGCGGACATATTCTGCGACGTGATACGAATAGAGCCGGGTCACGCCCATTCCTTCGGCGGCCGATGCCGCAGCCGCTCGGACGCTGTTGACCAGATAGCGTGGGGTGAAGTGAACGGTTCTTGGGACGGAAGTGCCTTTGGCCGGCGCGAAGCTCCAGGATTCGAGGCCGAAGTTCGAGAAGGCGATCAAGTCGTGGCGGGAGAGATCGGACGGCTCAGTGATTGCGGCTCGACTGTCGAGATATTGCGGCGCGGCGACCACGACGCGGCGAACATCTCCGCCAATGCGCGTGGACATGTGGGTCGAGTCGGCGAGATTTCCGATCCTCAGGGCGACGTCCACTCCCTCGTCGACCAGGTTCACGAAGCGATCGAGCATCAAAAGCCGAACGGAGACGTTGGCGTTCTCAAGAAGGAAGCTGTCGAGGATCGGCCGGAGCACCTCTTCGCCCAGGATGGGCGGCGCCGAAATTGTCAGCGTTCCTCGCGGAGAGGATCGCTCTGAGCCGGCGATCATGTCCGCCTCCTCGAGATCGACAAGCACCCTGCGACATGCTTCGACATATCTCTGGCCCGCTTCGCTGAGCTTTAGACTCCTTGTCGTTCGGTGAAGGAGTTCCACGCCAACATGTTGCTCAAGCAGACCCAATGCCCGACTGATCGCAGTCGGGGACCGCTTCAGCCTACGAGCGGCGCCCGCCAGGCTTCCTTCTTCAACCGCAGTGACGAAGACCTTCATTGCATCGATACGATCCATTATCTGCTCCTGACCGCTTTAGGCGCCGGCGAGCCGCGCGAAGTTGCCGGTGACGAGCCATCTACCCAACAAGCAGGTGACGCGCGACCCTTCAGGCCCGATACCATCGTACAATGGACTTCCCCGCTGGACCGATCATTTTGTCCAGGCTTGCTAAGCGAGTTGATGATTTTATCGCCAAGCGCACATTTTGTGATACCATTTTTCGGGAAGTTGGCGACGACCTGGACAGCTCTTTGGGAGAGCACATGTACCGGATGACCTCCACGGTGACGACTTCGAACCTAGGCGATCAGGATCGACCGACAGTCTTCGTCGTTGATGACGACATCTCAGTGCGAGAATCGCTGGAGCTGCTGATTGGCTCCGCCGGGTGGCGACCCCTGCTTTTTGACTCCGCGCATAGTTTTCTCGAAGCACCGGTTCTGGCCTCTCCCTGCTGCCTGGTTCTTGACGTGAATATGCCAGGACTGAACGGCCTCGATCTCCAGAGCATGATTACGATAAGCCGGAGCAGGATGCCGATCATATTCGTGTCCGGTTTCGGCGACGTCCCGACGACCGTGAAAGCTCTCAAAGGAGGCGCGTTGGATTTCCTTACCAAACCGATCGAGACGGTTGCGTTCCTGGAGGCCGTGAGCTCGGCGTTGGAACAGAGCGCGGCCATGTTGCGTGACGAGAGCAACCTGCTTGCGCTGCAAGGGTGTTACGAGGCGCTTACCAAGCGCGAACGAGAGGTCATGGTGCGCGTGGTCAAAGGACTTCTCAACAAGCAAGTGGCATACGAGTTGGATATCAGCGAGATCACCGTCAAGGCGCATCGCGGCCAAGTCATGCGGAAGATGTGCGCCCGAACTCTTCCCGACCTCGTGAACATGGCCGCGCGCCTTCGGCTGGAGGAGCCACCCGAAATTCACTGAAGCGTAAAGCCTCGATCGGCGCGCGGCACAACTTGGTAGAACCCGGCGACAACGGCACAACCGATACCATAGGATAATATACGGCAGGTTGATTAAAACGCACGATATCCTGAGGGTGCAATCCCGCGAAAAGGATAGATATGAGCGTGGAACTCGTTCGGGTTCTGGAAGCGTTGCCAGGAATGGCTTTTACCGCCCTACCGGACGGCAGCATCGATTTCATGAACGCCAATTTGGTTGATTTCCTCGGGCTTGGCGAAGCGGTGACGGTTTGGCCATTAGCCGCCTCTCCCGCAGACCTGCGGAACACGAGACAGCAGTGGGACGCGCTGCTGTCCGGACGCGAGCCTTTCGAAATCACATTGCCTATAGGTCACCCCACCGCCGCGTTGCAGGAATTGCATGTTCGCTGCAAGCCATTGATCGAAAACGACCGGGTGGAGAGGTGGTACGGCTTGGCGACCGAGGGGGCGCACATTGCATCGCGACCAGAGATACGAGACGGCGCCGCCGCGAAGGCATTGGATAATCAGACTATCTTGGAAAGTATTCCGGCCGGCATAGGAGTTCTCGATTCGAACGGAAACGTCGAGGCGATCAACGGCCACCTCCTGCAATACTATGGTCGGTCGCTTGATGAACTACGCTCCTGGGGTCGAAGTGATGTCGTCCATCCCGATGACATGCAGGGGTTAACCAAAGCCGTTCAACAGGCGGTCGACAAAGGCACGGCCTACGAGGCCGAGGTACGGCTCCGGCGCGCCGACGGCGAATATCGATGGTTCCAAATCGTCGGTTATCCCCTCGCGGATGAAAACGGCGGCATCGCCCGCTGGTACGCGCTCCATATAGATGTCGATGATCGGCGGAAGGCCGAGGACGCGCTACGATCCAACGAACTGGAGCTTCGGAACATCGTCAACGCGATGCCACTCACCGTGTGGACGAGCCGCCCCGATGGCTACTGCGACTTCGTCAACGATAGATGGCTGGAGTATGCAGGATTGAATGCCGAACAAGCAGAAGGTTCCGGTTGGGAATCCGTCGTTCACCCGGAGGATGCGAGCCATCTCGCAAAGTCCTGGATCGCTTCTCTTGCTTCGGGTCGTCCTGCTGATTTCGAAGCAAGAATGCGTGGAGCCGATGGCGGATACAGGTGGTTTCTCTTTCGCGCGACGCCGCTCCTGGGTGAAGACGGCAAGATCATCAAGTGGTACGGCACCCACATCGACATCGAAGACCGGAAGCGCGCGGAACGAGCGCTGGCCGAACGAGAGCGTGAGTCTCGTTTGATCGTCGACGGCATCGCAGGAATGATAGCAATCTTCTCGCCAGACGCCCAGTTGATCGACGGCAATCAGCAGATCCTCGACTATTTCGAGCGTCCGCTGTCGGAATTGAATGACTGGTCGAGCAACGGTATCACGCACCCCGACGATCTGCAGACCTGCATCGATAGCTTCATGGGCTCCATCGCCACGGGAGAACCATACGATTACGAAACCCGCTTTCTCCGGCACGACGGCACGTGGAGATGGTTCCAGCTTCGGGGGCTCCCCCTTCGCGACGCCGAAGGCGAGATCGTCCGGTGGTATGGACTATTGACGGATATTGACGACCGAAAGCGAGCCGAGGAGAAGCTGCGCAGAAGCGAGGCGTTTCTAGCGGACGCCCAACGCCTCAGCAAGACAGGGAGCTTCTTGCTTAATCTTGGCACAAGCGAAGTCACCTGGTCAGCGGAAACCTATCGTATCTTCGAAGTCGATCCGACGACGCCGGTGACGCTCGACATCGTCCTGTCCCGTCTGGATCCCGATAGTCTAGCTACCGTGGAGCAGGTTATCGATCAAGCCAACAGAGGGGCCGGCGACTTCGACTACGACATAACCCTGATAACGCCGAGCCACTCGCCAAAATACGTACGGGTGCTTGCGCATAGTGAGCGGAACAGGGATGGGGATCAGGAATTGATCGGCGCCGTGCAGGACGTTACCGAGAGCCGGAAGGCGGAAGATGCGCTCAATCGGGCGCGATCAGAACTGTCCTACGTAACTCGCGTTACGAGCCTCGGCGTGTTGACCGCGTCAATTGCTCACGAGGTGAATCAACCGCTAGCTGGCCTGGTGACCAATGCGGAGACTTGTCTGCGAGTTCTGGCTTCGAATCCTCCAAATCTCGATATCGCGAAGGACACGGCACGGCGAACGATCCGCGACGCCAACCGCGCTGCCGACGTGATCGCCCGTCTTTGGGAATTGTTTAGCCGCAAACCGCCGAACCTCGAGGCAGTCGACGTTAATGAGATTGCCGAGGAAGTCATCGCACTGATATCGAGCGATCTGCAGCATGCGAAAACGTCATTGACGGCCGACTTCGCAAACGATTTGCCGCGCGTGACCGGCGCTCGGGTGCAGCTTCAGCAAGTTATCATGAACCTCCTTCGAAATTCGATCGAGGCGATGCCGGCCGCGGGAGATCGGCCGCGACGAATTCGTTTGAAGACAGAGGGAGGCCTTCGAGAAATCCGGCTCTACATCGAGGATACCGGCGTAGGCTTTGACCCCCAGGGGGTGGACCGAATTTACGACGCTTTTTACACGACGAAGCCAGACGGCATGGGAATCGGCCTCTCTGTCAGTCGTTCGATTATTGAGAATCATCATGGCCGGCTGTGGGCCGAACCAAACGCTGACCATGGTGCTATCGTAGGATTTTCGGTCCCGACGTCTGCGAGCGGCGATGGGGAAAGTATCGGTCCGTCAGCGGTCCAGACGGCAAGTGACATGCAGAGGAATTTATGACTAGCCGCAAAAGACATGTCTCGGTCGTCGACGACGACGAATCCGTCCGCGAAGCCCTCCCAGATCTTCTCCGCTCGTTCGGTTTGTCCGTGGAAGCTTTTTCGTCCGCTGAGGCGTTTTTGAATTCTAAGTCGTTACAAACCAGCGACGGCATGATTCTTGACGTGGCAATGCCTGGCATGACCGGGCCGGAGCTTCAGCAGGAACTCGACCGGAGAGGCCGACGGATTTCAATCATTTTCATAACGGCGATCAAGGATGAGGACGTGCGGTCGAGGTTGATACGTGAGGGGGCTTGCGACTGTCTGTTCAAGCCCTTCAGCGCCGACGACCTTCAGGATGCGTTGCGGCTCGCATCATTGATAGACTGATATAGAGGGGCTGGCGCGGACGTAGGATGCCCCGCAATCCGGCATACGCGTAGGTACTAAAGTGTCTAGTGCCGCGCAGTAGCCGTCAAAGGATCGATATTGTAGGCTCTCGCCCGGAAAGTGGGCTTTGAGTGGGCGATGGGGATAAACGTCTTTCAATTCTTCGATGCGCTGCCCGGCATGGCATGGACCATGCTGGAGGATGGCCAAGTCGATTTCGTCAACCGAAGCTGGGTAGAGTTCACGGGGCTGCGACCGGCGTCCGGAGAGTCTTGGCGCTGGGAGGATGCGGTGCACCCGGCCGACGTTGGCGCGGTCACCGCCCATCTGCAGAGCGTTAGGCACGCAGAGACACAGGGAACGATCGAAGCGCGGCTTCGGAACGCTGCAGGCGAATTTCACCATTTCCTTATCCAGTGGGCACCTCTGGAAGACGCTCCCCACGGCGTAGTGAATTGGTGCGCGGTCGCGACCAATATTGAACCCGTCGTTCAAAAACGGGAAAGGTCACAGGCCGCACTCGATTTCCAGCTCGTCGTCGATAGCATCCCGATACCCGTGGCCGTGACAACACCGACTGGGGAAGTCGAAGGCCTCAACCAACTGACCCTCTCCTATTTTGGGCTAAGCCTCTCGGATCTAAAGGACTGGAAGGCTTCGGAGGTCGTGCACCCGGATGACTTGAAGGAAACCATCGAAGCCCAGATCGCCGCTCACATGGCGGGCACGTCTTATAACGTTGAGAGCCGCCATCTTCGCGCCGACGGAATTTATCGGTGGCACAATGTACTTGGTCTACCGCTGCGGGACCAGTCGGGTGCGATTCAGCGGTGGCTGCATCTTTTGATAGACATCGATGACCGAAAACGTGCCGAGGTAGCTCTTGCAAACAGTGAACGAGAGTCTCGCTTGATTGTCGGCACTATCGCAGGAATGGTCGCGCTCTTTACGCCCGAAGGTCAGTTGAACGGCGCAAATCAACAGCTTCTCGACTACTTCCAACTGCCCCTGGAGGAGGTTGTGAACTGGGCGACCAACGGTATCACGCACCCCGACGACCTGCAGCACTGTGTCGAGACATTTACGGCGTCGCTCAAAACGGGAGAGCCGTATGACTTCGAGACGCGCTTCCGTCGCCATGATGGCGAATTTCGCTGGTTCCAGGTCCGCGGCCACCCGGTCAAAGACGATAATGGCGGGATCGTCCGCTGGTATGGTCTGCTGACTGATATCGATGATGGGCGCAGGGCGGTGGAGGCGTTGCGCGAGCGCGAGATCGAGCTGCAATTGATCGTAAACTCGATCCCAGGCCTCATCATTGTGCTCCGGCCCGACGGGGCTGTGGAGAGCGTAAACGATCAGTCCTTGCGATATTTCGGCTATGATTTCAACGAGCATCAAAAGTGGAAGACCAACGATATCATTCATCCTGACGATCGTGACCGGGGCGTGGCCAGGTTCGCCGAGGCAGTCGCCGCTGGTCAATCGTACGAGGTAGTGGAAAGGCTCCGTCGGCACGACGGCGTCTATCGTTGGTTCCAGGTGCGGGGAACTCCCGTGCGCGACTACGAGGGCCTCGTTGTGCGATGGTACTTCCTGCTGAATGATATCGACGACCGGAAGCACGCCGAAGTGGCGCTTGCTAACAGCGAGAGGGAATTCCGCCATATCGTCAACATGGTTCCGGGCATGATCATACTTTCGCAGCCTGATGGAACGCTCGACGGGAGCAACCAACAGCTACTGGACTACTTCGGAATCTCTCTCGACGAGGTGCAAGACTGGTCAACGAACGGCATAACTCACCCCGATGACGTGCAAGTCAATATCGATACCTTCCTGGGCGCACTCAAGAGCGGCAATCCTTACGACTACCAAAGCCGTTATCGAAGACACGACGGCGTGTTCCGATGGTTCCAGGTGCGAGGACAGCCACTTCGTGACGCAGAGGGCAAGATCGTCCGATGGTATGGACTACTGACTGACATCGACGATCGCAAGCAGGCCGAGGATGAACTGCGTAGAAGTCAGGCCCTTCTCGTTGCAGGCCAGCGCTTGATCAGGACGGGTACGTTCTCCTGGCATGTCGAAACCGACGAGCTGATCTTGTCCGACGAATGGCTTCGAATCCTCGAATTCGAAAAAGACGAAGTCGTGACGTTTGACCGGATAACGGAGCGGATACACCCGGACGACGTTGCGCTCTTTGCCGGGAAGATCGGCGCCGTACGCGAAGGCGACGAGGACTCGGAATACGAGGTCCGCGTTCTCGCCCGCAACGGCGACATAAAGTACGTTCGCGTCATCGGCGAGGTTATAATTCACCGGAATGGAAATCGGGAATGCCTTGGAGCGATCCAAGACGTGACACAAAGGCGCTTGACGGAGGAAGCGCGCGATCGGTTGCGCACAGAGCTTGCGCGAGTGACCAGCATCCTCAGCCTCGGCCAGATGTCGGCGGCGATCGCGCACGAGGTGAACCAGCCACTGTCAGGCATCATCACGAACGCGAACACCTGTCTGCGGATGCTTGCAGCCACACCGCCCGACATAGAAACGGCCCTTGAGACGGCGCGGCGCACGATCAGGGACGGCAATCGTGCCACCGAGGTAATCGCCAGACTGCGGGCGTTATTCAGTAAGCGCAACATCGAATTCGAAGACGTCGATATAAACGAGGCGGTGAGTGAGGTAGTCGCCTTGTCTGCAGGTGATCAGAGACGCAACGGCGTCGCTATTCGAACGCACTTCGCCACCTCCCTTCCCCCCGTCAACGGCGACCGAGTCCAACTTCAACAAGTGATCAACAACTTGCTTCGCAACGCCATTGACGCGGTATCTGGCGTGAAGGATCGGCTGAGATTAGTCGAGATCCGAACCCAGCTCGGCGGTGATGGGCAGATAAGCGTCGCGGTTAGCGACAATGGAATTGGTCTCGACCCAGACGGAGGGACGCGGATCTTCGAAGCCTTCTACACGACGAAGAACAATGGGATGGGGATCGGTCTTTCAGTCTGTCGTTCCATCATCGAGAGTCATGGTGGTCGCCTTTGGGCTGAGCCTAACCAGGGGCCGGGCGTCACCATGCACTTCTCCGTACCGTCGGCCGAAGAGGCAAGCATCACGGCAGCCTCGCACTGAAAACCTGGCCCGTTGCTCAGCTCAGGCACTAGCTGTGATCCTGTCCATCGCCGCACGGCAGTCGAGCGGTCGGAGGAACCACCCGATACCAAGGTGTCGGCCATACCTTGGTCCAATTGTTGCAGAACTCCTTCACTGCGAATTTCCTCCTCGTAAAATAACAGCTCACGAGCAAGGAGGACGCCATGTCCCGAGTAGAGCCAAAAGTCACCCGTCGAACACTGCTTACGATCGCCGCGTCCGCCAGCGCCATCGGAGTCTTTCCCAAAGCGTTCGCAGCGACCGGTACCGAATCCGGGCTCCGACCCTTCAAGTTCACCGCGTCCAAGGATCAGCTCGCCGATCTCAATCGACGCGTTGCCGCCACCCGCTGGCCGGACGAGGAAAACGTCACAGACGACGGCCAGGGCGTCAGGCTCGACACGATTAAGAAGCTCGCCAACCATTGGAAGACCCACGACTGGCGAAAGGTCGAGGATCGGATCAATTCCCTCCCGCAGTTCCTCACGGAGATCGACGGCCTCGACATCCACTTCATCCATGTCAGATCGAAGCACGACAATGCGCTGCCGATCATCATCACCCATGGCTGGCCCGGATCAGTTATCGAACAGATGAAAATCATAAAACCCCTCACCGATCCGACCGCCTTCGGTGGCACCGAAGCTGACGCCTTTCATGTGGTCATTCCTTCCCTGCCGGGCTATGGATTCTCCGCCAAACCTAGGGATGCCAAGTGGACGCCGCCCCGAATTGCCAAAGCATGGGCTGTACTGATGCAGCGCCTCGGTTATGCCAAGTATGTGGCCCAAGGTGGCGATTGGGGGAATGCCGTCACAGAACTGATGGCGGTGCAGGAGCCCGCGGGGCTCCTCGGTATCCATACCAACATGGCGGCTACCGTCCCTGCCGAAATAACCAAGGCGCTTGCCGCCGGCACTCCACCTTCCACTCTCACAGCAGACGAGAAGCGGGCCTACGACCAGCTCGACGATTTCAACAAGAATGGGCTTGGCTACGCGATTGAGATGAACAACCGCCCACAGACCCTCTACGGAATCGTAGACTCGCCGATTGGGCTCGCGGCTTGGATGCTGGATCATGATATCCGGAGCTACCGAATGATCGCAAGGTCTTTCGATGGCGAACATGAAGGCCTTACGCCGGACGACGTCCTCGACAATATCACCCTTTATTGGCTTACCAACACTGCGATTTCGTCAGCGCGCCTCTATTGGGCCAACGCGCATTTCCCGTCTGGCGGTTTCTTTGATCCGCGTGGCATCAAAATTCCGGTCGCCGTGAGTGCTTTTCCGGACGAGATCTACCAGGCGCCGCAAAGCTGGGCCGAAAAAGCATATCCAAAGCTGATCCACTACAATCGACTGCCTAAGGGTGGGCACTTCGCAGCCTGGGAACAGCCGGAGCTGTTTACCTCGGAGCTGCGGGCAGCTTTCAAGCCTTTGCGCGACCAAATCTAGGTCGAGCGGTCAAATAGTCGAACCCACCCCTCGCGCCATCTTAATCTGCGGCGCCCAATCATCGGGCGCCGTGCGGAAAATATCCGCCGGTGTGTTCTGGAAAGTCATTATGTTTCAGCTTCCTGCACTTCTGCTCCGGGGCATGAGCATCGTCGTCAGTCCATTGAAGACACTAATGAGCGACCAGGTTTTCGGTCTTCTCCGAAAGAAAATTCCAGCGACCTTCGTCAAACAGCGCCCTCGCCCCGCAGGAAAAGGATATCCAATGCCGCGGGCTAGCACGTGCATTGCTCGATGCCGTATTCAGTTCGAAGCCACCGGTCCGGCGGTTCCGCTACTGCTGTGACGAGTTTACAAGGGTGAACCATCGGTTCAAAAGCGTGTCGGAGCACGTCAACACGGTGTTCGCGAAGCGTCGTTGACGTCCCCTTCCTCCCCCGATCCACCGTGACGTTTTTCGACGAACTGGAGAATATCCGCAGCGGCAGCGCGGAAATGCGGTGGCTCGGACCTCTCCATCGTGGTTCCTCTAAGCTTCTCACACAGAAGCTGCTCCAGCCGAAGGGCGACGTGGCGTCGGTCGACGCCGCTCGGGTGATATCGGTCAATCTCATGCTCGGTCATCGCCATTCCCCAGATCCATCCCATGTTGGGGCGGGACAGCTTTCAACCGCAAGCGGCCGAGTGTACCGCCGACAGGGTATTCGTGGAATCGGCCAACGACCTCGGCGTCCAGGAATCTTTCGAGGAAGCGCTTCGCTATGCATCACTTTTCGCAAAGCCGTCGGCCTCCGGAATATGGCTGGTAGGTACAATCGGACGGCCGAAAGGAGCGGTAGGCACGCGAGCAGGCGGTGATGTTGCAGGACGGCGGCGCGCCTTGACCATTGTTTGCGTCTTCTGTCGATTGCACTCCACTCAGCGCGGATTCGGCCGTCGCCTCGCGCATGAAGTCCCGCCAAATATGCGCTGGCAGGGTGCCGCCCGTCACGCCCTTCATCGGCGTGTCATCATCATTGCCAACCCAGACCCCAACGACCAGCGCTTGCGTGAAGCCGACGAACCAGGCATCACGATTGTTCTGGCTCGTGCCGGTCTTGCCGGCCGCGAACGTGCCAGGATCCGCTCCACGTCCAGTACCGCGCTCGACCACCAACTGCAGGAGGCCGATGAGATCCGACTGGTAGGGCGAAAGATCGACATTCAGCTTTGCTTGTGAGCCAACTCGAAACGCCTTGGGCTGCCCTGCCGCTTGAAAGTCGATGATGCCCCAGGGCCTGACAGGTGCCCTGCCGAGTTGGACGGACGCATAGGCGCTGGTGAGGTTGAGCAGATTGACCTCGGACGTGCCAAGCGCCAGAGACGGTGTGTTGGGCAGCGGCGCATCGATGCCGAGTTCGCGCGCCGCGGCAATCACATTGTCCAGACCGACCTCTTCGGCAAGCGCCACCGACGCGGCATTGAGCGATCGCGCGAACGCCTCGGCAAGCGTTACCCAGCCGCGATAGTTGCCACCGGAATTTTCCGGTGCCCAGCCGTCGATGTCGATTGGCGCGTCAAGAACCCGGTCGGACAAGGTGAGCCCGGCCTTCAATGCCGCGTAATAGACGAATAGCTTGAAGGTGGAACCCGGCTGGCGCATCGCGGTGACGGCGCGGTTGAACTGACTCGCCTTGTAGTCGTGGCCGCCAACCATCGCGACGACCGCGCCGTCGGGCGTCATCGCGACCAAAGCGGCCTGCGATGCTCCGACCGTCTTTCCTTCACTGTCGAGGGCTCGGTTCACGACCTTTTCGGCGATTTGCTGCAACCGGGGCACCAGCGTTGTGCGCACCGCAGTCGAACCGGGCGAGGAGCCGGCGATTTCGCTTGCTTGGGGTGAGATCCAATCGGCAAACCAGCTTCCGGAGCGTGGCGTGGGCGTCGTGGGTTGCAGCCTGGCGAAGCTCGTCTTGGCCTCCTCCAATTGTGGCGTGGTGATCTTGCCATTGGCCGCCATCGCGTCGAGAACGACCATGCTGCGTTGCCGGGCGCCTTCGAAATTGTCGATGGGATTCCATTGGCTCGGCGCCCGCAGCAAGCCCGCCAGCATGGCCGACTCCGACAGGGTGAGGCCCCCAATATCCTTGTTGAAATAGATGCGTGCGGCGGCGGGCATTCCGGTGGCGCCGGCGCCAAGATAGACGCTATTGAGATAGCGCGTCAGGATTTCCCGCTTGCCGAGCTTCCACTCCAGCCAGACCGCGATCACAACCTCCTGTATCTTGCGCTTTATCGTTCGATCGCTGTCGAGGTATTGCAGCTTGATGAGTTGCTGGGTGATCGTGCTGCCCCCCTCCACCACCGAGCCAGCCTCCAGGTTGCGCAGAAGCGCCCTCCCGATGCCCATGGGATCGATGCCAAAATGATCCATGAATCGGCGATCCTCGATGGAAAGGACCGCATCGATCAGATTGGGCGGAAACTGGTCGTATCGGGCATAAGGCCCTTGGTAAGGCCCCTGCCTCACCAACGGCGCGCCGTCGGCGGTTTCCAGCACCACGATCGGCTTCAACGTTCCATCCCGGATTTCGCTCCAGGGCACGTCCTTGAGGGCCCACAACAGCACGCTGCATACGAGGAGGCAGACAAGCAAGGCCGACCCCATAGCGAATTTCCACCAGTTCGCCGGAAGCCATCGGCGTCGGCGACTTTCGCGCGGCTTGGAACCCCGATCGCGAATGCCGCGCCCGGCTTTGGCCAGAGCAGTCGTCATCCATTTGGCGGGAGCTGATATGGTTTCCAGCCGCATCGACCGCCTTAGCTTCGTTGTCAAAAACGAAGCCATCGTCTTGGTCTTCGCCAAAGCAGAACTTGCCGCCAAATCGTGGCGTAGCGCGCGTAATAGATTGCTCGCAGCCTGTCGAGTTTGCACGAAAGTTCCGTGGGAGAATTGCGGGTTGTCGCCTTGGGTGATTCCTGGCGGATCCGAGGCGGCCGCTTGCGTCGCTGAATCTGCTGGCTGAATGCGACCCGTGCTGGAGTTGCCAAGGCTTTCGCCGGAAGATTCGGGAGGATTTGGCATCGGTTACCGCTAAAAGGCCAACGTGGCTTGAACCTTATAGCCGGGCGATGCCGAGTGTTCTACCGTAAAAGGTCCCAATGGCTCGTAGCGGGATTGCAGGAATGGTGCTGCGCCCATTGCCTGCAGCGGTAGAAGCGCACGCAACAGCACGAGTGGCTGAAAGGAACTGGCCCGCAGCAAGGTGCGATCAGCAACATAGCCCTAACGACGCGGGGCTGTTTTTCGGAGCGTATGCCCTAAAGCCCGTCGAAGGAGGTCCGTCACACCATTGCCGAGGCCGATCTGCGCCCTAATTTCCAAAGTCTTGGCGAGAGCGACCGACACATCGATGTCTTCGAGCGACGCCAAGATCACGGAGGCGGAATTGGAAAATGACCTCGGTCCCCGCCGCGTCTATTCGACCTCGCCATCCGCCCCTTCACGCATGCCTGCCTTCGCGAGTGTACTCGCTGTTATTGCCATTCTGTATTTCGGCAAGGAAGTACTTCTTCCTCTAGCAATCGCAGTCCTGTTGACGTTCGCGTTGGCTCCCATCTCCTCTCGTCTTCGAAAGCTTGGGATGCCGCGTATTCCGGCGGTAATCGTCACCGTCGTGATCGCTTTTCTTGTTCTCGTCCTGTTCGGGCTTGTCGTAGCGGGACACGTAGCCGAAGTCGCCCAGAACCTTCCTGCCTACCAAGGCAACATCATAGCAAAAATTCGGTCTCTCCAGGAAAGTGGAACGGATAGCGGTATTGTGCGGCGCCTGACATCCGTCGTTGAGAGCGTCGGTCGTGAGCTCAGCAACGCTGAGCAGCGCCCAGGTGCTCCAGGTACCGGATCAAGACCAAGGGAGCCCGTGCTCGTTGAGATATTCGCGCCTAGTAGACCAATTGAAACGCTTACTAGCCTGATTGGTCCTCTGCTTGGCCCCATCGCTTCATTGGGCTTGATCATCGTCGTCGTAATATTCATGCTTTTAGAGCGGGAAGAGCTTCGCGATCGCTTTATCCGGCTCGTTGGCTATGGCGATCTGCATCGCACAACAGAAGCCATCCAGGAGGCAGGTAGCCGCGTCGCGCGGTATCTTCTTATGCAGCTGGTGGTCAACTGCGCCTACGGTGTCCCATTGGCGCTCGGACTATGGGCGGTTGGCATTCCAAATCCAGCGCTCTGGGGGATGCTAGCCATCGTCCTTCGATTTGTCCCTTATATCGGGCCTGTAATCGCGACGGTTCTGCCGCTGTTCCTGGCCTTTGCAGTTGACCCTGGCTGGAGCCTTGTTCTCTGGGTTGGGGCCATCTTCCTTGTGCTGGAATTGACCAGCAACAACGTCATCGAGCCCTGGCTCTATGGTTCTCGTACCGGCCTCTCTCCGCTGGCAATCATCGTCGCGGCGATTTTTTGGGCGTGGCTGTGGGGACCAGTCGGTCTTGTGCTGTCCACGCCGCTGACCGTGTGTCTCGCAGTGTTGGGCCGGTATGTCCCGCAGTTCGAGTTCCTTGAGGTCGTTTTTGGTAGTGACCCTGTGCTCGATCCCAAGGAGCGGCTATACCAGCGGCTTCTTGCCGGCGATCCCGATGAGGCGACCGATTACGCTGAGGAATTCCTCGAGGAGGACTATCTGGAGGATTACTATGGCAAGGTTGCCATTCCCGCCCTTCTACTCGCGGAGAAGGATAGGCGTCGAGGCGTCTTGACCGCGGAGCAGATGGAACAGGTGTTCGGGACCGCCATCACGCTGGTCTCGAATCTCGCGGAAATCGCGCAGGAAGAAGAGCAGGAAGAGGAAGAGGAAGAGGAACAGAAGGAAGCGGCAGGTCGACCCAGCCCCCCCAAGGAAGGGAATGGCGATGAAAGCGAACTACCTGACGGACGGGGCAAGACCGTCTTTTGCGTCGGAGGCAGGGGCCCGCTCGACGACGCGTCGGCTGCGATGCTTGCCCAGATACTTCAGGTACAGGGAGCCGAGGTGGTCGCAGCGAGGCATTCCGACATCCCCAATCGCCGCGCCATGAGCCTCGTTCCGAAACAATCGAACGCCATCGTAGTTTGTTTCCTCAATGAGGACTCGACAAGGCACGCCACCATACTTGTTCGTCGGTTCAAGCGCATATACCCAGCCATTCGCGTCGGCGCGGTCCTTTGGGTGGAAAACCAGAAGGAAAGGCAACCGCCCGCGCTTGGGGAGGCAGATTTCGTTGCCACAACCTTGACCTCGGCTGCCCGCGAGGCACTCGCCGATGCACCACCATCATTGGTGACGACCGCGCGCAAGATTCGTACCCGGCGGTCCTCGAACAAGACAGGCATAGCCGCCGCGCGCTCCGGGATTTAGCGGCAAACGGTGTTCAGGGGCCGGTCAGAGCCATGGAGCATCACATGAATTGCACATTCGCGGGTTGGAGCCTTTTGCAGGGAGACGCTTGAAGAGGCAGCGACGCTACTTACCGCCAGTTGACCAGCGCGCTTGCCATTGTAGATGATTTAAAGGAGAGTCCTCGGCGTGGCCCTCGAGGCCTGAGCAGCCTGCCATGATCGGAGAACGCCGTGCCTCTGAAAAATATTTTGGCCGCAGCAGCAATCGTCTTCATGACACTCTCGGGATGCGCGACGAGTGGATCGGACAACACGACCTATGCACAGCCGCAGGGGATTGGCCCAGTTCGCGGCGATATTGGCGGTTACTAAGCCCATCGGCGCCACTGAGCTCCGCACTTTTCCCGGCAAAATCAGTTCATCGTTCATTCTGATTTTGATTGTCGCCCCTTTGACGTGGAGCTTCTCTCCGCGACCTGGGTGCCGTGATCACTCTCCTGTGGCATGTCCAGGATCGCTCAGACCATCAGGTATCGGCTCGTCCCGCTGCGAAAAGATGGTGAGGTTCCTGCTCGCTCATGAGCCCGCAATCGACGGCGGCTCGCCCAGTCGAAGCGTCGTGGTGCCCGGCGTGCTTGGCGACGGCGGATGATGCCGTTGGAGACAAAGAGCGGAATTCTTTACGGATGAGCCGTACTGGTCCGCTCATGTGGCATCCAGGATGACGGACTCCAAAGACGTTCAGGTCGAGCTCTCCTTCGGCGGCTCACGTATGCCATTTGGACCGTGTTTGCTCAGCGGCCCAGACGTCGGTTTCAGCGTCTCGCGTTGACCTCTCGATTGCTTGGCCGCATTGGAGACATCGACAGTCGATCTCCTACTCTTGTCAATTAGATGGGCGCCACTCGCCGACTCGGATGGCGCCGCTCTCGGTCAGTTCGGTGCATAGGAAGTGTGAAAGCTCATCGTGCCTGATTACGGCGGCGCTTAGCCGGCCAGTCCGATACGCTCCGGTATCCAAAGCTATGCGATTCGAATAGACTTCAGGTCGAAGAGACTTAGTGATCGTGTGACCGTGTAAAACGACGTGATCATGAACATCAATGTGGTCGAGAAAACCCGCCCTGATCCACCGCAAGTCGTATTCGCTTTGATTTGCGAGCTGAACGCCGGGACGTATTCCAGCGTGAACAAAGCAGAAGCGCCCGATCTCCTTGAATGACAGCGCATTTTCCAGCAAGTCCACATGGTGTGGGAAAACGCTGCGGATATCTGCAGCGATATTCTCGAACGCAGGGATTGGGCGAGTGGAATACGCGCTCAATGTCGCGACGCCTCCCCAATCCATCCAGTTGACAGCGTCCTCATATGCGAGAGCACCACGAAGGAGCTCACGCAGGTAAAAATCGTGGTTGCCAAGGATTAGTCGAGAACCCGGATAAAGGTTGAGTGTCGAACAGACCTGATCCAGGACCTTTGGACTGTGAGGGCCACGATCGATCAGATCGCCCAGGAACATCACGACCGGCTTCGTATCATGATTATCCGAGTCAGCGGCGATGTATCCAAGCATGGCCTCGAGAAGATCGGCGCGTCCATGGACGTCGGCAATGGCATAGACAATGGACGGCAAGCTCTCGGTGATGATCACTATTTTTTCCTGCAGGTGAACATGGCGCCTTCATAGTCCAGTCTTCCCCCGATTCGATATAGTGCCCGGATCACCGCATCAAACGCGGCTGCATCAGCCTCGAAAGCCGAGAGCTCGCGGCCAGGCGTCGACCTGCCCGAAAGAACGCTCATGGCGCCATAGCCTTCAGGCACATCGAATTTGCTGGCGATATGCTTATAGCCTTCAGTGCAAAGTTCATCGGCTACGACCAATCGGCACTCCCGCTTCTGGATAAAGACTACGAAGAGATTTGGATATTGCTTGACCTTGCTGTCGTATCGGTCGCCGTTTGTCGGCCGCCAACTCAACATCAATCAGTCTATTTCCCGGAATGTGATCGAATAGCGAAGTGTGTCGACCGGCGGAATGGAGTGCTCCCACTCGTTTCGGGCCGGCCCCGACAGGAGATATGCCGACCCCGGCTCTACCCTGAGCGAGAAGCGCTCCCACTTGGCGCCAGCCCGCCGTCTCAATCTGAAGGTGCATGCGGCCAAGAGCGACACACCGACAACCCGGCCAAATACCTTTTTGTCCCTATGCCATCCAATCGGGGCGCCTTGGGCATATTCGGTGACCAGCGCTTGCTGCAGCTGGTTGGCCTCGATCCCGGCAAAGCCGGCGGCGAGCGCACGGACAGGAAGAAGGATATCGGGGATATTCTCAGCCGGCGTCATCCGTTCCGTCTCGAAGTCGTACTTCCAGCCGAAGGAGACGACCCTTCTTTTCCCCTCGAAGCCGTGGAAATCGAAAGGCTTAAGCGGCAATGAAGAAACGTATTCGAGAAGGCGAGACTGTTCGAAGTCCGGAACAACGGCAGCGTCGTAGCGGAAGCCTTCAGGAAGCTCCTCTTCCGATGCGGCAAACAGGTCTCCTTGCTGCGATGGTTTCATGACAAACTTCGGCAATTCGTATAGAAAGGAGATTGAACTCGTGGAGCGCGGAGGGAATTCCCCGCGCCCTCATCTCAATATAGAGCCCACGGTGGTACATGGCGATGCTGGTCGTGGCACCGGTTTTCATCGCGCTGAAGCCTTGCAGTGTCACAACGCCTTCGCGGTCGTGTCCATCCAGGCACGATGCCGTTCCTCGTCCTGGTGCGCCTTCATGAAAAACGCTTTCGAGGCGGGGATGGCGTCTTCGTGACGTGATGCTCGCTGGTAGGCGGTCACGGTATCATCTTCATTCGTTTTCATTGCCTTGAGAATGGCGGCATCCCCCATCAGATCGGCGAGGGCGATCTTGCCGGTCGTCAGCATCTCCTTCATGTCGCCCCGCGTCGGTGCCTCGATCCCAAGCTCGCGCGCCATCTCGTTGAGTACTTCAAGATGCTGCAAGTGGTCCTGCTTGAAGCTGGTGATCTTTGTCGCGAACTGCTTGTCGTCGAGACGCTCGATGCAGGAATCATACGCGGCGATCGCATCATACTCAAGATAGATCAGATCCTTGACCAAACCCTTGATGTCGGATTCATTGCCTACCATCGTTACCATGTCGTCCTCCATTTGCTGTTGAGAAGGGGCAAACCCTCTGCGCGGACTGTTGTTCCTTTGACGCGATGGATGAGACGCGTTCTTGCCATGGCGGGAGGCTCGACCGAGCTTCACGCGATATCACGATGGAACGCCCCAGACGAAATGAGGGTGACCTTTGGGCCATCTAAGGCCGATCAAGTCGTTTATATCGATGCGCGCTTTCTTGAAGCCTTCTCCGTGGAGGGCGTCCCCAGAAGTCGACGTTTCCCAGCGGATCCGACCGCGCAGGCGAAGATCGTCTTTGGGCTGCAGACACAACGGCCAGGTCTGCGCTCCTACCTCGCCCGCATCGGCGATGATGTCGCGGAGCACTCGACTTTTATCTTTCCCTAGGAGAACCAATGGACGCCGTTGTTCGCGGGGTCGCCATCTACTTCACCCTGCTCATCATCCGCCTCTCTGGTCGCCGCTTGGTGCGGTGGCGGCGACGGTAGCGGTCGCGCTCGGTCTTGTCACTCTTGCAAATACCTACAGCCGAAACAGCCGTCGTCTATCGTCGCGCCAAACAGCGCGCACTGGAGTTCGTG
This sequence comes from Rhizobium sp. CRRU65, assembly GCF_048551595.1. Classification (NCBI taxonomy): domain Bacteria; kingdom Pseudomonadati; phylum Pseudomonadota; class Alphaproteobacteria; order Hyphomicrobiales; family Rhizobiaceae; genus Rhizobium; species Rhizobium sp. CRRU65. The sequence continues at coordinate 115,220 of NZ_JBLYZH010000002.1, read as the reverse complement.
AAGACTGGAAGGGACGCTTCCCTGAAGCCTCGCCTGCGCAGCGCAGCGTCGCCAAGCCAAGAAGGCGCGTATTTCATGGCACGGCGATCTTGGCGACGCATCCAGAGCTCCCTGGACGGCGGATATCGATCAAATCGAGGTGCCGGGCATGGGTGGGCTCCGCGAAGTTTGCTTCTTTCACCGGAAAAGCCAGACACTGGTGGTTACCGACCTGATCCAAAGCCTCGATGATCACCAGCAATCCTCATGGACGCGGCTGTTCTCATCGCTTGTCGGCGCGCAGGAGAGAGCACCAGTCTCCTATCGCCTTCCACTGACACGGGATAACCTCCAGGGTCTGGATGCGCGCATCCCGCCGGCGTGTTAAGCGTTGGCCTGCCGACCAGTGCCATTCCGATATCGATCATCGTAGGGATGGAATTGAATCGCCGAGGCTCGCGAAGTGCCGGCAACCAAACAGGACATGACTTTTGACCTCCACCCAGATGCGATCCGAGGATCCGGAACTCGGAGAGGAAACCAGAGGCGGCCTACCTTCGCTCGTCCTCGCCGCGCTGGGCGTCGTCTATGGCGACATCGGGACGAGCCCGCTCTACGCGTTCAGGGAGGCTCTCCACGCCACGGGCGGGTCGGGAGCCCACCAAGAGAACGTCCTCGGCATCCTTTCATTGATCATCTGGGCTCTCACCATCGTCGTCACGCTGAAATACGTGACCTTCGTGCTGAAGGCGGATAACCGGGGCGAAGGCGGAACGCTGTCTTTGATGAGCCTCGCGCGGGAGAGCCTAAGAGGACGACCCAAATGGGTGCTTGTCCTCGGCGTGACGGGCGCGTCGCTGTTTCTCGGCGACGCCATCATCACGCCGGCGATTTCCGTTCTCTCGGCGGTCGAGGGCATTCAGGTGGTGGCGCCCGCTCTTACGAACTGGGTGGTGCCGATCACGCTGACGATCATCGCCGCGCTGTTCTTCGTCCAGCGTTTCGGCACGGGCGGCGTGGCGGCCGTCTTCGGGCCGATAACGGCGCTGTGGTTCGTCGTCCTGGGCGTCAGCGGGGCGGTCCACATCCTCGACGATCCATCGGTCCTCGGCGCGATCAACCCGGTCCACGCCGTTTGGTACGTCGCCAACAACATCGCTTCCGCCGTCGCGGTCTTCGGCGCGGTCTTCCTCGCGGTGACGGGCGCCGAGGCGCTTTACGTCGACCTTGGACACTTTGGCCGGCGGCCGATCGTCGTGGCGTGGTTCGCGCTCGTCTTCCCGAGCCTGCTCCTGAACTACTTCGGACAGGGAGCCTTCGTGCTCGCAAATCCCACGATGGCTGCCCATCCGTTCTTCAACATGCATCCAGAATGGGCCAGGATCCCCATGGTCTGCCTCGCGACGGCGGCGACGGTCATCGCCAGCCAGGCGGTGATATCGGGAGCATACTCGCTCGTGCGCCAGGCGATCCATCTCAACCTGCTTCCCCGCCTGCAGATCCTGCACACGTCCGAGACCCATTCGGGGCAGATCTACATGCCGCGGGTGAACACGCTGCTCTTCGTCTTCGTGGCGGCCCTGGTCCTGTTTTTCCGCAGTTCCAGCGGACTGTCGGCCGCCTATGGCATCGCCGTCACCGGCGAGATGCTGATCACCTCCGTACTGCTGTTCGTCGTCATGCGGCGGATCTGGAGTTGGAAACTGGCAACGACCCTCGCCGTCATCATCCCGATATCCCTGATCGACGCCGGTTTCCTCGCGGCCAACATCGCCAAGTTCGCCGACGGCGGCTGGGTCCCGGTGGCCGTCGCCGCCACCATGGCGCTCATCATGCAGACCTGGACGGCAGGGCGACGGCTCCTCATCAGTCGCACCAAGGCCGACGAAATTCCGCTCGCGACGATCATCGACAACCTGGCCCGCAAGAAGCCACCGACGGTGCCAGGAACCGCGATCTTCCTGACAAGCGACGTCGAGGGCGCTCCGACGGCGCTCCTTCACAGTCTGAAGCACTACAAGGTGCTTCACGAGCGGAACGTCATCCTGAGCGTCGTCACCGCCACCACGCCGTTCGTTCCCGACACCGAGAAGATCTTTCTCGAAAGTTTCAATCCGCTGTTCAGCCGGATCGTCGTCACCTTCGGCTACATGGAGACGCCCAACATCCCGCGCGCGCTTGTCCTGGTGCGAAAGCTCGGCCTGAAATTCGACATCATGTCGACCTCGTTCTTCCTCTCCCGCCGGACGATCCTTCCATCAAGGAAGGGCGGCCTGCCCTTCTGGCAAGATCGGCTGTTCATCGCCCTTTCGCGCAACGCCAGCAATGCCACGGATTATTTCGGGCTGCCCACCGGGCGGGTGGTGGAACTCGGCCTGCAAACCACCATCTAGCCGGCCGCTTCCGAAACCAGGTCTCCGACGTCGCGCCATGGGTGAATGATTGAAAGCGCTCGGCAACCAGGAATCTAGGCTTCGCGACAAGTCGCCACGCGACGCGTGTGGAATAGACGTCATGAATGACAGCTCGATGTTTATAGCGTGCACGTCGTGAACCAAATGCCGAACTTGCGACCGTCAGCCCTTCTTGTTCTTGAGATCGTGCCTGCCACGGCAGGCACGCCTCCTCCAAACAATGAGCATACCAGGCAAAGGCGCGTCCGCGCCGGCGCCAGTTCGCGCACGGCTTGACCGGTTAAAAGGGTAGCCGCAGGAGGGTTAGCGGAGCGCCGCTCGGGAACGAGCGGAACCCGGGACCGACTGCCCCCGGCAAGCCGTTCCGCTTTGGGTGTACCCGTGGTGCCCCTCGCCTCGCCTGCCCGGCCGCGCCAACGACCTCGCGATATCGACGATGTCGTCACGCGAGGCAGTCGGATCCTCTTTATTCCAGGCGACGCCAGCCCGATCCGGAAATCGATGCCCCTCACCGCCTTCAGCTCGAAGGCCCGGTTCGGCAGGCCCTCGGTCCATTCCGGCGCAAAGCCGATGCCAAGGCCTGCCGAGACGCCGCTAACTCCGTTGGGCGAATTTACACGGGGGCAAAATGGGCGCAGTTTTCAATTACAAGCAAGGAGGATCAGCCGTGAAAAAGTTCGCTACTGCTGTTGTGATCTCACTGGCGTTGGTCTTTTCAGCGCCGGCTTTTGCGAAGAATGAAGGGAAATTGCCGAAGAGCGCGGTCGAATTGTCCGAGCAGGAAGTCAAGGATCTATACCTCGGCCATACCGTCAAGTACGACGTCGGCGACGGCTTGGTCTATTACACCTGGTTTGCCGATGGGACGCTCAAAGGCGTCAAAGTTGGCAAAAAGAAAGGTGAGTATGGCTATGCGGAAGGCACGTGGACAGGCACCGGCAACACCTTTTGCTTTACTTCGAATTGGAAAGACAAGAGTGGCGAGACCAAATTCGTCTACAGCCCGTGCAAGGGTTGGTGGCGGGTCGGCAAGCAGATTTGGACTAAGAACATTTCCGGCGATGACCAGTACGACGGAGACATCTACAACGGCGAAGTGAAAAAAATGTCAAAAGGTGACAAGGTCACGCCGATGTTCGACAAGGCCAAAGCCGCAGCGAAATGACAGAGAATGGTTCTCCTCGACGGCTTGGAGAATCTCCTGTCTCTATCGCGGCACTGTCCGTTGCAACTGCACCGTGGCAGATTTATCCGCGACGGCTGGGCTTTAGTCTCAATATTGTCGAGCATCGAATTCTTCAATCGTTTCGGGGTCCTGCTTATATTCCCATTGCACACCGTTCAGCCGGCGCCATATTTGTCCCGACGGGTTTCGGGCGGCGGCGTCGACGAGTGGTACCGGCAGGAGTGTCTCGTGCTTGTGCCAGAGTGTGACGTCAGTGACGTTGGCCTGCCTGGGCTTCCGGAACAGGTTGAAAAGGAGTGCGAAGTCCATTGGCCGATTTTCTCCATGGACTCAACTATAGGGACATTTTAAGTACTTTCAAGTACCATAATTTGCAGAACCCGACGCGCGGATAATGTCGGCGCCACTGGCTTACGCTTCGGGCTCAAGACGTTGGGGAAAGTGCATTCTGGAATGCAGCAGAAGCCTGACAAACGAGTGACCCGTTAACGCCTGATCCCACGAAAAAGCCCCGCGGTTGTTGCGACCGCGGGGCTTCTTGACGCCTCACCCGGGAGAGGGGCTCAGGCGGCCTGTACCTTGCGGGCGGTGCGTGCCCATTCGGGCAGCCAGTCGCCGTGGGTGGCGAGCAGATCGTCGACCAGCGACCAGATCTGGTCGAGGTCGAGTTCGGCTGCCGTATGCGGGTCCATCATCGCGGCGTGATAGATATGCTCGCGATTTTCCGTCATCAGGGCCTGCACCGTCAGTTCCTGCACGTTGATATTGGTGCGGATCAGAGCCGTCAGCTGCGGCGGCAGGTCGCCGATGAAGGTCGGCTGGATGCCGGAGGCATCGACGAGGCAGGGCACCTCGGCGGCGCAATTGGCGGGCAGCGAGGTGATGCAGCCATTGTTGCGGACATTGCCGTAGATCACCGAGGGCTCGCCGGTCCAGACCGAGTTGATGATCGAGGAGGCATATTCCTTCGACGGCTTGACCTCGATCTTGTCGGCCGAACGATAGGCCTCCGCCTGGCCTTTCCAGCGCTCGATCTGCTCGATGCAGCGTTTCGGATATTCATCGAGCGGAATGCCGAATTTCTCGATCAGGTCGTCGCGGCCCTCCTTGATGAAATAGGGCGTGTATTCGGCGAAATGCTCCGAGCTCTCGGTGACGAAATAGCCGAGCCGCGTCAGCATCTCGTAGCGCACCTTGTTCGGGCAGCGCGGGTTCCAGCCAGGCTTCGGCGCCCTGCCCTCGCGATAGGCGCGCACGAGATCGGGATAGAGGTTGCGGTAAGAACCGTCGGCCTGGCGATGCTCGAATTTGAGATAGAAGGCCATGTGGTTGATGCCGGCCGCCCGGTAACGGATTTCCTCGTAGGGAATATCGAGGTCGTGGGCCAGTTCCATCGCCGTGCCCTGCACCGAATGGCAAAGGCCGACTTGGCGAATGGTCGGATACTTCTCCGATATCGCCCAGGTGTTGATCGCCATCGGGTTGACATATTGCAACATGATCGCCTCGGGGCAGACGGCGAGCATGTCCTCGCAGACCTTCCAGAGATGCGGCACGGTGCGAAGCCCGCGCATGATGCCGCCGACGCCGAGCGTATCGGCGATCGTCTGGCGAAGGCCATATTTCTTCGGCACTTCGAAATCGGTGACCGTGCAGGGTTCATAGCCGCCGATCTGGAAGGCGACGACGACGAAATCTGCGCCCGAAAGCGCCTTGCGCTGGTCAGAATAGGTCTCGGCCTTCGCCTTGACGCCGAGCGTCGAGATCAGCTTGTTGACGACGATGGCGCTTTCTTCCAGCCGCTGCGGGTTGAGATCCATCAAGGCGATCGTCGCGCCTGACAGGGCCGGACGCTGCAGCACGTCACCGACGATGTTCTTCATGAAGACGGTGGAGCCAGCTCCGATGAAAGTGATTTTGGGATTTCTTGCCATTATAACCTCCGGCATTCGGCAATCATGCTACCTCGAAAGCGGCCTTGACGAGCCGTTCGGTGTAAGCGGTCTTGGGATGGGATAAAACTTCGTTGACGGGACCCTCTTCGACGATCTTGCCATGCTGCATGACGATGACGCGATGGCAGAGCGCGCGCACGACCTTGAGATCGTGGGAGATGAAGAGGTAGCTCAGGCCACGTTCGTCCTGCAGCTTGCGCAAGAGTTCGATGATCTGCGCCTGGACGGAAAGGTCGAGCGCCGATGTCGGCTCGTCGAGCAGGATGAATTCCGGCTCCAGCGCAATGGCGCGGGCAATGGCGATGCGCTGGCGCTGGCCCCCGGAAAATTCGTGCGGGAAGCGCGACAGGATATTGCCGGGCATGCCGGCGGCGACAAGCGCTTCACGCACCCGATCCTGCCGTTCGGCCTTGGTCGCGCCCAGCCGGTTGACGACCAGCCCCTCCTCGATGATCTGGCCGATCGTCATGCGCGGATTGAGCGATGAGAACGGGTCCTGGAACACCACCTGCATGCGGGCGCGCAAGGGCCGCATCTCGGCCCGGGATAGGCCATGGATCGGCTGATTGTCGAAGCGGATCTCGCCGCTGTCGGGCGTGTTCAGTCGCAGGATCGCCTGGCCGAACGTCGTCTTGCCGGAACCGGATTCGCCCACCAGCCCCAGCGTCTCGTGACGGCGAAGCGTCAGGTCGAGGCTGTCGACGGCGACAAGCTCACGCATCGCCGGCTTGAGAAAGGTACCGTGACGCATCATGAAGGAGACCCGCACGCCCTTGGCATCGAGGATGACATCCGACCCTTCGGGCAGTGGATTGGCCTCGCCCCGCGGCTCGGAGGCAAGCAGATGTTTGGTATAGGCGTCCTGCGGGTTGGCAAACAGGGCTTCGGTGGTGTTGTGCTCGCGCACTTCGCCGTACTGCATCACATAGACGTAATCGGAAAACTGCCGCACCACGGTCAGGTCGTGGGTGATGAGGATGACGGCCATCCCCAGTTCCTTCTGCAGGTTGCGGATCAGGTTCAGGATCTGCGCCTGCACGGTGACGTCGAGCGCCGTCGTCGGCTCGTCGGCGATCAACACGTCGGGATCGTTGGCAAGCGCCATGGCGATCATCACGCGCTGGCGCTGGCCGCCCGAAAGCTGATGCGGATATTGCATCAGCCGCGCGGCGGGATCGGGGATCTGCACATGCTCCAGCAGTTCGAGCGCCCGCTTTTGCGCATCCCGCTTGCTGATCCGCCGATGCACGCGGATCGCTTCGACGATCTGGCTGCCGATCGTATAGATCGGGTTCAGCGAGCTCATCGGTTCCTGGAAGATCATCGAAATGCGGTCGCCGCGCAGCTTGCGGCGCTCCCGCTCGGAAAATTTCAGGATGTTGCTGCCGTCATAGGCGACCGTCGATTTCTCGGAGACGACGGCGCGCTTCGACAACAGCCCCATCACCGTTCGCGCCGTCACCGATTTGCCGGAACCGGATTCGCCGACGATCGCGATCGTCTCGCCGCGATAGAGCTGGAAGGAGACGTCCTTGACGGCTTCGACCATGCCGTCTTCGACCTTGAAATTCACCGCGACGTTGCGGGCGTCGATGATCGGCCTGTCCGAACGGCCATCATGATCGTGGCGGACGGGCGGGGCGAAGGAATTGACCAGTGCAAGCGCCATATCAATCTCCTCAATAAGGATCGACCGCGTCGCGCAATCCGTCGCCGAGCGCGTTGAACGCGAAGACGGTGACGAGCACGAAGCCGACAGGAGCGAGAATCCAGGGATAGGAGCCGATGACCGAATAGGTCGCCGTATCCTGCAGCATCAGCCCCCAGGAGATCAGCGGGGGCTTGACGGCAAAACCGAGGAAACCGAGGAAGGATTCCAACAGCACGACGCTCGGTATATGCAGCGTCACCGCGACGATGACGTGGCTCATCACATTCGGGAAGATGTGCTGCATGATGATGCGCGTGTCGGTGGCGCCAACGGCCATGGCCGCCCTGACATAATCGATGCGGGCGAGTGCCAAGGTCTTGCCACGCACCTCGCGCGACATCTGCGCCCAGCCGAGCGCCGACATGACGACGATGACGAAGGCAAGGAAGACGTTGGTCGGCGCCGTCACCGGGATCAGCGAGGTCAGCGCCAGATAGAGCGGCAGTTGCGGGAAGGCGAGCACCAGGTCGACGAAACGCTGCAGCCAGACGTCGAAGGTGCCGCCGAAATAACCGGACACCATGCCGACGGTCGTGCCGATGATGGTGACGATGAAGACGACCGTCAGGGCGATTGTCAGCGAAATGCGCGAGCCGATGATGGCGCGCGACAGTACGTCGCGGCCGAACTTGTCGGTGCCGAGGAAATGCACCGGCTGGCCGTCGGTCGAGCCGAAGAAGTGCCGGCTGGCCGGGATCAGGCCGAAAAGCCGGTATTCGGCACCCTTGACGAAGAAGCTGAGCAGCCGCGGATTGTCGTAGTCGATGCCGACGATCGGCTGGAAGGTGACCGGATCGAGCTCTTCGGAATCCGACAGCGCATAGACGCGCGGCTGGAAGACGAAATTGCCGTCCTTGTCGTGGAAGCTCATCACCTGTGGCGGCGCGAAGCCGACATCAGTCGCCTTCGGATCCATCGGCGCGAAGAAATCGGCAAAGATCGCCATGAGGATCAAGAGCACGACGAGCACAAGCCCGGCCATGCCGGTCCAGGAGCGCCTCAACCGACGCCAGACAAGGGCGATATAGCTTTCATGCCCACGCGATGGCTTGGTCACGATGTCGGTTGTCGGTGGCGTCGCGGAAGAGTCGAAAGCAAGCATCTCAGGCTCCTCCATATTGGCGGACACGCGGATCGAGAAGAGCGAGCAGCATGTCGGCGATGATATTGCCGATGATCAGGGTGGCCGACAGCACCATCATGAAAGTGGCGGTGACATAGACGTCGCCGACCGCCATCGAGCCGACGATGGCCGGACCGACAGTCGGCAGCGCGAAGATGATGGCGGTCTCGATCTCGCCGGTCAGCATGTAAGGCAGCACGACGCCCTGATACATCACCAGCGGGTGCAGCGCGTTCGGCACCGCATGGCGCATCACCACGGCTGCGCCGGAAAGCCCCTTGGCCTTGGCCGTTTCGACATATTGGGCGTTCAGCGTATCGAGCAGATTGCCGCGCATGACACGCATATTATAGGCCAGCCCGCCGAAGGTGGCGATAGCGACGACTGGCCAGACGTGGTGGACGAGATCGACGAATTTCGCCCAGGACCATGGCGCGCCGCCATACTGCGGCGAAAAGAAGCTACCGATCTCGGAAACATTGAGCTGGAAGACCAGGAGATAGACGATGATCAGCGCCATCAGGAAGCGCGGCACCGTCATGCCGAGGAAGGAAATCCCCGATAGCAGGCTGTCGATCCAGCTGTACTGTCGCGTTGCCGCCCAGATGCCGAAACCGATGCCGAGCACCGAGGCAAAGAGATGGCAGACGAGCGCCAGAAGCAGCGTCCTCGGCAGGCGTTCGCCGACGACATCGGCGACCGGCTTGTTATAGAACATGCTGTATCCGAAATCGCCGCGCGTCACGATGCCGCCGATCCAGTTGACGTATTGGACGACCAGCGGCTTATCGAGGCCGTGTTCGACGCGGTAAGCCTGCGCCTGCTCTTCGGCCTGCGCATAGGACGCGCCGCCCTGGTTGATCAGCTGGGAGCGGATGTAGTCGGCGTAGTCGCCAGGCGGGGCCTGGATGATCGCGAAAGTCACCACGCTCAGAATGAAGAGAACGGGGATCGCGGAGGCTATGCGCACGAGCAGGAATCGTAACATTAGACGGTTCGCTTCTCCTTGCCGCCAGTCGCTCCTCGTCAGCGCGGCCGGCTTGTTGGTCTTGCCCGGCCGCGCGCTGCACGCGCGGCCGGAAGCTCACTTCAGCTGGGAGGGAGCTCTAGTTTATGGGACCCTTGTCGCCGGGCTTGCCAGGCAGCTGTTCGGGGAACAGCTCGTATTTGCCCTGCTTGTCGGCGGCCACCCACAGGCGTTCGCGGATAACCGAATCTTCAGCCCAGTTGAACATCATGATCGGCGTACCCTGGGGCACGTTAGAGAACCGCTTGTTGACGATCAGGGCGCCCGGATATTCCGTCAGGCCAACGGTGTTGACGTGCTCCGTCGAGATCTTCTGATACTGCTTCATCAGATCGACGCGCTCGTCGTTGCTTTGGCTCGTCCTGAACTTGTTGACGACATCGACAAGCTCCTTCTCAAACGGCATCAGATCAAGCTGATCATCCTTGCCGGCGCGATGGTGCCAGCTGGTGCGCGGACCGACAGGGGCAAGCTGTTCGGTGTTCTGCACCACCGACGACAGTTCCGTCGTGTTGCGCTGGATCAGCCAGTCGAAGCGGCCGGCATAGTGGGCATCGTCACGCTTGGCGCCGTCGAGCGCGTTGATGACGATCTTCAGACCAAGCTTCTCCATCTGGCCGACGACACCTTCGGCGAGGCTCTTGTCGGTCGTGTACTGATTGTTGATCAGCATGACGATTTCGACATCCTTGCCGCCGAGCGTCCCGGCCGGGAAGTTCACGACGCCGTTGCCGTCGGTGTCCTTGAGGCCGGCCTTGGCGAGTTCCTCCTTGGCGCCCTTAAGATCGAAGGGATAGTAGACGGTCGAGTTGCGGTCGTAGAAGCTGGTGCCGGAGGAGAGCCCGCCGGGATAGATCGCGGTGAACGGCCCCTTGACCAGCGAGTCGCCGATCGCCTTGCGGTCGAGCGCCATGGTGACGGCCTTGCGGAAATCCTCGTTGCGGTTCAGCTCGCGGATCGCCTCACCGCGCTCGTCCGGGTTGCCCCAGCCGTTGGCGGAGAAGTTCATGCGAAGATTGTAGCCGATGAGGCGCGGGCCGAAGGCGAGACGGGCGGGTGCGGTCTTTTCCGCGGCACGCTTCAGCGAGGCGACGAAGTTTTCCGGCTGCTCGAGGTTGGAGAAATCGGCGGATCCTGCCACGGCCTGAACGTCGCGGTCCGCCCAGGTCGAGAGCTTGTAGTGCAGCTCATTCAGATAGGGCAACTGATCGCCCTTCTCGTCCACCTTCCAGTAGTAAGGGTTGCGGCGCATGACGATGATATCGTCGGAGCGATATTCCACCGGCACCCAGGCGCCCATGACCGGCATGTTCATGAACTCCGGCGGGAAAGCGTTCTTGAACTGGTCGTAGGTGTTCTTCGAATATTTCGGATGCTTCGGCTTCAGGATATGCGACGGACCCGGGCAGAAGTTCGGGTAGGACATCGTATAGAGATATTGCTTCGGGAAGGCCTCCTTGAAGGTCCATTCGACGGTGTAATCGTCGACCTTCTTCAGTGTCGTTCCCACGCCGAAAGCTTCCGGCGAGGCGCCGCCGCCGAGTGGCGAGACGTTCGGGTCGACGACTTCGTCGTCCCAGTAGAACATGATGTCGTCGGCGTTGAACGGCGCGCCGTCGGACCATTTGGCGCCTTCGACCAGGTGCATGGTCAGCTTATGGCCGTCTTGCGACCAATCCCAGCTCTTGGCGAGGTTCGGCAGCGGCTCGGTGTCGGAGGCCTGCACCTGGAACAGCGGCGCGGTGCGCGTCAGGCATTCGGAGAGACCGATATCGATGCCGCCCCAGCCCTGCGTCTGCCCGGCGCCATAGTTCCAGCCTTCCGGCCGGCCGCCGATGACGTGACGCATCGTATCGCCGTAGACACCGATGCCGTCGGGCATATTGCCTGTCTTGAAGACCATCGGCTCCTTCGGCAGGCGATCCTTGACCGGCGGCAGCTTGCCGGTGGCGACGAAATTCTTCGTGACCCAGTCGGGCTCGTGATATTCGGGCAGCGCCTTGAACTCCAGGATGGAGTCGCGCGCCACATAGTTGATCTTGCCTTCGGCCGGAAAGTCCGCCGGCGCCGGCGGAACGGTTGGCTCGGAGGCATATGCATTCAGCGCCGCGGCTGAGACGCTGAGCGCCAGTCCGGCCAGAATGCCTGCGTTACGGAAATTCATCATCGTTTCTCCCTCTTGTTCCGGAGCACGGCTCACGCGGCTCCTTTTTCCTCGAACGACATGAAAGCAGGCCTGACGTCATGGATTTCCCTCCCGGAAACCCATGACGACCCATCTTTCACGAAAATCAGACGGCCTGTTTCAGCGCCGCCTTTTCCGCGCGCAGCTCCTCGATCGAGCGAACGTTGCGGCGTGCGGCCCCCGCCCAGTCGCGGGTCTGCACCTTCGATTTCGACAGCCGCTCCTTGGCGGCCGGCACGGCATGCGCATATTGCGGCAGCCAGCGCGCCTGGGCAACGACCATCTCGTCGACCATCTGCCAGACCTCTTCCGGCGTCGAGACGGCGCCGACCAGCGGGTCGTGCAGCACGGCAAGCTTCAGGAGGTCGACGTCGCCTGATATCGCCGCGTGCACCGACATGCGCTGGACGTTGATCGAGGCGATGCAGGTGGCCGCGCAGGCTTCCGGCAGGGTGACGCCGGAGACCATGTTGATGCCGAAGCGATCGACGAAGCCCGGCGATTCGATGATCGCATCGGACGGCAGGTTGGTGATGACGCCATTGTTCTTGACGTTGAAATGGCCGCGATAGACCCGGTTCGTCTCCAGCGCCTCGAGGATATGGCTGGCATGTTCGTTCGAGCGCTTGGCGGGATCGATCGGCTTTGCGGCGGATTCCAAAAATTGCGGATATTCCGTCTCGAACCAGTTGCGCGTTTCAGTGGAATGGCGGAGATAGCCGCCGGTCTCGCCGTGGATCCAGTCGGACATGTCGATCCAGCGGGTGATTTCGTCCGGCCGCTTGCGGTACCAGGGCAGGTATTCCGAGAGATGGCCGTTGCTTTCGGTGGAATAGACGCCGAAACGCTTCAGCACGTCGATGCGCAATTTCTCCTGCTGCGAATAGACCGGATGCGCCTCGAAGGCGGCGATGAGCTCGTCCTTGCCGATCCTCCGGCCGTTGAGGCGAAGATCGATGAACCAGGTTTGGTGGTTGATGCCGGAGCAAATATAGTCGAGCTCACTCAGCGACTTGGCGCCGAGCACCTCGGCGATCTGTTCGGCGCCATGCTGGACGCCGTGGCAGAGGCCGACGGTATCGACCTTGCCATATTCGATCGCCGCCCAGGTGTTCATCGCCATCGGGTTGGCATAGTTCAGGAATTTCGCGCCGGGCTCGGCGACCTCGCGGATATCCTTGCAGAAGTCGAGAATGACCGGGATGTTGCGCTGGCCATAGAGGATGCCGCCGGCACAGATCGTATCGCCGACACACTGGTCGATGCCGTATTTCAGCGGGATTCTGATATCGTCGGCATAGGCCTCGAGCCCACCGACCCGCACGCAGCTGATAATATAACGCGCGCCTTCCAGCGCCTGGCGCCGGTTGGTGGTCGCCGTCACCTTCGTCGGCAGCCCGTTCGCCTCGACGACGCGGTCGAGGATCGCCTTGATCATTTCGAGATTGTGTTCGCTGAGATCCGTCAGCGCGAATTCGACGTCTCGAAACTCGGGAACGCACAATATATCGGTAAACAGCTTCTTGGTGAAACCGACGCTGCCCGCACCGATGATAGCGATTTTGAAACTCATGATCTTCACCTCGATCCAATCGAATGCTAAGGAAAAGAAGGTTATGGAGGATCAGGCCGCATGCTGACGCATGTGGCTGAAAACACCGTAAAATCTGCCTTTTTCCTCCCGGCCGCTCTATCGGCCGTGGTCTCTTCCTCTTGTCGGCCGGGATTATGCCCGAAATCGACAGGGCGACCAGAGAAGGATTATGCTTTCAGGGGTAATTTTGTGCTGCAGGATTTGATCGCCAACGGACAGTCGATGAGGACGGTTTCGCTACCCCGGGGCCGCCAGCGATTGCACGCCATGCCGACCAGCGCCGGCTATGAAGTGCGCGAGAACGAGAGCTATGACTGGGACGGCCGCCGGCGCGGTCAAACCCCCTTCACCGTCCTGCAGCACACGATCAGCGGCAGCGGCCAGCTGCGCTACCAGCACCGCAATTATCGCCTTCAAGGCGGCGACACGCTGCTCGTTCTTGTGCCGCACAATCATCGCTACTGGCTGGAGAAGGGCGACCGATGGGAATATTTCTGGATCTCGATGAATGGCGAGGAAACGCTGCGCATCCACCAGATGGTGCTGTCGACCGCCGGGCCGGTGCTGAAGCTCCAGCCCTCGACCATCGATCATCTCGCCGATTGCAGCCTGCGCCTGGTCAAGGGCGCAACGTCGCCGGGTGCCGCGTCGGCGATTGCCTATGAAGCGGCGATGGCGCTTTACGACGACGTCTTCGGTTCGCCGGCCTTCGCCGCCGAGCTCAGCCTGATGCAGCCGGTGATCGACCATATCAACACCAATCTCGAAAAGTCGCTACCTGTCAGCGAGCTTGCCGGCATCGTCGGCCTCAGCCGCGCGCATTTCTCGCGCAGCTTTGCCGACAGCGAGGGCATGCCGCCGGCCGAATTCGTGCTGCAGCAACGCCTGCAGCGCGCCGTCAAGCTTCTGACCAAGGCCGACTTTCTGCCGGTCAAGGAAGTCGCCATCATGTGCGGCTTCGAAGACCCCAACTATTTTTCCAAGGTCTTCCGCCGTGTCTACGGCACAAACCCGACCGAATTCCGCACGACCGGCATGTATGCCAGCATCGGAAAACTGAGATAGCTGCTCGTCCCGATCGGCGGGACCTGGCTTCAGGCCCGGACTTCGAACACCATGTTGAACGGCGTTTCCGTGGCGCGACGGAAATGCGTGAACCCGGCGTCGAGCGCGACCTTTCGAAGCTTCATTTCTCCCGCCTGGGCGCCGAGCCCGAGCCCAACCTCCTGGGAGAGCGATGCCGGCGTGCAGATCATCGTCGACGCGCCGTAATAGACGCGGCCGACCGGATTGAGATTGTCCTTGAGATGGTCATGGGCAAAGGGCTCGACGATGAGCCACGTGCCGTTCGGCCCAAGCGTGTCCTTGACATGCCGGCCGGCGCCGACCGGATCGCCCATGTCGTGAAGGCAATCGAACATGGCGACCATATCATAGCCGCGCCCCGGAAATTCCGCCGCCGAGCCCTGCTCGAAGCTCACACGGTCGGAAACACCCGCTTCCTTGGCGGCGGCGTTTGCCCTTTCGATCGACGGGCCGTGATAGTCGAAGCCGGTGAAGCGGGAGGCGGGATAGGCCTGCGCCATCAGGATGGTCGATGCCCCATGACCGCAGCCGACATCGGCGACACTGGCGCCGGCCTTGAGCTTTTCTTCGACCCCGCCAAGGGCCGGAATCCATTCATTGACGAGATGGCTGTTATAGCCCGGACGAAAGAACCGCTCGGTTCCCCGAAACAGGCAGGTGCTGTGCTCATGCCAGCCGAGACCCTTCCCCGTGCGGAAGGCGTCGGCGACCTTGGGCTCGTCCATCCACATGGATTGCACGACCTCGAAGGCGCCGACGAAGAAGGCCGGGCTGTTTTCCTCGCCAAAGACCATCGCCTGCTCCGGCGTCAGGCTGAAACGATCGGTCTTTTCATCGTAAGCGACATAGTCGGCCGCCGCCTGGGCGCTCAGCCATTCCCTGAGATAGCGCTCCTTGATCCCCGTCTTCTTGGCAAGATCCTGGACGCTCATCGGCGTTCCGTCGGCCATCGCCTTGTAGATTCCGACCTGGTCGCCAAGCACGACCAAGGCACCTGACATGGCGGCGCCGACGTCGCCAACAAGACGACCGACAAGCGCATCGAGTTTTTGCATATCCGGCTCACGCATTGTTACCTCCCGGGTGCGTGATAAAGGTAAGCTAAATTAGACTTTAATAATATTCAGTCAATCAACCTTGTCGTTCGCGAGAACGAGCGTGGAGGATTTACGGTCAAAAGAATGGCACAGGGATCTATTTCCAGACGCGGAATACGCCCGCCATGGACCTGGCACTCATCATCGCTTGTGTCGAGATTGCGTGTTTAATATAATCTGCCCGAGGCAGAATCACACTTTTGATGCAAGGTTATCGTTTTGTGCCTATCGTCCGCTCAATGTCGCGCTGCTCGTGCCCTTTTGGCGTGGTCTCAGGACGATCTCTCGTCGGCGTCGAAAGTCGCCAAGGCGACGATCGCTAATTTCGAGGCGGCAAAGCGCTCTCCCTACGAACGAACGCTTCAGGATATGAAGCACGCCCTGGAAGGCGCGGGTGTAATTTTCATCCCCGAAAATGGCGGGGGTGCGGGCGTTCGCCTGGCAAAACGCGCTGATGCCTCGATCGACACGAATGAGACCGAGACGGTTCAATATGAAGAATATCTCGAAAACGACGCACCGCCCGGTGCGGGTGGCTGAATGATGGCAAAAAAAGAAAAGCTCGAACACTCCGAACTGGCGGGAGAATTCACCGACGACGGGATCACCGTGCTCGTCGATATCTTCCGCACATCGGGCAGCAATGAAGACTGGACGATGGAAGTGGTCACGCAAGCGGAAGATCTGATCCGCTGGGACGAGCCATTTCCGACCGACAGGGATGCCTTCGACGAATTCCTGGCCGTCGTCGCCCGCGACGGCATTCGATCGTTTCTCGAGGATGAAGAGCCGTCCGTGCATTGAGGGATATTCCGTGAAGAGCATCAACGATCTGGTCGCATCGGCGAAAACCGTCTGCGATCGATACCGGGCCGGGCGGATGGAGCGCGAGACCGTACGGGAATGGGTTCTCGGACTTGGCGCCTATCCGTCGCCGCATGGAGATCGGGTGCGGGAAGCTGCCGAATGGTTCCGGCTGCACAATCGCGAGCCTGTTTCCGAGGACATCGTGCTGGTCGACATCGACCGGCTTGCAGCAATTTCAGCGCCGTGACCCCGGGGCGTGCGAGCGGATAGGCTGTCTGCAATGGCCAGCCATATCCGATGCTCACCAGTCTTTTTCAGGTCGTTCGATGCGGGACGGATCGCCGGGGCGCCGGCGCTGTTTGGCGGTTGCCTCGCCGCCTCGATGCGCACTGGCGCAATTACGCCGTTACTAGGCGGCGTAGGACCACTGACGATCATGAGCCTTATGCATAATACCCTCATCGCAGCTTCCATGTTGAGCGGTCAGGGGGTTCCGCTGCTTCGGCAAATGTGACACCTCTTACGAGGCTGGCATGGCTCCTGCATCTCACGCGCGAAGCGTACGTCAAGCGCGGCTAGGGTATTTTGATTCGTGCGATAAATAGAAGGAACAGCACGTGGCAGCATTTCCGGAAAAGGCGAAGGTCGTCATCATCGGTCTCGGCGGCATCGTCGGCGCCTCCATCGCCCATCATCTCGTCGAGCGGGGATGGGACGATATTGTCGGCATCGATAAGTCGGGCATACCGACCGATATCGGCTCGACAGCCCATGCCTCGGACTTCTGTTACACCACGAGCCACGACTATCTGTCGGTCTGGACGACGCAATATTCGATCGATTTCTACGAGAAGATGGGCCATTACGCCCGCATTGGCGGCCTCGAAGTGGCCCGCACCGGCGACGATGCCTGGATGGAGGAAATCAAGCGCAAGCTATCCTCGGCACGCGCTTTCGGCACCCGCGCTCATTATGTCAGCCCTTCCGAGATCAAGGAGAAGTTCCCGCTTATCGAGGAAGATCAGGTGATGGGCGGCCTTTACGATCCGGATGCCGGCCTCGTCATTCCGCGCTCGCAAACCGTTGCCGGCAAGCTGGTCGATGCCGCCGAAAAGGCCGGCAAGCTTAAGGTGTTTGGCAACACGCCGGCCAAGTCGCTGATCGTCGAAGGCGGTCGCATCAAGGGCGTCGTCACCCATCGCGGCACGATCATGGCCGACCACGTCATCGTCTGTGCCGGCCTCTGGGGGCGCCTGATCGCGGAGATGGTCGGCGAAGACCTGCCGGTCATGCCGGTCGACCACCCGCTCACCTTCTTCGGTCCGTATAACGAATTCGAAGGCACCGGTAAGGAAATCGGCTTCCCGCTGCTGCGCGATCAGGGCAACTCCGCCTATATGCGCGATACCGGCGACCCGGCGACGACGGAGGGCGGCCAGATCGAGTGGGGCTATTACGAAGCCACCAATCCGCGCATGTGCCACCCGCGCGACATTCTCGAAAAACACGAGGCGCGCCTGTCGCCTTCGCAGCGCGACCTCGAGATGGAACAGATCATCGAGCCGCTCGAGCGCGCCATGGAACTGACGCCGATCCTCGGCGAACTCGGCTACAACGAAGGTCACTCCTTCAACGGCCTGCTGCAAGTATCGGCAGGCGGCGGCGCATCCTGCGGCGAGAGCCAGAAGGTGCGCGGTCTCTGGTACTGCGTTGCCATCTGGGTCAAGGACGGCCCGGGCTACGGCAAGCTGATCGCCGACTGGATGACCGATGGCCGGACTGAAATCGATCACAACAGCATCGACTATGCCCGCTTCTATCCGCATCAGCTGACGGAAGAGTTCATCGAGGGTCGCTGCTACGAAGCCGCCCAGAAGATCTATTTCCCGGCTGTTCACACCCGCGAACCCTATGCATCCGGCCGCAACGCCAAGCGCTCGCCCTTCTACGAGCGCGAAAAAGAGCTAGGCGGCTACTTCATGGAACTTGGCGGCTGGGAGCGTGCGCACGGCTACGCCGCCAACGAACACCTTCTGGAGAAATACGCCGACCGCGTCCCGGTCCGCGAGAACGAATGGGACAGCCGCCATTTCTGGCGCGTGTCGAATGCCGAGCATCTGGCGATGAGCGAGGACTGCGGCATCGTCAATCTAAGCCACTTCCACATGGTCGATATCGAGGGACCTGACCATGTCGAACTGATGGAATGGCTGTGCGCCGCCAAGGTCGGCGGCGATGCCAACATCGGCAAGGGCGTTTACACCCACTTCCTCGACGACGAAGGCATGGTCCGCGCTGACTTCACTGTCTTCCGCATGGCCGACCGGTGCCGCCTCGTCAATGGCGCCGATGCCGGCCCGCGCGACCTGCACTACATGAAGCGGGTCGCCGAAGACCGCGGCCTCGACGTGATCATCACCGACGTCTCGGAAAAATTCGTGACGATCGGCATCTGGGGTCCGAACGCGCGCGACACGCTGAAGAAGACTGTCGCCGATCCGGCCGGGCTCGATCAGGAAAACTTCGCCTTCGCGGCGATCAAGCCGATCGAAATCGCGGGTAAGCCCGTCACCGCCTTCCGCATCTCCTATGTCGGCGAGCAGGGCTGGGAACTGCACATGAAGTACGAAGACGGCCTCGCCGTCTGGGACGCGCTGCGCGCGACCGGCGTGATGGCCTTCGGCGTCGAAACCTATGCGAACTCGCGCCGCATGGAAAAGAGCCTGCGCCTGCAGAACGGCGACCTCCTGACCCAGTACAACCTGATCGAAGCCGATCTCGCCCGTCCGAAGGTCAAGGAAGCCGATTTCCGCGGCAAGGCAAAGCACCTGGAATACAAGGCGCGCGAGCACCAGCCGGCCATGCTCTGCACGCTTGTGATGACCGAGAATACCGACAAGTCGGGCGTGAAGCGTTATCCCGTCGGCAACATGCCGGTCGTCGATCCCGCAACGGGAGAGGTCCTGGTCGACGAGCTTGGCCGTCGGTCCTACACGACCTCGGTCGCCTACGGCCCGACGGTCGGAAAGAACATTGCGCTAGCCTATCTGCCATGGTCGCATTGCCAGGTCGGACGCAGGCTGAATGTCGAGTATTTCGCCGAGACTTATCCGGTCGAGGTCGTCGGCGTCGGGTACAAGCCGATCTATGACCCAGAAAATCTGAAGCCGCGCACTTAGCAGTCAAGCGCTTGTGGCGCCCCAAGCGGGGCGCCATCATCCGGTCCGCGGGCAAGCCTCCAGTTCCTGCCGTGTCTCTTCAAGTGCCTCGTCGAAATCGACTGGCGAGGCAGTTCGCTTACCTTGCCCTCGGCCACATCCCACGCAGCTTTTGGATCTCTCCACTGCACTGCTGCCACTTGGCGGACCAGCCGCGCTTCGCTTCACGGATGACTTGGCTGGCACCGCCTCCGACCGCGTCGCGCAGCAGGTCGGCATGTTGGGGCTACGCTTGTCGGAAGAATTATTGCCCGCCTGACACTCTGCGAAGAATATTTCGACGCAATGTCGCCGACGCTTATCTTCTTGCGCGACGCCAGCCTGCAGCGCGGGCTTCAGCCTCCGAGCAAAACCACCTCTCCCCATACTGAGGGGAAATGTTGGTTTTCTCGTAGTACTCTTGGCCTGGCAGATGGTAGATGCGCTCGTGGCTGCCGATGCTCACATTGCCTTTGATCGTGCAGCCGACGCCACGATTGGCAAATGAAGCACCCTTGGCCGTTGCTTCGACGCCAAGGTATCCGGCGACCCCTGCTCCGATGATCGCGAGATAGAATGCCTCCATCGTGAACCATGGGCGGGGCCATTTCTTGGTTGTATATCTGGGCGAAAATGAGCGGTGGGTCGGCATTCGCCATCAAGTGCGAATCCTGCGCACCATCGCAAGCTCTGGTTGAATAACTGGTTAATCCCTCTGCGCGCAGATCGTTAAAAATGCACCGGTATGGATTGCTTCAAGCGGCCAGTCGAGAGGCAGGCGGTGCCGCTACCGGCTTCAGCTCGTTAATGGATACACGCATCATCACAGATGTTACATCTTACAAAATCGGTCCCGACGTCACAGGGATGTCACGCACCCGCCGCGTACGCGGCGTTTCGTCAATAAGCGAATCTGATAGATCATGACGCGTGTAGAATTCGATAGTGAGGCATGATGTCGTCCGAAATTCGCTCACCCTTTTCGGCATCATGCTCTGGCAAGTGGACAGTCGATGCTTGAAACTCTCACATGGTCCGGAGTGCTTGCCGATCCTGTCGTCCAGGCCGGGACGCTGGCCGTGGTCGGCGCGATCGTCACGCGCATAGCGCTTCGGCCCTTCCCGAGCTGGAGGCTCGCCGGCCAGGTGTTCTTCTTCGCGGCGCTAACGGTCCTGCTGCTCTATCATGACATCGTGCCCTACCAGGTCGGGCCGACAACGGCATCGACCTTCGAACGCGTCTTCATCGCCCTTGCCAAGGTTGTCTGGTGGATCAACGCGGCCTGGGCGCTGATCGCCTTCGTCCGCGTCTTCCTGATCTTCGAGCGCCAACCGCGCGAAGGTCGCCTCGTTCAGGATCTGGTCATCGGCCTGATCTATCTCGGCGCGATCCTCTCGGTGGTCGCCTATGTCTTCAGCTTTCCCGTCGGCACGCTGATCGCCACGTCTGGCGTCCTTGCCGTCATTCTCGGTCTGGCGATGCAGAGCACCCTGAGCGACGTCTTTTCGGGCATCGCGCTCAATCTCGGACGGCCCTACGCGATCGGCGACTGGATCGTGCTGAATGACGGCGTCGAAGGCCGTGTCGTCGAAACCAACTGGCGCTCCACCCATCTGCTGAACGGCTCGAACGACCTCGTCGTCCTGCCCAACAGTTTTCTCGCCAAGGTCGGGCTGACCAATCTCAGCAGTCCTGACCGCAGTCACGGCGCGACGCTGACGGTCCGCGTCGTGCCGACAATCGGGCCGTCGGCGATCATCGACGTCATGCGCGCTGTGCTCTTGAGCAGCGACTCGATCCTGGCCGAGCCGAAACCAGGCGTGCAGATCAAATCACTGACGTCGGACGCAATTGAGGTGGAGCTCTCCTTCCGCGTCCGGGATATCGGCCAGGCGGGGCCGGCGAAAAACGAAATATTCGACCTGATCTACCGCCATGTCAAAGCTGCGGGTCTCACTTTGGCGCGACCGCTCGACGCCGCCGGCCCTCCGCCCGAGCAATTGCAGCCGGAGGAGCTGGCAAAGCCGCACCGGCCGACGCCGCTCAAGCTTCTCGACGCCGTCCCGCTGTTTTCCTCGCTGACCGAGGACGAAAAGGAAACGCTCGCAGCCTCGATGACGCGGCGGACCTACAAGAAGGATTCCGTTCTCATCGATCAGGGCGATACGGTTGCGTCGCTGATGATCGTGCGCAGCGGTGCGCTCGTCGCGACACGGCAGGAAGGCCACAAGCAAGTCGAACTCGGCCGGCTGGCGCCGGGCGATTATTTCGGCGAAAGCGGACTGCTGATCGGCATTGGCGAGGCGGCGAGCCTGCGCGCGCTGACCTTCGTCGTCGTCTACGAAATCGCGCAGGCAAGCCTGGCACCGCTGCTGCACGACCGGCCCGCCATTGCCGAAGAGCTGGCCGCCACCCTCTCGCGCCGGATCGAGACCGGCCAGCATTCCTTCGCGGCCGAAGGGGCCGCGCTGAACGGCGGCTCGGTTGGCTCGCTGGTGACGCGTATCCGCCACCTGTTCAAGGTGCCGCAATAGCGATCTGAGGCTATTTCCGCTGAAACTTCTGCCTCGCCGCGCGCGCCAGGCTCTCGGCGAGAATCAGCAAACAGCCCAAGAGAAGCAGAGCAGCGGCTAGCAGCGCGTTGACATGAGCGAATTTCACCAGGACGGCGACGCCGGCGATCAGCAGCAGCGCCAACAGCGCCAGCGCGCCGTCGTCGATGAACATGCCGAAGAATTCCTTCAACGCGACCTTAAGAATATTCATCACGCGGTGACCTCGGCATGGGCGTTGAAATGCTGGCGCAGCATCCGGACAGCGGCGAACGAAAAGACGGCGAGCACGGCAAGGATCGCCAGAAGCGAAAGGTCGGCGCCCGGCCAATCGGCACCGATGCCCTCGCCGACCCAGAATATGCCGAAGGCGCTAAGCAGCAGCCCGACGACAAATTTGAGGCTGTTCTCCGGAACCGCCGAAAGCGGTTTGTGCACGAAGATGCCGATGATCAGCACCAAAAGGCAAGCCGCAGCCGCCCCAAGACTGGCATAGCCGATCATGCCATGTCCGGCGCCGGTGGCGATGACGATGAACACCACCTCGATCCCCTCAAGCAGCACGGCCTTGAAGGCCGCAATGCCCGCCAGGAGATTCGCGCGGCGCTCTGAGGATTGGCGCCTCAGGCTATCCGTCTCGGCGGCAAAGGCCTTGTCCTCGTCGTGCAGCGCGATGAAGCCCGAAGCTCTGAGGATCGCCTTGCGCAACCAGCGCAGGCCGAAGAGAACGAGCAGGGTTCCGATGACGAACTGCATCAGCTCGACCGGAATGAGGCCGAGCAATGGACCGAGCGCCAGCACAAGGATGGCCAGAACACCGAGCGCAAGACCGGTGCCGATGAAGGCCGGGCGCCAGCTCTGCGTGACGCCGACGGCGAGGATGATGGTGAAGGCCTCAACGACCTCGACGAAAGAGCCGAGAAATGCGGCCGTGACCGTCGAGGTGATCGTTGTCAGAGTTGTCATGGTTCTTGTCCGTTGGGCCGGCGGAGATCACGATTGGGCTGGCTGCGATCTTTTCTTACCGTTTTCCCTCCGCTACATCATCAGGGGCGCGGCTCGGAATGAAGCGCTTCGAGATCAACCAGCAGCCGAGCGCCCACAAAGCCCCCGCACACCATCCGGCGAAGACGTCCGTCGGGTAATGGACGCCGAGATAAATCCGGCTCAAGCCGATGATGACGGCAAGGAAGACGCCGGCGCCCATGACGAAGATCCGCGTCGACGGATAACGCTGCGTTCGCGCCACCAGTGCGCCAAGGGTCAGATAGGTCACCGCCGAGACCATCGCATGTCCGCTTGGAAAGCTGAGATCGCTCACCGCGACCAGATGCGGGACTATATCAGGACGCGGCCGGGCAACGAGGATTTTCAGCAGCGCGCTCGCCAGCCAGCCGGTCAACACCGAGGAAAAGACGAAGATGGCGATCGGCCAGCGCCGGTCGAACAGAAGATAGATGGTGATCAGAGCCGTTAGCAGCGAGAGAACGGTGATGCCGCCGAGCGCGGTGATATCGTCGACAGCATGCGTCAGCCACTCGGGGCCGATCGGCACGGCAAGATCATCCGCGCGTCTCAACGCCAGCAGGATCACCTCGTCGAAGCGAAAGGTCTCGCCTTCCAGGACTTCGCTGGTCAGCCGCTGGAGCACGAACAGTCCGCCTGCGATCGACGCGAGCGTAATCAGCGTCAGCGGTTCATAGGCGGTAAGCCTTGTCAAAAAACCTCGTCGTTGAACCTCAGTCATGCCTGCCGTCGAACTCCCTTCACATCATGTCGGTCCTCGCCAGATTGGCAATGCTACCTCAGGATTCAAGGCCCAGCTGCATTCAACGGCGCTCCTGAAGCGAGTTTTGCGCTCGGCGAGGCCGCCGTCCATGGTTCATCGACACCACCCGCGAGATAGGGAAAGGCATTTCGACGGCGAGCCCAGTCCCCATGGAGTGTACTAAGAGGGAAATTTCCTTCACGTCAGCGTCTTGCGCAAGGATCAGCCCACTGTGCCGACGATAGCCTTCCCGCTTTGGCTGGGAGCCTGGATGCGCTACTTGGACCGGCAGAACTTTTCTGAATCATCCGCGGGCAATACATCGGAAGCCTAGATGGCAAGTTGCTGTATCGACGGGTTGCGCCATGCGCGCGGCGGGGCGGTAACGGCGGCAATAGTTGGGTGCGCAAAGATGTGAGCCGCCCTTCATAACTTTGCGCGGAATCCTCATCTGCGGTTGGCGCGGATCATAGCTGTTGGAGAGTTCAGCGCCGACGGGATTCGAAATCGTGCAGCACGGGCTGTCGATCATGCCATGCTCTTGATACCAGTCGGTCGTCCATTCCCAGACATTGCCGGCCAAATCGAACAGACCATAGCCGTTGGCCGGAAAACTTCCCACGGGAGATGTCCCTTCGAACCCGTCCTCCCGACTGTTCTGAACGGGAAACTCGCCCTGCCAGGTGTTGGCCATATGCCGACCGCCGGGCGACATTTCCTCGCCCCAGACGTAGTCCGCGGCCTCAAGCCCCCCGCGTGCGGCAAACTCCCATTCTGCTTCGGTTGGAAGTTCCTTGCCGGCCCAGGCTGCATAGGCTTGCGCGTCCTCGAAGGCGACATGGACAACCGGGTGCTCCAATAACCCCTTGATCGTGCTTGCCGGCCCCCGCGGATGCCGCCAGTTTGCTCCGCGCACATATTTCCACCAGTTGTAGTGGTTCGTCAGATCAACGGGCGACTTTGGCTTGATGAAAACGACCGATGCTGGTGCCAGCATCTCCATGATCGCACCGGGATAATCTGCCGGCTTGACCGGCCGCTCCGCCGTGGTGACATAGCCGGTCGCCTCGACAAAGGCGGAAAACGCCCGGTTCGTCACCGGGCATGTGTCCACCCAGAACCCCTTGACACCAACCCTGTGCGCCGGGGCTTCCTCCGCGTAGTGGTGATCAGAGCCCATCAAGAAATCGCCGCCTGGGATCCAGAGCATACGACCGCTCGCACGCGCATTCACAATCTGTGGTTCCATCATGGCGTCGCCTTACGTTCGACCTTCACTAGATCATTCGTTCGCGAAGAGGTTCACTCAATCGCCCCCCGGCTGGGTGCCGTCATCAACGTCTGGAAGAGAACTCGTCTTCGCCGGTCTTCGTCTGCACTTACTGCACCTCGCGATGTTCAAAGAACAGACTCCAAAGCCTCCCTCTGCCGAGCGCGGCGCCGAGTTCCCTCGATGCCAGATAAGGGATCAAGATCAGCAGCATGATTGCGCTCATGGCCAGGAGTTCGGGTAGCCGGCTAGCTATACCTGCGATCACTACCGAGAGCGTTCGGCCATGGAGCAACCCAACGACGCACTCTTCAACAAGCGACATAACGAGGATCAGCGAAAGATAGAGTGTCGCCTTATAGGCCACGACGCTGACGAGTTTCGAACTGCCCGACCGCTCTCCCAGCCGGATCGTATGACCGAGCAGGATGAACTTTCCAAGAATGAGGGCCTTGATCGCGGGTATGCCGAACACAAGAAATTCCACACCCTGACCACCGAGGACTGCCATTTTGTAGAGGAGGATGGCTGCGAAGCAGACATAGAGATAGGCACAGAGGAAGACGTACTCCTTCAGCTCGTGCTTCGCTCGTTGGAGAATATTCGTCGCTTGCGCGTTCTCATTCGCAATCACTGATCTTTTCCGATCCGAAAATTAACGGCGCATCCTTGCCTTTCGTCAAAGCGTGATCACTGTCCGCCACCCCGCTGGAGTTTCTCAAGCACATGGTCCATCGAGAAGCTTCCCGGCGCCTGGCGGGGCGGATATTTTGCATAGGTTTGAAGATGTTTGGCCACATATGCCTGGGCCGGAACCAGCGCGAAGGCATGTTCTACACGCCATCTTGCATAGTCTCCCGCTGCATGCTGGGCAATTTCGAACGGATCGGCGCGCAGGTCTATTAATTTCGGAAATCTCAGTGTGATCAGAGGATCCTGCCACACGTCCAACCCCTCTGCTCGTTGTTCCATGAACACCAGCTTCCAGCGGTCGTAGCGCAATCCGGCCAGGCTTCCGTCATCAGTCCAGTAAAAATACTCCTTGCGCGCCCCAGGCCCTGTGCCATCAAGCAGTTTGCGTTGATTGTAGCCGTCAAGATGCACGTTGAATGTCTTGCCGGCCGCTTCATAGCCGTTCAGAAGCTTGGCTGCGATGTCCGGCTCGCCGGCTGCCGCAACCAAGGTCGGAAGCCAGTCTTCGTGGGAGACAATCTCGTTAATCTCGGTTCCCGGTTTGACAACGCCCGGCCAGCGCACCATCCCGGGCACGCGGTAGCCCCCCTCCCAATTCGTATTCTTCTCGCCATGGAATGGCGTTGTGCCCCCGTCAGGCCAGGAGAACACCTCTGCACCGTTATCGGTCGTCCAGACAACAATGGTGTTTTCGGCGATTCCAAGATCGTCGAGCTGGTCGAGCAGCTGGCCAACCATACCGTCAAATTCGGCCATGCCGTCGGCAACGATCCCCAAGCCCGTTTTGCCTTCCGACTCAGCCTTAAGATGCGTGTAGATATGCATCCGGGTCGAGTTGAACCAGCAAAAGAACGGTTTGTCGGCTTTGGCGCTGCGGTCGATGAAGTCCTTGGCAGCGCCTAGGAATTCCTCATCAACGGTTTCCATGCGTTTTCTATTGAGCGGTCCCGTATCCTCAATCGTCTGCTTGCCCACTCTTCCGAAACGCGGATCCTCGGTCGGATCGTCTGTCTCGCTTGCTTTGCATTTCAGCACGCCACGCGGTCCGAATTTTGCGAGAAACTGTGGATCCTTCGGGTAATCGGGGTTCTCCGGTTCTTCTTCGGCATTGAGGTGATAGAGGTTGCCAAAGAATTCATCGAAGCCATGGACGGTTGGCAGAAATTCGTTGCGATCGCCGAGATGGTTCTTGCCGAACTGGCCGGTAACGTACCCTTGTGGCTTGAGCAGTTCGGCGATTGTCGGATCCTTCTCAGACAGACCCTCCTTGGCTCCGGGAAGCCCGACTTTTAGCAGCCCCGTGCGAAAACAGCTTTGGCCTGTGATGAAGGCCGCCCGCCCCGCCGTGCAGGATTGCTGAGCGTAGAGATCGGTGAACATCGCACCTTCGTCGGCGATACGGTCGATATTTGGCGTCTGGTATCCCATCTGCCCGCGATTGTAAGCGCTGGTGTTCCACCAGCCGATGTCATCGCCGAAGATCACAAGGATGTTCGGTTTCTTTGCTCCTGCCTGGGCAAGCGCCGGAATGCTGGCGATCGGACAGAATGCCGTTAAAGCGATTGCCGAACCGCCGGCCAGCAGGATTTGGCGACGGGTGGCGTTGTAACCTTGCCGGTTGCTCTTGCTGCTCATCGTGGCGCTCCCGTTCACGTTATCGGCTGTTTGGCTGCTTCCAAAAATTTAGCGCAAATACGGTCCCGCGCTATTGCACTTAAGGGAGGGTCTGTGTGCTTTGCCCGGAGCAGGGCATTTTAGGCGCCAAGCTGTCAGCCCGCTCAATGGCCGCCTGTAAATTCACGGGCGGCTGCATCATAGATGTCTAAAGATTCAAATTGCAAATTACAAAGATCGGCAATCAACATCGGCAATTTTCTTGATTTTAGCATGTTAACTTATTGATTATAATCGTATTTTATAAATTATAAGGTCGGCAAAACTGCCGCCGATGCGACGCCGACCGCCGTGCTGGGGAGCGCTTGGTCTCCGGCTCTCAGGTCACAATCCCAATGCTTTGTTGATGGCCGCAATCAGCGCGGCTCCGGGGAACTGCTTCTGCAGATAAGCAACGCATCCCACCTTTTCCGCCTCTGCCTTCACGGAGGCGGTTTCCAGTGCCGTGATGAAAATCACTGGAAGGGTTGTCCCGTCGGCCTTCAGCCTGCGTTGCAGATCGATGCCGGACATGCCACCGAGGTCGATATCAAGGACAAGGCAGTCTATCGCCGCTTTGGGATCGCGAGCGAGAAAGGCCTCGGCGGATGCAAACTCCATGGCCAGAAAACCGTAGGCGTTGAGCAGCCGCCCCAGGCTGCGCCGCAGGCTTGCGTCATCGTCGACGACAGCGACCGTGCGGCGAAGGTTCTCCACCTCATGCCCCCTCTTTCGAACCTATGAGAGACTAACGGTTGCCGGTCAAATTAGGCCGCATGGAGGTCGATTGATATTGTCCTAAGGGGAAGGACATCGGATCACCCCAGCGACGATGCCGTATCCTCCTCGATCAGACCGATATTCGCGGCGATCGACACGGCCTCGGCCAGCGAACGTACCCCAAGCTTTTCCATGACCTGATGGCGATGCACCTTCACCGTCCGCTCCGAGATGCCGAGCGCATGAGCGATCTGCTTGTTGAGACGGCCGCGAATGAGGAACCGGAACACTTCGGCCTCGCGCGGGCTAAGCCCAGCCACCAGCGCCCGCTGGCCCTGGAGACGGTCGTGTTCGGCCCGCTGTCTTTCATATTGGACAAGAGCGCGATCGATCGCCCCCATCAATGTCGCTGCGGTAGAACTTTTCTCCAGAAAATCCTTGGCGCCCGCCTTCATCGCCTCGACGCTTGCCTTGATGTCTCCTTCCCCCGTCAGGAACACGACCGGAAATAACGGCGCCAGCTCGCACAGCCGGCGTTGGATCTGCAGGCCGGACTGGCCAGGCATCTGAAGGTCGAGAAGAACGCAACCCGGCTCACAATCGGGAAGGCGGGAAAGAAACTGATCTCCGGATTCATAGGCTTCGACCCTGAGGCCGTTTGCGGAAAGCAGCCTTGCGGTCGCCGTCCGGTAGGATTTGTCGTCATCGACGATATGGACAACCGGTTTCATCTCGATTGCTCCTCCCTGTGGGCGAGAGGCAGGGCCACGCGAAAGACCGCGCCTCCCTCGGGGCGGTTGTCGGCACGGATGGTACCGCCATAGGTCTCGAGAATGGCGCGGGCTATGGACAGACCCAGCCCCGTCCCCGCCTGCTTGGTGGTATAGAACGGTTCGAATATGCGGATCAGCCTCTCTTCCGGAATGCCGTCTCCGGTGTCGGAGACCCGCAGCTCCGCCTTCTCGTTTGCCAGTCCCGTCGCGAAGGTAAGAGTTCTCCCGGCCGGAACGGCGTCCAGCATGGCGTCCATCGCGTTGGTCGCCAGATTGAGAATGACCTGCTGCACGTGAACCTTGTCGGCACGCACCGGCAGTTCACCGGGCGGCTGGGTTGACGTCAGCGTAATTCCGCGCCGTTCCGCCTCGCCGTGAATGATGTGGATTGCGCTCGATGTGACATCGTTCAGATCGAACTCCTGCCAATCGATCTCGCTTCTCTTCTTGAGCAACCCTCTCATCCGGCTGATAATATCGCCTGCGCGTTGATCGTCCTCCTGGATGTCGAGAAGAATCTGCTGGATCAGCCCGTGATCCGGGTTTGCACTCCGCAGCAGCACCGAGGCAGCCTCAGCGTTGTTTCGGATGGCCGATAGCGGCTGGTTCAGTTCGTGAGCGATCGACGAGGATAGTGCGCCGGCCGTCGCGGACTGGTTGAGATGGACAGCTTCAAGCAGGTGAAGCTGCGAGCTGCGCTCGGCGTCGCGGCGGCGCCTCCTCTCGAGCAGAAGCACCGAGATGATGCTGGCCTGCGCCAGCACGAGGCCGCCCCCCGCCACCAACACGATCCAATGTTCCTCCCAGAGACTCCTCTCCTTGTGCATCTGGATCGTGCCCGGCGGCAGATCCTTTTCGGCGAGCCCCCAGCGCTTGAGTTGCCGGGCATCGGCGACATAGGTCTGTGGCGCTTCGAGATCGGATACCGGCTTGCCGGCAATCGCATCGATGACGAGGTCACCGACGGTCCGGCCGAGCGCTTCGAATGTGACGGTATTGCCGCCGACGACGCCATGATCGATGTAGGTCTCATAAGGGCCGTAGACAGGCGCGCTGGCCGTCGACGCGATCTGTCTGATCGCGTCGCGCGGAATGAAGTTGCGCCCTGCCCGATCCTTAAAGACCGTCAATGCCAGGATGATGCTGTCGGGCGGTACGCGGGAAGCACGTTCGACCAATTCGTCGATCGTCAGATCTTCCAGATAGGTCGTCGTATCATAGGATTTGGAGAACTGTTTCAAATCCGCGCGGGCCGTCGTCAGCCAGCTCCGGTCGAAGTCGGAAGAGCCACCGACGACGTAGAGGTGGCGCGCATCGGGCTGCAGGCCGCGGGCCATCTCAGCCGTCTTCAGAATGTCGAAGGTCGAGAAGGCTCCGATAACGTCATCGGGCAAGTCGATCTTCTCGGCGGTGGCGGTGCCGAAACCGGCGGCGACGATTTTTGCGCCTGGAGCGATCGTGCCGCGGTTCGCGACGAAGAAGCTCGTCGATTCCCGGCCGAGGGCCACGACCACGTCGGGGCGGCGCGCTGCGTATTTCTCGCCCAGATAGCGTGCCATGCGCGCGACGTGGTCACCTTCCGGAAACCGCGAGAGATCCAGGAACTCGGAAAACAGGTCGATCTTGCCGTTTGTCGCCTGCAGCAAACGGGTCCGCAGCGCCTCTCCAGCAGCGGTCGTCGCCGCGATCCTCTCGTCATAGGGATAGAGGACGAGGACGCGGGGAACCCGGTCAATGATGGCAATAGAGGTGTCGGAGGCTGCTGCCTGACGACTGGACACAGTCAGGGCGACGACCGCCAACAAAAAGGCAGCGCAGCATAATCGACCTGACCATTCGCCCAAGCCCATCCGCTTTCCCCCCAAAGCCGGGGGACAATAACAGCTTCCCGCTGCGTCGTCATCTGCGCATCACTGCTGTCGATTGCCACACATGAAGATTCCCTAAAGTACAATATCGAGAGAAGGCAGCATTCGCTAGGGTTCAGCACGCCGGGGCAGAGATGCGGCCGGTTTCGCAACCCGCCGGAGACAGTTCCGGCAGGATCTTCGTTTTCAAAGCAGTCTAGTTGAATCGACGCATGCGATCGCAGGCCTTTGCCGCGAGCGGCTTCGTCATTCAAGAACGTCAACGGAGGGATTTGAAATGAACAGCAGAATCCTTATCCGCTGCATCGGAGCACTGGCTTCATCCACCATTCTTTGGTGTGCGGCCTCGCCCCTGCAAGCGCAGGACTCCCAACGAAAACCCAACATCCTGTTCATCGTTTCGGATGATACCGGCTACGGTGATCTCGGCCCCTATGGCGGAGGTGAAGGTCGCGGGATGCCTACCCCGAACATCGACAAGCTTGCTGAAGACGGCATGACCTTCTTCTCCTTCTACGCCCAGCCGAGTTGCACGCCCGGCCGTGCGGCCATGCAGACGGGGCGAATACCAAACCGCAGCGGCATGACGACTGTCGCCTTTCAAGGTCAGGGCGGTGGCTTGCCCGCGGCCGAATGGACACTTGCATCCGTGCTGAAACGTGGCGGCTATCACACCTATTTCACCGGCAAATGGCATCTCGGCGAAGCGGACTACGCCCTACCGACTGCGCAGGGTTATGATGAGATGCGGTACGCCGGCCTCTACCATTTGAATGCCTATACGTATGCCGATCCCACCTGGTTCCCGGACATGGATCCGAAGCTGCGGGAGATGTTCCAGAAGGTGACCAAGGGGGCTTTGTCCGCCAAGGCAGGAGGACCAGTGACCGAAGAATTCAAGGTCAATGGCCAATATGTCGACACACCCATGATCGACGGTAAGGAGGGCGTTGTCGGCATTCCGTTCTTCGACGGCTACGTCGAGAAAGCGGCACTGGGCTTTCTGGACGAGGCTGCCAAAGCACCGGACGAACCCTTCTTCATCAACGTGAACTTCATGAAGGTTCACCAGCCGAACATGCCGGCCCCGGAGTTCGAGCACAAGTCCATGTCGAAGTCGAAGTATGCGGACTCGATCGTGGAACTCGACACCCGCATTGGCCGAATCATGGACAAATTGCGGGAAACCGGCATGGACCGCAACACGCTGGTTTTCTACACCACCGACAATGGGGCATGGCAGGACGTCTATCCGGACGCCGGATACACCCCGTTCCGCGGAACCAAAGGCACCTTGCGAGAGGGCGGCAACCGTGTTCCTGCGATTGCGGTCTGGCCGGGAAAGATCAAACCCCGCACCAAGAACCACGACATCGTCGGTGGTCTCGATCTGATGGCGACATTCGCCGCCGTCGGCGCGGTTCCGCTTCCTGACAAGGATCGCGAAGACAAACCGATCATATTTGATAGCTACGACATGTCGCCGATCTTGCTCGGCACCGGAAAATCGGAACGCAAGTCGTGGTTTTACTTTACTGAAAACGAGCTCTCGCCCGGTGCGATACGCGTCAACAACTACAAGTTCGCCTTTAATATCCGCGGGGATAACGGAGCCTCGACGGGCGGACTGGCGGTCGACACCAACCTCGGCTGGAAGGGTGAGGAGAAGTATGTCGCCACGGTGCCCCAGGTGTTCGATCTGTGGCAGGACCCGCAGGAACGCTACGACATTTTCATGAACAATTTCACGGAGCGGACCTGGATGGGCGTCGTCATGGGCGAAGAATTGAAGAAGATCATGGCCACTTACGTGGAGTACCCACCCCGCAAGCCCCAGAGCCTGACCTACAACGGCCCCATTACGCTATCGGATTACAGTCGTTTTCAATGGATCCGAGAATCCTTGGCAAAGGAAGGGGTGAGCATTCCTATGCCGACTGGAAACTAAGTCTTTGGCAGCCCCGGACCGATCCGGGGCTGCCGTATATCTCCGAGCTCAGGATTGCTGCAAGTTAATCGATGGAGGCTTTGCGATGTTTTCGGCACGTAATTTCCTGTATTTTTCCCGTTGCGTCGCGCTCGCCGCCGCAGCATGCCTTTTTACCGCGGCCTCGGTAGTCGCTCAAACGGGCGCACTACCATCGTGGAATGACACGGCATCGAAGCAATCGATCATCTCCTTTGTCGAGAAGGTGACAAAACCAGGGTCAGCCGACTTCGTCCCGGAACTGGAGCGTGTCGCCGTGTTCGATAATGACGGCACCCTGTGGGTCGAACATCCGATCTATACGCAGCTTGCGTTCGCCCTCGACCGAGTGAAGGTGCTTGCTCCGCAGCATCCGGAATGGAAGGAAACGCAACCGTTCAAGGCGGTGCTCGAAGGCGATATGAAGGCGCTGGCGGCATCCGGGGAAAAGGGTCTCGTCGAGCTCATCATGACCACGCATGCGGGAATGACCACCAGTGAATTCCAGAAGGTCGTCACCGATTGGTTCGCGTCGGCGCGCGACCCTAAATTCAAGCGGCCATATACCGAACTCGTCTACCAGCCGATGATCGAGGTTCTCTCCTATCTCCGCGCCAACGGTTTCAAGACCTTCATCGTTTCGGGCGGCGGCATCGAACTCATGCGGCCCTGGGCGGAAGAGGTATACGGCATCCCACCAGAGCAGGTTATTGGCTCGTCGATTAAGACCGAGTTCAGGATGCAGGACGACACGCCGACCCTGTTTCGGCTTCCCGAAGTCAATTTCATCGACGACAAGGCCGGAAAACCGGTCGGGATCAACCAGCATATAGGCCGGCGGCCGATTGCCGCCTTCGGCAATTCCGACGGAGACCTCCAAATGCTGCAATGGACGACCATGGCAGGTGGACCCGCCAGGCTCGGCGTGCTGATCCATCATACCGACGCGGAGCGTGAATACGCCTACGACCGCGATACCGAAGTCGGCCGTCTCGACAAGGCGCTCGATGCCGCCTCAATCGCAGGCTGGACCGTCGTCGACATGAAGGCCGACTGGAAGCAGGTGTTCAAGGACTAGGGGAATGCGCCGAGCGCCGGAGCGTTGGACGATGGCGCCGTGACCTTTTGAAACGTCGACAGGGAGCGATTGAGTGGCAGCGTCTGTGCGATCAGCAGCGGTGAGAGGAATGACCCTCCTGCTTTTCCTGTTGCTCGCCTTTGCCGGGCGCAGTCTTGCGAGTGACGCCCCCTCCACGCCCGCCGCCGACCCGCGAATAGCGATCCATGAGGGTTTCGTGGCCGAAAGGACGTGCTCGTCCTGCCACGCCGATCAGGCCGCGGCTTTTTCGAAGTCCCACCATGCGAAGGCCATGGCGCTGGCCAAAGACGAGACGGTGCGCGGCGATTTCAACAATAGCAAGTTTGAACATGACGGTGTGGTCACCACCTTCACTCGCCGCGACAGCCGCTTCTTCGTCAACACCGAGGGAGCGGATGGCGGCCAGACCGAGTTCGAAGTCAAATATACCTTCGCCTACGAACCTCTGCAGCAGTACCTCGTCGACATCGGAGGCGGACGGCTGCAGGCTCTCGATATCGCCTGGGATACGGTCAGACGGCAGTGGTTCTGGCTCGGAAACGGCACCCCGGCCAAACCCGGATCGACCTATCATTGGACAGGTCCATTCTACCGCTGGAACCGCACCTGTATCGATTGTCATTCGACCGATCCTAAGGCGAAGTTTCAACCGCAGACGAACGAATACAAGTCGACCTACGTCGCCACCAGCATCGGCTGTCAGTCCTGTCACGGCCCGGGCGCAAAACACGTCGCCTCGGCGCAATCGGGCAACGCCTCATCCTCAGTCAAGCCGGATACAGCTCTACCGAAAGTCGATGCGGGCATCTGTTTCGCCTGCCATGCCAGGCGCACCAAGCTGCTGGACGGTTATCAACCGGGAAAGCCCTTTCTCGATTATTTCTCACCCGCCCTGCTTCGGCAGGATCTTTATTTCCCGGACGGACAGATACTCGACGAGGTCTTCGAATATGGCTCGTTTCAGCAAAGCAAGATGGCAAGGGCGGGCGTGACCTGTCTCGATTGTCATCGGCCGCACGAGGCCGGCCTCAAGGCGGAGGGCAATGCGCTGTGCACGCAATGCCATACCGAGACGAAGCCGGAGCGCTTCGCCAACCAGAATCCGGGCGGGCTGTTCGACACTCCCGCGCACACCCGCCATCAGGCCGGTTCGACTGGAGCACAATGCGCCAACTGCCACATGCCCGAACGCACCTACATGAAGGTCGACCCGCGCCGCGACCACTCCTTCGTCATCCCCCGGCCCGACCTGTCGGCAACGCTTGGAACGCCGAATGCATGCACGAACTGTCATGTCGGCAAAACCGATGATTGGGCAGCCGAAACGATGGACGAATGGTACGGAACGCAATGGCGCAAACGCCCGTCGACCGCCCATGCCTTCGCCGGAGCTGCCAACGGCGATCAGGCCGCGATGGAGGATCTGCGCGCGCTTGTCAGCGACCAAAAGCAAGCAGGAATTGTCAGGGGCAGCGCCATCGCCGCAATGAGCGGGACTGGCGGCGCGGATATCACAGCCGATATTCGAACGGCCGCAACCGATGCAGATCCGCTCGTCAGGCTCGGTGCAGCGGAAGCGGCAGGCAATATTCCGCCGGAGCAGAGGCTGGATGCGATCGGCAAGCTGCTCGGCGATGAAACGCGTGCGGTGCGCGTTGCTGCCGCCAATGCACTCGCCGGCACTCCTCCGCACCTCTTCGGCAATCAGCAAGGCAATTTCGAAGCCGCTGTCGCGGACCTGCGCGCCTATGTCGAAACGAACGCCGACGTCGCGGAAACACAAAGCAATTATGGCTTCTTCCTGTTCGCCCGGCAGCGTACGGCCGAGGCCGAAGCCGCCTTCCGACGGGCGATTTCGCTCGACCCGACACTGGAGGGAATGCGCATCAATCTTGCCGAGTTCTACCGCGCCACCGGCCAGAACGAGAGGTCGGAGCAAACTTATGCCGAAGCGATCCAGATGGCGCCCGAACGGGCGGATCTGCGCTACGGACATGCGCTGTCGCTGGTGCGCAAACAGGCATTGGCCGAGGCGATAGCCGAACTCGAAGAAGCGGTGCGGCTCGATCCGCAGAACTCCCGCTACAAGACGACCTTTGCCGTCGCTCTCGATTCGGCTGGCCGGACGGGAGAGGCCCTGGACAGGCTTGGTGGCTGGGTCACGGGCGGAGATCCCGACATCATTGGTCTGGCGCTCCAATACAGTCTCAAGCTTCGACGCTTTCCCGAAGCGCTGAAATACGCGGAGGATCTGGCGCGACTGAGGCCGCAGGACCCGCAGATTTCAAGCCTCATCGGGCAGCTGAAGCAGGCGATCAACGGAAAATAGGTATTTTAGCTTGTCCAAATCTACTTCTCGCTGCACAGTGCCGACTCGGGACAGCAGTGCCGAGGCGACAAACGGGATCGGGGGATTCTCATGAAGGCCACATACTTGCGTGCCGTTCTGTTACTGGCAGGCATTTCTGCAGCGTCGGGCGGCAACGCCGCCGATATCACGCCGCTCACGCCGGAAGCAAAAACAGTCGAGAGCCAGAGCGGCTGGGAATTCACCTTCGCTCCATATTTCTGGGCTGCCGGCTTATCCGGCGATATTGGGCAGTTCGGGCTTCCGGAAGTTCATGTCGACGCGGACTTCGGCGATATCCTCCAGAACCTCGACTTCGCTTTCATGGCGGCAGGCGAAGCAAGATATGATCGCTTCAGCATCGTCGGTGACGTGATCTACACCAAGCTCGGTGCCGACGCCGATACACCTGCCGGCATCCTTGCCGAGAGCGTCGATGTGACGTCGAAGACCTTCGCGGGATTTCTTGGCGTCGGTTACGCCGTGCTCGAAGACCAAAATGGCCATCTCGACGTGGTCGGCGGCATGAAGGTCTGGTCGGCCAAAACCGAGATTTCCTTCAATGGCGGCATTCTGGCCGGAGTGGATGTCGAAGACAGCGCCACATGGGTCGATGCCGTCGCCGGCGTCAGAGGAAACTACTTCTTCACGCCGGAAATCTATCTCACCGGTTGGGGTCTGGTGGGCGCCGGCGGCGCCGATCTCGACTGGGACGTGGCGTTGGGCCTCGGCTACAAGTTCAACGACAGCATCTCGGCGGTCGCGGGATATCGCGCACTCGGCGTCAATTACGACAATGACGGGTTCGTCTTCGACGTCGTCCAGCAGGGGCCGATCTTCGGGGTCGCCATTCGGTTCTAACGCCCGGACTGGCGAACTATTATCCTTCCAGTATGCTCGCCATTTGATGGCCTGGCGTCCTCCAGGAGCCGGCCCCCAGGAAGCAGAGAGCCGCCGTGAAAAGAACAGCGGCTCACAGTTCGGTATCCAGCAAGCTCGATCCTGGGGATATCGTTTCGCTTCTGAGAAAGCCTGCCTCGCGGACTGGGTTCAATCGGATCATGGAGACATTGATGAAGAAAATCGCTTCGTGGATAGTATTGGCTGCCGCGCCGCTCAGTGTCTGGACAGATACGGCAGCCGCTCAGTCAAGCGAAGAACTCGCGAAGAAGCTGTCGAACCCTATCGCCTCGCTCATCAGCGTGCCGTTCCAGTTCAACTACGACCACGGCTACGGTCCCGAAGACGGCGACAAGGCAACGATGAACATCCAGCCCGTCATTCCGTTTTCTCTGAACGAGGACTGGAACCTTATTTCGAGGACCATCCTGCCGGTCACATGGCAGAACGACATCGCCGGACCCTCCGGCACGCAATTCGGTCTCGGCGACACCTTGCAGAGCTTCTTCCTCTCTCCTTCCAAGCCGACCGAGAGTGGCGTGGTTTGGGGTGCAGGACCCGTGTTCCTTCTTCCGACGGCCACGGATGAACTTCTCGGAAGCGGCAAATGGGGAGCGGGTCCGACCGCGGTCGTCCTCAAGCAGGATGGTCCCTGGACCTACGGGATGCTCGGCAACCATATCTGGTCATTTGCGGGTCAGAGTGATCGTCGGGACTTGAGTTCGACCTTCATACAGCCGTTCGTCTCCTACACCACCAAGGACGCCTGGACTTTCTCGCTGAATACCGAGTCCACCTATGACTGGAAAACAAACGACTGGTCGGTGCCGATCAACGTCACCGTCGGCAAGCTCATCACCGTCGACAAGCAGCCAATCAGCCTGACGGCGGGCCTGCGATATTGGGCGGCGGCTCCGGACAATGGCCCGGAGGGACTTGGCTTTCGCGTCGCGGTCACGTTCCTCTTTCCGAAATGAATCCGCGGCCGCCGGCCTGCTGTGGGACAGCGAGATCAGCAAGACCATGGCATTCCGCCAGAGCGCGACGGTGTGACTGGTCGCAGAGACCACATGGGACTTTTCGGCCAACCCCAAGACCGAGGTGACGCTGACCAACCGTATAGGGCATCGTTGGCTCGTAGTCACTCACATGCTATCGGACAACCTCTATCTCGCTCGGCCGCCATTCTTTCGTGAAGAATGGCTCCAACGGGCTGTAGAGACGCAGAAGCGTATTCCACCCTTTTCCCGGAACGGTCTGGATCCAGTTGCCGTCACTAACGCCGTCCGGTTTTGTCGGTCCGAAATAAACCGTGGTCGAGCCATCGGAGCCAGCCACAGCGGCCGGAGACGGATAGGTCTGGCTGCCCGCCCGCGGATAGCGCTGCGGCGTGTCGAGCATCGAACGTGTCTGGTTGTCGTAGAGGGTCAGGGACCAGAATTTTTCAGCTGGTATGTTTTGCGGCAGCGTCATTTTATAGGTCTTGCTGCCATCAAGATATTCCCCGTTGCTGTCGACGAACGCCCCCAGATACTGCGACCCAACCCCTGTCAGCCGCATGATCATCGCGGGGGTGATGCCGGTCGCATAGAAAAACATCGCCGTGCGCGAATTGAGGGTGCGATAGCCGGTCGGCGCATTGGGGGTGATGATACCCTCGGCGCTGACTTCCGGCGGAGGCGTCTCAAAGGTGTAGCCGCCGGCAAAGAGCATGTTCATCCAAGCGGAGTCGGGATAGTAGAACCATCCTTCGGCCTTTCGCGGATTCCAGTTGAGCGTGCGGCCTGCGGCCGTGCCGATGGCGGCGGCATCGGTCAATATTTTCTTCATGCGGGCATCCGGCTCGAAGGGCTTGCCCTTGATGATGCCAACCGCCGCCAGCGAGCCCATGATCTCCGGATCGAGCGCCTCTGCCGGTTCCTTCTGCACCAGATCATTGATCATCTGGAAATAGCTGAAATCGTTGGGCGGAATGGTATTCATCGCCTTGCCGGTGCCCTCGGTGAATTTGACCGGATCCTGGGGCTTGAGGAACGACCAATCCAGTTTGTGATCGGCGCTGCGCTGCAGTGTTGCCTTGCCCTCCAGGGCCGAGGCGATGCTGGTGCCGTAGCCGCCCGGCACATAGCGATAGACCTTGAGCGTTTTCCTGATCAGTTCCACCGTAGGTTTGGGATCGTTGTTCTCGAGGAACGAGCGGCCAAGCGCCGTCGCCCGCGTTGTTGCCAGCTTGTGAACGAAATATCCGCTTTCCGGCAGGTCGCCCTTGTAGCCGGGGGGCACCAGCAGGAACCGGCCGCCTGCTCCGCGGTCCGGGCCGGGCAACCCGAAATCGGTGACCCAGCGGAACCAGATGTCATCGATCACGCCGAGAGACATCGGTGGCGTCTCGACGACGATCGGTCCTTCGGCAACATTCAGGTTTACCCAGAAATAGACCGTGTCGGCATTTGCCGTAAGGAACACAGATTTTGCGTCCATCAGCTCGGACCAGATGACGGCGGTGTTGTCCGCAACGCCCGCATCCTCGAAGCCCTTGAAGATGGCCGCCACGGATGCGCCCTGATAGGCATTCACGAAGGCTTCGACGCCATGCATCAGGTCGAGATAGTCGTAGACCTTCTCCACCGTCTCCTTGCTCGGGGCCCCGTCCTTGTATTTCAAGGTGCCGATGCTGCTTTCGACGCTGTCGGGCGTCACGATCTGCTGGGGCAGTTTCAGGCTCTCCTGCGCGGTGGCTGTCCACGCGACGGTCGCGCAAAGGAGCGCAGCAGCGATGATTTTCTGCCTTCTGACGATGTTCACGGGTTTTCCTCCTCGACGACAGGCCGCGCGGTAGCGTGTAGCCCGTTTCCAATTTCTCCTCGCCAGACCTGTCATCAGGTGCTCCTCCCACGGCCGGCCTGGCTGATCGTGCTTCCACGCCTTGACTATGCCAGAGCCTCGACGCGAAAGGCGTCACAGCAAATCCGTCTTCGCCAGGCAAGCTCGCGCCCGTCTCCACCAACAAAGTCAAGCGCCAGGAGTCCGCTTTCCGACCGCAACAATCGGCCGCCGACACGAGGGTGGAGATGCGCCTGCATATGTTTTTCCTTTAGGTCAATTCACCGGCGCGATGTCGCCCGGCTTCCAGGTTTTTTCGAAGAACGGATCGAGCGGGCTGTAGAGTCGCAGGATAGCGAACCAGCCCTTGCCGGGCACGGTTTGTATCCAGTTTCCACGCTTTACGTCCTTTGGTTGCTCAGGAGCCAAGTACACGGTAGTGGTGCCGTCGGCGGCCACCTCTGCGGCCGGTGATGGGTACGTCTGACTCCCAGCTCGAGGATACCGTTGTGGCGTATCGAGCATTGAGCGCGTCTGGTTGTCGTAGAGCGTCAGTGACCAGAAGTTCGATTCCGGAATATCCTTTGGAAGGGTCACCTTATAGGTCTTGCCGCCGTCGAAGTAGTTCTTGTCCGCGTCCAGTGTTGCGAACAGATATTGCGAGCCAATCCCAGGCACGCGCATGGCCATGGCCGGTGTGATGCCCGTGACGCCATAGAAGTACCATCGACGCGCCTCCAGTTGACGATAGCCCGTCGGTGGAAACGGCTTGACGCCCTCCTTCGTGACCAAGGGGATCGGCGTCTCGAACTGGTAGCCGGAAACGAACAGCGGGTTGAACCAGGTCGAACCCGGATAGTAGAACCAGTCCGGATCGCGAGGGTTCATGAAAAGGCTGCGCGAGATGGCGTTGGCTTGGGTGACGGCCTCGGTCAAAATCTTCTTCATCCTCGCGTCAGGCGCGAAAGGCTTGCCCTTGACGATGCCGATCGCGGCGATGGGGCCCAT
This sequence comes from Rhizobium sp. CRRU65, assembly GCF_048551595.1. Taxonomy (NCBI): domain Bacteria; kingdom Pseudomonadati; phylum Pseudomonadota; class Alphaproteobacteria; order Hyphomicrobiales; family Rhizobiaceae; genus Rhizobium; species Rhizobium sp. CRRU65. Next base: position 74,419 of record NZ_JBLYZH010000002.1, on the reverse strand, counting down.
CAGTTCAGGGGCGAGCGATGCGGCTGGCTCCTGCTGCACAAGCTCGTCGAGCATCTCGAAATAGGTGAAATCATTCGGCGGGACGGTGTTCATCACTTTGCCGCTCGCTTCATGGAATACGGCCGGAGCGGCCGGGGTGATGCGACCGAACTTGCCTTTTCCCGCAAGGAACTCGGATATGGGTGAGCCGAGGCCACCTGGTTCATAGGGATAGATCTTGGTGAACTTCCGCATGGTATCGGCCACCGGCTTGGGATCGCCATGGTTTTCGAGAAATGATCGTGCAAACCACATCACAAAATTCGTCGGTGATCGGGCGATATTGAACCCCCCCTCCGGCAGCGGGCCATCGTAGCCCGGAGGGACGATCAGATACTTTCCGCCTTCGCCACGATCCGGCCCAGGCAAGCCAATGTCGATGATCCAGCCAAACCATGAGTCCTGGACAGCTCCAAGAAAACCCGGAGCGGTTTCCAGGACCATCGGGCCCTTGGTGAGATCCAGAGCGCCCACGGCGTAAATCGTGTCGGCATTGGTGGTCAGCCACAAAGACTTGGCGTCCATCAACTCGGAAAAGATGATCGCCTCATTGTCTTTCACGCCGACCCTTTGCAGCCCCTTTCGTATTGCGTGTATGCTTACGCCCTGGAAGGTGTCGGCAAACGCCCGTTGCGCGTTCGCGAAGTCCATGGCGTCATAGACTTTACCCAGCGTCGCCTTGCTCGGCGCACCGTCCTTGAAATCAAGAGGGCCAATGTGGGTTTCAACCTTGTCTGGCGTGGTGATCGATGGGGGAACGTCGGCGGCGTGCAGCGGGATCGACACACCGAGCGCAACGAAAAGCGCTGTGGCTCTCAGTTCTGCTTTCATGGCACTCTCCAATTCGATGTCGTTGGTAGGCAACGCTTTGAAGGCTCGTGAAGTCTCAGGTCGTGCCGGTACTCGTCGCCGTCGAGCAGCTCCTTCGGCAATTCAGCTGACAGGCTAAATATGACGTCTATTATCGGTCGAATACGCACGCCAGGCTCTAGCCATAACCATGCGAGGCAGGACAATTATACCGACGCTGACCACGGGGGCGCGAAGATGCCAAGGTTTCTCACTGGCTCCGTTGACGCGGTCTTCATCTCTCCCACAACGCCGGAATATTATCAAATTGGCCGCACCGCGGGTATTGCCCTAAAGGGCATCTTGAAATCAGAAGCACATTCGAGGAAGCGCGATGTACGAATAGCCGCGAATATCCGTCTCCGGCCCCGTTCTTCACCTGAGGCTTGATGATATGTCGGGCGTCTTGGCGCGATGTTGAAGTGAGTGGTCTATGGCGTCAACGATCGCCGGTGCCCGCTGCTATCGACCCCGGAACGCCAAAGGTCGGGGCCGCCCCTGATTGATGGCTGCTCTCGACTGGGCTGATCTAGGATTCTTCGCTGTATCGCACCCATCGCGAAACACCAGCAAGTCATAAGCGACGGCGTCCAATACGCGTCTGAAAAGACGCGGTCGCCTTAGTAGCAAAGGCTCAACCTTCTTTTGCTATCGCTGGAGCCGATGGCGTTGGAGACTTGAGCGATGAAAATTCCGGCTGTGATGGTTCTGATGGCAGCCGCCCTGCAGCCGGTCTCAGCCTTCGGCGAGACCGAATGGATAGGCGGCGCCAGACAATGGTCGGTCGGCTTCGCCAACGAGAGCCCGCATCCCTATTGCCGCCTGCTGTGGGACAGCGAGATCGGCAAGACCATGGAATTCCGCCAGAGCGCGACCGAGACATTCTGGCTGGTCGCAAAGACCACATGGGACATTCCGGCCGGCACCAAGACCGAGGTGACGCTGACCGATCGTACGGTAACGAAAGTAATCGCTGCCGATTTCTTCGACAAGAACACGCTTCGCCTCTGGGGCCTGGCCAGCAAGGGGAGCGCCGGGCTGAAGAAGATCATCAAGAATTCCTTTGCCGGAATGCCTGACGTGCAGATCACCTTTGCCGGCGACGAAGGCGACTGGACGCTGCCGCTCTCGCGGGTGGAGCAGCTCTACCCGACTTATCTCCAGTGCCTCAAACGTCTCGAGGCCGGCGAAAAGCCAACGCAGAATTCCGAAACTCAGCCGTTCTGACAGCCGACTATAGCGGCGGCGCAGTCTCGCGGATCAGGCTGCGCACAGCCTCGATATCGCCGTTGAGCGGCCGTTCGTCACGATAATGGAAAACACGTTCCCGCACGGCTTGATAGACGAGATCCGTGCCTGCGGCCCGCGGCGCTGTCGCCGCCAGGAAATCATGTGCCTGGGCAGCGGCCATCAGCTCGATCGCCAGAATATATTCGGCATTGTCGATGACGGCGAGCAGCTTGCCGGCGGCAGCTGTCGGATGCGCGAGGAAATCTTCCTGCAGGCCGGAGGTCAGCCCGCCGTCCAAGGCCGCGGGTGCGGCAAGGCGGCGGCTCTCGTTGCTGAGGGCGGCGGCGGTATATTGGGCGATCATGAAGCCGGAATGGCTGCCGGCATCGCTCGCCAGAAACGGCGGCAGCCCGCTCACCAGCGGATTGACCAGCCGGTCCATGCGCCGCTCGCTGATCGCGCCGATCTGTGCGAGCGCAATCGCCAGGCTATCGGCCGCCTGCCCAAGGGCCGGGGCGACCGCATGGGCTTCGGAGGAGACGATCGGCTGCTCCGGCGTGCCCGAGACAGCCGGATTGTCCGTCACCGAAGCAAGTTCCTGATCGACGACGCGGGCGGAATTGTCGAAGACATCGCGGGCTGCGCCATGGGCATGCGGCACCGAACGAAGGCTGAGCGCATCCTGCGTGCGCCGGCCGAAGGCGGCGGCGACAAGACCGCTGCCCTGAAGCCGCGCGCGCAGGCTCGCTCCTACGTTCTCTATTCCCGCCGATGGGCGTAGCGCCAGTACGACTTCGTCGAAGGCGCCGATCTGGCAGCCCGCCGCTTCCAGCGTCAGTGCTGCGATCGCATCGGCCCAGTCGAGCAGCCGTTCGGCGCGCGATAGCGCGACAGTGGTCAGGCCGGTGGCGCAGGCCGTGCCGTTGACAAGGCTCAAGCCCTCCTTGGCCCCAAGCACCAAGGGCTCGAGGCCGATCGCGGCAAGCGTCTCTCGGCCGCTCATGCGCCGACCATCCAACTGAGCGCTGCCTTCGCCGATCAGAACAAGGGCAATATGGGCATTGTGGACGAGATAACCGGCAGAGCCCTTCGACGGCACATCCGGAATGCAATCATGTTCTAGCAGTGCCGCAAGATGCTCGACGATCTCGCGCCGCACCCCGGAATGGCCATGTGCGAAATTGGCGATCCCAGCGGCGATGATGGCGCGCACCTCGCGGGCGGCAAGCAACGGCCCGACACCGCAGGCATGGCTGAGCACGATGCTGCGCGACAACAGGCTCTGCGAGGCGCGATCAACCACCGTATCGGCCAGCGCCCCGACGCCGGTGTTGATGCCATAGGCGCGCGCACCGGTCTCGACGATGCGCGCAACGATGCGGCTTGCCTGCTCGACACGTGCAAAGGCGGCGGGCGACAGCGCAAGCTCTTCCCCGGCCGCAACGCGCGCGACTTCGCGCCAGGTGAGCCCTGCATCGATGGTGACCGTCATTGACCGCTTCCGAAATGGCCAATGAACTGGCGGAAGGCGGGGGTCGCGCCGCCGGTGAACATTTCCTCCGGCTTGCCGCTGCTTTCGATCAAGCCTTCGCGCATGAAGACGACGCGGTTCGAGACGTTGCGGGCAAAGCTCATCTCATGGGTGACGACGAGCATGGTCATGCCTTCCTCGGCAAGCGAGCGCATGACGCGCAGCACCTCGCCGACGAGCTCCGGATCGAGCGCCGAAGTCGGCTCGTCGAAGAGCATCACCTTCGGCTTCATCGCCAGCGCCCGGGCAATCGCCGCGCGCTGCTGCTGGCCGCCGGAGAGGTGGGCGGGATAGGCGTGGCGCTTGTCGGCGATACCGACTTTTTCGAGCAGCGCTTCAGCCTCGGCGATGCAGTCGCCCCGCGGCCGCTTCAGCACGTGGATCGGGCCCTCGATGACGTTCTGCAGGATCGTCATGTGGGACCAGAGATTGAAGGATTGGAACACCATGCCGAGTTCGGAGCGAATATGGTCCACCTGCTTCTGGCTGGCCGGCTTGCTCCGGCCGTTCTTGTGCACCATGCGGATCTCCTCGCCGTCGACCCAGATCTCGCCGTCGCTTGCGGTTTCGAGCATGTTGATGCAGCGCAGAAAGGTCGATTTTCCGGAACCGGAGGCGCCGAGCAGCGAAATCACATCGCCGTCTTCAGCATCGAGGGAAATGCCGCGCAGCACCTCGTGCGTACCGAAGCTCTTGCGGATATTGCGGACCGATAGTCGGGTTACGCCTGGCATGGGTGCTCCAATCGGGTCAAAAACTGCTTACGCCTTCAGCGCGTGCGGGGCCGCGCGGCGGTGTCGGGAGAGCGAATATTCGAGCAGAGCCATGCCCTGCAGGATGATGAAGTTGAGGACGAGATAGATGATCGCAGCACAGAGAAAGACTTCCATCGTGCGGTAGGTCTGTGAGATCAGCCGCTGGGCGACGCCGGTGACCTCCCAGACGGTGACGAGGCTTGCGAGCGCCGTCGACTTCATCATCAGCACGATCTCGGTGGAATAGGCCGGCAGCGCGTGGCGAAAAGCGATCGGCGCCAGGATACGGCGGACCAGCAGGAAGCCGGACATGCCGATAGAGCGCGCCGCCTCGATCTCTTTCGGCGAGACGGCGCGAATGCCGCCGCGGAAGATCTCCGCCGTGTAGCCGGCGGTGCAGAGCGCCAGCGACAGCACGGCGCAGACCATCGGCTCGCGCAGGAACGGCCAGAGGAAGGAATAACGGATGAAGCCGAACTGGCCGAGACCGTAGAAGACCAGGAACATCTGGATCAGCAGCGGCGAGCCGCGGAAGATGAAGATGTAACCCTTGGCGAAGCTTGACAGCACCGGGTTGCCGCTGGTTCGCATCCAGACGATGACGAGCGCCAAGAGGCCACCGGTGATAATCGACAGCGAAAACAGGATGAGCGTCGTCGGTACGGCCTTGAGCAGGGTGACCAAGGTCGATGCGATGAAGGTGAAATCCATTGTCGCCTCCTTACGCCTGGCCCATGGCGGATGCCGGCATGCTGCGATTGGCGCGGCGCTCCGCCCCGTTGAAGATGCGGTCAGAAAGGCTGGTCAGGAGCAAATAGAGGCAGCCGCCGGCGATGAAGAACAGGAAATATTGCCGGGTTGAGCCCGCCGCCACCTGGCTGGTGCGCATCAGTTCGGCAAGGCCGGTGACGGAGATCAGCGCCGAATCCTTGAGACTGAGCTGCCAGACGTTACCGAGGCCGGGGATGGCGAGGCGAAACACCTGCGGCATGATGATGCGGCGAAGGCGCATGCCGCGATGCATGCCGATCGCCGAGGCTGCCTCGAGCTCGCCCTTGGAGATGGCGAGAAAAGCGCCGCGGAACACCTCCGCCTGATAGGCGCCGGAGATGATGCCGACGGCAAGCGCGCCCGCGATAAAGGAGGGCAGGCCGAGGAAACCTTCGTAACCCATCGCCTGGCCGATCGAGGTGACGGCCGAGGAGCCGCCGAAATAGATGAGATAGATGATCAGCAGCTCGGGCACGCCGCGAAACACAGTCGTATAGACGTTGCCGAGCGTGACGAGGACAAGATTACCGGAGAGTTTTGCCGCAGCGACGATCGCGCCGAGCACGGCGCCGATCGCCAGCGCTGTGGCCGTGACAGCCAGCGTCATCAAGGCAGCGGCAATGAGCAGCGCGCCCCATCCGGTCGAGCCGAAGCCGAGCAGTTCCAAGCTTGCCATATCGTCCGTTCCCCGTCCGTGGCAGTGTTTTGCGGATTGACACCAGAGCATGATGCCGAAAAGTGTGAGCGGCTTTCGGAAGACATCATGCTCTAACTCTTTTCTTTAGAACAGGATCAGCTTTTAGGCCGGCCGGGCCTGAAAACATCCTGTTCGAGCATGCTGTCTCCGGCGATAAAGCCGGAGACACCTGTATGAGGCCGAAAGGCCGAAACGCTTATTCCTGCGGGCTGACGTCGACCTGGAACCACTTCATCGACAGGTTCTTGACGGTTCCGTCGGCAAGCGTCGACTTGATCGCCTCGTTGAACTTGTCGCGCAGGTCGGTATCGGCCTTGCGGACGCCAAGGCCTTCGCCCTCGCCCCAGATCGAGCCGACGATCTCGGGGCCGGTGAAGTCGAGCGTGTCGTTGGCCGCCTTAAACGCGTTGGCGAAATAGACGGCGTCGTCGAAGCCAAGGTCGATACGGCCGTTCTGCAGGTCGAGGTCGCGGTCGGCGCCGGTCTTGTATTCGCGGATCTCGGCAATATCGCCGAAATTGTCATAGACGAACTTGGCATAGACGGTTGCCGCCTGGATGCCGATCGTCTTGCCCTTGAAGGCGGCCTTCAGCGCGTCGATCTCCTTCACGCCGGTCTGGCCGGGGGTCATCTTGATCGTGGCGCCGGTGCCGGCGGCCTTTGCCAGCGGACTGTCCTTGGCGGTGGCGAAGGCAGCAGGAGTAGCGGCATAAGGAATGGTGAAACCAATCACCTGCTTGCGCTCCTCGGTGATAGAAAGCGCATCCATGATGACGTCGAATTTGCCGGCGTTGAGCGCCGGGATCATGCCATCCCAATCGGAGGCGACCAGCGTGCACTCGATCTTGGCGCGCTCGCAGAGCACCTTTGCGAGTTCCGGTTCGAAGCCGCCAAGCGTGCCGTCGGCATTGGTGAGGTTCCAGGGCGCGTAAGCACCTTCGAGCGTAATGGTCGCCTTCGTCCAGTCCTTGGAAAAGGCAGGGGCGGCGAAAGCGGAAAAAGCCGCCACGCCGCAAAACAGGATTGCGCTGAATTTCATTGATGAATTCTCCTCTGGAGTTGAAACAGACCTTGCGGCACCACGGCCGATCTTCGCCGGCTTGCCCTTTCCCGTCCTATTTCTGTTTCAAGGACCGATTGGGAGGTTGTATATGGTACCATATGAAATATTTTGTGTTATGCAAGTGGGAAAGTCGATTTATGTGGCGAATTCCATTCGTGCAAAAGGAATAGGCAATGAAACGTCCCGGCGAGATGAAGCGCGAGCTGGCGGAAAATGACAGCACGCCGCTCTACGCCGGCGTCAAGCAGGTGATCCTCGACCGCATCCAGAGCGGCGAGTGGCCGCCGAAATACCGGGTGCCGTCGGAAAACGAGCTGGTCGTCGAACTCGGCGTCAGCAAGATGACCGCCAACCGGGCCTTACGCGAACTTGCCAACGAAGGCGAACTCGTCCGCATCCAGGGCGTCGGCTCCTTCGTTGCCGAACGCAAGGGATATTCGGCACTGTTCGAGGTCCGCAACATTGCCGAGGAAATCGCCGAACGCGGTCATGTCCACGAGGCCTCCGTCGTTGTTCTCGCCCAGGAAGCCGCCTCTCCCGAGGTTGCCGACGCACTCGAACTGCCGATTGGTGCTGCGGTTTTCCACTCGTTGATCGTCCACAGCGAAAACGGCGTTCCCGTGCAGATCGAGGACCGTTTCGTCCATCCGGAGGCCGCGCCTGAATATCTCGACCAGGATTTTTCGACGCTGACGCCGAACGCCTATCTGACGGCCTCAGCCCCGCTTAGCGGCTCCGAGCATGTCGTCGAGGCGGCGATGCCGCAGGCCTGGGAATGCAAGCTCTTGACCATCATGAAGACCGAACCGTGCCTGACGATCCGCCGGCGCACATGGTCGGCGAAACAGGTGGTCTCGACCGCCCGCCTCGTCTATCCCGGCCACCGCTATCGGCTGGAAGCGCGCAGCGGCAAGATGTTCGAGGAATGAAAACGCTCGCGATGTTGTATATGGGACCGCGCAATACCATCGGCGGGAGTGAGGGGTGCGATCAGGTTCGGGAGGAACAACTTCCCGCTTGAGAGGTTAGGGGGCCTTCTTGATGGAGCAAACGATGCCGAAGTATTTTTTCCACGTCCGCAGGAACGATGTCTTCAATGAAGATCTGGAAGGCATTGACCTAGCCACGCCCGAGCTGGCGTTCGAGGAAGCAACGGCCGCCGCCCGCGAAATCGTCGCGGAAAGGATCCGCATGGGCGATCCCACGGACGGAGACGCTTTCGAGATCATGACCGAAGACGGCTCGTTGGTCGCAACCGTTCCCTTCCGGTCGGCGGTTCAGTTGAACTAGGTCCATCGGCGTCGATGCTGAAAAGCCGCCTTATTGTCAAAATCAGACAGAGCGTGAACTCTCTGAACCATAGGAGTGGCGTCGCGTTGGTCACCAAAGCGGTGCTATCATGACAATAATCAGGCAGAGCGGGACCAAGAATAGATTGCTGCGCCGGTTTCCGGAGGAAGCCTTCGGGCGTCTGGCGCCGTTCCTGGAACCCGTCGATCTTCCAGTCAAGCACGCGCTCGTGCTGCCGCGCAAGCCGATCGAGCATGTCTGTTTTATCGAAAGCGGCCTCGCCTCGATGGTTGCGGAAAGCTCGGACGGCAAAAGCGTTGAAATCCGCCACATCGGGCGCGAAGGGATTGCCGGTTATCCCGTTGTGCTGGGCGTCGACCGAACCCCGAACAGTACCTTCATGCAGGTGCCGGGCCACGGGCTTCAGGTGGCCACGGAGCATTTTGTTCCGATCCTTGAACACCCAGAGGTGCGGCAACTGTTGCTGCGTTATGTCCACACTTGCGAATTGCAGCTTGCCCACAGCGCGCTGGCCGCCGCCAAATTCAACGTACATCAGCGGCTGGCGCGCTGGCTGCTCATGTGTCACGACCGTATCGACGGCAATGATCTGCCACTGACGCACGAATTCCTGGCGCTGATGCTTGGCGTCAGGCGGGCGGGCGTCACCGATGAGCTGCACATCCTTGAGGGCATCTACGCCATCAAATCGACACGCGGCAACGTCCGCATCCTGGATCGCGACATGCTGATCGAAATCGCCGATGGCTGCTACGGGGTGCCGGAGCAGGAGTACGAGCGGCTGATCGAGACGTCGGCGCGGCCGTCGCTACTTCCCGTCCATCCAAACGGAAATCCCCTTCACGGTATGCTTTGAGCAGTCTCCCGCGACCGCGCTGTGCTCGACCATTCGCCTCGATACCGCCGCCGCGGTCAGCTAATGCCGGCAAATTATCACCCAGCCCAGCCAGAGCTTGACGCGCAAGCCACCCAACAGCGGCCGATCGCGTTCCCGGCGGAAAGAACGCATGACTTTGGCCGCCTCCGCGACGTACCACTGATTTTTAGGGGTCTTGCTGATCACATGACGGACGGTGACGCTGCCGGCGGCCCTCATGCCCAGCAGTTCCGACAGCCGGCCATGGGCGGATCCAGCTGGTTCGTCACCGGGCACCAGCCGGTTGGATTGCGCTCTCTATCACGATGCCGGCGTGAAACGCGCCACCAACGCGTGGCGATCGCCCGGATAGGTGAACCGCACATGCGTTACCGGGCCAGCATTGCTCCAGGTGCGGCGTTCGACCACGAGACAGGCGGTATTGCGAGCGATGTCCAGGACTGCGGCCACTTCGGCATTGGCCGAGACGGCATGGATCCGATGTTCGGCCGTGCTCCACGGCACTTGGTTCAGCAGCCAGGGGCCTGGCGCCGTCGTCAGGAAATCGGCATCGGCGGCTTCTGGAACCGTCGCAAGACTGATCAGCCGCTCCTCCAGGCAAAAGGGCCGCGCGCCGGCATTGTGGATGCAGACGACTTCGACGACGGAGGACGCCACAGGCAGTTCCAGCCTTCGACTGTCGTCCGCCTTCGCCTTGCGGCTCACCTTCTTCGAAACCGCATAGGAATAGGGCAAGTTCAGCGACCGCACCTCGGCCTTGATGTCGTGGATTTCGAGAATGGCCGATTGTGCCTGCGGCTGGGTGACGAAGCTGCCGGACTTCTTGCGGCGCTCGATCAGGCCGGCCTTGGCAAGCTGGGTCAGCACCTTGTTCACCGTCATGCGCGAGCAGTCATACTGCGTGGCGAGATCGACCTCGAAGGGAATGCGGTACCCCGGCGGCCAATCGCCCGAGACGATACGGCCCTCGATGTCGCCGAGGATGCGCTGGTGCAAGGTGGGATCCTTGCTTTGGTTCATCGCCACGTTCCGATTGGTCTCCCGCTATCTCTTTGTTTTTACGCAATCCCGGACGCGAACCGCTCCACACTTGCTGGAATTGCTCTAATTCGAATGCCTGGACAGGAAAAGCTCTTTTTCAGGCGGCCAGCAGTTCACCCATGACAGCCAGGAAGCGCCGGTCGATGGCATCGCGCCTGAGATGGCGACCGCCCTCCACCTGTTTGCTGCCGCGCGCCCAGACGCAGTCGACGGAAACGCCGCCTGCAAACACCCAATGGTCGAGGATCTGGTCGCCTGCGAGATAGGGAACGGCCGTGGCATCGAGCGAAACGATATCGGCGTGATGGCCCTCAGCAAGACCCGCCGGTGCTTTCAGCGCAGCACCGCCGCCGGCAAGCGCATGTGTGAACAGCGAAAGCGCCGTCGAACCGCCGGGTGCTGCGACGACGTTGCGGGCGCGAAGCGCCAGGCGCTGCGAATATTCGAGCTGGCGCAGTTCCTCCGGCACGGAGATCAGCACGTTGGAATCCGAGCCGATGCCGTAACGCCCGCCCTCTTCGAGGAAAAGCGGCGCGGCAAAGGCGCCGTCGCCGAGATTGGCTTCGGTGATCGGGCAAAGGCCGGCGATCGCGCCGCTTTTCGCCATCCGCCGCGTTTCATCCTCGGTCATGTGCGTCGCGTGGATCAGGCACCATCGCTGATCCACAGGCGCATGATCGAGCAGCCATTGCACAGGCCGCGCGCCGGACCAGGCAATGCAGTCCTCGACCTCCTTCACCTGCTCGGCGACATGGATATGGATGGGACCGTCGCCGGCCATCGGCACCAGCCTTGTGAGCTCCTCCGGTGTCGCCGCCCGCAGGCTGTGCGGTGCGAGCCCAAGTTCGGCGCCGTCGAGCCGGCCGGTGACTGCCCGGCATCCCTCCATCAGCCTTTCGAAGCTTTCGAGCGAATTGATGAAACGCCGCTGACCATCGATGGGGGCAGCGCCGCCGAAGCCGGAATGGGCATAGAAGACCGGCAGCAGTGTCAGGCCGATACCGGTCTCTTGGCTTGCCGCGCCAATGCGTTCGGCAAGCTCGGCGATATTGGCGTAGGTGCCGCCATCCCTGTCGTGGTGGAGATAGTGGAACTCGCCGACGCGGGAAAAACCGGCCTCGAGCATCTCCGCGTAAAGCTTGGCCGCGACCGCCTCGACATGCTCAGGGGTCATCGCCAAGGCAAACTTGTACATGACCGTGCGCCAGCTCCAGAAGCTGTCATTGGCCGGGCCGCGCACTTCGGCAAGACCGGCCATCGCCCGCTGGAAGGCGTGGCTGTGCAGGTTCGCCATGGCAGGAACGAGGAGAGCATGGCGTTCGTCGCCGGGCTCGGGAGAAGTGCCAATTTCGACCCGCGCAATACGCCCGGCCTTAAGCGTCAGCCGCACATCCTTCTGCCAACCCTGCGGCGTCAGCGCCGTGTCTGCGTGAAGTATGGTCATGACCTTCCCTCTCCTCTTGCCGTGCCGCCGATCTTTCTTTTCCAGAAAAGCGCACAAAATTTCTCTTGTCACCTGTCGATTATGTATATACATGTTTTGGCATAAGGAAAGGCGCAAAGCTGATGACCGGGAACATTTTTTCAGACGAAGCCCCATCTGCCGACACCCACCCAGTGCTGTGGCGCAATGCGCGGTTGGCCACGCTGGCGTCTGCTAAAGAAGGCCTCGGCATCGTCGAAAAGGGCGCCGTGCTGATCGAAAACGGTCGCATCGCCTTTGCCGGCGCCGAAAGCGACCTGCCGGCATCGGCCATCGAACATTCCGAAATCGTCGATCTCGAAGGCCGCTGGGTAACGCCCGGTCTCGTCGACTGCCACACCCATATCGTCCACGGCGGCAATCGCGCCCGCGAGTTCGAAATGCGCCTGGCAGGCGCGACTTATGAGGAGATCGCACGCGCTGGCGGCGGCATCGTTTCCTCGGTGAAGGCAACCAATGCGCTGTCGGTCGAGGAGCTTGTCGCGCACGCTCTGCCGCGGCTCGACACGCTGCTTGCCGAAGGTGTGACGACGATCGAGATCAAGTCCGGCTACGGGCTGAACCGGACCGGTGAAGTGAAGATGCTGCAGAGCGCCCGCCTGCTCGGCCATATCAGACCGGTCCGCGTCGCCACCAGCTATCTCGGCGCCCATGCGACGCCCGTGGAGTATAAGGGTCGCAACGGCGATTATCTCGATGATGTCGTCCTGCCCGGTCTCGACGACATGCATGGCCTCGGTCTTGCCGATGCCGTCGACGGCTTCTGCGAGGGCATCGCTTTTTCGACCACCGAGATCGCCCGCGTCTTCGACAAGGCCAAAGCGCTCGGCCTGCCGGTCAAGCTGCATGCCGAGCAGCTCTCCAATCTTGGCGGCGCCAGGCTCGCCGCCTCCTATGGCGCATTGTCAGCCGATCACCTCGAATATCTCGACGAAGATGGCGTTGCGGCGATGGCCGCGGCCGGCACCGTCGCCGTGCTGCTCCCCGGCGCCTTCTACGCCATCCATGAAAAGCAGAAGCCGCCGGTAGAGGCGCTGCGGCGGGCAGGCGTGCCGATTGCGATCGCCACCGATTGCAATCCCGGCACCTCGCCGCTCACCTCGATGTTGCTCACCATGAACATGTCGGCCACACTTTTCGGCCTCACCGTCGAGGAATGCATCGCCGGCGCCACCCGCGAAGGTGCGCGCGCGCTCGGTCTGCTCGACAAGACGGGAACACTCGAAGCCGGCAAATCCGCCGATCTCGCCATCTGGAATATCGAAAGCCTCGCCGAGCTCGTCTACCGCATCGGCTTCAATCCGCTTCACGCACGCGTCTTCAAGGGCGAAAGGAACGGTCGATGACCATCACGCTCCACCCGGGCTCCGTCTCGCTCAAGGATCTGGAAATTATCTACTGGACCGGTGTGCCGGCAAGGCTCGATCCCGCCTTCGATGCGGGGATCGCCAAGGCCGCTGCCCGCATCGCCGAGATCGCCGCCGGCAACGCGCCGGTCTACGGCATCAATACCGGCTTCGGCAAACTCGCCTCGATCAAGATCGACAGCGCCGATGTGACCACCTTGCAGCGCAATCTCATTCTGTCGCATTGCTGCGGCGTCGGCGCGCCGCTGCCCGACAATATCGTGCGGCTGATCATGGCGCTGAAACTGGTCTCGCTCGGACGCGGCGCCTCGGGCGTGCGGCTGGAGCTGGTGCGGCTGATCGAAGCTATGCTGGAAAAGGGCGTCATTCCGCTGATCCCGGAAAAGGGCTCGGTCGGCGCCTCCGGCGATCTTGCGCCCCTTGCCCATATGGCGGCGGTGATGATGGGCGAGGCCGAAGCCTTCTTCGCCGGCGAACGGCTCTCAGGAGCGCAAGCCCTCGAAAAGGCCGGGCTGAAACCGGTGGTGCTCGCCGCCAAAGAGGGTCTCGCTCTCATCAACGGCACCCAGACCTCGACGGCGCTGGCACTTGCCGGCCTCTTCCGCGCCCATCGCGCCGCGCAGGCGGCGCTGATTACCGGCGCCATGTCCACCGATGCCGCCATGGGCTCTTCGGCGCCCTTTCATCCGGATATTCATACATTGCGCGGCCATAAGGGCCAGATCGACACGGCGGCGGCACTTCGGGCGCTCCTCGAAAATTCCATCATTCGCCAGAGCCATATCGAGGGCGACGAGCGCGTGCAGGATCCCTATTGCATCCGCTGCCAGCCGCAGGTCGACGGTGCCTGCCTTGATCTGCTGCGCTCGGTTGCCCGCACCCTCGAAATCGAGGCCAACGCGGTCACCGACAATCCGCTGGTGCTTTCGGACAATTCGGTCGTCTCCGGCGGCAATTTCCACGCCGAACCCGTCGCCTTCGCCGCCGACCAGATCGCGCTCGCCGTCTGCGAGATCGGCGCGATTTCGCAGCGCCGCATCGCGCTGCTCGTCGATCCGACCCTCTCCTACGGCCTGCCGGCCTTTCTCGCCAAGAAGCCGGGCCTGAACTCCGGCCTGATGATCGCCGAGGTGACGTCAGCGGCGCTGATGTCCGAAAACAAGCAGATGTCGCACCCGGCCTCGGTCGATTCGACCCCGACCTCGGCCAATCAGGAAGACCATGTCTCGATGGCCTGCCACGGCGCCCGTCGCCTGCTCGCCATGACCGAGAACCTGTTCGGCATCATCGGCATCGAGGCGCTGACCGCCGCCCAAGGCGTCGAACTGCGCGCGCCGCTGTCGACCAGCCCGGTGCTTGGCAAGGCGATCAGTGTCATCCGCACCAAGGTGGCGAGCCTCGACGTTGACCGCTACATGGCAAACGACCTCGCCGCCGCTGCCGAACTGGTGGCGACGGGTGCGCTGAACGCCTCGGTTTCCTCTGGGATCTTGCCGGTTCTGGAGAGCTGAGATGACGATCAAGGAAACAGTCTCCGCCCCGTGCGAAAGTCGCCAAGGCACCTCCCCCGTCATCCTCGGCTTCCCCCATACCGGCACCGAGGTGCCGCCTGAGATCGCCGACCGGCTCAACGACAATGGCAGGATGCTGGCCGACACCGATTGGCACATTGACCAGCTCTATGATGGCCTGCTCGACAATGTCACGACGGTGCGCGCCACCTTCCACCGCTACGTGATCGACGCCAACCGCGATCCGGCCGGCGTCAGCCTCTACCCCGGCCAGAACACCACCGGCCTCGTTCCCCAGACGGATTTCGACGGCAAGGCGATCTGGAAGGAAGGCGCCACACCCGACGAGGCCGATATCGCGGCGCGGCTGCGGGACTTTCATGCTCCTTATCACGCGGCCCTTGCCGCCGAGATCGAGCGCGTGAGAGCAATCCACGGCGTCGCGATCCTCTACGACTGCCATTCGATCCGCTCCCACATTCCCTTCCTGTTCGAAGGAAAGCTGCCGGATTTCAATATCGGCACCGATATGGGCAAGACGTGCGACAGCGCGATCGAGCAGGCGACGCTTACCGTCGTCGAAGCCGCTGAGGGTTACGACAGCGTGCTCAACGGTCGTTTCAAGGGCGGCTGGACGACACGCCACTATGGTCGGCCCGAAACCGGCGTGCACGCGATCCAGATGGAGCTCGCGCAATCGACGCATCTGCAGAGCGAGGCGGCGCCCTTTGCCTATGACGCCGCCAAGGCGGACAGACTTCGCGTCCATCTCAAGAACATTCTGGTGCGCATCGAACAGATTGCGCCAGGCCTGAAACGATAACGATCTCTCGACAGGGGAACCGCCATGAGCAATCCACGCCACAATATCCGCGAAATCCGCGCGCCCCACGGCAACGATCTCAATGCCAAAAGCTGGATGACCGAAGCGCCGCTACGCATGCTGATGAACAATCTCGACCCCGACGTCGCCGAAAATCCGAACGAGCTCGTCGTCTATGGCGGCATCGGCCGCGCCGCCCGGACCTGGGAGGATTTCGACCGCATCGTCGCGACGCTCAAGACGCTGACGGAAGAAGAAACCCTAGTCGTGCAATCCGGCAAGCCGGTCGGCGTGTTCCGCACCCATAAGGATGCGCCGCGGGTGCTGATCGCCAATTCCAACCTCGTGCCGCATTGGGCGACCTGGGATCATTTCAACGAGTTGGATAAGAAGGGTCTCGCCATGTACGGCCAGATGACGGCCGGCTCATGGATCTATATCGGCACCCAGGGCATCGTGCAGGGCACCTACGAGACCTTCGTCGAGGCCGGCCGCCAGCACTACGGCGGCAATCTCAAGGGCAAATGGATCCTGACCGGCGGGCTCGGCGGCATGGGCGGCGCCCAGCCGCTCGCCGCCGTCATGGCCGGCGCCTGCTGCCTTGCCGTCGAATGCAATCCCGATTCGATCGATTTCCGCCTGCGCACCCGCTATGTCGACGCCAAGGCCGAGACGCTCGATGAAGCGCTTGAGATGATCGACCGCTGGACCAAGGCCGGCGAGGCGAAATCCGTCGGCCTGCTCGGCAACGCCGCCGAAATCCTGCCGGCGATGGTCCGCCGCGGCATCCGCCCCGATATCGTCACCGACCAGACCTCGGCGCACGACCCGATCAACGGCTACCTGCCGAAGGGCTGGACGATGGGCGAATGGAAGGCAAAGCGCGAAACCGATCCGAAGGCCGTGGAAAAAGCGGCGCGCGCCTCGATGCGCGAGCATGTCGAAGCGATGATCGCCTTCTGGAACGCCGGCGTGCCGACCCTCGATTATGGCAACAATATCCGCCAGGTCGCCAAGGATGAAGGCCTCGAAAACGCCTTTGCTTTCCCGGGCTTCGTGCCGGCCTATATCCGGCCGCTGTTTTGCCGCGGCATCGGCCCCTTCCGCTGGGCGGCCCTTTCCGGCGATCCGGAGGATATCTACAAGACCGATGCCAAGGTGAAGGAGCTGCTGCCTGACAACAAGCACCTGCATCATTGGCTCGACATGGCCAGGGAGCGCATCGCCTTCCAGGGCCTGCCGGCGCGCATCTGCTGGGTGGGCTTGGGCGACCGTCACAAGCTCGGCCTCGCCTTCAACGAGATGGTGAGAACAGGCGAACTCTCCGCCCCGATCGTCATCGGCCGCGACCATCTGGACTCAGGCTCCGTTGCTTCGCCCAACCGCGAGACCGAAGCGATGAAGGACGGTTCCGACGCCGTCTCCGATTGGCCGCTGCTCAACGCCCTGCTCAACACGGCGTCGGGCGCCACCTGGGTGTCGCTGCATCACGGCGGCGGCGTCGGCATGGGCTTCTCGCAGCATTCCGGCATGGTCATTTGCGCCGACGGCACGGACGATGCCGCAAGACGCCTCGAGCGCGTGCTCTGGAACGACCCGGCGACCGGCGTCATGCGCCACGCCGATGCCGGTTACGAGATCGCCATCGATTGCGCCAAGGAAAAGGGCCTGCGCCTGCCCGGCATTCTCGGGAACTGAGCCCGGTGAGGATCCTGCGCGCCGGCGATCACAAACGCATGCCCTGGAAAAACGGCAAGGGAGAGACGGTGGAGATCGCCGTCTTTCCGCCCGGCGCGTCGATCAATGACTTCGACTGGCGCATCAGCATGGCAACGGTCGCAGAGGATGGCCCGTTTTCGATCTTTCCTGGCATCGACCGCACGCTGGCAATCCTTGATGGCAACGGCATGGTGCTCGATGTCGCAGGCAGCAAGCCCGTGGTTCTGACAATGGCAAGCGATCCGCTGGCCTTCACGGCGGATATCCCGGTCGCGGCCAGGCTCGAGGACGGAGCCATCACCGATCTCAACGTGATGACGCGCCGCAACGGGCTTACCCATACGCTGATCCGCATCGACGTCGATGGCGGCAAGTCCGTGCCGCTTTCGCCCTCGACATGCCTGTTGCTTTGTCATTTCGGCGCACTCTCATTCCGCCGGGGCGGCGAGACCGGCGCGCTCGCGGCCGGCGATGCGCTACTGATCGAGGACGCGACTGCCACCGTGCTAAAAATCGATGGCGAAGCCACATGTTATCTCGCTTCGATCACCGCAGGCTGATCTTCGAACAACGAGTTGAAAACATTAAATAATCTAGGATTTGGCGAAGCATTGGCATAAACCATCGCCATCTCGGGCCATGGACGTCATTCCTCGTTTCGGTCTAAACTTCGCCCTTGTGATGCGGAAGAAGACCTAGACTGCCCGCAACGTGGCGGGGAGCAAGGGAGCAGGCGTGACGGATCCATACGATATTCTCGGCGTTGAACGCGATGCGGACGAGGCGCAGTTGAAGGCCGCCTATCGGCGCCTGGCAAAAGTTGCCCACCCCGATTCAGGCGGTGATTCGGACGCCTTTGCCCATCTGCAGAAAGCCTATGGGCTGCTTCTCGATCCGGTACGGCGAAAGGTCTACGACGACACCGGCTACGACGTCGAATTCGCCGACGCGGCCGAATTGCAGGCGCTGGTGATGATCGAGAAACTTGTCACCGACGCGGTGCTCGACGAGCGCGCGCCCGGAAGTTTCGATCCCGTCGCCGTCATGCAGGACAGCCTTTCCGAAGAACTGCGCAAGGCGCGTTTCAGCAAGAGCGAGCTGGAGCGCCACGCCTCGCGAATCGGCCTGCATCTGGAACGGCTCGAAAAACAGTCAGGCCGCGACGTGCTTGCCCACATGTTCCGCGCCCGCATCGAAGCGATCTCCAAGGCGGTCGCCGAAACCGAGGCGAAGATCAAGGCGACGGAACGCGCCGCCGACATGATCTCCGGCTATGTCTACGACATCGATCCGCCGCCGCTGCCGGATGACACGGTCACCAGCATCGAATGGGCCGAGCCCTCCAGAAACCGCTCCACCGGCTGACGGGCGGCGTAGGACGCGGCTGATCTTAATAAGACAGCTTGGGATACCAGTCCGCCGGCCGGCCTTCGGGCGTCGAATCGATGACGGTCCAGAGCGGCATCAGGTCGGGCGCCCCGCGCGGATCCTCACCGGGATCGGCCGTCACCCCGCCCATCTCCTGGCTCCAGAAATGGCGGATGGTGCCGTCGCGCCGCGTGAAAACGTTGAAGGCCGCGTCGTCGCCGCCATCCTGGCCGATTGCGTGATAGTCGCGACTGTAATCGTCCGTCATGTCGGAATAAAGCGGCAGGTGATGCCAGCCACGCTCTTTCTTGAAGGCGAGCAGCTTTTCAATCGGCGAGCGGGCGACGACGGCCAAGGCTGCGCGCTGCTGAATGTCGGGCACCTCGCCGTCCCAGGACGATAGCAGCGAAGTGCACATCGGGCACGGGCGCTCGCGTTGCGGACCGAACATGTAGCTGTAGACGATCAGCGTCTCCTTGTCGGCGAAGAGTTCGCTAAAGGAGATCGGCCCGTCGCTGCCTTCGAAGCGGTAGTCTTTCGTCACCTCGCCGCCCGGCGGCAGCGCCCGGCGCTGTCTTGCCACGCGCTCGATGTGCCGGCGCAATTCGATCTCTTCGGCCAGCAGCGCGTCGCGGGCGCTGCGATACGCCTCGCTCTCGTTTGGGAACCGGACGCCGTTCTTGGCCGCAAGCACGGCGGCAGGTACGAGATGCTGATTATCCATGACAATTGCTCCTTCTGTTGCCCGACGACGTGCTGAAGCCACGACCGCGGTGCCAGCACATCGTGATAAGGACGATCGGCCAAGGCGAAAATCGACAGTGCCGACGGAAAATATTCACGGAATGTAGCAAATGCCACAGGTTTCGAAGGCAGAAATAGTTACCTCCAACGCTGTCGAGGGAGTTGGGTTGCACGCAAGCGGCGTTATGGCCCCACCTTCTGGAACAGCGTGTGATTGTTGATGTTGTTGCCGAACGGGGCTTCGACATATGACGATTACATGATTTACACATAGCACCAGTTCAGACGTGCCGGCGCAGCGGTTTAAGGTTTTCACGGAAACTGGACGTCGGCGCGATTGGAGCGCTGTTTCAGCGTCCTGTGGAACTGATATTCGCGTGTAATTCCGCTTCAGGATTTCGACAAAAGCATCGGACATACCGTTCGAATGGAAGCGCAACTCTGTTGCGGCTGCGGATCAAAGCGGAGGGGTCAATGCCTCATCATCGAACTTCCGGATTTCAATTACTCCTAGTCCGGACTTAAGCTTGACCCCCCACGGCCCAATTCGCATTTTTACAATTCGTCCATCGTCATGCGTAATCCAAAAATCCACTTTAGAGACATGCGGTGCCTCATGACGGATAGCTGAATAGTGCTTTGCCGCGAGATCCGGGTGACTTTCATCACCCTTCAATACACAGTCAGTTATTTTTGGACCAAATCGGTCCGCTGGAACCCACTTTGTCTGTGGGTAACGGATCCATTGCTTTCGCGTTGAATCTTTCAGATAATTAGTACCTAACTGGGTTCGCAAATCGGCAATAAACACTAAAGATCCATCGTCCTGCTCGGCATAAGCCGTCACGCTCGACCGCGTAGCGTTCATGGTTGCCGCGTATGCAAGGTTGACGATTTCACAAGATGGGTCTTCGCCATTGTCACTGTTAGCTTCCGCCGGGTGAACTGCGCTAATGACGACCAAGGTCGCTCCCGCCAATCCCATCAAAAGTTCAGCAATGCACTTCATGAATCGCCCCATCTTGACGGCTTCATCATGTACTCAGATGACTCTGATGCAAAGCTAGATGAAGTGCAACGAAGCGGTGTGCCACTTGCACGTAGTCGGGTGGACTTTCGATTTGGTGGCAGCAACTCTGCGCCGTTAGGCGTCGTTCAAGCGGTTTGGGATGAGTTCCGCCTTCGCCCCATGGGTCTCTGTCTGGACATATCCTTCCCTGACATATTTCCCCACGCATTCAGGCATGGCATTCTCCGCGAAATCGCCCGCGGTCCTTGCCACAAAGCCCTGTTGCCTGTTCAGGTCCAGCGTTTTTGCCAGATCATCGAATAAACCTGGCCGGCAAGGACCACGATAAATAGTCGGAACGGGCTGGATGCTTGATTCCTCGAAGCGCGCCAGCGTCGGTATTGGCAGTTCGGCAGTCGCGAGAATGACGCCGCCCCTTAAACCCTATGGTCTACTTCACAAGATGATGTGCCAGTGGATTGCTGAGCACGACGCTCGGTCTCGCGCGCAAATGCGAAAAGACACCGGCAAGCCGTCGCCTCCGTCATGTGAGATGAGATCACCGACCTGTCGAACTGGCGGGGACTCAAACTCGTGCCGGCGGCTGATGGCCTGAAGACAGAACCAGGCCGCCGATAAGGGCGACAATGGCAACCAGGATGACGACTATGGGAAAGGTGGTCCCGATCCCTTGTCTTCATGGTGGATCATTGATCCCTCCTGCGGCCCCCGGCGGCGCAAGGACGCCGCCGGGAAGCGCGTGTTAGGCCTCGATGATGTAGACGATCGTGAGAGCATCGGGATCGACAATAACGATCCGGCCATCCGCAAGGATGAAGAAGCGGTAGCTTTCGTATTGCGGAACGATCTTCACGATGCGTGGCGGCAGCGGTTCGAGACGAACCTTCTTCGGGATCGTCGTTCCAACGGAAACCGTGAAGTTCACTTCCTTCACAGGTTCGACATGAACCTCTTTCACCACCTGGCGAATTTCGGTCTGCTGTTCAACGGAAATGTTGACGTTGGTCTTGGTGTTGGACGTCTGATTGTTCGTCGTGGCGTTGTTGTTGACGTTGGTTTCGGAAGAGCTTTTGTTGGTCGTCGACGTGTTCTGGTCGGTCGACTGCTTGGACGCATCGCCGCTTTGCGTGGTGGCGCCCTTGCCGGTGCCCTCCGCGGGCTTGGTTTCGGCGCTGCTCTTCGTGCCTGCTTTAGCCGAGCCGCTGGTATCGGTGCTGCCGGACTTGGCGGCCGGGGTCTGTTCGGTCGTGGTGCCACCGCTGGCGTCTTGGGATCCGGGCTTGGCTTCCGTCGAAGACTTGCCGGAGGAACTTCCGCTCGTCGAACTATCGGTCGAAGGCTGCTCGGCGCTCTTTTTCATGTCCGAACCCTGGTCCGATTTCTGCTGCGAAGATTGGCCCTTGCCTTGCGGGCAGGCACCCGACGCGTCGGGCGTGCAGTCGGTGCCAGTTCCGGTGGCCTTGGAGCCGGCCTGCGAAGTGGCGTCCGTGCCCGTCTGAGAACCGGACTGAGCCTGGCTGCCGCTCTTGGTGTCCTGCTGGGCTGCTGCTGGCAACGTGGCAAGCGGCGACACGCTGAGTGACAACGCTGCCACGAGCATGGCGAGATGGTTGCTTTTCATGATCAATCTCCAAAGTTTGGGCACGCGATGCCGCCCCGCATTCTCATGCGTCGCATGCTTGCCCTGATTGTTAAGCGGCGGCCAAAGCCGCCCGGAAGGTCACTGAATGACCTGGATGACCTTCCGAGAGGAAGGTTCGACGATCACACGCTGATCGTTAACGATAGCGTATGCGTACTTCGGGTCATCGGGAATGGGCGTGACGACCACGGTTTCCGGCAGAGGCTGTCCGACGACGACTTTCTCCTTCACCACGACGCGCTCGGTCGGGGCGGGAGCCTGTTGAACATAGGTCACCACCTTCTGCGGCGGCGGATCGATGACGCTACCCGCCACACCGCCAACGATGCCGCCGACAGCAGCACCGACCGGGCCGCCGACGACGGCACCCGTTGCGGCACCACCTGCTGCACCTGTCACCGTCGAAGACTGCGCAAAGGCAGAAGTCGATGCCAACAGGATGCTCGCGGCAATTCCTAGTGCCTTGATCTTCATCTGTTTTCCTCCTTGTATGTTTGATTCCGCTGGGGACCAAACCGCAGGATGGAGGAAGTGTTCCAGAAGTAGGACTTCAGACCGGGCCTCCTCAGACCTTGGTCCTAGCCCGCAGAACTCGGCAGCCTGTTGGGTTGGAAAGCGAAGCAGCATCCGGTCCTTGATTGGGGTTCGCTATGTTCTCGGGCGGCATGCCATGGCCGGCTAGAAAGCAGGTGGCAAAAGAGAAGATTCGAGAGGCCCACTCCAAAGACAGTTCGCAGCGCTTTTGCGGGAACAGCAGTTCGAGGTCACTGTCCCTGCCCCAAATTCGACCCCTGCGCGCGAAGCTGCCGATTGCGCCCGGTCGGGATCTGAAGGCGGCGTGAAGCCCGAGGCGCGATACGCGCCAGTCCCAGTCAACGGCAACCGGGACCCCTGGCCACCGGACGCCCGTTTTTAAGCAGAGGCAGCAACCTCGTGATCGGTGTCTGCCCATTCCACATCCAGAGGCGCGCTGATCAGGCAACGCAGGCCACCGTCGTCGTAAGCAAGTTCTGCACGGCCCTTGAGCTGTCCCGAGGACATCGCCTCGATCAAGCGCGACCCGAACCCCCGCCGTAAGGGAGGCTTAACTGGGGGGCCGCCGCTTTCACTCCACAGCAGTATGAGCGACGGGTCGGGTGAACCTTCCAACTTCCATGACACTGCGATTTTTCCGGACTCGGCTGATAAGGCACCGTATTTCGCGGCATTGGTGGCCAGCTCATGTACAATGAGCGCCAGCGCGACCACTGCTTTGGGCGAGATATTGAGATCCGGCCCGCTAATGTCGAGACGCTCCGCCGGATACGCTGACAGCGCCTCGGAAACCACATTTCCAAGGCTTGCCGCCTCCCAATTGCCATGGGTGAGCAAATCATGCGCTCTCGCCAGGCTTTGGAGCCTGGCGTCGAAAGCTGCCCTCGCCGCCTCGGCATCCGGCGCTCCCGCAAATGTCTGACGAGCGATCGCCGCAACCGTCGCCAAGATATTCTTGACCCTATGGTTCAACTCGGCGATCAGAACCTCCTGCACCCGCTCCGCTTCCTTGCGCGCCGTAATATCTCTCGCGATTTTCGAGGCGCCAACGATGCGTCCCTCTGCGTCATAGATCGGAGATACCGTAAGGGAGACGTCCAAGAGTTTTCCGCTCCTATGGCGCCTGATCGTCTCATGGGTCTCGATACGCTCCCCGGCCTTGATGCGCGCGATGATGCGCGCCTCCTCGTCCACGCGATTATCTGGAATAAGAACCGTCACCGACCGGCCGAGAATTTCGCTGGATGAATAGCCGTAGAGCTTTTCGGCTCCATCGTTCCAGTCGGTCACCATCATGGCGAGATCGATACCGAGGATTGCGTCTTCAGAGGAGGAAATGATTGATGCCAGGCGTTTGAGCTTAGCCTCGTAGCCGACCCGACCCGTCGTTTCGCTGACGATGCAAAAGACCGCCAGGACCCTGCCGTTTTCATCGAATACCGGCGAATAGGAAATATCGAAATAAACCGTTTCCGGCTTGTGATGCCTCTCGATATAGAAAGGCCTGTCCTTGGCGAAGACAGTCTCGCCGGTCTCCAAAACCTTGCGCAGCAGCGGCTCCAGATCATCCCACAGCTCGGCCCAGTTTTCCTTTGCCGGCTTTCCCAGCGCCGCCGGATGCTTTGCTCCAATCGTCGGTGCATAGGCGTCATTGTATATGGCGATGAATTCTGGGCCGCAGAACATGACGATCTGGGCACGCGAGGGAAGCGCTATATCAACCGCGCATCTGAGCTGGATCGGCCACGACGAAACCGGCCCGAGGCTGGTGTTTGCCCAATCACAGCGGAGGATGAGCGCGGCCAATTCGCCCTGATGGGGCACAGCGGGATTACTTTCGTGCATGAAACGGGCCTCGGTCTTTTCGTCATTCTTGAAAGTTCGCGGGCGGCAAGTCAACGGTGGAAAGGGAGCAAGACCGGCCAGGAGACATGTCGCTTGACGCGATCGCGGATTGAGATCGACTTAAAAAAAATCGAGGCGAATCCACTAGACTCCGTGGGGGAAAGCGCTAGGTCAAGTCTCCCAAACCTAGATCAACATCGCATGCAGGATACCGATCGATATCACAAAGAGGCTCGCCGCGCCGGCGACCGGCTGATTGCTAGGCACGTGAAGGAAGACCCCTTCGCGGCGGCATTCAAGGCGACGCGCATGCCGATGATCGTCACTGATCCCGCTCAGCATGATAATCCCATCATCTTCTGCAACGCGGCTTTCGAAAAAATGACGGGCTACTCGAATGATGAGCTCATCGGCCGCAACTGCCGCCTGCTCCAGGGGCCGGAGACAGACAGGCGGAGCGTAGGTTACATTCGCGACAGCGTCGCGCGAGGCCAAGACATCTCCGTCGACATCCTCAATTACCGAAAAGACGGCAGCACCTTTTGGAACGCGCTTTTCATCAGTCCGGTGCGCGATGACGAGGGAAGGATCATCTATTTTTTCGCCTCGCAGCTGGATTTCACAACCGTCAAAAGCCGTGAAGCGGAACTTGCATTGGCCCGACATCAAGCGGAAGAGGCAGTTGCAAGGAATATGGCGGAACTGAAATCGGCCCTTTTGGCAAAGACCCTTCTCATCCACGAAGTCGACCATCGGGTCAAAAACAATCTCCTGACCATGGCGTCGATCGTCAAACTGCAGGCGCGGTTCACGCAGGACACGGTCAAGAAGCAGACGCTGATGTCGGTGCTCAACAGGGTAGAAGCACTGAGTACCGTGCAGCGAAAACTTTTCACCCTCGACGACGTTGCCCGATTCGACGTCGCGGACTTCATCCGCGAGCTGGTCACCGACCTTGTCAGCGGCGTCGGACGGAATGACATCCGGCTGACGCTCGACCTAGCGCCGCTCCTCGTTCCGGCCGTCAAGGCGACACCCCTGTCGCTGATCGTCAACGAGCTCGTGGTGGACGCGGTCAACAGGGGTCTCAGCGACGGCGGCGGCGCGATCCACGTCGTCGTAAAACGGATGCACGGCCACTTTGTGATCCGGGTCGAGGACACGACGACTCCCGTCGAGCCGGACGCGGAAGCCGCCGAGTTCGGGCGGCTTCTCCTGGAAGCATCGGCCCGTCAACTCGCAGCCAGTGTCGAACGCAAGATCGAAGGCGACAAGACAGTGGTCGAGGTCATGCTGCTGATCGACGAACATCAGGAGAACGAGAATTGAAAGTCATGATCGTCGAGGACGAGATGCTGCTCGCCATGGAGCTTGAAATCGAGGTGGAAGCAGCCGGACACGAGGTCGCGGGCATCGCGATGAATAGCAGACAAGCGCACGATCTGCTGGCTGCGCAAAAACCGGATTTCGCTTTCGTCGACGTTCAACTGATGGACGGACCGACGGGAATCGAAGTCGGCCGCTCTTTAGCCGCTGCAGGCATTCCCTACGTCTTCGTTACAGGCAACATCAAGCGATTGCCGCCCGATTTCGTGGATGCGCTTGGCGCGATCGAAAAGCCCTACACGATGAACGGCATGAAAAACGCGTTAAATTACATCTCCGCCATCCTATCGGGAAACGAGGGGCCGGACATACCGCCAAATCTCGTGCTGGCCAACGATAGCCAGCCCCAGCCTGTCAACAAGTAAACGAGGACCTACCTGGATTCCCGGGGCCCGACATTTGTGCATTGCCGCTGTCTAGGAGGTTAAGCTGCGGGGCATGACCCCCTCTTTGGCCAGGGGGAGTTCGTCAATGTTTGCGAGAGCCCGTTCCTTGATGAGATACCGCCGAACATTTTCACGAAGGGAGTTCAACGGGAAAATCCCTTGTGCTGCCAGTCGGCAGGCTTTCACCAGCACCTCGTAGGTCATGCCTCGTCTTTCCGCCGGCCATTCATCAAGCAGGTCGAATAAGTCTTCCAGGCTTGCCACTTCCTGAATGTGGTGGCCCCGCTTAACGAAGAGCGGTCTGTCAAACAATGTGCTTGTCATCGCTGTCTCCTTTCTAAGCTTTTTGATCCCGACAATCTGGGAACGGTAAGTTGGATCTTCAAGCCTGAGCCTGGTGTGCCTTGAAGGCAATAAGTTCGCGGCGGCAGCGGGGCGAATCTCCAGAGATGAACCGAATTTCAAGCAAGCAGTCATAGACGAGACGGCGGGGCTTGTGTTCCTCGATGGCAGCCTCTCATTCAGCCTGAGATCGGAAGTCATGAAGATGCTCCGCTCATCAGCCTCATCGACCGAGCCAGGCCTCGCGAGTTCTTCGACACGAATGCCATCGAGCGTCCAGCCATGGGACAAGGCGATGGCGTTGAGTTCGGCGGCCGTCTGCGACAGCGCCACGTAGGCGCAGCTTTCGGCCACTTCGACACCGGCGCGCAAAAACCGCAGTGCAGCAGTCGTCTTGCCGGATCCCCGAGCGCCCTGAAGCATATATAATTGGACGCGGGAAGGCCGCTGCGGAGGATTTCATTCAATCCTTATAATCCGGTGTTGACAACAGAGGGAGTTTTTCGTTTGGGCGTGGTCACCTTCCGTAGAATATCCGGGCGGCGCCCGCCGGTGCGGCCACCGACGCGTCAGGGATATGGAACACGCTATGTGGGCTCAGCACTGGTCTCGTTATTAGGCACGGCGCCGAACATCACGTTCGCCGCATCAGGCTTTCAGTGCAGCGCCAAGGGTCCGGCATCGCGGCTGCGTATTCGAAGAGCGTTTGAGGGTTATCGGCGATTTTCAGCGGAGGATGGATCCTTCCCGCCGCCCAAGTGTTACCGTGCTCGAGGCCATGCCAGAGATGCTGGCGGCCGGAACGGAGAGCGTTGAGGTGTCTGATATCGGCGCGGCGGTTCTTGTTGTTGAGGACGAGGTTCTCGTCCGCCTGGCCATCGTGATATCGCTCGAGGATGAGGGGTTCACGGTCTTCGAGGCCTCTGACGCGGACGCTGCGATAGAAATACTGAATGTCCACGCAGAGATCCGGCTGATGTTCACCGATATAGACATGCCAGGATCGATGGATGGTCTTAAACTCGCCGCGGCGGTACGGGACCGATGGCCCCCTGTCAAGATCATCGTGACATCAGGGCACCATGACCTAAGTGACGAGGTCCTGCCAGTCGAAGGCCGGTTCTTCAGCAAGCCATATGATCATAGTCGGGTTGTCGGCACCGTGAGAGAGATGGTCGCCGCCGTCTAAATGCGCGCGAAAACTCAATTGACCCAGATTGATTATTGACTCGCAGGGAGATGAGAACATAATAAGAACATAAGGCGCCGCGGCAGCCATTCTGAAAACCGAAGTACGGAGCACGGATATGCGAGAGCGGTCGATCGGCGAAGCCGTGGAAGACGATGAGCGTGCAAAGGTGATTGCCTACCACAGAGGCGATACGCACGCGGCCATAGACACCCTTCTGGAAGATATCCGTCACCTTCGCCGGCAGTTGGCATTGACCGAAGGCGCCATGAGCCGGGGCATGGCCCGCGGCTGGCGACCGAGCTACCATCGAGACTGATATGCCCAAGATCACCCATGAGCGAAAGCGACTGCGATGGCCGATCTGCGGTGTCGAACCCGAGACCAGGGCTGACACCTATGCTTGACCGTCCCCAACCAACGTCCGTGTCATTCGAAACCGCTCTGCGGGACTGGTGGTCGTCGCAGCCGCGGGCTTTCCGCGAGAGCGTTGGTCTGTCGGCCGCGCGCGCTTGCTTTCGCGCGGGATACACGGCAGGCAAGCAAACGACCGAACGGCGCTTCGTATTCAAAGCCGGCCGCATGCGCATCACTGTCTGGGCAGCGGGCATCATGGAAGCAAAGAAGAAAGCCGAAGCCGAGGCTGATTTCCGCGCGGCCCAGAAGGGGTGGCCGGTCCCGAAAGCCGGCTGGCAACTCCAGGAGGAAAGATGAGCGACACCGACAGACGGCCACTGACGGAAGCGCCGCGAATGCATGTCCACTATTGCGAGGAAAAGGGATGCGCCGAGTGGGGTGGCTGGGGCAACAGTCCTTCTCCGGCCGGGGCGACCCGCTGGTGGTGCTTCGAGCATTTCCCGCACAAGTCATACGAGCAGGAACAGGCACTCGGGCGGAAGCGGGAGGCGGCCGAGCGTGGAGATAGCGTTCAATGGTTGCTGGGCGGATCATCCGCGCATCTTTGACCATCGGCGACGGCGACACGGTAAAATGCGGCGGGCACAACATGCGGTTGCGGGAAAGGCGCTCCCTTCGTTTCTGCCATCGACCCGGCGGAATGTACGCGGAATACTGAAGGAACGGAAGCCGGCACTTGTCACCAAGGAGAGGCCAAAAGAGCTGCTGGCCGAGCGCGGGCTGAAAGTGATGTTCAGCGGCATGGACCCCGCGCATGCAGCGAACGGAGAGGGTTGTGTCACGAAAGGCGCCCGTGAACTCATTTCATTCGGCAGCGAAGCTCAGTGAACGACGGTGATCACCGGAATGCCAGCTTCGTCGGCGGCACGGATCAGCGCTTCTCGTGCGTCCTCGGCCGAGACGTCCCCATGAAGTGCATCCCGGCACGCCCTAATTGCCGTGAGATACTCTTCACCATCGTCGATGGGCCAGCAGGCCGTCAGCATATTGGCGGCCTCCCAAAGGGTTGCGACAAGTTTGTACTTTTCCGGCCCATTCACAACGAGCATCAAGGGACTAAACTCTCCGGATCTGTGCCATTTCATGACGTTAGGTCTCCCCACGATAAACATATTAGTAACCGTGCAAGAACCGTTCCGTGATCCCCTGGCATGCCAAAGCTCGTTTCGCGGGCCGCATAAGTGAGAGGACATAAACGCGCTTCGGGCGCCTTGGCATCGCCAGCGTCAGCTTGGGCCTTGGCAGGGTAAAACTCGCCAGCCTCCTCGCCCGCCATGCTGAAGCCAACAAGGCCGCCGACATGTTCGCGAGGAAGTCGAACGCCCCGAATCATTCCGGAACGCCGACATCATCGAAATACCCCTTCATCCAAGAATGACCACGATTGCCCTTCGGACCAGCCCCTGCGCTGCTGCGTCGCCATGTTCACCATCATCAAAGCCGGCACCGATATCTCGATTGGCGAGCCATGGAGCCGCGCATACCATACTGCGTGCAGGATCCTCGGATCGTCTTATTCGTCTCTCCGCAAGAGCGCTGGTTTTTTTGACCTCGGACCCTTGCCGTTCCCTATCGAGGACTCGGTCATTTCCCGAGCCCGTCGGCGGCGATCGGTTCGCTGCTCGAGAAAAGCATCTCTTCACGCCACCACCTCTTGAATAAATCGAGAGACACGCGAGTTCTCCCGGTTAGCAAGGAGGAAACCATGTCCGTACCCAACGAGCCCATCGTTCCGCCGCCAGCGCCGCCGATCGGCAATCCCGAACCTGAGCGAGACCCTGGGGAGACTCCGCCGCCTGTCGGCCCCGAGCCAGACGACGGCAACGATCCGATGACGCAAGCTCACGCCCAGGAGGCCCAACGACGCCCGACTTGGGGACTGCTCTGCCGCGGCGTTCAGGTGCATGCTGCTGACTGAGATCGTGGACCTGGGAGTGAGTTTCCCGGCCTTGGGTAGATCCGCTTGATCATTGCAGGCATAAGCGGGCGACGCTGCAAATCCAAAATGCTCTTAGAACGCGTTGGCTTCATCGAAGATTGCGTGAACCAGAAGGCCGCGATACCTCATGATACGGGCTGCCTATCCGGTACGCTGCACGCCTCCTGCAACAGCGCGGCTCCAATTCCTTTTCTCAGCCAGTTGCGATCGATAGCCAGACGGCCAGGACTGCCATGGGAACCGGGGTCGGGCATGTTGCGCCGGATCGCTGCCGGCGCGTCCGCGACCGTCAGCGCTCCCGATGGGCAGTAGTATCCGACGACGCGCTCGCCCTCGCAAACCACATAAGTTCGCGATGCGCTGCTGACCTGATTGGCCCGCGACCGGCGCGCGGCCATTCATCGGGGCGGGTATGGGTATCAGTGGCGTTTTTGCTGGTCATGGCCTTCTCCTTCAAGCATCACACCACAAACGCATACGACAATCTGTATCCACTTCTTGCCGTATTGCGGGGTGCCCAAAGGCTCCCTTTCAGCTTCCTTTGGACACGGGCGCTGATCCGAAGTCTGCCCATAGCCATAAAACGCGCCCCCAATGATGTGAAATGAAACGGCTACCAGACGACGTTTTAAACGTTCACGGAAGCAAACTGAGTGCAAGCCTCCATTCAAGATTTCACGATAGCGCCATTCATGGCTGACGATGGCGATCATGATCTGCAAGTCAATTCTGCTTGTCGCGTCTATAGGGCTCATACGCGAGGCGGCAACTATGCGCGTCTTAGGCTTGCATCGGCTACTTATTCTGCGGGCTTAAGAGTAGGCCGCTTTTGGTGGTGTCGAAAGACCGGATTTCCGCAAGCTTTTTCGTCACTCGCCGAACAATAGATCTTCGTCGTCGTTAAGCTCCCGAAAGGAGTTTCCGATGTCAAAGACCACAAACGGCCTCAATGACCGCCCGAAGGATTCCACAATCGCCCAGAGCGGTCCCGGCCTTCCGGACGATTCAGGCCAACCCATCGAAGCGACCAACCAGGAAGTGGAGCGTGTCCGCGCGAAGTTCGAAGGCGACGCCCGAAAGAAGCTGCAGGCGGAAATCGACGAGCAGGTCGAGAAGCCCCAACGCGGCACCGCATGAGTTCGCCGATGCCCGGAGCGTTCACTTCGATCAGCATATTCGCATTCGATCTCGATGATAGTGGGCAGCCGGTCCGGGCATGGGAAACGGTTTTCCACGGGGAAGAGGCAGGGGCTGTCGAAGAAGCTAGGGAGGCTGCAAGGACGCACGCTGGCGCCCTCGTCGTGAAACGGGAGGGACATCCTGCGGTGGGCGAAGTAGGCGATCCCGTCATACTCTTCCAGACCGGGAAGATCGGCGATTTCAACTAAGCAGGCGTCAAGTCCCGTCGTCACCCGGCCAATCGTTTGCGGGCTCCTGGAGCGGCGTCGTCGTCGGGCGGGTCAGGATC
This sequence comes from Rhizobium sp. CRRU65, assembly GCF_048551595.1. NCBI lineage: Bacteria > Pseudomonadati > Pseudomonadota > Alphaproteobacteria > Hyphomicrobiales > Rhizobiaceae > Rhizobium > Rhizobium sp. CRRU65. The sequence goes on along the minus strand of NZ_JBLYZH010000002.1, from coordinate 43,062 downwards.
GCGTTCGAGCGCCTCGCGCAGGAGGCCCACCTGCTCAACGATCGCATTGAAGACGTCAAGCCTGCCTCGCGCCGTTCACCACGAAGCTGTCGACGACTCCGGCAGCTTCAGCGGATCCTTCCCTTACCAATCTTCATGGCTCACTTCGTCTTCCTCTTCTTCTTGACGAGCTCGTCCTGAAGCTCGATCCATACTGGGGCGTGATCACTGCTGTGTCCCAGCCGCGAACGTGCTTGTCGACCTCCGCCTTCGTCAGCCGTCTGGCTGCCTCCGAACTTAGGATAAAGTGGTCGATGCGAAGGCCGGCGTCGCGCGCGAATGCGTTTCGGAAGTAGTCCCAGAACGTGTAGATGCGCTCGCCTGGATGCAGATGGCGAAGCGCCTCCGTCCAACCCTGCCCGACAAGCTTCTTGTAGGCCTCCCGGACCTCGACGCGGAAGAGGGCGTCGTTCGTCCAGCGTTCGGGTTTGTAGACGTCCAACTCGGTGGGCATGACGTTGTAGTCGCCGACGAGCACGACAGGCACCCCGAGCTCGAGCAGTTCGGCCGCGTAGTCGTGGAGACGGCGGAACCAGCGGAGCTTGTAGTCGAATTTCGGGCCTGGATAGGGGTTTCCGTTCGGCAAGTACAGGCAACCGACTACGATGCCATCGACGATCGCTTCAATATAGCGGCTGTGCTCGTCCTCCGGCTCGCCGGGCAGCCCCTTTCTAGTGAGATGCGGCTCCTTCCCCATGTGAGGATGGCGACGCCGTTCCAGGACTTCTGGCCCTGCCAACCGCCCCATAGCCGGCTGCCTCGATCGCTTTGATCGGGAACTTCTCTTGCGGGGCCTTCAGCTCCTGTAGGCAGACGACGTCCGGCTTGGCTTCATCAAGCCACCTCAGCAAGACTTCGAGGCGGCCGTTGACACCATTGACGTTGTAAGTCGCAAGCTTCACGGCTCAGTGCCGGCCGATTTCCGCCTCGACCTTTTTGCGAGAGTTCCCAGCCTTCTTCACGGCCCTATTGACCGTTTCCTTTGGAACGCCTTCCTTTTTCGCCTCGTAGCGAACCTCGTGATCCTGTCCGCCAGCGACCTTCGCGCGATCCTGAGCACGGCCCCTCGAAGTGGTTGCCATTTTCGTATCTCCTGATGATAACGGTCACCGGGAAACGGACACCGATTCAGGAAGTTCCGGCGTTCAGGCTGGTCTCGCCAATGAGCTGCACATTCTCGAGGCATGTATGCCGTTAAATCGCACGCGGCAACGTCCACATCCTGGGACCGCGACAAGCTGATCGAGACCGCCGGCGGCTGCCGCCCTCAAATTCTCCGGCAGCTTTGGTCGCCGCGATCCTCTCGTCATGGGGATAAAGAACGCGGAAGCAGGGGACGTCGACGATGGCGATCGAAGTGTCGGAGGCTGCTGCCTTATCGGCCGATATCAGGCAGAACCCCTACAAGGATTCGACCATCGGTGAAGTACGGATCGCCGCCACCGTTGCGACCATCTTTCGTCGCACCGACGCCTGCGCGCTCGTAGGTCATGGAGATCTGCCCAGCGCCCTTGAGGTCGCCGATCACCAGCTCGCGCTCGGCGTCGAGATCGGGTCCGATATGGTGGGTGATCTGCCCGGTGTCGTGGCTGACGCCGACGCCGCGGTCGAAGCTGGCGGAGCCCAGCCACAGCGGCTGGCCGTCGGCGCCGACCGTCGCCGTTTGCCAGAGACGTATGTGGTGGCGCTCGTCCGCGCTTCGCCCGACAGGCTTTTCGAATGCCAGATCCTGTTTCCGACCGTCGAAGAACAGCGGACTGACGGGCGCATCGAGATCCGGACGATCGAGCACCACGCTCAGGCCGATTTCGACCGAAGAGAGTAATGTTACTCTGTCGGCCGGATCCCAGCCCGAGGCGGCGAAGGCCCTGATCACCTGCTGCTTCGGGCCGACGAGCCCGACGTTGATTGGATCGCCCGGAATGTCGTCGCCGGTGGTCGTGACCATCCGGCTGAAATCGGCAACCGTACTCCGGTCACGGAAGATCCAAAGCTCCGGCATCACCAGGTAGCAGACGAGCAGATAGGCCAGGAGGACGGCGGCGAGAACGCCCGCGGCCGACCTCCATCCGCCTCGGCTGCTTCTCCCCTGCCTCATTGCGATATGCCGCTCCGATTTCAGTAGCAGGGCGGATACGGATAGTAGCCGCACGGCGGGTGATAATAGTATGGCGCGGAGGCCGCCGCGGCACCGATGGCCGCGCCCGTCGCGACCGCGGCGCCGTAGCGGGCCGCCGGGTGCGCATACCAGCCGCCATGGAAGCCGACCGCACCCACGCCAACCACGCCGACGCGCCCCATTCCGGCGCGCGCCACGAACATGTCGATGAAAAGCGAAGCCGGGCCATTGGCCTTTGCGAGTTCGCCCTCGAGAACCTGGACGTCAAAGGTCAGCGTGCCGCCGTCCAGCTTCGGCTTGGTCAGGACCACGACCGCATCTTCGACAGCCGTCCCATCGCTGCTCATGACAGAGATCGTCGCGTTCGGCGGGTCGACGGCGAAGCTGTCCTTGCCCTCGTCCCATTCCTTGATGAACTCGGTCGTGAGCACATGTCCGGCCGATCGTACTGGACGGTCGGCGAACACGATCGAGTTCGCCGTGACCCCCGTCATCGTCAGCTTGCCGTCGGCCAGCGTCGCCCCGCCAGAATTGAGGACGGCGAGCGACGGCACCATCTTCGCGGCCGCGGTCGCTCCAATGGTCTTGGAAGCGGGTGCCGTGATCGCGTCTTCGGCCAACGCCGCTCCTGCGAACGACACCAGGCAGGCTACGGCGACTGTGCCGATCCGAATATGGCGTTTCATGGAGAATCCTCCTGGTTGCTACTTCACGAGACCGAGGTTGACGAGCTGGACGCGCCGATTGTCGGCTGCCTGCGGATTCGACGGATCCACGGGCCACTCCTCGCCGACGCCGATCGCGAACAAACGGTCTGGGGCGATGGAAAATGTCGTCGACAGCGCCTCCGTGATCGCGTTCGCCCGCTTCTGACTGAGGTCCAGATTGTGCTTGGCGTCGCCCGTCGAGCTCGTGTGTCCGACGACAAGGAACTTGTAGCGCCGCAGGTTCGGATGATGCAGGGCGTCGGCGATCATGCCGACGGTGCGATAGGATTTCGGTTCGATGGCGATGGAGTCGTTCTCGAAGTCGATCTCGACGATGAGCTGCGACAGCTTCGAAAGCTTCTGCCAGTCGGGAAGCCCGGCGAGGCCCTTGCCTGCACTCGCCGCCGCTTCTTCCATAAGCAATGCGAGGTCAATGGCCGGAGCTCCGCCCTGCAATCTGTCGAGCGTGCGCACCACCTGCGGGCCGCTCAGTTCCTGGGCGAATGGGTGGCCGGCTGCCAGCAGCAGCCCGGCGGCGAACATCGTTGCGAGTCGAAAGCTCTTCATGATCCTGTGTCCCTTCAACATCGTTCACCGCCAGCCGGCGTCGGTGATGGCCTGGCCGCACTGGCCTTCGTTCACGCGCGTCGCCTTGTTCAGGCAGGAAAGAATGTTGCCCTCCCCCACCACGCCGCTGCAGAACTGCGCGACATAGTGCTTGCAGATTGTGGTGAACGACGACTGGGCGGCAAGGCGCTGCCCGATGGACGAGGTGACGCTCGCCAGTGTTGCCGTACAGGTCGGCGAAACTTTCGCGGCATGGGTCTCGAGGCAGTTCTGGATACGGCCGCTTCCAAGGTTCAGGCCCTTGCAGAACTTCTTGATGTCGGATCCGCAGTCGTTGGCGAGCGTGCTCACCGCGTCGGCGAAGCTGATGGTGTCGGCACGGGCCGCACCGCTGAGCGCCAGGAACGCGACCAGCGCCCCTCCTAACAGTCTGGTTCTGGTCGACATGCTTCCCCCATCGTGAACAATTGATCGTCGGAGAAACTCCCCCGCACGCATCTGGTGCGCTTTCGGGGGTGAGAAGGGAAGTATGTTACGGTTACACGGACCGTAGGAGACGGCTTTCAACGTGTCGCCGCAACGACGGATGTGGAAGCTACCGGCCCCGTTCTGGCGGTCCATCCTCTACGGCCTGTCCGAAGCGAGCCAGTTCGAGCGAGTAGCAGAATAGTCCGAACAGCGTCGCCGCCACATACACGCTCTTCACGCACGCCTGAGCGAATGGCGGTAAGGCGTCGAGTTCCGGCAGATGCCTGAAGAAGATGGCCGAGAAGAGCGCGCCGCCGAAGAAGAAGCTGACCCGGCTGGCGAAGAAGAGCAGATGCGCCACGAAGACGTTGTGAAACGGCGACGTGACCGGCACCCATTTCAACCGTATCCAGTAGAAGCAATGGAGCAGCGCGGCGCTGACAACAACCCCACCTGGTCGGAGAGAGCGAGCGTCCGCCGTTCGCCGAGGTGGGTGACCAAGCCATGAAAGATGGGGAACACGATCCAGAACAGGGTCAGGGCCGCGGCGGTCTGAGCGGCGAGGAGACCCGCGTATATCCATGGTGCCGATGGCGCTGATCTTGACATCAAGCTCCGTCTTCCCGCAGTCCTGTTGATCCTTGCTATGCGCACGAGCCAGAAGGCTCAAGGCGGCGCGGCTGATGCCGGCGGCGCACTCATGTTTTCCGGCCGCGCCGATCCGACACACCAGTCGGACCGGCATTGGAGTTCATGGCATATTTGAGCGTCACTCGACAGGTTCGAACTCGCCTGGCTTCCAGGTCTTGTCGAACCATGGCTCCAAAGGCCCGTAGAGGCGAAGAAGGACGTTCCAACCCTTGCCCGGCACTGTCTGGACCCAGTTGGCCTCATGGCCTTTCGGCGCCGTCGGACCGAACCAGACGTCAACCGACGAGTCCGCGTTGATCACGATGTCCTTCTTGTCGCTGCCGATGCTGGGGAATTGCCGGTCCGTCTGCAACATCGAACGCGTCTGGTTGTCATACGCCACGAACGACCAGAATTCCTTTGCGGGAATGTTTGGCGGCATGTGAATCTTATAAGTCTTGCCGCCGTCGAACGGCTTGCCGTCCTTGTCGGTCGTTGCGCCGGCATATTGCGAACCAATGCCGACGCGCTTTATCGCCATGGCCGGCGTGATGCCCGTCGCGTAGTAGTGGAACAGGACGCGGGCATCCAGATAGCGAACGCCAGGCTGCAGCAGAAACTCGTAGCTCCCGCCGACAAAGCCGGTGAACCAGGCACTGTTCGGATAATAATAGGCATCCTTCATGCGCGTCTTGAAGGTGATGGTGCGCGCCGTCGCATTGCCGACGGCCACGGCTTCGGTGAGGATCTTCTTCATCCGCGCATCCGGCGCGAAGGGCTTGCCCTTTACGATGCCGATGGACGCGAGCTGTCCCAGCACTTCCGGATGATAGGCTTCGTTCGGCTCGTACTGGACGATGTCGTTTACTTCCTCGTAGAAATGGAAATTATTGGCATGGATCGTGTTGAACTCCTTGCCGGAGACGTTGACGATCTTCATCGGCGGCGGATCGCCGGCCTCCGAAAGCGGATAGACCTTGGCGAATTTCCTGGTGTTTTCGACGGCCGTCGTCGTGCTGCCGTTTTCGAGGAAGCCGCGCCAGAAGAACAGGTTCCCATAGGTCGAGGACCGCAATACGTCATAACCTTCGGGAACCACGCCCTCGTAGCCCGGCGGCAACAGCAGGTATTTTCCACCCTTGCCCTTGTCCGGACCGGCATTGCCGACATCGCCGACATATTCGAACCAGTGGTTATCGATCATGCCCAGGATGTTGGGCGGCGTCTCGATGACCAGCGGACCGGCCTTGGTATCCAGCCACATGAGATTGTAGATGCTTTCGGTGTTCCCGGTCAGGAACAGCGAATGCGAATCCATGAGATTTTCGAAGATCAGGATGGTCTGATTGTTGTCGGCGCCCTGGCCGGCCAGTCCAACCCGTAGGGCTTCGACGGAGGCACCCGGCATGGCGTTGAGAAAAGCGTCGACGCCGCGCATGAAATCGAGGTTGTCATAGATCTTTTCCGAAGTGGCGTCGTCCGGAAAGCCGTCGAAGAAATTCAGCTTGCCAATCCTGGTGTCGACGCTCTCCGGCGTGACGATCGAATCGGGTATCGGCGTCGCCATCTTGGTTTTCGGTGCTTCGGCGTACGCCGCCCCCCAGCCCATCAGCAGCACCGCGGCAGTAGCGTAAAACTGTCTCGTCGCGCGTTTCATTTCACTCTCCTTGTCGACCGCCCGTCGGCCGTTCTTCATGAGGTCGCCAATCTGTGTGCATTCGGGCGCGCGCGGCATGACGCGCACCGAACTCGACCAGGCGATGAAGCCGTTCCGGCGGCGATTGCCGGAAATGATTGCCGCCGCAGGGATAGCCGATCACGGGGGAAACACCCGTATGTTACCGTATCCGCTTGTTCCCCCGGACTATTGGCGTGACCACTTCTGCGACTCGCAGACGACCTTCATCACACAGCCTTTGAGGGTAACCGTGTCGCCGGAGACGCTGATGGTGCCGTCGTAGGTCTTCTTCGCGTCGGGGTCGGTGATCCTGCCGGAATAGCTGCCGCCGTTGCCTTCGAACGCGCCGATCTTCTCGCCGGTATGCTTGCCGCTCTTCAGCGTGATGCAGAAACCGCCGCCGCACGGCTCGATCGCGGCGGTGTCTCCGAGCGTCGTCTTCCAGTTTCCGACGATCGGCTCGGCTGCGCTCGCCAGTCCGGTCGACATCAGCACCGCTGCGACGGAGACTAGAATGGGCTTCATGGTAAGGTCCTCGCATGGCTGGCCCGCCGCCGGGCCGGTGACCGAATGGACCACACATGCGCTGCCGACCGCAAGAAACTCGCGGTGTGTTACTGTAACCTACATGGTGTCGGCCGGGTTCTGTGCCATCTTCACGGCGACTACGCGGATGTGCGGGAGCCTTCGCGTCGCCTGGGCGGGAGCGATGCAATGCAGTACGACACGGAGTTCGCCAAGCGCAGGTTTCCCGAGCAGGCGCTGGAGATCGAAGCGCTCGCCTCCCGCAATGAAAGCTTTCGGGAACTGTGCCACGACTTTTCCATCGCGGACCAGCTCGTGCGGGACTGGGAGTCGTCGACGGCCCCGGGGCAACATGAACGTTACGCCGAGGCGCTCGAACTCATGGATTGGCTCGGCAAGGAAATTCACACCATGCTGGATCTTGCCAAGGTCGTGCCATTCCCTGCAGCCCGATGAAGTCGCGATCTCCCCGTCGTGGTGGCACGGCGGCTACAGGAAAGGAACAACATGCCTCGACTGATGGCGATCATCTTGATCTTCGCGGTCGCCCTGATCGTGGCGGCTTTGACAGCCTGGGGCTCCTTGGCGTTCTGGTATCGCCTGCCCCTGCCCGATGCCGGCCGGGCGATCGGCGCCTGCGTCTTCCTCGCCTTCGGTCTCCTCACAGTAGCGGCGCTTGCCAGCCGGCTGCGCAGGAGAGCCATCCTTTCATTTGCGGTCGCCTTCGCGCTGGTTCTCTTCTGGTGGAGCTCGATCAAGCCGGAAGCCAACGCCGCATGGGCTCCTGACGTCGCCCGCCAGGTCACGGGTCGCATCGACGGAAATTCGCTGACCTTGACCGATGTCCGGGACTTCGAGTGGCGAAGCAACTCCGACTTTACCGAGCGCTGGACGACGCGAACCTACGATGTGAGCAAGGTGAGGACGGTCGACCTGTTCATGTCATACTGGGCGGGGCCGAAGATCGCGCATGTCATCTTCAGCTTCGGCTTCGAAGGCGGCGAACAGCTCGCCTGGTCGATCGAGGTGCGCCACAAGGTCGGCGGCGGGTTTTCTCCCCTTGCCGACCTCTTCAAGAACGACCCGCTGGTGGTTGTTGCCGCGGACGAACGCGACGTCGTCGGCGTCCGTTCCAACGTGCGTGGCGAGGACGTCCAGATCTACCGGCTGAGAGCCAGTCCCGAGCAGGCGCGCAACCTGCTGCTCGAGTACGTCGCCGAGGCCAACGCGCTCGCCCGGACGCCGCGGTTCTACAACTCGATCACGACGAACTGCACGACAACCGTCGCCAAGCTGATGCGGGTCGCTGGAGACAAGGTACCGTTCGACTGGCGACTGATCGTCAATGGTTATCTTCCCGACTACGCCTATGACCGGGGAGCCGTCGACACCTCGATGCCGCTCGACCGCTTGCGGGAGATTGCCAAGATCGATGTGCGGGCGCGGGCGGATGGTTTGTCGCCCGACTTCTCGAAGGCGATCCGTCTCGGCGTGCCCTTCCCGGTCGTCGTCGCTGGGCCGTAGCGTACAGTAACATACGACGGGATACGCACGGGTTGAGGCATGGTCCGTCCTGTCAGGATGTAGCCGGAATGCGGATGGGGGACTTGGGCTTGTTTCGTTTGATGACTGCTGGTCCTATCCGGCGACTTCTTCCATGCCTCGCGCTGGTCGTGCTCGCGGGCTGCGGCGGACATCCGAAGAACGTGCTGTTCCCCGTTGCGGACACCGTGCCGGATACCAGTCGCGTCGACATGCTTGTCGCGACCACGCGTGCCCGATCGACTGTTTCCGGCGAGATGTTCACGGGCGAGCGCGCCCGCACGCCGTCCTTCGCACAGATGAGAGTTTCGCTGCCCAAGGTCCGCAACGAGGGCGACGTCGCCTGGCCCAAGAGGCTGCCTTCAAATCCGAAGACCGACTTCGCCACGCTGAAGGCCGACGCGCTTAGTCTCGAAGCGGCGAAAGGCTGGCTGAACGCCTCGGTCAGAAGGAACCGCGACCACAGCGTCCTGGTCTTCATCCACGGCTTCAACAACCGCTTCGAGGACAGTGTCTACCGCTTCGCTCAGATCGTCCACGATTCCAATGTCCGCAGCACGCCGGTCCTTGTGACCTGGCCATCGCGCGGCAGCCTGCTCGCCTATGGTTATGACCGCGAGAGCACCAACTACACGCGCAACGCGCTCGAGACCCTGTTTCAGTATCTCGCCAAAGACGGCACCGTGAAGGAAGTCAACGTGCTGGCCCACTCGATGGGCAACTGGCTGGCGCTGGAAGCGCTCCGGCAGATGGCGATCCGCAACGGCGGTCTCCCGGCAAAGTTCAAGAACGTCATGCTGGCCGCTCCGGACGTCGACGTGGACGTCTTCCGGTCGCAGATCGAGGATATGGGCGACCCCCATCCGCAATTCACGCTTTTCGTCTCGCGCGACGACAAGGCGCTTGCCTTCTCGCGGCGGGTCTGGGGCAACATCCCGCGCCTCGGTTCGATCGATCCGGAAACCGCGCCGTACAAGACCGAACTCGCCGACTACAAGGTATCGGTGATCGATCTGACCAAGATCAAGGTCAGCGACGACCTCAATCACAGCAAGTTCGCGGAATCACCGCAAGTCGTCCAGCTCATCGGCCAGCGGTTGTCCGAAGGGCAGACCCTGACCGACAGCCGGGTCGGCCTTGGCGACACGATCCTTGCGGGGACAACGAACGTGGCGGCGGCGGCCGGAAGCGCCGCGGGCCTCGTACTGACCGCCCCGGTCGCGGTGCTCGACGCCGATACTCGCAGCAACTACGCCAATCATGTCGGCGGTCTGACCGGACAAGACGGCGGGACGCAGAAGATCGCGGTCAAGAACTGCGCGGCGACGCCGGCCGACCCGGCATGCCGGAAGCAGCGATAGGGGTAGGCGCCCGCTTGAGTTCGCCACGCCTGGCACGCTCGTCTTCATATGCCCCTCCAGGCCCTTGTTCATCGCCATCATCGTCCGGTACCGGTTGCCCGGCCCATACGTGATCCGCCTTGAAACTTCTTTCAGGTAGACGAAGGGCTATTGGGGGAATAGGTTGCATAAGGGGATTTGAATACAAGCTTTAACTGTCGCGCATATGTGTGACGAGGGGGAGGATGCAATGCAAACCTCGGTGCCTTTGCCCGACGATCGGGCCGAGCGCCCCTGTCCGACCCATGAGGAGGTCAGGGCGCAGCTTGAACGCATTCTGTCCAGCGGCGAGTTTCCGAGCGCCGGACGTGGCGCTGCCTTCTTGAAATATGTCACCGAGGAGACGCTTGCAGGCCGGGCACCGCGCCTCAAGGCGTATTCGATCGCCATCGAAGTGTTCAACCGAAGCGCGGGCTTCTCTCAGGAAGATCCCGTCGTTCGCATCGAGGCCGGACGTCTGCGCCGGGTCATCGAACGCTACTATCTCGTCGCAGGCCAGCGCGATCCGATCCGCATCGACATCCCCAAGGGCGGTTATGTGCCGACCTTTACGTGGAATGGGGCGCCGATGGAAGCGGCCGGGGATGCGCTGAAGGAAGACGTCTCCGAGCGCCGGGCTTTCGCGTGGCGGCGTCTCGCCTGGCCCGTGCTGGCCGTGCTCGTGGCATTCGTCTTCGCGGGGCTTGGCTTTTACGCCGGCGTTCTGAAGGGGCCGGCACCCGGTCGTTCCGCCGAGCAACTTCCGGGCGAGCCGACCCTTGTGATCGCACCTTTCGCGGACCTCGGCGACGGCCCGCAGGCTGCACGTTATGCAGCCGGACTGACCGAGGAGCTTCTAACCGCCCTTCCCCGCTTCAAGGAGATTACCGTCTTCGGCCGCGAGACATCAAAGGCACTGCCCCCAGGCGTCGAGGCGTCGCAGGTGCGCGAGGGGCTCGGCGCGCGTTACCTGGTCGCAGGCGGGGTTCGCGTCGCGGGCGACAAGGTCCGTGTGACCGTGCGCCTCGTCGACACCTCCGACGGATCCATCCTGTGGTCGCAGGACTACGACGAGAACCTGGACACGCACGAGCTCTTCTTCATTCAGGCGGATGTCGCAAGCAAGGTGGCGACGGCGATCGCTCAGCCTTACGGCATCATCGCGAAATCGATAGCGGCCAACCCGCCGCCGGACGATATGAGCGTCCATGACTGCACCCTGCGCTACTACGCATACCGCGAGGAGCTCAATCCGGAAAAGCATCAGGTCGCGCGCGACTGCCTGCAGAACGCCGTGGCGCTTTTCCCCGCCTACGCGACGGCTTGGTCGATGCTCTCGATCATCCAACTCGACGAGGGTCGGTTCGAGTTCAATCCGCAGAGTGACAAGGGTCCCGCGATGGAGCGCGCGCTCAGTTCGGCGCGGCGGGCAGTCTCGCTCGAGCCCGACAACACGCGCGCCCTGCAGGCGCTCATGACGGCCCTGTTCTTCAACAACGAGACGAAAGAGGCGTTCGATGTCGGCGAAGCGGCGCTCGCCGCCAACCCGAACGACACGGAGTTCCTGGGGGAGCTCGGAACGCGTGTCGCATTCTCGGGGCAATGGAAGCGCGGCGGCGAATTGCTGGATCGTGCGATCAAGCTCAATCCGGGCGGCTCTGGATATTACTTCGGGACGCGCGCCCTGATCGCCTGCATGCTCGACGATCACGAGATGGCGGTGCGGCTGATCCGTAAAGCCGACCTGCAGAAATTTCCGCTCTTCCATGGCGTTGCGGCGGTCATCTACTCCGAGGCCGGGCTGTTGGCAGAAGCGAAGCACGAGGGCGAGGTGTTCATGAAAATGCGCCCCGATTATCTGCCCAACATCGTGGCCGAGAATCGGAAGAGAAACCTGCCGCCGAAGGACAGCATGCGCATGATCGCAGCGCTACGACGCGCTGGACTGCCAGTGCCCAGCGCGACTGATATCGAAGCCGAATTCAGGGTCTCCGACGCCTCATATCGCCCGTGAAGGCTGTACGCTACAGTAACATACGTTTCTTCCTCCGGCCCGTTCCGTCATTCTTGCGGCGCATGACCCAGACTGCCTCGCCGCCAGCCTGAGCATCGGATGGAGAGAGAGAAATGGCAAATGCCGCATCGACCCGCGCCCTGCCGGCGAAGAGGTCCCTGACGCTCGCCGTCGCCGCGGCCCTCGGCGTGGGGGCGCCGGTCTACGGCCAGGGTTCGAGCACCGATCTCGCCAAGAATCTGTCGAATCCCATCGCCTCCCTCATCAGAAAGCTGGTCAAGGTCAACGAACAGCCGATCAGCCTGACGGGCGAGCTTCGAAACTGGGCAGCGGCTCCAGACGACGGCCCCGAAGGGCACGGCGTCCAAATCGGGCTGACCGTTCCTGTTTCCGAAGTAGGCGCATACCTCCTCATGGTCAGGACTAGGTCGGCTCTGTTCGCTCGATGTCCGCGGCCGCATGACGCTACCCTGTCACCTCAGCGTGCCTGATCGCACGCCGCGAACCGAAAGGACGTTCACATGCTTACGAAACGCGATCTGCTCCGCTCCGCTGCGATGGCCGCACTCGTTGCCGCAACGGCCAAGTCTACCCCGGTGCTTGCGCAGAACAAAGAAGAATGGCCCAGCCTGCTGGAGGCCATGGATATCGCCGAGGAAGGCTTCATCTACGGCCTGCCGCTCGTGATGAACTATGCGGTCATGAACGAGTTCGCCGTGGACAGGAACTCCGGACAGTTCAAGGCGCCGTTTAACGACATCAACAACATGCATCAGGTCGCCAGCCCGGCGGACACGGCAATCATCACGCCGAACAGTGACACGCCCTACTCGATCCTCTGGCTGGACTTGCGTGCTGAACCAATGGTGATCTCGGTGCCGACGGTCGAAAAGGAACGCTACTACTCGGTCCAGCTTATCGACGGCAACACCTACAATTTCGGTTATATTGGCTCGCGCACCACGGGAACCGAGCCGGGTTCCTATCTCGTCGTCGGACCCGACTGGAAAGGCGCGAAGCCCGACGGCGTCAAGCAGGTCTTCACCTCGAGCACCCCGTTCGTATTCGCCAACTTCCGGACACAGCTTATCGACGCCGAAGATATGGCGAACGTGGAAAAGGTGCAGAGCGGCTATAAGGCGCAACCGCTTTCGGCCTTCCTCAAGCAACCCGCCCCGCCCGCCGCACCGACGATCGAGTTCCTTCCCGCCACCACCGCCGGCATCAAGAAAAACTTCTTCGAATATCTCGACGTGGCTCTGCAATTCGTCCCGGAGACGTCAAGGGACAAGGTCATCCGTGCGAAGCTTGCAAGGATCGGCATCGGGCCCGGAAAGACTCTCGAATTCAAGGATCTGCCGCTTGAGCATAAGGCCGAGTTGTTGGTCGGCATGAAGCAGGGTGACGACAAGATCGACAAGTGGCTGGCCAGCGGAAACAAGCCCATCAACGGCTGGAACGTCAGCTCGCTGCTTGGTGACGAGGCCTTCTACAACGGCGATTGGTTGCTGCGCTCAGGCGCTGCCAAGGCAGGCCTCTATGGCAACGATGCAGCAGAGGCCATGTACCCCTTCACCCGAACAGATGCGAGCGGAAAGCCGCTCGACGGCAGCAAGCACAAGTACACGATTACCTTCCCGCCGGGCCAGTTGCCGCCAGTGCATTCGTTCTGGTCAGTGACCATGTACGACGGCAAGAGCCAGTTGCTGGTCAAGAACCCGATCAATCGCTACCTCGTCAACTCTCCGATGTTGCCGGGAATGAAGAAGGATGCGGACGGTTCGCTGACGCTGCACATCCAGAAGGACAGCCCCGGAGCGGACAAGGAAGCCAATTGGCTTCCGGCCCCGGACGGCACGATCTATCTCGTGATGCGCCTGTACTGGCCAAAGACGGAGGCGCCTTCGATCCTGCCCGCGGGGAAAGGTACGTGGCAGCCGCCCGGCGTGAAGCGGGTCTCGTAGAAAGCGCTGAACGTCGACTGGAATCTTTCCGCGAGCGGCAGGGTCGACAGGGCGCTCCTCGAGCCGGAGCGCCTTGACCGGCTGGACATCGACATGAAATTGGGCTGTAGACCAGTCCTCGCTTTCGAAAACTAGCCGGAAGGACAAGAGTTTGAAATAGATCGCCGGGCTTTCTGGCCCTAACGATGTTGCCTTTGCTCACGCTCAGGAGGCTCCGCGACCGCAGAAGATCGACGATCTCGTGCGGCTGCCGCAGGAACCGGAGGCTCAACGGTGGTGCGACGTCATGGAATTTGGAAAGGCGAACACCGGGCACCAGCTCATCGGCGTGCCTTCAATGTTCGGCGGCAATGACGATCGTTCGTGCGTTTTCAATCACATCCGCTGGATCGACGCTTTCCCGCGATCCAATTCGTCCAACTCCTTGAGCATTTTGGAGGAATTCGGCTCCTTCAACTGCAATTTATCGACTGAGAGCCTGAGGGGTACGGGACCTTCGCTCAAAGGTAAGCTCGCGAAAAGAACACCGCGGTCGTTAAAAAGGCGACCGCGAGGGTTAGCATCCGGACGACGGGTGATGGCAGCCTTCGTCCGATATGCGCTCCGATCCACCCGCCGATAACGGCTCCAATCGTCATGGGAATGCACTCCTGCCATACGATTGCCCCGGCAAGTACGAAGACGACGACGGCGACGGCGTTGGCGGCAGTGACCATCACCATTCTTGTCGGATTCAGGCTCTTGATGTCCCCGCCCCCGAGCGCGCTCCATGCCGCAAGCATCATGAGACCCACGGCGCCACCAAAATAGCCGCCATAAAGACCGAGAAAGAATTGAACCGTTGCGAATGCCAGAATACTCGGACGTGCCCGCGTCTGCAAATGGGCGCTGAGCCTCGGACCTGCAGCGAGCATCAATGTCGCCACCAGCAAAAGCCATGGCAGGATCCCATCGAAAATCCTCGATGGTGTTAGCAGCAATAGAATGCTGCCGGCCACGCCACCCATCACCGTCACGATGGCAATGGGCATCACCTTGACGCCGCACACACTCCTAACCCCGTCACGATAGACCCACGAGCTCGCCATGCCGCCGGGAAACAGGGCCAGGGTACTTGTCGCGTTTGCGGATACCGACGGCACTCCGACCGATATCAGCGCAGGCAGGGATACGAATGACCCGCCGCCCGCCAACGCATTCATGCTGCCTGCTAACAGGCCAGCAAGGAAAAGAAGCATTGCATCGTACATGTTCAGGTCGCCCTAGCACCCAAGCCTGAGTTCGGCCGAGCCCGTTGTCCAAATACCGCCGTCAAATCGCCGCACGCCGTTGCGCGTCCGGAAGAGCCCACCCCACGACTGCGATTCGCCGTAGTCAAGGAAACGCAATTGAGAGCCATTCATCCGATCACCATAAGCGTAACCGATGCTATCCCGAGGAGGACGCCAACCGCCTGATGCCAGCCGAGCCGCTCGTCGAAAACCAACACGGCGATCGCGTTGATGGCGATGAGCTGCGCAACCGACGACAACGAAATAGCAAGGGAAAGACCGCTTGTCCGCATGAGAGCGATCATCGAAAGATTGCCTAATGTATAGAGGACAAGCGCGGTTGCGAGCAGCCAAAAGTTAGAGTTGCCCACGTATGCGCGCGAAGCAGTCGCTCCCGCCAGGAATAGGCACACGGCTATGAAGAGGATGACGGCAACACGCATCGGTAAACTCCTGCTGACGCGCTTGTCTAACGCCGGGCGAACCATCAGTCCATCAGAGACTGTCCCCCGTCCTTGATCTCGGCGTACACCCTGGTTGGTGATCAGTCGACTTACGCCCAACTCGACGCGTTTCGAAGCTCGGGCTTTCCGAGGGTTGCCCTTCAACCGCCACTCTGGCTTTCAAAACATGCCAAAAAACGCGTGGCACGAATTGGCCGGACATATCGTGAAGCAGTGGAGATAGTACTCGGACGATCCCGAGCAGCTTTTGAAATCGGACTTTATGGCGTCAGTCGCCTTGTCGGAGGATTGGGGACGATAGCATCACCGTTCGGATCAGCGAAAACGAATTGCTCAATGGCTTAGAGCCGAAGACGGAGCGTTGACCCTCATGGCCATCAGACCTGAAAACGTCCGGATGAGGTCACCTTCTATGTAACGCTGGCCTCGCCCCTCTGCGTAGAGCAACATCGCCCGTTCGCACAAGACATCGGCTGCCCGTTCATCGAAGGGGACACCATAAAACCGAAACCACATGAGAACGGCATTGAGCAGGATCGCCTCTCCGTCCTGAAGGGCTTCGCTATGGTCTTCATGCGGCGCTGACATGCACATCTCCCCCGTAGTTTCGGAACGAAAGGCCGAACGACAAGTTAATTGGAAAGTTCCGCCCGGAGGGAAAATCATGGCAGCGCATAGGGCTCAATGGAAAGGCCACATCAAGGTCGGGGAAATCACCTGCGGCGTCGGGCTTTATACTGCTGCGTCGACCTCGGATCGCATCTCCTTCCGGACGATCAACAAGGCAACCGGGAACCCCGTACGCCGCGAGTTCGTGGACAGCGAGACGGAGGAGACTGTCGAGCGGGAAAACCAGGTGAAGGGGTTCGAGGTTGAGAACGGCGAATACATCATGATCGACCCGGAAGAGGTGACCGCCGTCATCCCGGATTCCGATAAGATGCTCGAGATCGAGGCGTTCCTTTCCTGCTCCGAGGTCGACGATGTCTATTTCGACAAGCCGTACTATCTTGTACCGACAGACGAAGTCTCAGAAGACGCATTTGCAGGCCTTCGCGATGCCCTAAGCAAGGCCAGCGTCACCGCGATAGCGAGAACGGTTCTCTTTCGACGGATGCGCACCGTTCTTATCCGCGCCCACGGGCGCGGCCTGATCGCGACGACACTCAATTTCGATTACGAGGTGCGGCCGTCCAAGGAGGCATTCAAGGAGGTCTCGGAGATCAAGGTAGAGGGAGAAATGCTCGACCTCGCCAAGCACATCATCGGCACGAAGAAGGGTGATTTCGATCCGGCGACGTTCGATGACCGCTATGAGGCCGCCCTCGCCGATCTGGTGAAAGCGAAGTCGGAGGGCCGCTCACTACCCAAGCCGAAGCCAGTTCAGGTGTCAAAGCCCAACGACCTTCTGAAGGCCCTGCGCGAAAGCGCTGGAATGGGGAACGCCAAGCCCGCTGCCAAATCCAAGACTAAGGCTGCAAACGCGAACGCGAAGAAAAAGACCAAGGCGGCCGCTCCCAAAACAGCTGCCAAGACCACTCACAAAAAAGCCAGCTAGGAAACAACAATGGCACCCCGTCCATACTGGAAAGGCTACCTCAAGCTTTCGCTTGTCACGTGTCCCGTGGCAATGAGCCCGGCGACATCGGAGAGCGAGAAGGTCCGTTTCCACACGCTCAACAAAGAGACCGGCAATCGCGTCCTGTCCCGTTACGTCGATTCCGTGACTGGAAAGCCCGTCAAGGATGAAAACGAAGCCAAAGGCTACGAGCGCGGTGAAAACGACTACGTTCTGCTGACCGACGAAGACCTCGAGTCAATTGATCTGGAGACCGTGCGGACGATCGATATCGAAAAGTTCGTTCCGCGCGAAAGTATCGAGTGGATCTACCTTGAAACACCCCACTACCTCGTTCCTAACGACAAGATCGGCAACGAGGCGTTTGCCGTCATAAGGGATGCGATGAAGGCAGAAAAGGTCCTTGGCGTCTCGAGGGTAGTAATCGGCCGGCGAGAACGTGCGGTGGTCCTAGAACCGCGCGATGAGGGCATCGTTGTCTGGACCCTGCGCTTCGGTGACGAGGTTCGCCCTGAGGAGGAGTACTTCCAGGGGATCGAGAAGAAGGCTGACACCTCGATGGTCGCTGCCATCACCCAAATGATCAAGCGGCGCATGGATAAATGGTCGCCTTCGATGGTCAGCGATCCGATCCAGGAGAGCTTGCTGAAGCTGATAGCGACCAAGAAGAAGGCTCTAAAGCCCTCCAAATCGTCCAAGGCGGCCAACAGTAAAAAAGACGACGACGCGAAGCCATCAAACGTCATCAGCATCATGGACGCCCTCAAGAAGAGCGTCGAAGCCGACCTTAAAGGTCGAAAGAAGGCGGGCCGATAATCCTCCCTGGCTGACGAGCGGTCCCGCTATGTGCAATGACTATGAACAACATATTCGCTGGAAAGAGTACTGCGAGATGATGCAGTCTCTCGCCCTGCGCATTCCGGCGCACCAGTCTGAACTCGATCTACCCACGGCCGATGACATCAAAATCGGTGATATCGCCCCGGTGGTCCGGACATCTGGCGATGAGTTCGAACTCTTCGCCGCCAAGTTCGGGTTTCCGCCGTCTGCCGGACGCAAAGGCGGACCGGTTTTTAATTTCGTCTCGGAAAACCGGGATTTCTCACAGAGCAAACGCTGCCTCATCCCGGCGTCGGCCTTCTTCGAGTTTACCGGAACGAAATACCCGAAGGCCAAGCACAGGTTTACGCTCGCCGACCGTGCGATATTCGCTATTGCCGGGCTGTGGCGCGAAGGCGAAGGCAATCAGCCGGCGTCGATGACGATGCTCACGACGAAGCCGAGCCCGGATGTCGCGCCAATCCATAATCGACAGGTTGTTATCCTGAAACCTGAAGATTGGAGACACTGGCTGGCGCTGTCGAAACCCCAGGATCAGCTACTCAAGCCGCTGCCTGCGGGAAGTCTCTCGGTGGAGCAGGTGCGAGCTGGAAGCGACTGACGCTCGCCTCACCGAGATGCAGGTGCGCAGCATTGCAATCTCCGAGGCCATCCAGAATGTCGATCCATCGCCAAGCCATTCGCCGATGGTGGCGTGGACGACGGCCTCGCGAACTCCTGGGCCGAGAGTTGACCACTCGATGACGCGGCGAGGCACACCGCAAGTGCGACCCTTCCCAACCCCTTACTCGCAAGGCTCAACCCTTCATCTCGACGGTTTTCGTAAAGCTCTTGATCTCCTCGCGACGGGCCGCATCAACGCCGCCAAAAGAGAAGCCCGAGCACCATGAGGCGGATGCTCCAGGCGCGCTTCAGGACCTTGCGCCAGTTATGGACGAACACGGAGTGGCTCCGGGTTGTGAATTTTCAGCAGAAGTTCGTTGCCAAAATCCGAGGAAGGCCTACTTCCCCGCTTTTGTGGAGGGCAAAATTGCTACAGAGTGAAACACGTAAAGCGCTTATGCTCGCCTTCTTAATTGGCGGCTCCTTTTTGATTGCAATTCGCTATGGCATACATCACGGCTATCTTTCGCCCTGACCGTCAGAGAGAAGCCGCCGCCTTGAACCCGTCGATCTGTTGCGACGGGAAGCCCATGGCAACAAATCCAGCCATCATCGTCGGACTCTTCCCCCAAATCGGTTGCGACTCGCATAGTTCCCACGCTTCCGCCTGCCTCATTGGCCGCCAGATGGTGCTCGGCTTCTGATCTACTGGATAGGTGGTGATGAAGTTGGACTGCGACACCTTGGCGGCGCTACCCAGTATCCCGATCTCATTCAGCGAGACGTTGTTGCCGTTGTCCATCAGCATAATGCAATGATGTTGGAGGCCGCGATCCCGGTCAGCGCCAAGATGGCGGCGTGAACCGGCTGGATCGTTCCGGCGGGCACGCTCTTGAAGATGACAGGGTCATGTCTCGACGCGGCGCGATAGCAATATCGCCGGCCGTGCCATATAGCGGGCCCGCGCACCGACGATGGCAGTATCGCCCGGCAGCCCGAGAGGCCGGAGCAATCGAGGGATCCAACTAATACTCCCTACTCGGTGCATGCGACGCAGCTTTTGGAAGCATTCACATCTCGCCTTCCCCACCTGGATATGGTTGGAACCGACCCTAGATTTTCTGGTTCGGTTCGGGAGTGGCCACCTTTGGGAGGATGGGATGTTCGTGAAGTTGACCGACGGCACGATTACTCGCTGGATTAACATGGACGCCGTGATCCAGATGCGGTTCGATGAGGACAAACATCAAACGGAACTATTTTTGGTCAGAGAGAACGCCAGACTGGTTTTCGTCGATCAGTCTCCGGAAGAAATCCGAACGCTACTGGACGTCGAACTCGAACGGCTATCCCAAATCACAAACTGGACCACGGGCGGCCCAATAGGAAAGTCAAATGGTTGCAGATGACGGGCCATTACCACATACACTTGTAGTTGAAACGCCCTAACCCATTGCAAGGGTACGCGCTACTGCGAGTAAAGGGATGGGAACTCAACCGCTAAAATCATTAGAATCGCTCTCGCAGCGACCGTATTCGCTATGTCAGCAATCGGCGCTTTCGCTCATGGCGGTGAGCCATACGAACCACGAGGCCGGTGACTATCATTGTCACTGAAGCGCTTCACGGTGGCCGAATCACGAGGAGAAAAGTCTTTCAGAAAGCTCAATGGCAACGATGCCGAGCTCGACAGCCACATCGTTATCGTGATCCTCAACAACGGCGTGCGGTGCATCTTCGTGGCCATTCTCCTTCGAAGCGAGCCGGCGCGCTACGATAAGTCGATTGGTTTCAGGAGGCTTGCTGTCGCGTTGCGATTGAAAGCTTCCACTGCGCTCTCCTGGTGAAGCCAAAGGCGAAGTTCTTTATCGCTGTGCCCATTGCGTTGGCGGTAAGCTCCTTTTTGACAATGGTTTTTGCCTTGGGTCTGATGGGAATTGTCAAACATTGTGCCGATTGCGGAGGGTAGCTCTTGAACGTCACCCCAAGTTATTAACCGCCGCGTTATTCCTGCTCCTCCCGCAGCCTCTTATAGGACGCGTGCCGCAGCTTTCCGTCATCCGTCCACGCCCGGTGTTCGATCTCGGCGATCAGCTTCGGCTTCACGAATATCGCTCCCTTGCGCTCGACGGGCGGGCTCCAGCAGGTTTGAATGTCGAGATAAGCATTTTGGATGGATATTCCCGGTGCTCTATAGCGGCTACAATATTCGCTTAAGGAGAAGGGAGTGCACGATGAAAGCGATCACGGTTTCTGGCCTCATTATGCTAGCCTTCGCATCCGGTGCATATGCCGCAACCATGACGGCGGAGCAGTTGAAAAGCGAGTTGGTAGGCCACCCAATTCACTGGAAGTCAAAGACGCAATCGGGCGTCACAACTTATAAACCAGACGGGACGATTGAAGCGACTGTCGACGGGGACAAGGCCACCTACAAGGGGACATGGAGCATCAAAGATAATAAGATGTGCGAGAAGTTCGGTAAGGAAAAATGTGCAACGATCAATTCGCTTGGAGGTAAGAAATACTCCAAGGGGGGCGGGACATTTACTGTGGAATAGCGCCTGTTTTGGTTTCGTCACCAGGCGGCTTATGTGCCGGCTGGCTTGTCGCGCAACGGGAAAGAGCCTGAGCTCAACCAGCGGCGCCTCGATGCTCGCGTGGCCGAGGCTCCAATAGCCGACGCCCTTCTGGATCCACTTCAGCTCGCCGAGCGTGCCGGCGTCCTTGGCGGATGGTGGGAGGTCTGCAGGCGGGCTTATCGGCCGTCTCGCTAGAATATTTCTTATCGATCTCCCTCGGAAACTTGACGCACTTCGGCGCTGCGGTCGTCGGCTTTGCCGATTCCATCTCGCTTGTGGCGGTGACGCTGCTTCGTCAGCCTTGTCAGCAGCAGCAGCGTCGGCGCCACAGAACTTTGCGCGGATTTCGTTGCGCTTCACGTCTTTGGCAGAGCCGTCGGCCTTGGCGGCTTGGTACTTGGTGCTGCACTCCTTCATCGTCAACGTATGCGCCGGCGACGACATGAGGAAAGCAGCGACCACCGAGCCGGCGGCGGAGAGAACAGTTTGTGCATAGTGCTTAAATTACTTGGTCGATGCAACGAAACCCATGACACCCTCCCTTGTTCATCTACGGCGCGAACGGTGAACCCACCGAATGAAGGGATGAACAAAGGCGACACTCGTTTCAGGGCCCCTGCGAAGCGCATGAAAGACGTTGCTTCGGGAGGGATTCGCCACGACCTGGAACCAGAAGGGGCGCAACGACTGGTGTGTTTGAGCGTCCCTCCCTTTCCCCGTTGCCTTTCATCTGAGGTTCAGGATGGATGGCCGAAACTAGTCCACCAGTATTTGTTGATTGGCATCCGGAAAGAGGAGTCCAAGGCATGAAGCTCATGACACTGGCTGCCGCAGCAAGCGTGGCTGCTACCGCGCCGCGCGGCCAGCCTATGGCTATCACAGGGACTGAACATTGTGTGTCGCCGTATTTTTGTAGATTCATCCTTAGATGAGCTGATCGGCCATTTCACCTTTGCTGATCGCGGCGAAGTTGATGGCTTGGATGACCGCTTCCCTCGCTACAACGGCTATCCCAAGGAAGTTTATCCAATCATCATCAGCGGCAGCGCGCAGAAGCCGGGAGCCTCGGCGTCGACTTTTGTGATGGCCGTTTGGGATTTCACACCGTCTTGGATGAAGCCATCCCAACGTAGGCCATCGGCTAATCTGCCGTGCGAAGGCATTGCTGTGAATGCAAAGTTTGGTCTCGCCTATCAGGCGCGCCGATGCCTGATACCTGTCAACGGGTTTCGAGTGGGAGACGTTGGAGACTGGTCGTCGGTCGCAGCCATACGCCATCGCCATGAAGGATGGCTTGCCCTTCGCTCTGGCCGGTATTTCGGAGATCTGGAGCCACCCATCAGGCATCGATATCCTCAACTTCGCCGTCTTGACCTGCGCACCGAACGAGATGATGGCGACGATCCATGATCGTATGCCGGTTATCCTGCATCGGAACGACTATGCCCGCTGGCTATCGACAGAACCAGACCCTGCAGACCTCATGAAGCCCTTTCCGGCCGCACTGATGAGCCAGTGGCCGGTGGCGCGACGGCTGAACAATGACAAAAGAGGCGGGCCAGAGACGATTGCTGCGATAGAGGTTGTCTAAAACGAAAAGGATCACCAAGATGTTTCAAGCGCTAACCTCCCTTTCCGATCACGATATCGAAACTGTGGTCGATGCGGTGACCGAATGGTGTTCGCAACATCATTGCGACATTCAGAGCTGTCGCGGGCAATTCGCCCTCGCTGCGGCTGTCGATGCGCTCCAGAGTTCACCGAATCATGACGCCTTGGTGCATCATCTTTCCGAGAAATTGATGGATAATAAAGAATAACGTCATTCGAATATGTGAGGTCGGACGACCGCCCGGCGCACAGGAGTTCGATTGCTTGGGGTTAGGCAACATCGCCGAGCGGCCGGGCGCACAATACCAAAGACAACTCCAGTGTAAATTCACAAATACTGCCAAAGACGTACACTTAGTTATTACCTCTTCTGCAGCACGCATGTCGAAATAGTAGCGGGTCATGCATCCTCTGCGCAGCCTTAACCTCCTCGAGGCTGAAGGGATTCTGCGTCGACGCCATTCCAAATTGCCGCTTCGGCGGCGCTTGATCGATTCCGCGGAAGCGATGGCGGTATCGTTCGGGGTCACCGCGGCGGCCCGCGAGGCCGGAGCAATCGAAGGGTCCATTGCAGTTTTCCTTGCGAGATCCGTATATAGAACCAGTTTCCGTATATGCAGGAACCTATTGTAAAATTAGGTCTGTTTCCGTATATACAATATCCATGAAGATCACCTACGACGAAGCAAAGCGCCGGACCAATATCGAAAAGCACGGGCTCGACTTTGCCGATCTCGATCTGCTTTTCTTTGCAGGCTCCGTTGTCGTCCCGGCCAAAGGCGAACGCCTCATGGCCATCGGTGTCTTTCGTGATGGCGTGATTGCCGTCGTGTTCGTCACCCTCGGCTCTGAAGCCATTTCGGTAATCTCCATGCGCAAAGCCAGCCGTAAGGAAAGGAGCATCCTATGACCCGCATCGCAGATAGTGTTCTGAAAATCTCCGACGCTGAAGAAGCGAAGATCCAGAGGCAAATCGCCAGCGATCCCGACGCCCCAGAGGCGACGGATGAACAGTTGGCCAAGGCCAAACCTTTTGCCGAAGCCCTTCCCGAGTTGGCCGAGTCCATCAGGAAGAACCTGGGCGGCCGGCCTAAGTCCAATAATCCTAAGGTCGCCGTGAGCATTCGGCTCGATCCAGAAGTCGTCGATGCTTTCAAGGCCAAAGGCGAAGGCTGGCAAAGCCGGATAAATGAGACACTGCGGAAGGCGGTAGGGCTATAGCACTCCGCGGCCGTTTATCATTGCCCCGCAAATGCAGGCTTGAGCTCGGCGCGAAGGGTGGTAATAACCCGTCCTGCTTCTTCCTGGGTGAGGCCACACGGCAAAAGCGATTGATCATCGAGCGCAAGACCGGCTGCGAGATTTTCAGGGAAGGCGACTTCCGCGCCGGCTCTGACAAGAGCCCTGAATCCCAATCATAGGACGTACTGACCAGACAGGGGATGGTCATCTGCTGCTCGCTCGCAAACTTCACGATTCGTTCGACGGCGAAGTGCCGATCAAAAGTGATGACGATAAGCCTGGGTTCATGGGGTGGCGTGGCTGGCAACGACCGCGTCAACTTCATCGACACTCCGATTTCGCCGATGCCGCGCGTGCCGCTCTTCAAATGAGCACATTCATTGGCAGCTATCATCTGACTGGCCCCGGCACGGTATTCGCCGCCGCGGCCATCATAGTCACTTCGCTAGCCGGGCTCCTGCTGAGTCGCGGGAAGTTCAATCAGGAATGATGGACTATCATTTTCGTGCGAGCATCGAGTATCTTCCGGCCACTGCTGACCTCATTAGCCGATTTCCTCTTGCTCTTGCCCAGCCAGCAGATCGATGAGCACGGCTGTGCTCGTTATAGGAACATGTCGAGGATGGGCAAATAGAAGGAACCTGTTCGCAGGTGCGGCCGCTGGGTGCGGCCTGAGAAGGATCCAGCCCGCCAAGGCGATCAGGAGGATCGCGGCGACGGCGAGCGTAGACTCCGACCTTGCGACGGAGCCCTGCGGTTCGCGATCGTGCTCGCCTTCATTTGCCCCACTCTCGATCGATCCGACCCTCTTCAGCTTTGTGGAAGTACTGCGAGCAGACCAGCCATCCTTTCAGAGGCCTCAACAACAATATGCATGCCAGCCCGGTCAGTGGAACCGTCAGGACCAGATGGACCCAGAGGTGAACGTCGAAGGTGAACTGAAGCCATAGAGCAAAGGCAAGCGCGGGAACCGCGACGATGCTCATGGCGAAGAATGCCGGCCCGTCCGCCGGGTCCGCGAAGGAGTAGTCCAAGCCGCAGACTTCACAGGCCGGAGCGAGGGATAGAAGGCCATTGAACAGATGTCCCCGCTGGCAACGTGGGCAACGCCCTTTGATACCAGTTAAAGCGGGGACTGTCGTTTCGTCGTATTCCGTTTTCATCTCAGGATTCCCTCGATCGCGCGGTCAAAGGCGGTTAGTGCCCCCTACTTAGGCGGTAATGTAGAAGCGAACTCTTGGCGGGACGTCGGGTTCCAATCGATCATTTCGTAGAAGGTCTTCGATCCGCCGAGGGTTGCCGGAGAGCTTGCATGGGAACGAACAGCGGAGTCCGCTCGTCTCACTGTGTCGATTGGTTTTGCCAGCGCGCCCTTAATTTTGAGCAATTGGCTAAGCCCACCAACGCTTGAACATCTCCAGGGCATGACCTGTATGTATTTTAGGCACGCTGATTATTTCATCAGCAAACCGCAAAAAGCGGCTTTTTTTGGCAGCTTTTGCGATTCCTTTGGCCGAAATTGAAACCCTCGCCGCATTGCGCAATTTCGCAAGTTTACCTGTAATGCCGGTCAAGCGATCGGGACAATTCACCCTTCGTAACACCGAAAACTTGCATAGCGACCCCTCTGCCGGCCTGCAATCGCGGGAGTGGCGAAGCTGTGCCAGACGCGGAGACGGCAGCCATGTCGAAGTTGAAAACCACCATACTCACGGGCTTCCTCGGAGCCGGTAAGACGACGCTACTCAATCGGATTCTTTCGTTCGAGAGCAGCGAGCGCGTCGCCGTCATCGTCAACGAATACGGAGAAGTGGGCATCGACGGCCAACTTGTCGTGCAGACCAACGATCAGATCGTGGAACTGAACAACGGATGCATTTGCTGCACCGTCCGCGACGACCTCATCGCGGCGATTAGAGCCCTGCTTCAGTCGGGCCGCCAGATCGATCGTTTCATCATCGAGACGTCGGGACTAGCCGATCCGGCGCCCGTCATCCAGTCCTTCATCCTCGACGACGTCCTGTCCGCCCGATTGGAACTGGACGCGATCGTCACCGTAGTCGACGCCCGACACATAGAAGGACAACTCGCGCAAGAAGAAGCAGTCGAACAGATCAGCTTTGCCGACGTCCTGCTGCTGAATAAGGTTGATCTCGTCGACGAGGATCATCTTCTACAAGTCGAGCGGGATCTAAGGCGACGAAATCCCCTGGCCCGGATCATCCCGACCAAGGATTGCGGCGTCGCATTTGAAGATGTCGTGGGCATCGGCGCGTTCGACTTGAAGAACGTGCTCGAAATCGATCCGCAGATCCTGGAAGAACAGGAGCACGAGCACGATCAAACTATCGGGTGCGTAGCTTTCCGCGAGCCAGAGCCTCTCGATCCGGTGGCGCTCAATAGCTGGCTGACCCGCCTGGTGCAGGACATCGGAGCCGACCTGTTTCGGATGAAAGGCGTGCTCAGCTTCGCTGGGGAAGCCAGGCGATATGTCTTGCATGGCATCCACATGACCTTGGAAGGCCGGCCGGGAAAGGTCTGGCAACCGTCCGAGATTCGCTCAAGCGACATCGTCTTCATCGGTCGCAACCTTGACGAGGAGATGCTGCGAGCGGGGTTCGAGCGCTGCATCGTACCACGCCAAGCCCTGGCGTCCTGACCCATTCCCCGCTTTCACACAAGGAGACACGACATGCCCCCTCTCGTAGCAGCAATGATCAGCCTTGGCGTCCTGGGCGCCATAGACACCTATATCACCGCTACCGTCTTTCCTGTTCCGGTGTGGGTGACGTTCATTGCATGGGCGTCTTTTTATGCCTGCGGCGGCGGGCAGCATGGCCTCGTCAAGAGCATCGTGTCCAACTGGACCGGTATCATCATCGCGTCGCTAACGCTGCTGGTGATCCAATACGGACCGCAGCATCCGATCTTTGTCGCCTTACTCGTCGGCCTCGGTACCTCGGCCATGGTGATGGTGTCCTCCATCAAGATACTGAACTTCCCGCCGGCCATCGTATTTGGCTTCGCGTCGTTGGTCGGCACGACGGCCGCCACCAATACATCTGTCGTCACGTCAGGAATGAACCATCCAACCCTCGTCGCCATGGCCGCAATGCTGCTCGGCGGCGCCTTTGGCCTTCTGTCGGAAATCGGCACGTCGCTACTCTCCACCAAGCCCGCCACCGCGTAGCCACACCAATCGCTCAAGAGGAAATTTCGATGAAGCTCCAACACTATCTCGGCGGCCTTGAAGGCCTTGGCCCGGTCAGCACGGAAACACGTGTCTTCGTGGAGACATGGGAGACCCGCATCTTCGGTATCCACACCGCAATGATGGCCCTGTCCTCTCAGCTCTCGCTTCCGGCGACGCCGTCTGCATTCTCAAGCATCTGGACCTGGGCGGACCTGCGCAAGGGTGCGGAATCTCTCAACCCCTTCGACTACTTCAAATACCGATACTACGAGAAATGGCTCGGCGGCATTTCCGGCTACTTCATCGACAAGGGCTACATCACCGCCGAGGAACTCGATGCCCTGACGGAGGAATACTACGCTGATCCCTCGATACCCGTGCCGACGGCCGGCGACCAGGCGATCGACGATCGGGTCGTTCAATATCTCGTCGAAGGCGACAGCCCCAAGCGCGAGGCGGAGGTATCCTTCGATTTCACCGTTGGCGACCTCGTCTCGATCAGGAATGTCCCATCGGTCGAGCACACCAGGCTGCCTGGCTTTCTTCGGGGTAAGACGGGAACCGTCGAGACTGTCTACGACGGCGCCTACGTCTACCTCTGTGACACGGGAACGGACGGGATCGGCGCGGCGATGCCGGTCTACTGCATCCGTTTCGAGCCCGAGGAACTCTGGCCCACCAACGCCGAGACGAACTTCAGCCTCTACGCGGATCTCTACGCCCATTACGTGGAATCCCCACGCGCCGTCGCCGCCCAAGCCGCCTGACGCGCAAAGCAATAGGAGAACACTCAGATGATCGACCGCTTCAAATACCGCGAAGATCGCGAAGCCTACAGTGCCGCGCGCGTTAAAGCTCTCGAGGCCCTCCTGATCAAGAAAGGCATCATCACGGACAAGACCGTCGATACCATCCTGGATTTCTTCGAAACGAAGATGGGACCGTTCAACGGCGCCAAGATCGTCGCCCGCGCATGGCTCGACCCCGCCTTCAAGGACCGCCTGGTGGCCAATACCCCCGCAGCGATCGCCGAACTCGAGCTTCCCGAAGGGATGGCGGGCGCGGAGGGCGAACATATGCGCGCAGTCGCCAATTCTGCAGACGTCCACAACCTCATCATATGCACGCTCTGCTCCTGCTACCCTTGGCCAGTCCTGGGGCTGCCGCCGTACTGGTATAAGGATCCGACATTCCGCAGCCGCGCAGCTCGCGAGCCGCGCGCGGTCTTAAACGAGTTCGGTCTGCCCGTGCCGGAGACCATCGAGATCAAAGTCTGGGATTCCAGCGCGCAGATCCGCTGGTTCGTTATCCCGGAACGCCCGCCAGGCACCGAAGGGCTGACGGAGACGGAGCTTGAGGCTCTCGTAACCCCCGAAGCCATGATGGGCGTCGCCATCGCCAAGGCCGCTTGAGGCGGATGCGATGTTGACCCAGTTCGAACATTTCGCGGTTACGGAAATGATGGGGGAGCCCGACAACCCTCCCCGCGCCAACGGTTCCCTCTGCTTCGGTTCTCAATGGGAACGGTCCTCGTTCGGAATGGCGCTTGCCCTCGCAAAGAGCGGCGCCTTCGAATGGGACGATTTCCGAGACGAACTGATCGCGACGATCAAGGATTGGGAAGATGCGCATCCCATCGATCGCTCGAGCTGGAATTACTACGACCAGTTCCTGACAGCCCTTGAGAAGGCCATCGTGAAAGCTGGTGTCGTCGACCCTGAAGAGATCGTGGCCGCTCTGGCGGCCTGATCCCAGTCAAAACTTGCCAAATTGGCGCTCTACTCAAACACTTGAAAGGTATCAGGATGTCAATCTCAGCCTCCACTGCCATCGCGGCGCCAAACCTCACGACGTCGGCCGCGAAAATCCTCCAGGCCGCGACGGCGGTCTTCTTCGGTCTGGTGATCGTGGGATTCGTCGGGTTCTCGCACATCGAAATCGTTCACAACGCAGCGCATGACACCCGTCACGCCAATGCGTTTCCCTGCCACTGAGGTTTAATCTCATGTCGCTGTTTCGCTCGATCGTATTCACGGCGGCCCTTACGGGCGTCATCGTCGGCGGCGCCGTCAGCGCCGCCCAATTCGCTGGAACCAGCCAGTTGATCGCCAAGGCCGAGGTCTATGAAAAGGCGGGCGAAGCCACGGAAACGCCGGAAGTCGTTTCGCCCATGACGACACCGCACCCCCACGAAGCCGATCACGATCACAACGAAGCAGGCTGGGAGCCGTCAGACGGACTGGAGCGGATGACCTTCACGGTTGCAGCAAACATGCTGACCGCGATCGGCTACGCCCTGGTCCTGTGCGGACTTATCGCAATGCGTGGGAAGCCCGTCACCTGGCGCGACGGCTTGCTGTGGGGATTGGCCGGTTTCGCCTGCGTCATGCTCGCGCCTTTGATAGGTCTGCCGCCTGAGTTACCCGGAACGCCTTCCGCGCCCCTGGCCGACCGTCAGCTCTGGTGGATTGGAACCGCGTTGGCTACAGCAGTCGGTATCGGTCTAATTGCTTTCCAGCGAAAGCCATGGGCGGCAGCCGTCGCCATTGCGACCATCGCGGCCCCTCACCTGATCGGCGCTCCGGTCGCACCGGAAGGAATGCACCCGCTGGCCCCGGAGTCCCTCGAGCATCAGTTCGTAGCTGCCGCGGTGATGACGAGCCTCGTCTTCTGGGCTCTGCTTGGGTCCGTGAGCGGGGCGCTTTTCCGTCGATTTGAAGGTACCGCATGAGCTCCGGCACGCTTTGGAACGCGGCCCTCGACGCGTTGCAGTTCACCGCCTGTAACGGCGGGAACTGCCTCGTTCATCGAAGGGCGTTTCGCGCCGTGCTCCGGAAGTCTCCGCTGATGGAGGACTGTATCGCTTTCTACGCGGTGAACCAGGCGACCATCCAAGCGGCTGCGACGGAGAAGATCGAAGAACATCGCATAGGCGACGGTCAGAGTTTCCACCTCAACAGCAGGCAGATCAGGCGCTGGCTAGTCATGACGAGACTGGCAGAAATCTTGCATGACCAGACATTGGACGGGCAACTAGGAGCGGAGTAGTCATGCGGATTGTCATCCTCGCGCCGCCAGGCGTGCAGTCGCTGGACATCGTCGGCCCTGCTGAAGTTTTCTGGGAGGCTGCGCGAAGGCTGGGCGACATGAGCGCCTACGATATACAGGTCATGTCAACCGGAGCGCGCTCGATCGCCGGAACCGGTCAGCTGAGGTTCATGGCGGATCGCACCATCTTCGACGAAGATGAGGAGATCGACACGTTGCTGGTCGCCGGAGATCCTGCTTTTCTCGAGATCGATCCAGAAGTCACTGCATGGCTTCGGCGCCGGGTTCCAGGCGTGCGGCGGTTCGGCTCGATCTGCACCGGAGTTTTCCTGCTTGCCGAAGCCGGGCTTCTCGATGGAAAGCGGGTGACGACACACTGGGAATGCGCGGCGAAGTTTAGCCGCGAGTATCCGGCGATCGATCTCGACGCCGATGCCATCTACGTACGGGACGGGTCGCTTATCACCGCCGCCGGTGTCACCGCCGGCATCGATCTCGCCCTTTCGCTTGTTGAAGAGGATCACGGCAAGGACGTAGCAATGATCGTCGCCCGTTACATGGTCATGTTCATGAAAAGACCTGGCGGCCAATCGCAGTTCAGCGCGCACCTTGTCGGGCAGATGTCCGAGACGACGTTGATACAGAAGGCTCAGGAGTTCGTGCTCGCAAATCTGAACGGCAACCTCGACGTCGAGAGTTTGGCGCAAGAGATTGGAATGAGCATCCGTAATTTTGCACGCGTCTTTCGCAAGGAGCTTGGAATCACGCCGGCCGATTTCGTCGCGGCCGCTCGGACGGACGCCGCACGGCGGCTGCTCGAGGACACCGTCCATCCGCTACAGAGGATCGCCACCATCTGCGGGTTCGCAGACGTCAACGCGATGAGGCGGGTCTTTACCAAGACGATCGGCGTGAGCCCGAACGATTATCGAAGCCGTTTCCAGGTATCATCCAAAACCATTTCCCAGCCGGCCTCCGACCGGCGCCCTGCTCGACAAACGATAGCCATGGACCTCGCACTAGCAATCTCGCATCCTCAAGAGGCATCAACGAGCGCAAGCCGACACACTTGAGGCGAGCTCGCCTTCGTC
This sequence comes from Rhizobium sp. CRRU65, assembly GCF_048551595.1. Lineage (NCBI taxonomy): Bacteria > Pseudomonadati > Pseudomonadota > Alphaproteobacteria > Hyphomicrobiales > Rhizobiaceae > Rhizobium > Rhizobium sp. CRRU65. The sequence goes on along the minus strand of NZ_JBLYZH010000002.1, from coordinate 11,906 downwards.
CGGTTCCGTCCGGGCCGATCGAGCTCAAATCCAGGCTGATATTCACGCCGCCGTTGAACATCGACAGGAACCCTTCTGCTTAAGGAGGTTAAGCCCGCAGGCGGCTGCCAGCTTCATCGCGATGAATTCGGCCTTCACCACGCTGTAGGTGTCGTTGATTGCCGGGAGTTTAGCGATGAATTTCTTCGTCCCGTCATTAATCAGCGGAAATTGAGCAGAAAGAGCTCGCAGAGAAGACCGGCTTGAACGTCAACACTATTCGGAACATGGAGAGTTTGGGAAACGGACCGATCGCCGGTCGTGCAGCAAACGTTCAGGTCGTTCAACGCGTCCTCGAAGCAGAGGGGATCGAATTCCTCAACCACGGTCGCCCGGGCGTCCGCGTGGTTGGTAAGGAATCGCATTGTCCTGCACATCGCGGAGCCCCTTGTACGACGCATGCCGCAGCTTCCCGTCATGGGTCCAGGCTCGATATTCAATCTCGGCAACAATCTTCGGATCGACGAAGACTGCATTTCGCTTCCGTCCTGTATCCACAGTAGCCTTGCCAATAATCAGCTTGTCCATCTGCTCCCGGAGCTCGGCGGCGGATCGTTCATTGAAGCCGGTCCCCACTCCTCCGACATAGACGAGGTCGTCTCCTTTGCGCGCGGCGAGCAGCAGCCGGCCGATCCCGGCGCGCGCTACTGTGGATCGCTCATAACCGACGATCACAAAACTGTCGCTCTGGATGCATTTGATCTTCAGCCAGTCTCCAAGCCGGCCGGAACGATAAGGCGCGTCCCGGCGCTTGGCTATGATCCCTTCCAACCCGTGTTCGCAGGCGCTTGCCAGCAGCTGATCGCCGTCGGCCTCGATCTCCTCTGAGAGCCGGATATCTCCCTGCTCGCCGGTTGGCACCAAATCCGCGAGCAGGTGCCGGCGCATGTCGAGTTCGGAATTCCTGAGGTCGTGACCGTCGAAATAGAGCAGATCAAAAGCCATGAAGATGGCGTCGCTTGACCTCTTCTTGCCGCCCCGCCCGCCCAGCGATTGTTGCAGCAAGCCGAAATCCGACCGGCCCTGCTCGTCGAGAACCACGGCCTCGCCATCTAGGATTGCCGTGCCAACCGGAAGCCACAGGGCCGCTTGTTGAATTGCCGGGAAGCGATCCGTCCAGTCGTGGCCGCCGCGCGTCAGGATGCGAATGCCCGTCGGCTCGATATGCACTGCCAGGCGATAGCCATCCCATTTCACTTCGAAGGCCCATTGCGGCCCTTTGGGCGGCTTCGGCTTCAGGAGAGCAAGGCATGGATCGATGCGATCCGGCATGGGGTCGAGGAGGAGGTTCGGCTGGGCAGGATTTCGCGGCTTGCGCGGCCGCGATCGAACCGGCTTGTCAGCATCCTCCAGGAGCGGCTTTGGTTTCGGCGGCTTTGTCATGCCGCCATCCCATCAGCAATGCCTTAAAAAGCAATTGCCCAATTCGTGTTATTGACTCCGCCTAAGTCGAGAACATTTAGCGACACGCTCGACGGTCGGAGGCTACCCGGTGCCAGATCAGTATCAACCAAAATACAAATGGCGCGAGACCTGGCCGGGAGAAGGACACCAAGACTTCAGCGGGTTCGACGGCGAGCAGTCCTTCGGCCGAATCCAGTTGGACCAAATGAGCCGCGGCAAGATGGGGATGTGGAAGTGGAACATCACCCACATCCCTTGGGTGCGAGAGCATATCGCGTCTCATAGCGGATGGGAGACAACATCCCGGGAGGCATGCCGGAGGGTCGAGGAGCACTACGAGAAATTGTTGGAATTGCATGGTCGGCCGAAAGGCTGATAAAAGTTTTTCGGCATGGGAACTATTGGCTCCGCCGATCGTAGGGAGTCGGGCTGTGCAGAGATTGTTATGGCAGCCACCATACACTTCAATATGCGGTCCGCCGAACCCAAACTAGCCCCGTCCTACCTAAGGCGGGGCTTTTTTGGCCTTCGGCCCATTGGCTTCGACGTTCCAGGAGATGGGCTGAGCGACACCGGCAAGCCGGCGTTCCGCATTCACGGCCGATATTACCTTCAATGATGAGACGTGGACGTTGGCGCGTTTACCTGCAGCGAGTGAGGGCTATCAAACTTCGTGATCAGAAGCGTGACCAACTCCTCGCGCGTCCTGTGTCCTTGATTATAGAGGTCGACCGCCGCGCTGCAAAGCAGCTGCATTGATTGTTCCGTTGGCGCGGCGCGATTGTGCCGGCACCAAATCCGAATGGCATCCGAAAGCACGTTCACGTCGTCCATCTGGAGTGAGAGATTGAAGTCAGCCATATCATTCTCCTTGAGCGTCGCAACAGCTCGCCCGGATCGCGATAAGGAAACGGTAGTGCATTAACCTCCCAAGGCCAACCATCAGTACGGTTGCGGACGGTTGCCGCGAACCTCCGCCAAGTCACCGGCGATCCGCTTCTCTAACTCTTGTACGGAACCGCGCGCGGCGTCGACCTACTGGGGCTTCCACGCGGGACGGTGCTGAAGCTGGGTGCGGACGTCGAACTTGAGGTTACGGGTCTGCGCAACCCGTGCTCCCAGATCGACACGTTCCAGCCGGGGCTGCTCAAAACCGTTGTCAGCAAAGGGCCGAACGGCGAACTCGTCAGGAAGACGGGTGTGATGACGATAGTTCTCAAGGGGGGCGTGGTCGCGCCCGGCGACGCCGTTGTCGTCGAGCTGCCCGTCCCGCCGCTGATTCCGCTTGGGGTCGTTTAACGCCGGGTCTTCGTGTCGTCCCCGACCTCGCGCTCATCCGGCATCCTCGCCTACCGCGTCTGACCTTCGTTCATGTCACCGGGATCGTAGTTCAGATCCCATTCTTTCACCGGCTTCTTACCTGGCGGCGTCTTGTGCTCCGTCGCATCTTCCGATCCGGTGAGGACTGTCGGCTTGGCACTGGCCACGCCCGTCGCTTTTCTGTCGCCGATCGACTTGGCGAACTGGCCTTTGGCATCCTTCTCGACGTCGGACATCTCACTCGCCTTTCTGCTTCAGCCCGTCCGAGATCTTCTTGACCTCGGGGTCGGCATTGGTCTCGCCATTGGCGTCTTCCGCACGGTCGGGATCGTCCTTGGCGGGCAGATATCCTCGCGGCGTGTTTTCCTGGGGACCTTCCCATCGCGGCGACTGGTCCGTGGTGCCCGGTGCACCGTCCTTCGGCTTGTTCATTCCCATGATGCTTACTCCTTCTGCTAGGTAACCTTCGTCATCAATGGATGTTCCCTTCTCCTCGTCGCCACGCCGGAACTTTGAGCGCCCACCCAAGGTTCGGTGTCGCGTTCAAACGAGGAGACCATCACCCTCCCTCCACCCGACGGCGAGCCGCGGTAGGTCTCGACGAGAAGGGGCTTCCGATCGCCTCGGTCAACCTGTCGTCGAGGTGACACCGGCGGCCTTATCAAACTTCAGTCGCATCTCCGACGCTGGTTGGGCGCACGGGGCGCCGGATCTCGGGGGCATCGAACGGCTACGACATCCTACGCGAAAAAGCACTTGACCGCATGCAAATCCGGCGCGTCGGGTGCAGTCCATTCTAGCTGAGAAACTCGTCGTTCCAGACCGGCACCGCAACCGTGCGAATCCGCTTCAGCCTGCGGACCTTCAGCGTTCCGTACTCGCTCCCGTGCGGGAAATGTAGCTTCATTTGCAGGTAGTTCTTCTTGCCACAGCCGTCGCACCTGAACTTCTGAAGCAGTCTGTCGAGGGAAAGGTTGCCGCAAAGCTCTTCGATATCCCTAGGGATATAGTTGTGGGTCACCCGGCAGAGATTGCATGTCACCACAAGTATCTGCCCCTGATCCGCGGCGGCCCTCACCGTCCAGAGCCGCAGCCGCTTGACCGGATGGATCTCAGGCATGGTCGGCGACGGGCGTCAACTTCCACCCCGAACCCGGCGGCCGCTTGCCCGCTTTTGCGACCCGGTAATCCAGCTCGATGGCCGCTTCCCTCGCCGCGTCCCTACTGTTGGTCGCCCAGACGGACACGACCAACCTGCCCGCTCGAAGCTTATACTTGTTTTTGGCGGGTCGGGAGCCTACGGCTTGGCCGGCGCGGAAACATCGCCGTGCAAACGCCTCGTCGTTGCTCTCGCGAATAGTCAGCGGAAGCGCAGACCACCAGGCGTCGAAGGCCGATTTCTTTTTTGCGGGTTTCTTGACATTGTCCAACATGGCATCGCTCCGACAAAGAAATGTTCCTTATTTGTTCCAATTCACTCCGGAGTCAATATCTGCACCGTAGCGGTCTACCAAGGAGGGGGGACGAGGAGGTCGGGAAGCGGCAGTCCTTGTCGCCGCCATCATAGAACCGATCGGTCGGCCTGTCAGCGGGCGTCTCAATTCCTCAGGCGCGGGAGAGACCGCTTTTGCGGCTCGACATAAGGAAGAATCATCGCATAGCCGCACATTGCCCGCCCTAGTCTGGCCGTGCCTGCGGATACTGGGCGTTCTGTAGCTCCTGCTTGACGTTCCATGCCGATGACGCCGATTGGCACGCCGCTAACAGATCCGCAACTATTGGGCCGTTGGCCGGAACCATCGAGAGCACGGCGGATTTCCTCCTACCGAGGCATGGAGTACAAGCATGGACAAGGACAAGACGGCCCAGGAGGCGATCGAGGAGACAGGGAAGAAGCAGGTCGATGGGCAGGGGCTACCGGCTGCCGGTCCACACGCGACTAAGGAACAGACGGACGAAAGCAAGACGCCTGGCACGGGCGCACTTCCCGACCGTGAAGACGAAAGCGTTTCTCCCGGCGGCGGCTGACCATCGCGCGATGGCGCCGGTGATCCTCCGGAGCCGCCTAGCCTTTCGAAACCCGCATCGCGCCGACACCCCCGTGACGCGCTGCAGACGTCTGCGTTGAGGTTTTGCACCGCTGGCATCGAGCGGACGGAGATCAACAGGGAGTGAAGTCCTTCGACGATCCTGGAGCGAGAACTGGGAGGATTTGCGGCCGATCACCGAAAAGGCAATGTCGGGCGAAACCGTCTACCACGAAGACTTTCCGCTCGAAACCACGCGACACGGGCAGGCTGAAACTGCGTATTTCACCTTCTGCTACAGTCCGATCCGTGATGAGAACGCCAAGGTTCTCGGCATGATCGACACCGTGATGGAGACGACGGAAATCGTGCGAGCGCGCCAGCGCCTTGTGTCGGAGTCCGAGCGCTATCGCCAGATGTTCGAGAACGCGCCGGGTTTCATGGCGATGTTGAGCGGACCGGAACACGTTTTCCAATACGTCAACCTGGCTTACTCGGAGCTGATCGGTTTCCGGGAGGCGGTAGGAAGGACTGTCGCAGAGGTTCTGCCGGAAGCGGTGGAACAGGGCTTCGCCGCGGCTCTGACCGAGATCGGGCAGACCGGAGAACCACATTCCGCACTCGGTGCGCTTCTAACGATCAAAGGGCCGGGCGGCGCCTCTTTCGACAGATATGTCGACTTCGTCTACCAGCCCATAAAAAACGCCTGCGGGGAAGTGACGGACATCTTCGTTTCACAGCCAACGTCTTTGAGCGTGGTGCTTCGTCGTGTGATGATCACACGAGTAACCGCGTAAAAACGCGTTACGCCGCTCAGCCGGCCTTAGTCGATGGATTGCCCCAGGCATGGCGCGGCATTGCCGGACATTGCGGTTTCGGGCGAAACTTCACCAGCACCTCGCGGCCATCAACTGAAGCCTGCGTGCGCTCGAGCGCGTCGCGTTCGGCAACCGCCTGGCGCCAGTGCTCGGCGTCGCGGCCATCAGGCCGGCCCTGTTCCTCCCAAATCGCGTAAGCTCTTTTGCTGATCCATTCGTGGCGTCTGTCGCTCATTTATCCATTCCATTCGATGCTTCGGCAATGCTATCCTGCGGGACCAGTCGGTCCTGCCGAACCCGTAGGCGGCGCTTGGCTGCCATCAGCAAGTCAAGTTCGATCGAGGACGGCCCGAATCGGGCGAACAGGGTTTTTGCCTGCTCGTCCTTCAAGCCATATTTGGTAGCGAATTCATCAAGGGTATAGGGGCGGCCGCGCAGCATTCTGCTCCGGCGCTCCGGTTCACGGATTTGCGTCATTGGTAGTAACCCCAGTGTGTTTTGCAAATGCAAGAACAAATAATGGGGGCGGAAGTTCCGCCAGTTTTCAGCGTTTTTTCGTCCGGTTATGTCGTCATTTGTCTGCTATGTCACAAACGAAAAAAGCGCCCTCCCGATCAAGGAGGGGGCGTTTAGAAGTGGCGTGTGTTGCTATACAGCGAACAGCAATATTGTATCGGCGACGAAATTCGCGATGCTTGCTTAGGGGCTGTTGAGAATCATCTTGAGTTTATGACGGCTGCAGCGAGGTGAATGATTGCGCTGAAACTTTGGTCGGTTTTGTCCGCTCGCATTGCAATGCGTTTGAACTCTTTGAGTTTGCAGAAGAAATTCTCGATGAGGTGCCGCCATTTGTAGATTTCGCTGTCGAGTGGAAGAGGTGCTTTTCGTCGTGGATGCTGGGAGATGACGACCTTAGCTCCACGCTCGTTTAAATCAGCGACGATTTGGTTGCTGTCGAAGGCCTTGTCAGCGATCAGCCCGTCAAAACCAATGCCATCGATGAGCGGAGCAATGCCCACCGTGTCGAAGCGATGACCGGGCAGAAGAACAAAGCGTACGAGATTTCCAAGTGCATCAGTCAACGCAAGGATCTTAGTCGTCATGCCGCCCTTCGAACGACCTATAGCCTGGCTCTGAGTCCCCCTTTTGAGCCCTGTCCGTGGCGGTGGACCTTGTCGATGGTGGCGTCAACCATGGCATATTCCATGTCAGGCTCATCTGAGCAGACCTCAAAAAGCCTTGTGAAAACATCGGCTTTGACCCAATCGCGATACCGTTTGTAGATCGTGTTCCAGTTTCCAAAAACCGTGGGGAGATCCCGCCATGGGCTTCCTGTACTCACAATCCAAAGAATTGCCTCGATGAAGCCCGGTTGTTGCTGCCACTTCGGCCGGGATCAGACGGCTTGCCGTGGCAATGTGGTTCCATTTTCGCCCATTGGGCGTCCGTCAGCACAAATCGTTCCATCTGCAGCTTGAATCACAAACAAGCCCCAGAAGAAACCCTGAACCTCAACAGCCCGTAGCCGGCGGTGTTTGGATGGCGCGAATTAAACAATCCCTGCGACACCATATTCAGGTAATCGCCGTAATGGTCACGAAGTCGATCATGGGAGGATCATTTAACAATACCAAGTCCCTCACCGCCAGACGGATAGTTGCTGCTTCACGTCCGTATCATCGGCAAGGCTACAGGGATCTCCGGTTTGCAACAGGACGTCGCCCCCTCCGGCTTTGGCCGACCGACCAAAGCAGAGTGGTTGAGTGTACCGCACTCGAAAGCGGCATACTGCACGGGTGTCGTGGGTTCAAATCCCACCCTCTGCGCCATTAACCTCATCCAACTATATGCATTTTTTGCGAGTGGATGACGCCTGTTGCTGGCTTCGATCCTGAGAATTGCGCTTAACGCTAACCTAGCCGTCTGAACCGCCGAGATCCTGAGCGAACCGTTCCAGGTCTCGGCACAGCGTGTCCGCGAAAGCGATCGACTGCGACGTATCCGTTGACCGCCGCACGAGCTCTACGACCTCAAGCACAAGGACCTGGGCTTCCCGGCTTGTGATCAGGCCTTTCTTGAGCATGACCTTCGTGTTGGCTATGAAGATCGCGTTAGCAAGGGACAAGGCTGTCACTGCTGTCGCAGTGATCACAGATGCACCGCCATTTGGCGTATTATGGCTCATTGGTAGTCTCCTGGATGCCAGGGAATATAGCCATGGCGTTGCTCGGATGAACAGTAGACGCGTTCGGTAGTGTTTCCTGTCGGCCCGGCCGGAGGCGCGGAGCGCAGCGAAGAGTGCGTGCTGCGCTTCATGAGAGCTCAGAAGTGGAATGCCACCGACGCCGTGCAGAGATTGTTATGGCAGCCTACCATACACTTCAATATGCGGCCCGCCGAAACCGCAGCCCAGTGCGAGGGCAACCGGTTGAGAGCGCTCACCTGCTTTTCGACTTTCGTTAGGTGCCAGAGATCGTCCGCATCAAGGAATGCCACGAATCGACCTGATGACGCCTCGATCCCAGTGTTCCTCGCGGCGGCGACACCGCAGTTGGGGGTAGACAGAAGGCGGATTCGTGAGTCCGACATCGCCATCTGCTCGAGGAGTTTTGCCGTGTGGTCCGTGGAACCGCCGTTGACAACGATAATCTCCAGGGCGTCGTAGGTCTGGCGCACGGCGGACCGAAGCGTGCGCTCAATATAGGTGGAAGCATTGAAGGCTGGGATAACTACTGAGACCAGAGGCCGGTCAGAATGAAACGTGTCGCGTCGATCCTCATCTGAAAGCATTGCAGATCTCTCGCCACGTCATCCAGAAAGCTACTTTCGTACAGGTGAAGGGACTGCTTTTTGATTTCTCCCGTTTCGTACATTCAATTCGGAGCTCGCGACTCCCCGCCGCCGACATTGTTGGAACGCCGTCTGCCAGCCTACGCTCTAACTTTGTTCTGCGGGCGCAAACGGACTTTGATCCGACGTAGACCCTCTACTTTCGTAGAAGAGGGTAGATCTGTCAGCCGCACGTTGGTGAAAAACTGAAGCGTTCGGGCCTGGCGTCAAGATCTGGTCCTTCGACACTTCGTTCACGCTGGTCGCTGCCGGGGAGCGGGCGCGCGATCTCGGTGAGGCATCCGGATCTCGGACCTTAGTTGGGCATGCTTGAGACTGAAGTCCTACACATGGAACGGCTTGTAGCGGGGAGTGTTTTCGATTTGCGACGCCAGAGAGCGCCGCGCCGATTGTAGCCGCCCTGGAGACGAAACATGCGTCTGCTCATCGTTGAAGACGAACCGGGAATCGCTCTGGTGATCGAGGATGTCGCGATCGACGCCGGATTCGAAATCACTGGCATAGCGGGGAACATGTCAGAGGCTCTGGAGCTCGGTTCCGAAGCAGACATCGCCATCATCGACATCCGGCTTGGGGATGGACTGACCGGGCCGTCCATTGCCCGCGCCCTCTTTTCCGGGTTCGGACTTGGTGTGGTGTATTTCACTCTGAACCCCGGCCTTGTCGAAAACCCGGAGGGCCGAGCTGTCGTCACCAAACGGGCGAGCCCCGAAAGAATAGTGGACGCGTTGTCTATGGCAGCCAAGAATGCAAGAAAGCATTGCGTCGCGAGCAGGCCCACCTTCCGCTGAACGCTTGAGGCGCGGTTGATCGGTTTCCTCCACCCGAACCCAATGCTGCCGACACTATTCCTTCGTCGGTCAAAGATGCACCTCCCCACTCCGCAATCATATGAAGCGGCTATGCTCGAATTTTTCAACGAAGGCTCCCCTCGGGGAACTCCCCACGACGCCCAACATGGATCGACATTCACCAGGGAGGTTCTGACCGGATACAGCAACAAACTCCCTGGTGTCCTCTCAACAAGGGTGAGGAAAATTTAAGCGAGATAGCGCCGAGGGAAGAGGGAACGCTCCGATCAGCCCGTCATGAATGGCGGCCACCAAGAAGTTGATGCCCGCGGCAGTCTGCTCCGCAGCCCATGACACATGGCCAAGAGAGCGGAGAAAGGCCCTGCCAATCGCCTCTCTTGAGCTGCTGTCGCGCTGTCATCGTCAAGCGCCTCCGGCCGCGATCAGCGCATCCCGTGCGGCGCGAAAGGCATCCTTCAGCGCTTTTTGACCTTCGAGCCCCTCAAAGGCATAGCTATTGAGAAACTGACGTCCGGCGAACAGGTTGCGGTCCACGGGGCTCAGCTCGGCTTCCGCGCAGACCGCTGGCCAGTTTGCGGCAATCATCGTGACCTGGTTTTCAATCAGCGCGGCAGCTTCCGCCTCTTTCAAGTGATAATCCGGCGCGCTAGCTAGCAAGGTGGCGAGGGTGCTGGCGCGGCCATCGCCCTTGATCAGCATGGCCTGCGTGGCCTCGTTACCCGTGCGTCTCTGGGGGCAGATATCATAGGCCGGCGTCAGAGTGAGCATTCGGCCGTCCCAGAAGGCGGCATGATTGCGGGCATGGTCGTCGGTGTTGCCGCACAGCACGTTGAAGCAAATCCGCCCGTAGAGTTCCTTGAGGGTATCCTTGGGTGCCGTGAAGCGGCGACGGATCAGCTCGGCCAAGTCTTCGTAAGAGGCATAGCGCGCCATCATCTCATCAAGGCCCAGCATGGTCAGGGCCGAGACCATGGCGTGCCTCCTCCAGCCATCCGTTGTGTGCGTGCGGTCAAAGCGCTCGATCAGCAGCAAGTCCTTTTGCGCGGCGCGGGTCATCGCCACGGACGCCGCGTTTAGCCCGCAGGCGGCTGCCAGCTTCATCGCGATGAATTCGGCCTTCACCACGCTGTAGGTGTCGTTGGTTGCCGAGAATTTAGCGATGAATTTCTTCGCCCCGTCATTGATCAGCACCTTGGGGCGCGCGCCGCCGATCGAGGTGCCATGGTTGAGGGCTATTTCGAGCGCCGATGGCAGGGGGACGCCTTTTTCGATGAGGGCGGCAGCTTCCATGAGTTCGTCGAGCGATGCCTGTGCGGCATGGCGGGGGACATACTCAGTTGCCGAGGCCTGAAAATCGAGAGCACCAATCCGGTCGGAGCCGGACTGGAGCAGATAGGTAAGTTCGCTGATCTCAGGCACGCCGGCAGCGTCGGGCTTCTTGCCCGTCAGTCTGTTGATGATAACCCGGCGGCCCCAGGCATCGGGCGAGCAGTCGCGAATGCAGCTCGCCATCGACAGGCCGTTGATCGGCGCGATAATGCCTTCCTGGAGCGGTAACTCCGGCTCATAGACGGAAATGGCGTTTTCGCGGCGGCGGTAACTGGCGCCATAGGTGAAGAGCAGGCGCTCGCCATTCTGGTCGAGGCGGCCCGCCACCACCGGTTCCGTTGCCCCCGGCAGCCACATCCAGACAAAGGCTTCCGTGGCGTCCGCCTTAGAAGTCATCATCGACCTCCTTCACCGTGTGGCGGACACTCTTGGGCAGCAGGGCCAGTTTTTCATCGAGACGGGTATTGTGCATCTGGAGACTGCGCTCGTCATAGTCGAACAGGCGCATGCCCACGAGGGACGCTACTTCAAAGACGATGCCGATCTCAGGACCGGGCGCACCTTTTTCGATGCTGGACAATGTCGTCCGGCTGATGCCGGCACGGTCGGCCAGTTCCTGCGCGGTCAGGCCGCGCTCGGCGCGCCCGACGCGGATCAGCTTGCCGAGCATGGCGAGCGCCTGATGCGTCACTCTGGAGTAGCTTCTCTGACGGGGCACTGTTATGACCCATGTTGTTCATCTGAGTGGACAAGAGTTGCTCCCGTCCTTGCGGACATCATGCCATGGCGCTTGGTGTGAAGTCAAGTTTTGTTCATTTAAATGGCCATATCGCCAGTTTGTGTCCAGAATTTTGCGCATGGACGGGTATTAAGCAAGGAGTCTCCCGTGACTCGCAAATACATGCTCACCGAGGCTGGGCTCGATGCTTGGCAGCAACAAGCGGCAAGATGACGTGGGTGGAGGCGCACATGAAAACACCTGATACCGCTGCTCTGCTTGAGGACGCCGCCGACCGGATTGCGGACATCTCCCGGCCGGACTTACAAATCCTGCTTCGTCGCGCCGCGCTCCTATTGCGCAATGCAGGATCGATCACCTTCGAAGATGATACGGACGCAGCTTTGCGAGACCTATCCGGCGAACTCGGCATGACGCGCAACGACACGATCAGGTTTATCGTTCGGGAGTGGATGGAGAAGAACACCTATCTGCCGGTGCGCAGCCTCGACGAGGACGGCGATGTTGATGGGAATGGTTGACGGGCGTTATACTTGACAGAATCCGCCCACCCCCACTACGAAGTGCC